>VGGV01000011.1 GCA_016868455.1 Bacteroidota bacterium
TATAGATCAATGAATCCCCCTTCCATACGAGGCATACCACATTATTGCCCAGGAGCTGGCGGCTATCAGCCAGCTTTTTATCCAGCTCCGTCCAGTTATACTGCGCAAATACTGGCTGCAACAATAGCAGAAAACCAATGGTTAACATGACTTTCATGCAGGGTCGGTTAACTTTATATGCCATAGTTACACTCCCTGACCCCCATGAAGGGGGAAAGAACGGTTTTTGCTGATTGCATAAAGGTTTTTATATATCATGAGCTATGAATTAGAAAATAAATGTAATAACTAAAAAAATAAGCTCCGCCAACTGGCGGATATGGGGTATATGAACTTGGGAAACTTCACCATAAAAGCCGCCGAAACCTTTCAGCAGGCGCAGCAGCTTGCTTTCAATGCAAAGAATCCGAACATTGAGACGGAACATATCCTGAAAGCGTTGCTGGAACAGGAAGATTCGCCGGTGGAATACTTACTCAAAAAGAACAATGTAACCATCCATTTGGTGGACAGCAAGCTGGATGAATTGATCAATAAACTACCTAAAACAAGCGGTGAACCTGCCCAGCAGATTAGCAGGGAGGCAAACAGCGTTGTATTAAGGGCCGGCGCTTCACTGAAGCAGTTCAATGATGAATTTGTAACACCGGAGCATTTACTGCTCGCCATCGTGCAGGGCAATGATGCTGTAGCCAAACTGCTGAAAGATGCAGGTCTTACTGAAAAAGGACTGATAGCCGCTGTTAAAGATTTAAGAAGAGGCGAAGCTGTTACATCACAAACGCAGTCGCAGGAATTCAATGCGCTGAATAAATACGCAAAGAATTTAAATGAACTGGCCCGGCAGGGAAAGCTTGATCCCGTGATCGGGCGGGATGAAGAAATAAGACGGACACTGCATATACTTTCCCGTCGCACAAAAAACAACCCCATACTCGTTGGCGAACCCGGCGTGGGTAAAACAGCCATCGCCGAAGGCATTGCACACAGAATAGTGAATGGCGATGTGCCCGAGAACCTGAAATCAAAAACCATTTATGCACTGGATATGGGTTTATTGATAGCCGGAGCAAAATATAAAGGTGAGTTTGAAGAAAGACTGAAAGCCGTGGTAAAAGAAGTAAGCACCAGTGACGGCGAAATCATTTTGTTTATTGATGAGATACACACCCTCGTAGGCGCCGGCGGCGGCGAAGGGGCCATGGATGCCGCCAATATTTTAAAACCGGCATTGGCCAAAGGTGATTTAAGGGCTGTAGGTGCCACCACACTGAATGAATACCAGAAATTTTTTGAAAAGGATAAAGCGCTGGAACGCCGTTTCCAGAAAGTGATGATAGATGAACCTTCAGTGGAAGATGCTATCTCCATATTAAGGGGATTGAAAGATCGTTATGAAACTCATCATCATGTACGGATAAAAGATGAAGCTATCATAGCGGCGGTAGAATTGAGCAGCCGCTATATCACCGACCGTTTTTTGCCTGATAAAGCCATTGACTTAATAGATGAAAGCGCTGCCAAGCTTCGTTTGGAAATGAACAGCATGCCTGAAGAGTTAGATACATTAGAAAGACAAATAAGGCAACTGGAAATAGAACGGGAAGCTATCAAACGGGAAAATGATGAAGCCAAGCTGAAAGAACTGAATACTGAAATCGCCAACCTGAGTGTGGAAAGAGATACTTACAAGGCCAAATGGAAAGAAGAAAAAGAACTCGTAGAGCAGGTACAAGATGCCAAGGCACAAGTAGAGAAACTCAAGCAGGAAGCGGAACGCTTCGAAAGAGAAGGCGATTATGGCAGAGTGGCGGAGATACGTTACGGTAAAATAAAAGAACAGGAAACACTGATTAACCAATTAACCAATCAGCTAATTAACTCTACGGAGAAACGTTTATTAAAGGAAGAAGTGGACGCCGAAGACATTGCCGAAAGTGTAGCCAAAGCCACCGGTATACCCGTAACCAAGATGCTGCAGAGTGACCGGGAAAAACTGCTGAAGCTGGAAGAGCATTTGCATGAAAGGGTGGTGGGGCAGGAGGAAGCCATTACCGCCGTGGCCGATGCCATTAGAAGAAGCCGTGCCGGTCTGCAGGACCCGAAGAAACCGATTGGTTCCTTTATTTTCCTCGGTACTACCGGTGTGGGTAAAACAGAACTGGCCAAAGCCCTCGCCGAATATTTGTTTGATGATGAAAGCATGATGACCCGCATTGACATGAGTGAGTACCAGGAAAAACATACCGTGAGCCGCCTGGTAGGCGCCCCTCCCGGTTATGTGGGATATGATGAAGGCGGGCAGCTGACCGAAGCGGTGCGCAGAAAACCTTACAGTGTGGTATTGCTGGATGAAATTGAAAAAGCTCATCCCGATGTATGGAATGTATTGCTGCAGGTGCTGGATGATGGAAGACTGACCGATAACAAAGGCCGTGTGGTGAACTTTAAGAACACTATCATCATTATGACGAGTAATATCGGAAGCCACATTATACAGGAGCATTTTGAAAAGGTGAATGAGAAGAATGTGGAGGTGGTAACCGAAAAAGCAAAAGTGGAAGTGATGAACCTGCTGCGGCAGACCATCAGACCTGAGTTTCTCAACCGGGTGGATGAGATCATCATGTTCCGCCCGCTGATGATGAAGGAGATAAAAGGCATTGTGCAGATACAGCTGAATGCACTGACAAAGCTTGTAGCCGAAAGCGGCATACAGTTACAGTTCAGCGATTATGCTTTGGAGTTTTTAGCTGAGCAGGGCTTTGACCCTCAGTTTGGCGCCCGGCCATTGAAGCGGCTGATACAAAAAGAAATTGTGAACCAGCTTTCAAAAAGAATTTTGGCGGGGGATATTGATAAGAGCAAGCCGGTGTTAGTTGACGTATTTGACAATAATGTTGTGTTCAGGAATGAAGCCCCATCCCGGCCTTCTCCGCCAGTAGGCGGAAAGGAGAAGAAAGCGGCTTCTTAATTTAAGAAATAAAGTCCTTTTTTCTGGGAAGCCTGCCTGTCATGCCTTCGGCAGGTAAATCGGCAGACAGGTCTCACAGCCCAGGTATGCGGCGTGGGGTACATTGGCAGCGGGTGATGAGTAGCGGGCTGTTGGGTAACAGGACTAAAGTCCTTTTTCAAAGTATTTGCATTTACGCCGGTCTTAAGACCGGGGTCAATGGCAGAGTTCCTGTATGGGCTTTAGCCCTGAGCATATTTTTTTCTATTCCCGCCCTGCCTGCGGCAGGCAAGCTTGCAGGAGACCAAGAAAAGAGAACAGGCAATAACCGCTTGAAAGATTTACCTGCATTACCGCCTCAATAGCCTACCTTCACCAAAATATATCTTCACCAACTACAACGAAATGGCAGATTCCTGGAACAAAAAAGAAAGAGAAAAGAAAAAGCTGCAGGAGAAAAAAGATAAGGCCGAAAGAAAAAAGGAAAGAAGAGAACAGGCAAACAGCGGCAAAGGGCTGGATGCAATGATGGCCTATGTGGACGAGAACGGTGTTATCACATCCACACCGCCAGACCCCGGCAAAAAAAAGGAAATAAAACTGGGAGATATTGAAATCGGGGTACCGAAGTATGTTCCGTCAGCAGAAGATGCAATACGCACGGGCCGGGTTACATTCTTCAATCATGAAAAAGGCTTTGGATTTATCCGGGACCAGGCCAGCGGAGAAAGTATTTTTGTGCATGCCAATAACCTTTCTGCCCCGGTAAATGAGAATGATAAAGTAAGCTTTGAAATTGGTCACGGCCCCAAAGGCCCGATGGCAATAAATGTGAAACCGCTTTCCTGATTTAATCAGGATGCCTCCCTGCCCCGGCACCATCCTTATTTCTCCTCAGTAAGCCGTGTAAAGGACATACCATTAAAAATGCGGCTCAGGTTATGGTCATGCGATTTGTTCCATTCCGCAATATTCTTACTATTCACCACCCGCCACAGATTTTTGGATTTCAGTTCACTAAAATCAGCCAGCTGAATAAAAATGCCTGTTACCGTTTGGCGGTCTTTGAAATGAATGCTCACCGGACTTTCTTTCCTTGCTTTAGTGTCAATGTACTTTTCTATCTGGTCGGTTGTCATAATAAATGAATTAGCAGCATGCTGCGTTTTACCGGATGTTAAATAAACAGGCTAGATGAGCAAAATGCAGGTGAAAGGGAACCAAGTGTAAACATTTCCCCACAAGAGCAGCATCACTCAATTTATCGCGGTAAAGATAGGCTTTATTTTGCAGGATGCCTGGTTGTTTTTGTGTCTTTTTTGCTATACCTGCCTGTCATGCCTTCGGCAGGTAAATCGGCCAGGCAGGTCTTACAGCGCATGTACGCAGCGTGGGGTGAACAATGGTGGTGCGTGACGACTTTTAGCCCTGAACATTTATTTGTACAAAGTCTTTTGGAGCAAACTCAGGGAGGAAAAATCTTTTTCCTTTTAAAATATTTCCTTTGTTGGGCCGTCTGCCTTTATAAATGGGTCAGGCAATGGCTATACCGGTGAGCAGCGAAGCCAAACAAAATATCATTCAGACAGTAAGGGATTATGGCAAGCGGTTGTTTTATTTCATCCGCGGCCGGGTGAATACAGACGAGGATGCAGAAGATATTTTGCAGGATGTGTGGTATCAGTTTAGTAATGTGGTGCATTCCGAGCCCATTCAGCAAACCGGAGCCTGGCTGTACCGGGTGGCCCGCAACCGGATTATTGACAAATACCGCAGGCGGCAGGCTGACTCATTGGATGAGTTGTTTGATGAGGAGGAAGGTGAATTCAGTTTTGATGAGGTGTTGCTGGCGGAAACACCTGAAACCGCTCATTTAAGAAACCTTTTCCGGGAGCAGTTACTTGCAGCGCTGGATGAATTGCCGCCGGAGCAGCGGCAGGTATTTGTGTGGAATGAACTGGAAGAAATTTCATTTAATGAGATAGCAAAACAGACTGGCGAAAAGATAAATACACTCATCAGCCGCAAGCGGTATGCCGTACAGCACCTGCGAAAAAGACTGGAGCAACTGTACACAGAAATTATTCAATCATAAAAAACAGAAAAACATGAAAAGAAGATTTAATCCTGCGAAACTGGCTTTTTTGATTTTAATCATCGGCCCTCTGGCCATATTCGTTTTTGGAATGGTAGTAATGTGGCTATGGAACAATGCCCTGGTACCGGTACTGCATGTTTCCACCGTTACTTTCTGGCAGGCCCTGGGAATATTGGTGCTGTCCAAAATACTGTTCAGCAGTTTTAGTGGCGGCCGTGGCCGTGACCGGCATCACAGCCGTTTGTCATGGAAAGAAAGAATCTGGCAGAAATGGGATTCGATGACGCCGGAAGAGCAGGAAAAGTTCAGGCAGCGGTGGAGGGAACATTCGTGGAAGAACAGCGGCTCAGAGCCTTCCACAGGCGGCGAGCAGGTGTACCCCGGAGCCTGAAAACTTTTCTTCTCTGTATTGCACTACCGCCGATTTTTTATTTGACTTATTATTTCAGTTTCACCATTACCACATGGTCTATGCTTCCGCCAATGGGATATTCCGGATAAATGAAAGTGCCTTCGGGTACTTTATTCCATTTCAGCTTTTGCCCCGTGTTCATTATTTCAACGGATAAAATGTTTTCAGTAAAACCAGGCAAAAGAATAAATGCATTTTCCGGTTTGTGTAACAGGTGCAGGTAAATTGTTTTTTCATTTCTTGTGGCTACACCCCATTGCGGCGGCGGCAGTAATTTTCCTCTTGTGTTGTAAATTGAAGCTCCAAACCGCTGCAGCCATTTGCCTGCCACGGCCAGCGTATCGGCAAATTCCTTTTGAATCTCCCCATTGGGCATCGGGCCTATATTCAGCAGCAGGTTGGCATTGCGGCCTGCAGTATTCACCAGTAAATGAATTACCTGTTTTACTGTTTTAAAGTTGCGGTCGGTGATGTTATATCCCCAGGAGTCGTTCATGGTCTCGCAGGTCTCCAGCGGCATCGCATCTGATGGCTGCTGGAAACTAAGGCCTGCCTTGTTTTCACCGGGCAGGTCTTTTTCAAACATCTGGAAATCTTCCCCGTCAAACGGATCGAGGTGATGGTTATTGCCGATGATACAAGCGGGTTGCAACCGGTGAATAAGACCATACAGTTCATCATACTTCCAGTCAATACGGGAACTCCGGTCAGCATGTCCTTCGGGATTGGTTTGGTCCCAATGCCCGTCCAGCCAGATGCTCATGATGGGGCCATAGTTAGTAAGCAATTCTGTTAGTTGATTTTTCATGAACTGCAGGTAACTTTCGTAATTGCTTTTTCCCGTTCTTCCGCTGTATTGCCCGGTGCGGCCCGTTTCATATGGATAATCGCTGCGGCCCCAGTCAAGAGTGGAGTAATAAAGGCCAAGTTTCAGCTGATATTTTTTGCAGGCATCAGCAAGTTGCTTCAGTGCATCTTTGCCGTAAGGCGTATTGGTGATCTTCCAGTCGCTGTATTTAGTGTCCCAGTTGGAAAAGCCATCGTGGTGCCGGGTGATGAAGACAATATATTTCATCCCTGCATTTTTAGCCATAAGCACCCATTGTTCGGCATTAAAATCCACGGGATTAAAAACCCGGATATATTTTTTGTATTCATCAAAGCGGATGCGGCGGTTCTGCATCACCCATTCACCCTGGCCCAGCACACTGCTGAGGCCCCAGTGGATAAAGAGGCCGAATTTATCATCCTGGAAAACCTTCCGGGCCTCCAGGTTTTCAGCCGGAGGTATATAACCAGGTTGTGCAAACAGGCTGGCAGAAACCGTTATTGCAAGAAACAAAATACATTTTTTCATGTATAGCAGTTGGTACGGCAAGATACGAAGGCCGCTATACAAAGCATCCTATTGGTCTGTTGAATCTGCTTCTGTTTCACATCGTTTACACAACCAGTTCAGGTACGGCTAAAAGGAATCGGTGTGTCGCTTTGTTCCATATTAACTGCCGGCCTGATGCAAGCGGGTAACGGTGGCTTCATTAATACATTGGGTACGGCTGCCAATTTCGTACAGGGTTGTTTTATTATCACTTCTGGTGTGAATCTTAAATAGTAGTTTGTCTTCGCCCAGCTCTTCAATGTTCAGCAGGAATTGCCTGCTGAATTTTTGGGCCCGTATCCTGTCATAAAAGAATACATTGCCAAACATATCTGTTATGCTGATGGTACAGGTATCCTCTTCCCGGTCATTGTTTACACTCAGTTCAAACACCGGGTTGTTTCTGAACATTCCGGCAAACTTTAGCTCTGCACCCGAAACAGGATTGGGTTTGGTACTGTCACAGGCTATGGTTGCTGTTCCGGCAAAAACAGTAAGGAATGCCACGGCAATAAGGCGGTTGTTCCGAAAGATCTTTTTCATGTCAAAAGGGTTTAGGTTAACAAATAATAGTTACTACAAAATCATTTGGCTGCAACCGGGGTTTGCTACTGCAGGCAAGCTGTGATGGCAAGCAGGATTGGCGGAAATAGAAATTTCTTCTTTGTTACTGGGGGTTGTAATATCCGGGTGTAAAAATAGAGCCCCTGCATGGCGATGGCAAAACAGCTTCTGATAGCTTTCCGTATGTCCAGGGCAATATTGAGCCGGTTAAAAAACTAATTGCCAGTTAGTTTACTATCTTTTTTTGCAGATACCCATCCCGGCACACCTCTTTTTTAAGGCATGTACGTAATGCATTTTAAAGAAGTTGAATATTGCCGTAAACGGTTGATTTGCAAAAGCTAATTTGTCTGTTAGCAAATTAATTTTAACCGGATTTGGCAGGGCATAAAAAAATATTATCTTCAACCGCTTCGGAAGTATGACGTAATGGCATAACTGCTTTATGGTCAACCTGATGGCGAAAAATTTGTTATACAAAGATAGTATCTGCCCAGGCCGGTATTGATAATAAAAAGGAGCTAGCAAAATGGCAATAAAAAAAGAGGAAATCATCATCATTGAACCCAAAGAGATGTTTGTGGGCAGGAAGGATGCCTCCATTACCCTTCTTGAATTTGGCGAGTACGAAAGTGAAGAATGTGCAAAAGTGAATGAGGTTGTAAAACAATTACTGGAAGAATATGAAGGGAAGATAAGATTCCAGTTCCGACATTTCCCGCTTACACTTATACACCAGCGGAGCCTTAAAGCCAGTGAGTCGGCAGTAGCTGCCGGGCAGGAGGGTAAGTTTTGGGAGATGCACAATATCCTGTTTCATAACAGACGCAATCTGGGCACCACCAGTCTGAAACTGTACAGCAAAGAAGCGGGAGTGAAGAATAAAAAATTTCTGGAAGACCTGGTGAACGGAACTTTTGGCTGGCAGGTGCAGGATGATATTAAGGAAGGGCATAGCCGCGGCGTAAAAGAGATTCCTGCTTTTTTCATCAATGATGTACCCATTACCCTGAAACCCACCTATGCTAACCTCAGTGCAGCCATTGACTCGGCCCTCAAAAAGTTAAAAGGTAAACCGGCTGCAAAAAAGGGTGCGGCAAAATCAAAACAAAGAGCTTAACGGGCATTACCCGGTTACTAAACCGGTTCTGTAAAACGGAGCAGGGTCTATTGCAAAAAATAAAACCTCCCCTCTGGGAGGTTTTACAGTATTGGCTGCCGGTATTACCAGCGGCTGTTGGAGTAAAACGGTCTTTGTGTACGGGCAGGCCTTTCTTCTCTTGGCCTGGCCACATTAACCTT
The DNA here is from genome assembly GCA_016868455.1 of Bacteroidota bacterium. Classification (GTDB taxonomy): domain Bacteria; phylum Bacteroidota; class Bacteroidia; order Chitinophagales; family Chitinophagaceae; genus JJ008. The sequence continues at coordinate 8,708 of VGGV01000011.1, forward strand.
AATGGCACGGCCGTCAACCGTGGCACCATCCAGTTCGGCAATCGCTTTTTGAGCGGCTGTATCATCGCTCATTTCCACAAAACCAAAGCCCTTGCTGCGGTTTGTGTATTTGTCTGTAATCACTTTTGCAGAAGTAACTTCTCCGTACTCGGCAAAATAACTCCTCAGGTCTTCGTCCGTTACGGCGAAGCTCAGGTTGGAAACATAAATGTTCATGTAAAAAAATTAACTTTAAAAAATGCTTGAGCAAAACGCAACGTAAAGAAGACTAACTATTAGCAGATTCCTGTTAAGAAAGGATTTCAGGCGTAGCAGTAAAAAATCATTCACTTACAAAATGCTGTAGAACTCAAATTAACGGTGCGAAGATAAGCATTAATTTCTGTACCGGGGTTTTTATTTTGAGCAGCATATAATTTTAACAATGGCCGCCAGAAAATATGACGCAATTGTGATTGGCGCCGGATCCATGGGCTCGTCAGCCTGTTTTCATCTTGCAGCACAAGGATACCGGGTGCTGGTACTTGAACAGTTTGACACGGTGCCGCATGATAAGGGCTCGCATGCCGGGCAAAGCCGGATCATCCGCAAAGCTTATTTTGAACACCCGGATTATGTGCCTTTATTGAACAGGGCCTATGAAAACTGGAAGCAACTGGAAAAAATTACCGGTGAGCAGGTTTACTTTAAAACGGGTTTGCTTTATTGCAGCCCTTTACAGCATGAAGTGATGGAGGGAGTGAAATCGGCAGCGTCCAAATTCAATATTGAACTAAAAACAATAGCCGATCCTTCTGCGTTTCCGGCATTTTCGCTTGCCGAAGGTGATGCAATGCTGCTGGAACCGGATGCGGGTTTTCTGTTGCCTGAAAAATGTATTGAATTGTATTTACGCGAAGGGTTGAAAAGAGGAGCTGAACTAAAAACCGGTGAAAGAGTTTTGGAATGGGAAAGGGAAGGAGCTTACTTAAAAGTTCTCACAAACAAATCGGTATATTATACAAGCAAACTCATCATCACTGCAGGCGCATGGGCTGAAAATGTTATTCGGCAACTGTCTGTTCCGTTTAAAGTAACAAGACAGGTAATTGTTTGGGTAGAGCCTGAAAACCCTGTTGATTATGTGCCGGAACGATTCCCCTGCTGGCTGATAGCAGGCGAAAATATCAACGGAGTATGGTACGGCTTTCCTTACCTGACAGGTGATCGTTTTCCCGGACCTGCCGGATTGAAATTTGCACTGCATTATCCCGGTGATGAAACAGATCCTGATCATGTGAAAAGAGAAGTAACCGATGCAGAAATTCTTTCAATAACCAATGAAGCAAAAAAATATTTCAAACCTGCCGGTGCAAAACGGGTTGCTGTAAAAACATGTCTCTACGCCAACACAATGGATGAGCATTTTATCATTGACCATCTGCCCGGCTATGACGGAGATGTAACCATTGCCTGCGGTTTCAGCGGGCATGGGTTCAAGTTTGCTTCAGTGGTGGGGGAAATCCTGGCCGATCTTTCGGTAAAAGGTAAAACCAATCTGCCTGCGGGGTTTCTTGGTTTAAAAAGGTTTCAGCAAAAAGCCTGATCATCCTCCCGGCGGTTCCGCATTAAACACATCATTATTTTCTTCCTTTTTACGAATAATACCGAAATTGTAACGGATGTTGATGCCAAACCTCCGGGTATCAGCCAGCCTCGTTCCCCTGGCATCAACCGAACCCTGTTTGAGGCTGAAATCGTTTTTATTGGTATAAAACATATCATTCACACTCAGTGTAACCACCAATTTATCTTTAAAGAACTTCCGGTTGATACTGCTGTTTAAAGCGCCAAATGAACTGAGCTCATAAAATTGCTGCTGGCCTTTAAGCCGTAAAAAGCCGTTGAGCGTAAGAACAGAACGTTTATCCAGCTTCAGTGACTGGTAAGTAAAAAATGTCCAGGTACCCCTTTTAAATGAAAGGGGTTTGGTTTCATAAATTCCCTGGTAAAAATTGTGATTGTATTGAGCGCCGATCACAATAAAATAGGTGCCTCCGGGCGGTACCGCACCCAGACCGCGGAAATACCATTCTTTATTCTTGCCGAGATTATCATAAGTGCGGTAGGCCTGCGTCTGGCTGGTATCCGACTGGTAAACCACATTGGTAAAAATATCTTTGGTATCGTTTACGCCAATAGCCAGTATTGGCCTTTCATCCACACTTACGTTGGCTTCATAGTTTTGGGTGAACTGCGGGCGCAGCGAAGGATTGCCTACTTCCGAAAGAAACTCATCCACATATCTTGAGAATGGATTGAGCTGATCATAGAATGGCCTGCGGATGGTACGGCGGTAAACCAGATAGGCACGGAGATCATAGCCCGCTATCTTCATCAGGTTCTTGCTCAGGTACACATAAGGAAACAAGTCGGTGCGGTGAATGCTGAACGATGTATCACCGGGAACAAACTGCCTGCCCCGCATATTGGTATTTTCCAGCCGGGTACCCAATTTGGCCACAAAATCTTTTCCAATGGTTTTTGAACCCTGAATGTAAAGTGCCTTGATGTTTTCCCTGTAACGGAAAGTATTGGTGCGGCCTTTATCAGCAGTACGTACACCATTTGTCTCACGGAAGTAATCCGTTGCATTTCTGAAATTGTGAAAATGGGATTGTATGCCTGCTTCAAATGTGAATTTTTTATCCAGCTTCAGTTTCAGGTCGGATTTTATATTGATAAACTCCCTTTTGGCATCGGCCGTTCCATCTCCGCCAAAAACAGCAGTTACCGGGGAAGTATAATTTGTTGAAAAACGCTGATCAGATTTATTAACCGTGTGGCTGAACCATGTGTCGTTGGTCCATTCAGAACCCATTGAGTCAATTTTATACTTCGATTCAAAACCTGTACCTAGTGAGAGTGAGCTTCCGTCATTGCGCACTGTATTCAGGCTGTTGCTGAAAACCCCGGCTGTACTGATTTTTTGTATGCTGTTGTTATTGGTTGAGCGGTTTTTAAACCGGTTGTAACTCACATTGGCATCATAAGTCAATGACCATTTGTCGTTCAGGTCCCAGGTGATACCATAAGCTCCGTAATAATTGTTGCCGGGATACCTGGTGTAAGCGTTTTGGCTGAGCATGGAGTCAGGTGCAAATATCCGGTCGGTAATGATTTGTTCAAAACTGTTACGCCGGCCCATGTTCAAAGTGAGGGTGGAACTCTTCTTTTCGTCATTATTATTCAGGTTAAAACCGATGAACTGGTTGCCGTAAGTACCCTGCTGCATTCCGGCATGTACACTGCCTGTCATACCAATCTTTACACCCTTTTTCAGCACTACGTTTACTACGCCACCGCTGCTGCTTGCGTCGTATTTAGCAGATGGAGTTCTTACAATTTCAATTTTAGCAATAGCGCCGGGGGGCAGGTTTTTTAGAATAGTTGCGACATCGGCAGCGCTCATCCGCAGGTCACGGCCGTTTATCTGCACACTGGCGGGGGTAAGGCTGCTGATATAAATATTCCCATCCTGGTCCACAAAAAGGCCGGGAGTTTTTTCAAGAATTTCATAACCGTTAGTAGAAGTTGCAGCAAGGTTTTCCGGTTCAATGATAGTCTTATCGTCCTCCTGCCGCATCAAAGGTTTTTTGGAGGTGATAACGACTTCTTTCAGGTTTTTGGGGAGACGTTCTGCTACCAGGTTGAAATACTTCTGGTCAGAAGAAACCGTAATACCCTTTTCAACCGGCTGATAATTTACAGAAGTAACGGACACATTGTATTGCCCTTTGCTGAGATTGAATTTTGCAATGCCGCTGCTATCAGCCACTTTTTTAAAAACCTGTGAACTGTCAGTTCTGTTGATTATTGTGATGGTGGCAAAAGTTACCGGCTCTTTTTTCTGATTGCTGACTTTGATCGTTACGGGAATGTTCTGTGCTGCCAGTTGTGAAGTAAAAAAGACAGAAGCAAAAAGGAGCAATAATTTACGAAGGATAAGAGTTGAATTGTGATTCATGGATTAAGACCATTGTGGAAAGTTCAAAAATAATTAAATATGCTCCCGCTAAAAGTAAGAACTTGATGAAAGGCAGTTTTTATAAATCTTTTAACCTTTGCCAAAATTGATAATATCAGTAAGTTTATTCTATGGCCACGGTTCAGTTCACTACAACCATTCACAAATTTGACAAGCAGGGAGAAAAAACCGGCTGGACTTATTTTGAAATACCGGCTGATCTTGCACAGAAATTAAAACCCGGCAATAAAAAATCATTCCGGGTAAAAGGCAGGCTGGATAATTACAAAATCAAAGGCATTGCATTGATACCAATGGGTGACGGCGCCATTATCATGCCGTTAAATGCCACCCTGCGCAAAGCCATCGGTAAAAAGCATGGCGCTATGCTGAAGGTGCAAATAGAGGAGGATAAAAGCGAATTTGTTTTCAACAGTGATTTTATGGACTGCCTGAATGATGACCCGGCCGCCAAAAAATTCTTTGAGGGCCTACCCGGCTCGCATCAGCGCTATTTCAGCAAATGGATTGACAGCGCTAAAACAGAACCCACCAAAGTGAAAAGGATCACAACGGCGGTAAATGCCCTGGCCAAAAATTGGGGCCATGGTGAAATGCTGAGGGCCTCGCAGGGTAAGTCTATTTAAACGGGTCAGAGTACTTCACCTCTGTTGCAATGGTATTATCGGTTAATGTTTTCAGAAAGGCAACCAGCGCTGCCTTGTCGGCCGGCGAAAGATTTGCTTGTCTTGGTAAGCCGTTAGGCAATCTCAGTTGCGGCGAAAGATTAGGATGATTTCTCACACCGCTGCTATAATGCTCTACCACTTGTTCCAATGTGGTAAAGCGGCCGTCATGCATATAGGGTGCGGTCAGTTCCACATTCCGTAGGGTACTCACCTTAAACGTAGCATCAAGGCTGGGGTTATTCACAACGGCGCCAAAGCCTCTGTCGGTAGTGGTAAGGTCAAGACCATTATTTTTTTCCTGCGGCGCTGTAAAGATTTCTGAACCATGGCAGGCAGCGCATCCACCCAGTGTGGGAACCAGAAACACTTCTTTGCCCCTGTTTTCCTGTGGAGTGAAATTGGGAAAAGCTGCATTTGGCGGAGGTGCAGGTACAGCGGGGAAAGTATTTCTTCCGGCATCATATTTTGACTGGAAGGAAACAATAGAGCGTACAAACTGCGAAAGTGCGGCGGAAATTCTTCCGCTGGTTATCACAGTATCGCCAAAAGCCTTTTGAAACAGCGGCGGATAATACGCCAGTGTCTTCAGTTTTGCTTCCAGTGCGGGCAGGGTCATTCCCATCTCTACCAGATCCTGGATAGGCATCAGCACCTGGTCTTCTAATGTGGCGGCCCGCTGGTCCCAGAAAAACCTGCCGTTAGGATAGTATTTTGCATCTATCAGCGACATGGAGTTGCGGCCCGTCAGTCCGCCGTTGAAACCGGTGCTCTTTGTAAGCGGGTCAGAAAAGCCACTGGCCTGTTTATGGCACGAAGCACAGGAAATGGTATTATTTAATGAAAGCTTTTTATCATAAAAAAGTACACGACCAAGGGTAGCTCCGTTATCTGTAATAGGATTGCTGACCGGTGTATTAATCTGGCCAATGATATTGGGCGAATTAAGATATCCAGGCAATCCAATATTGGAATAATTGAATGGTGTGGCCGGAAGATTTAGTACAGCAGCAACAGGATCAACCGGTGTTGGATTGGGTGTCGGGGTGGGGCTAACTATGCCTGAATTTTTACTGCAGGCGATAAAAACAAACAAGGCTGAACCGGTTAAGATAATCAGGTTGCGGGTTGTGGTGGCTTGCATCGTAAGGGCTTTAGGTTCCGGGCTAAGACCGGGCAATAAATAAAAGGATTAAAATACGGAGTTTTACCGGTTTATAAAAGCGCTGCAGGGTATTTAAATCGGTTTGGTAAAAACCTCTTCAGTTTATTTACCTTTTATTTGTACTATGGTTAGTTCTCTTGCTGATTTTCAGACCCCCTTTTTCATCGGCGTAGCCGGAAGCGGGATGAGTGCCCTTGCTCAATATTTAAAAGGAGTTGGCAAAAAAGTATCCGGCAGCGACCGTTTTTTTGCTCCCGGTGTTTATAATGAGACGCAAGAAAAGCTGGAGGCAGAAGGCATAAAATGTTTTGTGCAAGACGGTGAAGGTATTACGGATACTACTGACCTGGTTGTTGTATCCACTGCTATTGAAGACACGGTGGCAGAAGTGCAAAAGGCGAAGCAGATGAATATACCCATCCTGCGCCGCTCTGAATTGCTGGCCCTTATCGCTGCCAGCAAGAAAACAATTGCTGTGGCGGGTACCAGCGGTAAAAGCACCGCCAGCGCCATGCTGTTTGATATACTGGAATATGCAGGATTGCAACCAAGCATTATTAGTGGCGCAGGATTAGTTAGTATAATAAAACAAGGAAAGATTGGCAATGCAAAAGTGGGATCGGGAGAGTGGTTAGTGATTGAGGCCGATGAAAGTGATGGCTCCATTGTACAGTACAAACCCGAGATTGGCTTGTTGCTGAATATTGATAAGGACCACCAGGAGATTGATGAACTGATGCAGTTGTTTGGTGTATTTAAAAATAACAGCAGAAATTTTTCAGTCAATCAGTCGCACCCGCTGGCAAAACAATTTTCCCAAAATGCAGTACAGGATTTTTCAACGGATGAAAACATTGATGCGGGCTATGTTTCAAAGGATTTCGGGCAGGAGGGATTCACCATACAGTTCACAATAAACGGAATGGCATTCTCCCTGCAGGCGCTGGGCAGGCACAATATGGAAAATGCACTGGCAGCAACTGCCGTTGCAAACAGCATTGGTGTGCCACTTGAAACTTGTGCGGAAGCATTGCATGAGTATGAAGGCATATACCGCCGCCACCAGGTATATGGGAAAAAGCAAGGAGTGTGGCTGATTGATGACTATGCCCACAACCCGGTGAAATGCGCTGCTGCCCTTGCAGCCTGTCAGCCTGTGGCGCCAAAAGTCATTGCATGGTTTCAGCCGCATGGATATAAACCAACTAAATTTTTGCGGAATGATTTTGTAAAGGAGATTGCCCATGTTCTGCGGCCGCATGATGAGATATGGATGAGTGAGATTTTTTATGCCGGCGGAACTGCGGAAAAGGATATTTCTGCCGGCGACCTGATAAATGATCTTAAGGCACTTGGTAAAAATGCATTTTTCTGTGAAAACAGGAACGAATTTCCTGAAAAGGTTCGTCCTCATTTTACCGGCAATTGTCTGCTGCTCCTGATGGGCGCAAGAGACCCTTCGCTGGAAGCATTTGCAAAAAAAGTGTGGGAAGAATTATAAGATTTACCCGGCAGCTAATGCGTCAGCTGTATTTTCTTTGGCCACGGGAAGAAACATATACCAGCACAGGGCCATCAGCAATCCCGGGTGAGGCATTTCACCCAATGATTTATCTTTTTTGAAATAAACATCAGAACTCTCTCCGGCAGCGCTCAGTCCGCAGGTAATTGCAGGCTTATTTGCAGTTTCATTAAACAGCAACAATTCTGCGAGAGGATTATTGCGGGTTGCGTAATAAAACTTTTCATTATTCACATTGATAAACCGCTGACCGCCGTCCTGTCCAAATTCACCAATTTTTACCCCGTACTCATTTCGGATAACTGATTTATTTCTCAGGAATCCTTCTTTGCGGATAAGGAACACCCTCTTTTCTTTGTTGCACTCCACCCTTGCAGAATTGGAAAACGGGTTGTAAATGAGTGTCAGCCGGAGCTTATCGTCTTTGTAAAGGTGGTATACTTCCTGTTCGGGAGTTGATTTGACTTTTTCCCATCTCATCGGCTAAGGTTTTGTGGTGATTTCAGCTATAAAATTCAGAAAGCTTCTGGGAGTAACAAGCGGGTAACCTAAAATTAATATTAACTTCATATTGAAATAGAATCGGTGCAAAACCTGTGGAAAATGGCTGACTAATATATATTCTTTTGAAGTAAACATCTGATTTTCAGGTATGCGTAAACCATCGGACAGGGAACGGAAATTTCTGCAAAGGGCCATTGAACTGTCAAGGCAGGGGATGAAGGGCGGTAAAGGCGGTCCTTTTGGTTGTGTGGTGGTGAGGGGAGATGAAGTAATTGGAGAAGGCTGTAATATGGTTACTGCTTCCAACGATCCAACTGCCCATGCAGAGGTAGTGGCCATCCGGCAGGCCTGTGAAAAACTGGGTACGTACCAGCTTACTGATTGTGAAATATATACCAGTTGCGAGCCCTGCCCTATGTGCCTTGGGGCCATTTACTGGGCGAGACCTCAAAAAGTTATATATGCCAATACCCGTGAAGAAGCTGCTGCCATTGAGTTTGATGATGAGTTTATCTACAGTGAAATAAACACTCCCATGACCGGGCGGGAAATTCCCTTTATCCACCATCCGCACCCTGAAGCAAGACAGGTGTTTAAAGAATGGATGGATTGGAAAGGAAAGCAGCAATACTGAACCCCTTCATTTTGGATTCCTCCTGAAATAATCATCCAGCGACAAAGGCCCGCCCCCTTCGATAAAGAAAAACACAAGCATCAGCAATACTGCCAGTGAGAAAGCGAATTCAGACTCACCGGCAAAGATTCCTTTTGGTGCATTTACAAAAATCACAGCTCCCAAAAGGATGGGAGTCATTAAAAGTGCAGCCCATCGGGTAAAGAGCCCAATGATAATAAGGAAACCACAAAGCAGGTGCAGCCAGGTGATGATTACCGGAAGCCAGGTGCCGCTAACAGGCACAGTGCTTTCCTGTAAAACCAATTTAAGGCTGACTGAATTACTGAGATACGAAATACCCTTGATAATAAGACAGATGCCAAGGGCCACACGGGGAACAACCAGCCACCGCGGATGATGGGCGGTACTCCATTTTTCTAATTGATGCAGCATACCCATAACCAAAAAATTTAAAGAACAGGAAATTATTGACCTGTAAAAGGTACAACATTCATACCGTTTGCCGGGGTTTTGTTCTGGAGGTGCATCTCCGGTAACTGAAAATGGCTGAAGGAGCTTAAAGGATATTCCGGCCTTTTTTTGTTGTTATACCTTCTTCAGACAAATCCGGTGCCGGTCAGTTGTTAATAAGACGGCGTATTACCACATAAGACAGTACAATCAGCAACAGAAGAATCAGTAAAGACAGGTAAAGCCATGGCTGGTCTTTGAGCTGCATCTTTTCCCGCTGCCTTTTTTTCTTTTCAGTTTTCTTCTTCAGGTCACGGTTCAGCATCTCCACCATATACTGCAGCTGCTCTTTATCTTTAAATTCCTGCAGTCCCTCCATTGCATCTTCATTAAATTCATCTTTCATCAGTTGCTTTTCCAGCTCATGTTTTTGCTGTTCTGAAAGCCTGCCCTGCAGGTAAAGCAACAGGGTTTCCTGGTCCACATCGGGTGATGAGCTGGATAATATGTCTTTCAGGTTGTTTGTCATTTATTTGCTGTTCTCCCTTTCCTGTAATTTTCTTTCTATTAGAATTTTCAGGTTACGTTTACCGTTCTGGATATAGCTTTTTACCTGCAGCATGCTGTAGCCTGTGGCATCACTTACCTCCTGGTAGCTTTTTTTGTGCAGATAAAACAAAGTTACGCATTGCTGCTGCTCCGGGTTCAGTTCTTTCAGGGCGCCGGCCATCAGATCAAGCGCCAGTTCATTTTTCAGCAACGCCTGCATATCTGTTTCATTCTCCTGCCTTGCGGCAAGGCGGTCTGTTATTTCAACAGTGATCTTACCCTGCTTTTCCCTCAGCTTCATCAGGCAGTGGTTCTTGGCCACCATATAGAGCCATGATTTTAAATACTCCACTTTGTATTTGTGCAACTCCTGAATCACTTTAAGGAATATTTGCTGTACGCTGTCTTTGGCCTCTTCCTCATTTTTAAGGTACTTCATGCATACACCAAGAAGGAGCAACGTATATCGTTGCAGCAGGCTGCCGAGCCATTTGTTGTTGTGGTCGTTATAAAACTGCTGAAGCAGTTCCTGGTCAGTCATATTCCGGTGATGATCAGCCTTCACAGACGGAAATTAATCAATTGTCATTGCAATGATGCAGATGGCGGCAAATTGAATAAAATTTTAAACACTCTTTTATTGATTACTTTCGGACAAACTTTATTCCATGGAATAGGCTGTAGTCTCTGTGCCGGCAGCCCCTGTCCGGCGAAAGCCCAATCACCGGAAGGAACTGGTGAACCAGTTGCTTTTTGGAGAAACGGTAAAAGTGCTGAAGCAAAAAGGCGACCTGTGGGTGAAAATAAGAAGCCTGCATGATGGCTATGAGGGCTGGCTTACCAATACTTTACTGAAGGAAGCTGACGAGGACTTTGCCAATACCCGGGATGCATGGCAGCAGGGGCAGGAGGGAAAAGCAGTTAAAAAACTGAAGGATGCATTGCCGGGCGATCTTGCTTTTTTTGACCGGGGAGAGGAGATGGTGCATGTGGGTATTCTGCTGGGAAATGAAAAAATTATTCATGCATCAGGAAGAGTGCGGATTGACAGTGTTGACAAAAAAGGGATTATTGATGCAGAAACGGGTAAAAGAACCATGCGGTTGAAATCTGTCCGGAGAGTATTGTAATTACTTTCAAAATATTCCTTTCACCCATTTAATAATGAAAGCATCCCAGTCCAGCATTTTAAGGGCAGTATAAAAAAGAATAACGGAAAATACTTTTTTAAGCAAAGCCTGATCCATGGCAATGGCTATTTTGCTTCCAAAAAAAGCCCCGAGGATAAAGCCAACGGCAAGCAAACCCACAATTTTAAGATCAATGGGAGTTCCCATCCTCTGGCATTGCTGGTAATAATATAATGAGGCAATAATTACAACGGGCAACGTAAGTACCGCTAACGATGAACCCTGCGCCTGATGCTGCGTGTAGTTCATAAAAAAAACAAGGGCCGGCACCATAATGATACCGCCACCCACGCCTACCAGCCCGCTGAGCATGCCGGCTGCCAGCCCTATCAGCAGGGCTGTAATTACCAGTTGTGTTGCCATATTCTTATGTTGTAGATTTTGCATCTATTTTCTGTACACCTGCCTGTACCTTTCAATTGCGCCGGTGATGATGCGGCAGGCAATTTCCTGGTCCTGGAAATTGTCAATCTCCACTTTTTTATTCTCCAGCACTTTGTACTGTTCAAAGAAATTCTTCAGCTCCAGAAAAAAATGCTGCGGCAGTTCTTCCATTTTAGTAATATGATTTACGGATGGGTCTTTGGCCGCCACAGCGATGATCTTGTCATCCATCTGGCCCTGGTCAATCATCTGCATATTGCCGATAATATTTGCTTCCACCAGGCAAAGCGACTGAACGGATTGCGAACAAAGCACCAGTATATCCAGCGGGTCACCATCCTGACCCAGCGTTTGCGGAATAAACCCGTAATTAACGGGATATTGAAAGGAAGAATAGATCACCCTGTCCAGTTTCAGCAGTCCTGTATCCTTATCCACTTCATATTTGGAACGGGAACCCTGGGGAATTTCGATCATGGCATTGACTGTGGCCGGGGCTTTATCGCCATAATGTGCACCGTGCCAGGGATGATGAACGGTTAGCATGGTTTGGTAAATGAGTTTACAGGGTGATTATTACTTTATCTTATGATTTTCATTCCAAGAAAGGTTATCAGCAACCCGATGGTTACACTGGCTGCGACGTAAAGAAAAAATAAAGCCAGTCTTTGTTCTTTTATTAACCCGATTCCTTCCAGTGTAAAGGCTGAAAAAGTAGTAAAGCCGCCGCAATTACCCACCATCAGAAACATTTTCCAGTGTTCATTACTGTCAAATGATTTGAAACTAAGTCCCCAGAATAACCCGATAAGAAAGCATCCAACAATATTGACGGCAAAAGTGCCCCAGGGGCAATGATGAGGGTAAATATTGTATAGCCATCTTGAACCCAGGTACCGGGCTATACTGCCAATACCGCCGCCAAGACCTACGAGTAAAATATTTTTTATCATTTGAGTGTATCGTTCAGATTGGGGTTGTTCAGCAAAGTATCGGCGTCATGCTCATATAAGTATTTCAGGTCCACCAGCCATTTTCCCTCCATCTTTATCACCCGCAGGGTATCAGGGTCGTTCTTAAATGAGTTGGAATAAATAACAAGGGTAATGGAATCTTTCACCGGTTCCGTCACCTCATGAATATTGATAGAAGATGTGCGGTATCCGTTTTTGGTGGCTTTGTCAGCTTTCTGAAATGACCGTTCAGCTACATCCATATAGTTCATATTTACTGAATCCTGCAGCATATATTTCCGGGCTTCATCAAATTTTCCATCGAGGGCCGAACGGATGAAATTTCTGGCTGCATCAATATTGTTTTCAGATTCAGGAGCAGGGTTTTTTTTGTCTTTGCAGGAGGAAGCAAAAAAAAGCAGGAATAGAAAGAGAGGATAATTCCTTTTCATTCCTGCAAAGTAAGTATTTCTTCAGGAGACTGTTATTCTTCCGTTTTGTCTTTTCTGTTTCCCCCCGGGATCGACCGGCTGTTATCCGGCGGATTGTTTTTTTCATATTCCCGGTTATATGCCCGCAGTATGTGTTTTACAAGACGGTGGCGCACCACATCTTCTTCATCCAGTTCAATGTGGGCAATACCGTCAATATTATTCAGTATCCGCACAGCGGTGGAAAGGCCGCTGCGCTGGTTACGGGGCAGATCCACCTGCGTCAGGTCGCCTGTGATAATGGCCTTAGCATTGGCGCCAATACGGGTAAGAAACATTTTCAATTGCAGGTCTGTGGCGTTCTGGGCTTCATCCAGGATAATAAAAGCATTATCCAGCGTACGGCCCCGCATATAAGCCAGCGGTGCAATTTCAATGGTTCTTGTTGTCATGTAATATCCCAGTTTGTCAGCCGGTATCATATCGTCCAGTGCATCATATAGCGGGCGCAGGTAGGGGTCAATTTTTTCCTTCAGGTCGCCGGGAAGAAACCCAAGGTTTTCTCCGGCTTCCACAGCCGGACGGGTTAAAATGATCTTTTTAACCTGCTTGTTTTTCAATGCCCTTACTGCGATGGCCACAGCAGTATATGTTTTACCGGTACCGGCCGGACCTATGGCAAATACAATATCATTTTTTTCGGCTTCCAGCACCAGCTTTTTTTGGTTGGCCGTGCGGGCCCTTACCGATTTCCCATTGGGCCCGAAAACCAGCACTTCATTAGGGTTCTTTTCGGTAAAATGGTCAATGGTTTCGGCATCATCACCGCCCAGTACCTGCTCGAAATAGTTCTGGCTCATATGGCCGTTCCGTTCCAGGTAGGAGATGATCAGCTCGATTTTTTCCCGGGCAGTTTCTATCTGCTCGGGTGCGCCGCTCAGCTTTAGCTGTGTGCCCCGGGAAAGGATTTTGAGTAGGGGGAATTTCTTTTTTAGAATGTCAAGCTTACCGTTGTTTACTCCGAAAAATTCAATAGGGTTTACGGTTTCGAGGTTGATGATAGTGTCTGTCAATGCACTTCGGTTTATGTTTCACCATGCCGGCGAAGGGCGGTACCGGATTTCATTGCGTCTATTGACCATTTTCAGAAGCCCGCCTGTCGGCGGACAGGCCTGCCCTTAAACTTTATACCACCAGGCTTCAGCGTAGTGGTGTTCAATATTACTCCTGAATATTGAACTGCTATAAAGTTACTTATTAACAGGTGTGAATACAAATTATTGCAAATAATTTTTAGTTAATGGAGTATCTGTAAAAGATGATGGCCCGGTAAAAAAACTCAATGACTCAAATGGTCAATGTTTGCGAGAGGATTTTCATCCGGTCTCCCGGGAACGGGTGCTGGGGCTGGATGACCAGGCTGACAGACGCTCCCTGGTGATGCTTTGTGACCTTATCCACCAGCATATCCGTTTCGAAGAAAGAGAGTTTTTTGTTTACCTAGAGAGCCTGCTGAATCCTGAAAAACTCGACGAAATATTCGTTAAGCTCGAAAAGCATCCCCTGGGCCCGGAGGAATGGAAAGATGAGTTCTGGGTAAAGAAAAGGGAATGAAGTACTGTAATCAGGCATCTTTTACAGGCAAAGCAACTTCGTCCTCCTTTAATTCATCTGCCCGCATGTCTTTTGCATTTTTTACAAACAGTATTACCTTGTTAAAGAATTTGAAAAGATAAGGGTATTGCTCCCTTTACCGCCAGAGAAGTGCAATTTTTGCAGGTCAGACAGGCTTCAGTATGATAAAACCATCATTTATTCTTCTTTCCACCTTTTTGCTGCTTTCGCTGCTTTCACACTCGCAGTTGTATAAAATATCCGGTATCATCCTCGATAATAAGAAGGAACGGCTTCCGCTGGCCAGCGTGGAGATCAAAGAGCTTAAAAAAGGAACCGTGAGCAAAGATGACGGTTCGTATGAATTTTACCTGGAGCGGGGTAAATATGACCTGGTGGTGAGTATGATTGGCTACAAAACCAAACTAGTTACCTTTTACATTAACAACACCGATGTATCGGAAAATGTGGAATTGGAACCCGATGAATCGGCCAGCATGCAGGAAGTAATCATTAAAGCCAAGCTGCGTGACCGGGCTGAGGAGATCATTAAAAACGTAATCCGCAATAAAGAAACAGTGCTGGATGCCATCGGGTCTTATTCCTGCAATGCCTATATCAGGGCTTTTCAGCTGGACTCCAATCATACCAAAAAGAAGGACGGCGATACCACGGAAATAACAGGCTACGATAAAATGGCGATGACAGAAGTGGTGCTCCATGTGGACCGGAGCGCCAGCGGCCAGATAAAGGAAGAACGCATAGCGGTTAATAAAAGGGGAAACAGCGAAGATCTTTTTTACCTTACTGCTACGGATGGCGACTTTTTTATTTATGATAACCTCATCAAAGCGCCGCCTGTTTCAAGAATACCATTTGTGTCGCCCCTCAGCTACAGCGGTCTGCTGGCATATCGTTTCAAAACGCTGAAGATTGACAGAACCATAAAACCCAAAGTATATACCATTGCCATCAGACCGCGGCAACTGAGCAATGCCACCATTGAGGGAGAGATCACCATACAGGACAGCACCTGGAATGTGATGAGTGTTACTTTCAGGCTGCCGCCCGCCCATATGCCCGAGTATGATTACATGGAAGTAAAACAGGAATATGATAAAATAGGCGACAGTGCAAGGGTGATTACCCGCCAGCAGTTCACTTATTATACCAAAACCAAAAAAGGAAAGATCTACGGAGAAACCACGGTGCGGTTTTCAGACTACCAGTTAAGACGCAGTTTCAGAAGAGGGCATTTCGGGCTGGAAGTAAGTTCTACATCGCAGGAAGCTTATGAAAAAGATTCTACATTCTGGAAATCGGTGCGTACGGAACCTTTGTCGAGACAGCAGGAGTTATATGCCCGCTACCAGGACAGCATCGCCCGGTATATGAAGAGCGAAGCGTATCTCGATTCCATTGACAGGGTGCTGAACAAGGTTACCTGGCAAAAGATGCTCATCTTCGGCCAGATATTCAACGATCATAAAAAAGAGCGGATGTGGATTCTGCCGCCCATCACCACCATCATTCAGCCAATTGCATTCGGTGGCGCCCGGCTGAAACTTTCAGCCGCTTACAGAAAAACCTATGCATCCCGTAAAACGCTCAACTGGGATGCGGATATTAGCTATGGCTTCCGCAACCGGGATGTGAACGGTTCGGTGGGGCTGCAGCGCAAATACAATCCCTTTAATACGGGCCAGTTTGGCATCCGGGCGGGGCGGAATTTTGAATTTATCTATCCCGGCGATGCCTGGGTGAATGTGCTGAAGCGGAGCAATATTTATCTGAACACTTCACTCGAGGCAAGTCATGAACTGCAGATTGTAAATGGGGTTCATCTGCAAAACAAATTTGAAATTGCTTTTCGCCGTTCAGTTGCTCATTTTAAAGTGGGCAATAATGCTGACAGTATTTTCGGTATCCCCAATGAACCGCCGGTAGAGTTTGAACCTTATAACGCTCCTTACTATGAAATCAAACTTTTTTTAACGCCGGGGCTGCGCTACATCCGTGAACCAAGGGAAAAAATATTCCTCGGCTCCAAATGGCCTACTTTTTATATTACCTGGCGAAAGGGAGTACCCAAACTTTTTAAAAGCAAGATTGATTTTGACTACCTGGAATTTGGGCTGATACAAAGCATCAACCTGGGTGTGGCGGGCATAACGGCCTACAATGTCCGGTCGGGCGATTTCATCAATACCAAGGACCTGCGGGTGATAGATTATAAATTCATGCGGCAGGGCGACCCACTGTTTTTCCAGAACCCGCAAAGCAATTTCCAGGCGCTGGATTCCACTTTCCCGGTGTTCGACCGGTATTACCAGGGTAACTTGGTGCATGAGTTCAACGGAGCGCTGATCAATAAGATTCCCTTCTTTAAAAAACTGAAGCTGCAGGAGATTGCCGGAGGCGGCATTCTTATTGCACCCGAAAGAGATCTGCGCTATGCAGAATTCTTTGCCGGTATTGAACGGGTGTTTAAATGGCCATTCAATCCGCTGGCAAGGGTAAAACTGGGAGTATATGTGGTTACTTCGGTTGCCAACAAGTTCAACAACCCGGTACAGGTGAAGATCGGGCTCACCACATGGGACAGGTTTCGGAACCGGTGGAGGTAGGAATCAGAAACTGTTGCATCACTATTTTTTGCAGCTTACGACGAGTCCCTCTTGGGGGTATTCTGCTTTATTGCTGGTTTTATATGGGAGAAGACCCGTCGGGAAAGAATAATCCTCACCACCTCGCCACAATCTTAAAATTCACCAGTCTCGGTGTAAGCCGGTTGGGCAGCAGGTAAGTGGTATTGGAAAAATCTTTTACCAGGAGGTATGAGATGGTATTGGCCCGGTCAATGATATTAAACACTTCCAGGCTGGCCCAGATATTATCAAAATTGCGGAAAGGAGCATGGCTGCGGCGCTTGCTGCGGTCATCATCCATCAGCAGGGCACTGAAGCCGATATCAGCCCGGATATAAGGATTGATAAAAGCCGCATTGCGGTACTTTACCGAACCGGGAATAT
Organism: Bacteroidota bacterium; assembly: GCA_016868455.1. Taxonomy (GTDB): domain Bacteria; phylum Bacteroidota; class Bacteroidia; order Chitinophagales; family Chitinophagaceae; genus JJ008. The sequence goes on from VGGV01000011.1 coordinate 25,831, forward strand.
TGTAAGGCAGGTTGCTGCCGTACAAAAGGTTCAGGTACACTTTAAAATTTTTGTTGGTGGCTAAGTAATCTGAAAAGTACATGCCAAACATAATGCGGCGGTCGGTTGGTCGTCTTAAATAACCGTTTTGTTTTACAGAGCTGTCAATGGGCTGGTTCAGCGTATCCAGCTTATAAACTTTGAAAAAATCATTTTCAATATCCTCGGCCGTTTTCATAATGCCGAGGCTGATCCAGCTTTCAGCATCGGGCACCAGCTCGCCATGCAGCCGCATCTCCATACCGGCAGCATAGGCTTTGGCATTGTTCTCACCAAAGTAGCGGAGGCGTACATTGTCAATATCATAAGGCACCCCATTAGTCATGTGCTTGTAGTAAAGCTCGGTCGTCCACCGCATGGGCCGGTTGTTAAGGCCGATAAAATTGTAATCAAACCCGGCCACACCCTGCCAGCTTCGCTGAGCCTTCAAGCTTGTATTTACCGTGCCATCATACCGCCTCAGCTCCCGGTAAAAGGGTGGCTGGTGGTAAGCGCCGAAAGCAGCACGGAATACAATATCTTTTTTGCCTCCCGGTTTCCAGCTGGCGCCGAGGCGGGGTGAGATGAGCATTTCATTGTTCAGCGAATTATAATTGAAACGTACACCCACCGTAAGCGTTGCAGACTTTACAGAATTACCGAGTAAAATATTATCCTGTATGTAACCAGAGAATTTATTGATATCAAGACTGGCATTTGACTTCAGCACTTTGTTCAGCCGCAGCATATCAGGCTGATAGGGCAGCGAGTAACCGGCTGAATCCTGGAATTCCCATTCATTCAGTTTATCAGCAATGGAAGTTTTGTCAAAACCCAATCCCCATTGAAAAGCATGTTTGCCCTGGTCATAATTTCCTTTGTGGGATACATTCCAGTTTTCGATGTTCAGTTCATTTCTTGCCCAGTTCTGGAAAATGCCGGCGCCCAGCGGGTTTATAATTACCCCGTAAGTAGGATTTCGTTTGTCAAAATCCCTTTCGCCAAATAGATAAGCACCGATGATGTCGAGGTTTTCTCTTTCATCATTCTCAAAACGGGAGGCCATCCATTTCAGCCGCAGTTTTTTACTTACCTGGTTGACCACTGAAAAACCGAGCATATTGGTCCGGTACTGGTCTTTCTCCCGGCCTTCAAAGAAAATATCCATACCCAGTGTGGTACTGAAGAAGGGAGAGAAAACAGAAGAGGTTAACTGGCTGCTTTGCGGTATCAGTGTAAATTTTGTTTGTGAAATATTGCTCAGCAACTCCACCTGCCATTTGGGGCTGAATTGGTAAGCCAGCAATGCCTGGAAATCGGTCGAGGATGGAATATAATTACCCTTTGTATCCTGCCGGCTTAACAGATTGCGGTTGCTGCGGTTGCGGGCGCCCAGCAGGTAGGTAAATTTATTTTTTTTATCGGCGCCTTCCAGTTGCAATCCCTGCTCCAGAATACTGATAAAAGCCGAGCCTCCGAATTTTTTAGGTCTCTTGTACTGGATATCCAGCACACTGCTCAGTTTATCGCCGTATTTGGCCTGGAACCCGCCGGTATAGAAGCTGATGCTCCGTACCATTTCGGGATTGATGAAGCTTAATCCTTCCTGCTGTCCGCTGCGGATGAGGTAGGGGCGGAACACTTCAAAATCGTTTACATAGATCAGGTTTTCGTCATAACTGCCGCCGCGGACAGAGTATTGCGACGTAAGCTCATTATTGGAGCCGACGAATATTTTTATCAGGCTTTCCACTCCTGTAACGGCGGAAGGAAGGTTAAGAATGGTTTTAGGGTTGGGTTTTATCAGCCCGGTTTCCCGCCGGTCCCGCTGGTCGGTTACAATCACTTCCTCCAGTGTTTTTTCGCCCCACTCCATCCGGATGGTAATAGTTTCTTCTTCGTTTTCATTCAGTAAAAAATTCTTTTGTTCGGGGTTGCGGCCGGCATAGGTGAACACAAGGGCAAAGGCTTTGTCGGCTGGTACTTTAATACGGAAATAACCTGAATCGTTGGTGGCAATGCCCTTTGTCTGGCCGAGAATAGTAACCGTTACATTAGACAGGGGATTTTCATTTTCATCCAGCACTTTGCCGGAAACGTAAACAAAACCCTTTTGGGCAAACCCCTCAGTGCTGCTCAGGGTAAAAACAGTGAAAAGGATAAACTGGAAGAACGGTTTCAACTGGCGGTTCATCGGTAGCAGCGGATTTATCAGCAATATTACTTATTTGCGGGTTATTTTTTCAGGTAAACTATGTTGGGAAAGGAAACACCTGACCATACACCATCAATTTTACACTCCTTTACTATGTTTACACATCCTTCTTTTGTGCTGCTGAAATGGTCTCTTTTTTTTCGATACGATTGCTCTTCTCTAAACTCTGTTATGCTGATAATGCGCCCGGCCACCGGAAATATAAGCTGGTAATCATAATCGCTTTGCATTAATGCGGCGGAAGTATATGCAGTCATAACCAGTGTATCGGCAAACCGGGTAAACCGGATAGGGTTGGCCGGACTAAAAACAAAAGAATCTTTTATGGCAGTATTATTTTTTTCAAAGCGCCGCATGATTATTGTATCACTTTCAGCATCTGTGAAACCAATGAGCCTAAAACTCAGTTCAGCTTTTGAACAGGGATATTCATAGCAGGAAACGTAAATGAAAGAATTGCTTAGCAAAAAAAGTATCGTTATTATTTTCACCACTGCTGCTAAGGAAGGATTTACAATTCCTTTAATTTTGTAATGGTTTTTATCGGGTCGGACGATTTAAACACTGTATTTCCCGCCACCAGCACATCGGCACCTGCCGCCACAATGGAAGCGGCGTTTTCCATTGTTACGCCGCCATCAATTTCAATATGAACATTCAGTCCCCTTTCATCAACCATCTTACGCAGCTGCTTAATTTTCTCCAGCGTATAAGGAATGAATTTTTGCCCGCCAAAGCCGGGGTTCACACTCATCAGGCAAACAAGGTCAATATCATGAAGGATATCGCTTAATGCAGCTACAGGAGTATGAGGGTTTACGGCTACACCGGCTTTCATGCCCAGTGATTTTATCTGCTGTATATTTCTGTGCAGGTGGCGGCAGGCCTCAATGTGAACAGAAAGAATATCAGCGCCGGCGTTTTTAAATTGTTCAGCATATTTCTCCGGTTCTTCAATCATCAGGTGCACATCACAAACTTTGGTGGTGGCTTTTCTGAAAAATTCAACGATCATCGGCCCGAAGCTGATATTGGGAACAAAACGGCCGTCCATTACATCGAGGTGATACCAGTCGGCCTGGCTTTCATTCAGCATGTTACATTCGGCTTCAAGGTTCAGGAAGTTGGCCGAAAGGAGGGAGGGGGCAATGATGGGCATCATGTATGATTTGCCCTGCAATTTAAGAAAGGAATTGGTTAATCAGTTAATTGGTAAATAAGGCCCTTCTTTCGGCAGATCCTGCAGATTTCAGGATTTCCTTTGCAGCGGTTATTTGGTATTTTTTTTTGAATAGTAAAACATCCTTCGCTCAAATATAATTGGTGTTTAGTAAGCCCCAATTAACCAACCCCCAATTAACTAATTAACGATTGTATCAGCCGCCTTTTTCGCCTCTTTGAAACTTTTATCCAGTTCATAAGCCCTTAAATAATTTACCCGGGCCTCTTCCTTTTTACCAGTGGCTTCCTGGCATTTCGCAATCCAGTAATAGGCATCGGCAAAACCGGGCGAAATGGTAAGAGCCAGGTTGAAAGTACCGAGAGCATCATTGTATTTTTTCATTTCGTACAGGATACTTCCTTTTTCAATATAGCCCTCCAGGAAATAGTAGTCATGTTTTACCGCTTCATCAAAAAAGAAAATAGCTTTTGCTTTCTCATTGATATTTGAATAGTAAATGCCTTTGTAATAGTAAGGCTCGGCATGTCCGGCAGCCGGATCTGCTTTGATGAGTGAATCACAAAGGGCCAGCACTTTGGGATTTTTTGCTTCGGCATAACGAAGGGCAATGATATAGTTCAGTTCCACATCAAAGGGAGTGATGCGGTAGGCATTTTCAAGTATTGACGTAGCAGCAGCCGTGTCGCCTTTTTTATCCAGAAGGCCGGCTTTCAGTTTCAGTATATCCACCTGTTGCGGGTTTTGCTGCAAAATTTCATCGCAGATTTTCAGCGCATCATCCATTTTATTTGTGGCCGCATAGCCGCGGGCAAGACTTAAACGGAGTAAAAAACTGCCGGGCACATCCGAAAGAGCCTGGTTTAAAAACAGGATTGCCGAATCCGGCTTTCTTTCCAGCAGCAGGGTACTGATACCCAGCGCATATTTTTCTTCTTTTTTCAGCGACCATGCCTTTTTAAAATCGGCCAGCGCCGGTTCAGGAAAGTTGTTGGTGTTAAGCAAAACGGCACGGCGAAACCAGAGATCATCATTACCGGGATCTTTTTTTATACTATCGCTTAGCGCTGCAAAGGGCCGGCGGCTAAGAATTTCTTCATAGGGAGATGCCGTTTCATTATCATTGCAGCTGCTGATAAATATCATACAAGGAAGGAAAGCAGTTATTATTTTCGCAACTTTATTCATGGGGGTAATACTGTTTATGCAGGTATGACAATCCCCTGACAAACAGAGGCGCCGGCAAAAATAACTTTGCAGCCGCTGAATAAAACGAAATCACATGAAAAAAATTATTGCTCTTGCTTTTGGCTTTATCGCACTGGTTTCGGGTTGTAACAACAGCTCCAAAGTATCGGGTAATGCTGCCGCCGGCACGGATACACTGCAATATCCCGAAGAAATTCATTTCAAAAATATTCAGCAGCTCACTTTTGGAGGCGATAACGCAGAGGCTTACTGGAGTTACGACGGAAAGATGCTGGTGTTTCAGCGTACCCATGTAAAAGATGGCGTACCCTGCGACCAGATCTTTATCGGAAAAGTTCCGAGGAAGAAGGGTGAAAAATTTGAGTATAAAATGGTAAGCTCCGGAAAGGGCCGTACCACCTGTGCTTTCTTTACCAAAGACAACAAACATATTATTTATGCTTCCACTCACTTAGGCGGAGCGGAGTGTCCGCCGGTGCCCGACCGGTCAAAATATGGCAACAAATACATCTGGCCGCTCTATGCAAGCTATGATATTTTTATGTCCGGCCTGAATGGTAAAATTGTAAAGCAGCTTACCCATTCAAAAGGTTATGATGCAGAAGCTACATTATCACCCGACGGAAAGAAAATGATCTATACCAGTACTAAAGACGGGGATATAGAATTATATATTATGGACCTCGAAACGGGAAAAGAGCGGCGTATCACAAACATGTTGGGTTATGATGGCGGCGCCTGGTTCAGCCCTGACGGCACCAAACTGATCTGGAGAGCCAGCCGTCCTAAAACAGAAACAGAAATAAAAGAGTACAAAGACCTGCTGGCAGAAAACCTGGTGGCACCCACTAATATGGAAGTATGGGTGGCCAATGCGGATGGCAGTAATGCCAGACAGGTAACTTCCTACGGACAGGCCAACTGGGCACCTGCTTATATGCCCGACAGCAAGCGGATCATTTTTGCCAGCAACCATGAGTACAAGAGAGGCTTTCCTTTTAATCTATATACAATTAATGAAGACGGCAGCAACCTGCAAAAGATAAGCCGGGATAAAGGCTTTGATGCGTTTCCGATGTTTTCCCCCGACGGAAATAAGATCGTTTTCTGCAGCAACCGGAATAACGGCGGTACCCGGGATACGAATGTGTTTATTGCAGACTGGATGGAGTAAGATATAAAGCCCTGAGCGGGCATTTTGCAGGAAAACCTAACTTTAGACTTTAAACTTATAACCTTAAAATGCATTTATGTACCAGGGCATGCTTCATCTGCACAATCTTCTCCGCTGGATAATTTTGATTCTTTTGTTAGTAGCGATCTTTAAAAGTATTGAAGACAGAAATAAGCCTTTCACCTCCGATCACCGGAAAACGGGACTGTTCCTGATGATATGTGCTGATGTGATGCTGCTGGTGGGTTTGTACCAGTGGTTTGCCGGTCCGTGGGGGCTGAAAAGTATACAGAACAACGGATTCAGTAATGTAATGAAAATTCCGGCTCTTCGTTTTTTTGTGGCGGAACATACCATTGGCATGCTGGTAGCCATCATTCTTATTCATATCGGATATTCATTCAGCAAAAAGAATATTCCGGATCCCGCAAAACATAAAAGAACCCTGCTGCTTTACGGGCTGGCTTTACTGATAATATTAATTTCAATCCCCTGGCCTTTCCGGGAAGTGGGTGAGGGGAGAGCCTGGTTTCCGGGGATGTGATTGTTTTTTCAGGCGATTTCTTTTAAAGCCGAACAAAATTGTTGCATTTCTTCCAGTGTACCCATGCTGACCCGGCACCATTTACCCCCGAAATGTTCCCGGTACTGCACAAAAATGTTTTTTGCCTGCATTTTCTTTGAGAAGTCAGATCCTATCTTATCAATGTTAAATAAAATAAAACTGGTGTATGATGGAATATAATCCAGTGACAGTTGTTTGAAACAGTCATAACACATTTCTCTCGCCTGCCTTGTTTTCTCCCGGCAGTCTTTTACAAACGCCTGGTCTTTTAATGCGGCTGAAGCGGCAGCGGCAGTCACCATACTAACACTTACATCATTCCAGGGTTGCAGATTGCCGAGTTTTTTAATTGTGTCTGGATGGGCAATGGCGTAACCAACTCTTGCACCGGCGAGACCATATATTTTGGAGAATGTTTTGGCAATCATCACATTTGGGTTACCAACAGCAATGTCTTTCAGTGATGGCAGACCGGCAAACTCGGTATAGGCTTCATCCACCAGCACCATGCATTTTTTGCTGCACTCCTCAGCAAAGGTTCTCAACAGATGATTTTCCACATAAATACCCACGGGGTTGTTCGGATTGCACACATACATCATCCTTGTGCCGGCATCCATGGCCGACATCATGCCGCTGAGATCATGTGTTTTATCGGCAGCCAGCGGAATGCGTTTAAAACTCAGTCCGAATGCTTCAGCCTGGCTGTTCCATACCCGGTAAGAGGGCTCGGCTGTAATAACATGACCTTTGACTGATGAAACCAAAAGCGAAGTAAGCCCCAGTATTTCGGAAGAACCGGCGCCCATCAAAATATTTTCTTTACCCACTCCCCAAAACTCAGCTATCTGCTGTTTCAATGCAGGAATCTGTTCATCAGGATAGCGGTTGGAACCTGACAGCGCTTCCGCCATTGCCTTTTGTGCAGCAGCCGAAGGCCCATATGCATTTTCATTACTGTTCAGCAGGATGATCCCTGCTGCACGGTATCGTTCCCTTTCAGTTGCAAACAATGAAGGTGTAATACTCACCGCAGCAACAGCAGCGGCAGCCTTTTTTATCCATTTTCGGCGGGTTGTAATACCAGGCATGGCGAAGATTTGTCTGGAAAAGCTACACCAATTTTTTCACGGCAAAAAATATTCAGGGTGTAAGTATCTTTATAACTAATGAACCCCGGGATAAAAAAATTACAATTTGAACCGCTGACAAAATCAAACTGGAACAGTTTGAAGAGCTGATGGGCGAAAAAGGAGGCTGCGGTAACTGCTGGTGTATGTATTTCAGGATTCCTTACAAAGAATTTCAGGAAAACAAACCCGATGGCAACAAAAAGCTGATGAAGCAATTGGTAAAAAAAGGAATGCCGCAGGGGTTAATCGCTTTTCTGAATAATGAACCGGTTGGCTGGATTGCAATGGCTCCAAGGGAAGATTATATGCGGATTGAAAACTCAAGAGTGTTTATGCGGATTGATGATAAACCGGTGTGGAGCATCACTTGTTTTTTTATAAAGAAAGAATACCGGCATAAAGGTTTATCCGGGCAATTGATAAAAGGAGCTATTGATTTTGCAAAAACCAAAAAGATCAAAACATTAGAAGCCTACCCGGCTATTCCTTATTCCGAAAATGTACCACACCCGTTTTTATGGGTGGGAGTTTTGTCTTCTTTTATAAGTAATGGGTTTAAGATAGTAAAGCAGGAAAGCAGGAGCTGGGCGATGGTAAGGCTGGATCTTTAAAAGCTATTCTTTATTGATATACTCATTAAAAGAGAGCTTGTTCCCAAACGGATCCTGCACCGTCATTTCTTTTGCGCCATAAAATGTTTCTTTTACCGAAGGCCGGTAATATTTGTAATTCTTCGCTTTCAACTCTTCGCAAAATTTTTCTAATTCCGTACAGGTGATAAATACCCGGACACTGGGCACACTGTCGCCATGATGTTCGCTTAAATGAAATTCAATATCATCTTTTTTAATGCCTATATAGTAAGGAGTTTTAGGTTCAAACTGGTGCTCAAACGTAATTTCAAAACCCAGCCAGTCAATGTAAAATTCCTTTGCCTTCGCTATATCGAATATGCGTAAGATGGGGATAATTTTCTGTATCATTATTATATATTTCGAAAGTTGAATACTAACCTGCAAAACTTCGGGTTTTTTTTAAGCTTCTCTCACTTTTATCTTTTACCCAGCTCAATCACTTCGCAATTTTTTATTTCTTTTCCGTCAATAATAAACCGGATGAGGGTTCTTACTTTATGCCAGCCTTGCTTGCCAGCTGCGCCGGGGTTCATATACAGGCAATCAATTTTATTGTCATACATGATTTTTAAAATATGAGAGTGGCCGCATACCAGCAACTGCGGTTTATGAATGGCCAGTTTCTTTGTTGTTTCAGGATTATATCTTGGAGGTGAACCGCTGATATGCCGTATCATCACTTTCACTTCTTCGCACATAAAAACCAGTTGCTCCGGAAATTCATTTCTAATGGATACACCGTCAATATTTCCAAACACTCCTTTAACCGTCCGGCCGCTTTCCGCGGTCAGACGGGCAGCAACCCCCTCGCCCCAATCCCCGGCATGCCATACTTCGTCGCAATCTTGGAAATATTCAAAAACCTTTTCATCAAGGAAGCCGTGTGTGTCAGATATCAGGCCTATTCGGGTCATGCAAAAAATCTCTACATTTGAACTGTAAATCTAAAATTGACAATCTGAAATTAAAAATCAGATTATGCCTTTTCACCGCAACTTCACATACTGGATTGATAAACGAAAGTGGAAATATATTTTCCTTCTCGCCACTTTGGAGCTGTCACGAAGATAATTATGAGCTTTGCAAATGCTCAAAAGAATTACCGGACGATGAAGGGTGCGACCTGCCTGCCGGTTTACCTGCCGAAGGCAGGCAGGCGCAACAGGTGATGATAGTAGTAATGTCGTTTGGTACATACAAAATCTGAAATCTAAAATCGTAAATCTAAAATTGTTTTATGCCACATTATTATAAGTTAGGAAACATTCCGCATAAACGCCACACCCAGTTCCGTAAACCTAATGGCGAACTGTACAGTGAGCAATTATTCTCTACCGAAGGTTTCAGCGATGATTATTCGCTGCTTTATCATTGCCACCCGCCTACCCAGATCATCAAAACCGAACCGCAGGTGGATGTAAGTCCGCAGATAGCGGAAGAAAAAATGCTGAAACACCGTTGTTTTGAAGGGTTTCAGCTAAAACCCGGAGGCGATTTTTTGCAAAGCAGGGTTCCGGTGCTGGTCAACAGTGACTGCCACATAGTGCTGGCGGCGCCCCATAGCGGCACAAAGGATTATTTCTACAAGAATACTGATGCGGATGAAATGATCTTTATACATGAAGGAAGCGGTACGGTAAAAACCCAGTACGGGCAGTTGCCGTTCAGCTACGGCGATTATATTGTATTGCCAAGGGGAACGATTTACCAGATAGAGTTTAAGGATGATAAGAACAGGCTGTTTATAGTCGAATCATTTTCACCCTTACGTTTTCCTAAAAGATACATGAGTAAATATGGGCAACTGATGGAGCATTCGCCGTATTGTGAACGGGATATACGGCCGCCTCAGGATTTACAAACTTTTGATGAAACGGGTGACTTCCTCATCAAAGCCAAAAAGAAAGGGATGCTCTATGGCCTGCATTACGGCACACATCCGTTTGATGTGATCGGCTGGGACGGATGCTGCTATCCTTATATCTTTTCTATCCATGATTTTGAACCCATTACCGGAAGGGTACATATGCCGCCGCCCATCCACCAGACTTTTGAAACCAACAGTTTTGTGGTCTGTTCCTTTGTGCCAAGGCTGTACGACTATCATCCCAATGCCATACCTGCCCCCTACAATCACAGTAATATTGACAGTGATGAAGTATTGTATTATGTGGATGGTGATTTTATGAGCCGTAAGCATGTTACCCGTGGCATGATAACCCTGCACCCCGCAGGCATTCCGCATGGGCCGCATCCGGGAGCAGTGGAGAAAAGCATCGGTGCAAAAGAAACCAAAGAGCTGGCGGTAATGGTGGATACTTTCCGCCCGCTGATGCTGACGAAGCAGGCACTGGAGATTGAGAATACAAATTATGTTATGAGCTGGGCGGAGTAATGCTTGTCCAGCATGTAGCAAAAGATGTAGGCTTGAAGGGCAAAAGGTAAAGACAGAGAGATATTCCGGCGGTGTTATTAAATTAAAACCTTTACTTCCTTCCCTCAGAAGCGGCTTCACATTTTTCCACTTCTTTACCCACTTCATCCAGGAAAGCCTGGTTGTCTTTGTACTTGGATTGCATTTCCTCTTCAAATTTTTTCCGTGCCGCTTTCGCTTTTCCGTATTCCGGGCCTCCGTCAGGAGCCTGGGTTATTTTGGCATTTAATTCGCACCATTTTTGCGCAATTGAAGCCGGTGTTTCTTTTTTACTGCTGCAGGAGGCAAGACCGAAGCAAAATACAAGTATAAAAAAGGCCTAAAATTTATTTTTCATTGCCTGGTGTTGTTGTTAAGTATTAAAAATATATTTTTTTAGGGTCATTTATTTGTATTTGTAATCTTTTTTATATTCGGCTAACCAAAAACGGATTGCTATGCTAAAAATCGGAAAATTAAAAGCAGGGGATATTATTATGGTGAATGACGAAGGAGTGATGAGAGAGGGCGTAGTAGTGGAAATAAGCCATGAAGAAAACCAGGCTCTTGTTGATAACGGTGTTCAGGAATTCTGGTACAGCCCTGATGAAATGGATGCTGTGCCGCTGAATGAAGACCAGTTAATGAAATTTGGATTTACCAAAGAAGAAATTGACGGTGCGGTAAAGTACAAAAAGGACTCTTTTCGGCTGGTAACGCCTAAAAAAGGCGACTTTTCCAACATAGAAATGTGGTGGCGGGAAGACCGCAGGCATTTTAGCTTTCCGCTGGGGGTACATGAGCTACAGAACCTGCACATGGATATGACCAAAATACCTCTGCACAGGCCCTGAAAAACAAAGCCTTAGCCCCATCGGGTGTGATCGCCGGGCTTTTTCCACATAAACCCCAAAAAGGAATGGGGTTTTTTCTTTTTTCAGCCTGATACTCCTATCTTTGCGACCCCAAAAAATATGTCGAAACAACCTCTTATTAAGCAGGATGGAACAATTATAGAAGCCCTGTCGAATGCCATGTTCAGGGTAAAACTGGAGAACGGGCATGAAATACTGGCCACTATATCCGGGAAGATGAGGATGAACTACATACGCATCCTTCCGGGGGATAAGGTAGGGGTGGAGTTGTCGCCGTATGATTTGACAAGGGGAAGGATCAACTTTCGGTATAAGTAAGAAAGTAAAGACGCAACAGAGGCGTCACAAAAAATGATAACATGAAAGTAAGAGCATCCATTAAGAAGAGAAGCGTCGATTGCAAAATTGTTCGCCGCAAAGGCAAACTCTATATTATTAACAAAAAAAATCCCCGCTTCAAACAGCGTCAGGGTTAATTAATTCTAAAATCGTAAATCTAAAATAGACTTATGGCCCGTATTGCCGGTGTTGACTTACCCAAAAACAAAAGAGGAGAAATAGGCCTTACCTATATATATGGTATCGGTCCCTCTACCGCTAAGTATATTCTTGATAAGAATAATATCAACCGTGATAAAAAAGTGCATGAGTGGAGCGATGATGATCTGAATGCCATCCGTCATACCATTACCGAAGAACTGAAGGTGGAAGGCCAGCTTCGTTCTGAAGTGCAGATGAGTATCAAAAGGCTTCTGGATATTGCCAGCTACCGCGGAATGCGTCACCGGAAAGGGCTGCCGGTAAGAGGGCAGCGCACCAGGACAAACAGCCGTACAAGAAAAGGCAAGAGAAAAACCGTGGCCGGTAAAAAGAAGGCGCCGAAGAAATAATCTTTCGGCTCCGCTCAGGATGACCGTGGTTGTCATGAAGAGCTTACCGAACCAGGACCTGAAAATTTTGAATCAGCGCCGGATAGCCTGACAGGTCGGCAGGAGGGTTGATTCAGACCCGGTAAAAGGGAAAATAAAGAAAAAAGAAAGAATACCTTAGGACACAATTATGGCAAAAGCACAAGCACAGCAGCCGGTTAGCGCAAAAGCCGCTGCCAGAAAAAGAGTGGTGAAAGTGGATGCATACGGAGATGCTCACATTTCTGCCACATTCAACAACATCATCATCAGTCTTACCAACAAGACCGGGCAGGTTATCAGCTGGAGCAGCGCCGGGAAAATGGGATTTAAAGGTTCCAAAAAGAACACCCCCTACGCTGCGCAAATGGCCGCTGCCGATGCAGCCAAAACCGCATTTGACGCAGGCCTGAAAAGGGTGGATGTATTTGTAAAAGGCCCGGGCACCGGCCGTGAAAGCGCCATCCGCTCCATTGCACAGTCAGGTATTGAAGTGGTAATGATTAAGGATGTGACGCCCCTGCCGCACAACGGCTGCCGTCCGCCCAAGAAAAGAAGGGTATAATTCTTATTCGAAATAGTTGTCCTGAAAGGATCGGGGCATTCATTTAATAAAAGGGTGACTGATTAATTTTTACCGCTTTCAACGATCAGTTCACCGGTTTTTAAAAAGCGGAAATGAATAAAAACTATGGCAAGGTACAATGGTCCCAAGACCAAGATTTCCCGCATTTTTGGCGAGCCCATTCTGGGCAACGGCAAATGGCTTACCAAGAACAGCAACCCTCCCGGTATGCACGGTGAAAAACGTAAGCGTAAAACACTCGGTGAATACGCTTTACAGCTCCGTGAAAAGCAAAAAGCCAAATACACTTATGGCATCCTGGAGAAGCAATTCCGCAAGACCTTTGAAGAGGCTGCACGACGCAGGGGTGTAACGGGTGAAAACCTGATCAAGCTTTGCGAAGCCCGGCTTGACAATACAGTCTTCCGTATGGGCATTGCACCCAGCCGCCCGGCTGCCCGTCAACTGGTGAGCCACAAGCATATTGAAGTAAACGGCGAAGTGGTCAATGTTCCTTCCTGTCAGCTTAAACCCGGTGATATTATTTCTATCAAGGAAAGCAGCAAGGGAAGAACATCCATTACCAGTGCCGTCAGGGCCAAAAACCCGAAGTTTAGCTGGCTCGACTGGAACGAAACGGAAATGAAAGGCACTTTCATCACTTACCCTGAAAGGGAAAGCGTTCCGGAGAATATCAAAGAGCAACTGATAGTGGAATTATACTCCAAATAATAGTGAAATGGAGAAAAGTCAATAGCGAATATCAGCTATTGAATAAGTTGTAAATCTTAAATCGTAAATCTAAAATTTCAATATGGCCATTTTAAATTTCCAGAAACCTGATAAGATCATCCTGCAAAAAGCAACTGACTTTGAAGCTCAGTTTGAGTTTCGTCCCCTGGAACCCGGATATGGTGTTACCATTGGCAATGCCCTGCGCCGGGTACTGCTCAGTTCACTGGAAGGATATGCAATCATTGGTGTGAAAATTGAAGGAGTGGATCATGAATTTGCCACTATGCAAGGCATCAGCGAAGATGTGGTGGAGATATTCCTGAACCTGAAGCAGGTTCGCTTCAAAAAAGTGGTGGATCATGAAGTAGCCAACGAAAAAATCATGCTTTCCATCAAGAACAAAACAGAATTTACTGCGGGCATGATCAGTGAAGGAACCCATTCTTTTCAGATCATGAACCCCGATCTGCTCATCTGCACCCTGGATTCCTCGGCCCGCATGGATATTGAACTTACCATCGGCAAAGGCCGCGGTTATGTGCCGGCAGAAGACAATAAGCCAAAAGATGCACCGATGGGCTATATACCTGTTGATGCCATTTTTACCCCTATCAAGAATGTAAAATACACAATCGAGAACACCAGGGTGGAACAAAGGACTGACTTTGAAAAGCTGATCATGGAAGTTTCTACCGATGGCACTATTCACCCAGAAGAAGCGGTAAAACAGGCTTCCAGAATCCTCATCCAGCACCTGATGATCATCACTGACGAGAACATCACCTTCGATAACAAAGAAGAAAAGAAAGAAGACCTGGTGGATGAGCAAACACTCCAGCTTCGTAAAGTGCTGAAGACCCCATTGGAAGACCTCGATCTTTCTGTGAGGGCTTTCAACTGCCTGAAAGCTGCCAAAATCAATTCACTGAGTGAACTGGTGCAGTACGAGCAGGAGGACCTGATGAAATTCCGCAACTTTGGCCAGAAGTCACTTGCCGAGATTGAACAGGTGCTGACAGAAAGGGGCCTGCATTTCGGAATGGATCTTGCCAAGCTGGGAATTGATGCAAATGAAATATAACTGAACTGCGGCGGCTGAACAGGCCGCCGTTTTTTATTAAATGTAGGTTGTAATTCCTGACACGGTACAACCGATTCTTCAGCTTCGCTCAGAAATAAAGCGGAGAGAAGATAACCTTAAAATTGAAACGTCATGCGTCACGGAGACAAAGTAAAAAACCTGAGCCGCCCCAAAGCACACAGAGATGCTTTGCTGAGTAACCTGGCCTGCCAGCTGATTGAACACAAGAGAATTGTAACCACCGTTGCCAAGGCAAAAGCTTTGCGGGTATATGTGGAGCCTCTTATTACGAAGGGGAAAACCAATACCACCCACCAGCGCCGGGTTGTATTCAGCTATTTGCAGGATAAAACTGCGGTAACCGAACTGTTCAGCAATGTGGCTGAAAAAGTGGCCGGCCGGCCCGGAGGCTATACCCGTATCATTAAACTGGGAACCCGCCCCGGCGATAATGCCGAAACAGCTATGATTGAACTGGTGGATTTCAACGAAATTTACGGAAAGGGTAAAACCGAAGAAAAAGCTCCTGCCAAAAAAACCCGCAGGGCTGGTGGTAAGAAGAAAGCAGAAACCGGTTCCGAAAAAACTGAAGCACCTGCCGCCGCTGAAGAAAAAGCGGCTGAATAAGACAACACAACATCCCTTAATAAGGCCCCCGGTGAAAACCGGGGGTTTTGTTTTTTGTGAAAAAGTAATCGCCGTTAATAACCGACGATTCATTTTATTTGCAAAATATTTCTGCATGACTAATTCACCGATTCCCGCAGTTTTATTGTTGGCTGATGGTACCCTTGCCCGCGGGCAGGCTTTTGGCGCTGTAGGCACCACTACCGGCGAAATATGCTTTAACACCGGTATGACCGGCTACCAGGAAGTGTTTACCGATCCTAGTTACTTCGGGCAGGTACTCATCATGAACAGCGCCCATATCGGTAATTACGGGGTAAAGGATGAGGATGTGGAAAGTGATACGGTGAAGATCAGCGGCCTGATCGGCCGAAACCTGGAAGAAGGCTACAGCCGCAAGCTGGCCAAGGGCTCTCTGAACGATTATCTGAAGCAACACAAGATCGTTTCGATAGAAGGAGTGGATACAAGGACGCTGGTAGCGCATATCCGCACCAAAGGGGCCATGAACTGCATTATTTCTTCGGAAACCACCGACATTGAAGCGCTGAAAAAGAAACTGGCCGAAGTGCCTGATATGAACGGGCTGGAACTGGCCAGCAAGGTAAGCACAACAAAAGCCTATGAACTGGGCGATAAAAATTCATCCGTCAGAATTGCAGTGATGGATTATGGAGTTAAGAGGAATATTCTTAACTGCATGGTAGAAAGAGGCGCTTATATAAAAGTGTTTCCTGCAAAAACACCGCTTGAAGAAATCAACCGGTTTGAGCCCAATGGCTATTTTATTTCAAACGGACCCGGCGACCCGGCCCCGATGGACTATGCAATCAATACACTGAAACAAATTTTGAAGGAAGAGAAACCCGTGTTTGGTATCTGCCTGGGTCACCAGCTGCTGGCGCTGGCTAATGATATCCCCACTTTCAAAATGCATCATGGACACCGTGGCCTCAATCACCCCGTGAAGAATAATATTTCCGGCAAATCAGAAATCACAACGCAGAACCATGGTTTTGGGGTAGACCCGGAGGCTGTAAGGAAAGCAGCGCATATTGAGGTGACCCATGTAAACCTGAACGACCAGAGTATTGAAGGTATACGGGTAAAAGGCAAACCTGCATTCTCTGTACAATATCACCCTGAAGCCACCCCCGGCCCGCATGACAGCCGCTACTTGTTTGATGAGTTTCTTCAACTAATCAAGGAGCAAAAGAATTAGTATTTACCACAGATTACACATATTCTTTTTCACAGATAACACTGTGTCGTCTGTGTTTAATCAGTGTTATCTGTGGTTTTATTTATATTCGAAGTATGAAAATCGCCATTGTCAACGGCCCTAACCTGAACCTGCTTGGTAAAAGGGAAACCGATATTTACGGCAATATGCCCTTTGAGCAGTTTCTGGAATTCCTGAAAAGAAAATATCCCCATGTTGAGCTCAGCTATTTTCAAAGTAATGTGGAAGGCGAACTGATCAATGAACTGCAGCGGACAGGATTTGAGTGTGATGGAATAGTACTGAACCCCGGCGGGTACACACATACGTCCGTGGCTATTGGCGATGCCGTTGCCGCCATTAAAGCACCCGTGGTGGAAGTGCATATCTCCAATGTGCAGGCAAGAGAGGATTTTCGAAAACTGTCGCATGTAAGCGGTAAGGCAGCCGGCAGTATTTTCGGACTTGGGCTGAAGGGTTATGAACTGGCGATTGACTACCTGCTCTCCCGGTAATTGAGCTGATGCAGATCAGTTATTACGATAAGAATTATCAATACCTGCCATTGATGCGTCAATAGCTTTGCAGGGCGAAATTATCAGTTATGTATAAATCAGCCGGGGAGGCGTTATCTGTTGTTCAGTCGGGGCACCGTGTATTTGTACAGGGCAGCGCCCAAACACCCCTGTATTTATTGAGAGAATTAGCCAAAAGGGCTGCAGAACTCCGCAATGTTGAGCTCAATTTCATTACGGTGCATGGCGATATTGAACTGGATAAACCGGAATATGAGGAATCATTTTATATCAACTGCATGTTTGTTTCTCAGTCGGTACGGCAGGCAGTAAATGAGGGCAGGGCGGATTATATTCCTGTTTTCCTGAGCGATATTCCTGATTTGTTCCGCCGCCAGATGAAAATTGATGTAGCGCTGGTGCAGGTATCACCGCCGGATGAGCATGGTTATTGCTCGCTGGGTGTATCGGTGGATATTGCCCGCAGTGCGGTAAACACGGCGACATATATTATTGCGCAGATCAATCCCCGGGTGCCGAGAACACATGGCGACAGTCTGGTGCACATCAGGCGGTTCGGTTCTATGGTATATTATGAAGAAGAGTTGCCGGAAATGGATTATGGCGCCAAAGTGGGCGCAGATGAACTGAAGATTGGGCGGCTGATAGCCGGGCTGGTAGAAGACGGAAGCACTTTGCAGATGGGAATCGGCACCATTCCCGATGCTGTATTAAAATCACTCAATTCTCATAAGAACTTAGGTGTGCATACAGAGATGTGCAGCGATGGCATCATTGACCTGTTTGACATGGATATTATTAACAATTCGCAGAAAAAAATACATCCGAATAAAACGGTTACCGGTTTTGCGGTAGGAACCCGGAGGCTTTATGATTATGTGGATGATAACCCCGCTTTTGTTTTCCTGGATATTGATTATGTGAATGATCCTCATGTTATCCGCCGCAATCCCAAAGTGGTGGCCATTAACAGCGCCATTGAGGTGGATATCACCGGCCAGGTATGCGCTGATTCAATCGGCACCACCCAATACAGCGGCATTGGGGGGCAAATGGATTTTATGCGGGGCGCTGCGCTGAGTGAAGGAGGCAAACCCATCATTGCATTAACCAGCCGAACGGCTAAGGGAGTAAACCGCATTGTTCCCTTTCTGAAAGCCGGGGCAGGTGTGGTTACCACCCGTGGTCATATCCATTATGTGATTACCGAGTATGGAGTTGCTTATTTGTTTGGCAAAAACCTGAGGCAAAGAGCAAAGGAGCTGATTGACATTGCCCACCCCGATGACCGTGAGATGCTGGAAAAAGCCTGCTTTGAACGATTCCACCGTTTTTAGGCAACTTTTTTAAGGGAAGGCATATTTCCGGATGTGAAGTATCTGAAGTATCTTTAATCCGCAACCAGGGTCGCATCCAAAACCAGTCATTATGAGAAAATTCCTGTTCCTTCTTCCCGTTTTTTTTACCGTCACATCTTTTGCCCAAAAATTATCACCGGTTCAGATCGCTGAACGAAATAAACCCGGCACCGTAATGATACTGGCCACTTTTAAAGGAACTGTAACAGCCATTCAACCCATTATTGATGAAGCAGGTGTTCAGCAACTGGCTATGCAAACAAGGCAGGACCTTGAAGCTGCGGGTACATTTACAACCGATCTTTTCTGGACCACATATATCAAGGCTTTTTGTCAGAACATTGACAAATACATGATGCGGGGAACAGAAAGGGTTTCAAAAGAGCTCAATACTACCATGGTTGGCTCCGGGTTCATCGTTACACCCAATGGATATGTTATTACCAATGCTCATGTGGTGGATGAAAACGATGAGACTACCAAACAGAGTTTTGCAGATCAGGCTTTCCAGGAAACTATGGATGCCGATGCCAAAGAACTGGAAAAAAGTATGGACCGGGAACTGACAGAAGATGAGAGAAAAGATCTTACCAATGCCAATGCCTGGTATTTTTCACAAACACTGGAAGTGGGCAGAATTGACAAAGAGTTCAGCGTGGTGCTGGGTATTTCCGGTAAAGGCGGGAAGATAGAGCCGATGAACATACCGGCTAGCCTGGTAACCAAAGGAGCTGCCATACCCGGTAAAGATGTGGCGATTTTAAAACTGACTAAAAAACATGAATACCCTACTATCCGGGTGGGAGATGATAAGGAAATGAGAGTGGGAGACCAGGTATATGTACTGGGATACCCGGCAGTGGCCACTTTTCATCCGCTTATTTCAGAGGAATCTATTTCAGAAGCCACACTGACCAGGGGGCTTGTAAGCGCCAAAAAAAATATGAAAGACGGATGGGAGGTACTGCAGACCGATGCCTCCATCACTCACGGCAACAGCGGCGGCCCGGTAATGAATGAATACGGTGAAGTGATCGGCCTGGCCACTTTTGGCAGCATTGACCAGCAGCGGGGGCAGGAAGTGCAGGGCATGAACTTTATTGTGCCGGTTACCATTGTAAAAGAATTTATCCGAAAGGCCAAAATACAGCCGGATATGAGCGAGATATCACTGGTTTATGAAGAAGCGCTGGACCTGTATGATGCTGAGCGCTATAAAAAAGCCCTGGCAAAATTTGATGAGGTAAAAGAAATGAACCCTTCTTTTCCTTTTATTGATAAATATATCGGCAAAACGGAAAAGAATATTGAAAAAGGGCTTGCCCGTGAGCCTAAGGATATGACGATGTATTATTATATCGGTGGTGGAGCGCTGGTGCTGGTGTTGCTGTTCCTTATTTTCCGGAAGAAAAGGGAAAAAGTCTGATATTAACAATTACATCAATGAACAAGAAACTGAGCATAAGGCAAAGGCTTGTCATCTGCTCAGTTTTTTTATATGCTATCGCCTGTGCCTACCCCATCTTCCGGGAAGATGATTATACGGGCATAACAGCTTTATTGCGGGGATGGATAGGAGTCGTGGGTGGCGTTTCACCAGTATTCTTATCATGGCTGGCTAATATTGCCTATTTCATAGCCCTTTTAGTGCCTGCCCGCAGTAGAACAATCAAAATTGGGTGTTCCATAGCGTCACTTCTGCTGGGATTGAGTTTCTTGGCGGTAAAAGAAATTCCTTTTGATGAAGGAGGCTCAAATCTTGATGTATCTCCCGGCATTGCTTTTTATTTCTGGATGGCGGGTTTTAGTATGCTTTACTGTTCACATTTTTTTATCAAAGAAAACACCGGAGGTAAAGCCGGCGGTTAAAAACGCTACTGATCATCCACTTTCACCCCAGGCGCCGGGGAATGTTTTTGTTTTTCCATTTTCTTTTTTATCCATTCCGGGTCCTTGCGCTGCATTTGTATATCATCGAGTTTGGCAACAAACAGGCTGCGGCCATGTGTGGCCAGCACAATTTCATTTTCCCTTGATTGAATGGCGATATCATGCACCGGAACAGATTGCGGCATGCCGCCATTCCAGATCATGAAGGTATTACCCATATCAAAACTTACATAAAGGCCGCCATCCGTTCCAGCATAAATTATGTTTTCATCTTTCGGGTCTTCTTTTACAACATTGATTGGTTCAAATGGAAGTTCTTTACCTATTTGTTTCCATGTTATACCATAATCTTCGCTTACATAGAGGTAAGGGGCAAAGTTATCATATCGGTAGCCGTTTAATGAAACATACAGCCTGCCTTCTTTATGTTGTGAGGCAGTAACCCGGCTTACCCAGAGTTTGTTTGTTTCAAGCTTTAAATATTGAGTAACGTCACGGCTTTTTCTTTTTTTAGTATCTGGAGGTATTGCTGTTTGGTTCAGTTGTTCCCAGCTATAGCCACCATCATAAGAACGGTGAATATTCCCATCGTCAGTACCGGTATATATCAAACCAAACCGGAGCGGCGATTCAGAAATAGTGGTGGTAGTGCCATAAGGAACATTACCCGGCACTCTTCCATTGGTAAGGTCGCTGCTCATGGCGATCATGGTATCGCCTTTGTTTAATGATCTGTAGAGCCGGTTAGCGCCAAAATAAAGCACATCCTGGTTATGTTTGCTTAGCAGGATAGGTGACTGCCAGTTGAAGCGAAGCGGTTTTTCTCCCAACTCATGCTGCGGGCGGATGAATTTTTGTCCACCCCGCTGGTTTTTGTTGTAGCGGCTGTAAACACCAAACTGCGAACCGGAATATACAGTTGCATTATCCCTTGTATCCACTTGTGCATGCATACCATCACCGCCATTAATACCCCGGTAAGCATACTGACCATTATCAATCCAGCCAATATCTTCCTTATGCGTGGACGGCCCCCACCAGCTTCCATTGTCCTGAAGTCCGCCATAAACGTTATACGGTTTTGCATCGTCAACAGTAATTGCATAAAACTGTCCCACAGGCGGTGTATTGGCCTTAAACCAGTTTTCGCCGTTATCATAAGTGATGTTGGCGCCGCCGTCGTTACCATTAATGAGATGCGAATCTTTTTTGGGGTTTACCCAAAGGGCATGATGGTCAGCATGCACATTGCCCTTGTCAATCGTTTTGAATGTTTGGCCCCCGTCGGTTGACATTTGAGCAAAGAAACCAAGGATGAAAACCTTATCCGGGTTATAGTGAGAAGTATAGATCTTGGCGAAATAATAACCATAGGTGTTGAAGATACCAATGGGTTTATCATGGGTTTTTTTCCAGCTTGTTCCGCCGTCTTCGCTCTTGTACACCTCACAACCGTAGATGCCGGTATTTTGAAAGCCATCATCACTGTCCAGGTAATCCCAGAGTTCAGTTGGTTTTAATTTATCGGCCGCCACCATTTCCTTTACATTCTGCGCATTGTATTTTCTCAGAAAGCCGTTTTTTCGCAGAAATGTATCAAGCAGGTTATTTTTCAGCGCCGCAAATTGTTCTTTGGTGATATTCCTGAAATCCTCTTTTTTGTAAAGCGTATCATTTTTTTTGGCTGTATCCGGTTTGGGATTGTTGTTATCCACCACAGCCCAAACGATTTTGGGGTTTTGGGGATAGACAGCTATACCCATACGGCCGATTTTTTCACCCGTCATAAAACCCGAACCAGCTCCGGAAACCATGCTCCAGGTTTCGCCGCCATCGCTGCTTTTGTAAATGCCGCTGCTCTTGCCGCTTTCCTCAAACTTCCAGGCACGGCGGGTGCGGTACCACATGGCTGCATAAATTTCCAAAGGATTCGCAGGGTTGATGTCCAGATCCACACAGCCGGTGTTATCATCCACATACAAAGTTTGTTTCCATGTTTTGCCGCCGTCGGTGGTTTTGTAAACGCCTCTTTCTTTATTGGGAGAATACAAATGGCCCAGCACCGCCACCCAGGCGATATTATCATTGGCTGGGTGCAATTGTACTTTACCGATATGGTGCGATTCGGGCAGGCCGAGATATTCCCAATTCTTTCCATTGTCGCTGCTTTTATAAATTCCGGTACCTGCATAAGAGGAGCGGCTGCTGTTCACTTCACCGCTGCCAACCCAGATAATTCTTTTAGTCCAGTTCACAGCGATATCGCCGATAAAGAGCATGTCAAGGTTATCCATAACTGGGGTAAAACTCTGCCCGTTGTTGGTGGTGTGCCAGAGCCCGCCGGTGGCATAGGCAACATAAAACTCAGTAGGTTCGTCAGGGTTTACATCCACATCCACCACCCGGCCGCTCATAATGGTGGGGCCAATGCTGCGGAATTTAATGTCATTGAGCGGGGAAAGGGTCTGCAGTTTACGACGCAGGTCAAGCCCCTGCATCCGTTCACCTGCCGGCGTGGGATTGGGCTGCGGGAAAACAACGACGCAAAAATGCAGGAATAAAGCTGTAAAGGCGCTTTTTAACAGGCGGAACATAAAAGCGGTGAATTTTCGTTAGTAAATTGCAGAAATAATTGGTTGACTCTTCCTTGGGCTCAAAGTCTCATCAAACATACTAAACAATGCGTTTAATTCTTGCAATCTTTCTCCTTATTTCCGCAGGCGGTAATGCGCAATGGAAAGATTTTATCATTGGTGTAAGAGGTGATACACTGAACCGGGTAGATATAAAGGGGAAGAAACAGGGCCCCTGGGTGATTAAAGTGCCGGACCTTCGGGGCGAAAGGGGCTACGAAGAAGAAGGATATTTTGTTGACGACCTGAAAGACGGGGAGTGGAAACGTTTTTCATTAGAGGGTGTAAAAATTGCTCAGGAGAATTACCGCTGGGGCAAACTGCACGGCAAACAGCAGTACTTTACGTACAATGGCGGGCTGCTGCGGGAGGAGAACTGGAGGGCCATTGACCCCGCCAACCAGTATGATACCGTGTCTGTCTATGACCTGAAAGACCCGACCAAGGAAATTGACCGGGTGGTGGTAAAGAATGACGGCATGGCCATGAAGCATGGCAAGTGGACCTACTACGATCCAAGGGAAGGCAGGATTGAGGCAACCGAATATTATGTGATGAACAAACTGCAAACGGATGACGGTGCCATGATAGCGGATGAAGACCTGCGGCCGATTGATATAAGTAAGGGAAAACAAAAACCGGATACTGCTACCACTAAAACAGTGCAAAAACCCCAGGTGGTGCTGGATTATGAAAAGAAAAACTCCGGAAAGAAGAAGATAAAAGTGCGGGATGGCAATACGGGCAATACCCCTGAACCTTAAAGAGCCATTATTGATCGCAGGGTTTGACTACTGAATGCCCTATGAAATATTTGCGGTATCATTTTTTCATTTTCGCCCCTTTTTCAAAATAATTGCTAAAAAACAGAAAATGGTACTGTATGGCATTTTTCCAGTAATCCCAGTTATGCTGGCCGGGACGTTCAATATACTCATGCGGGATTTTCAGTTTTTCCATTTTGGTATGCAGCATATTGTTTACATCAAAGAAGAAGTCATCGGTACCGCAGTCAATAATGATAGCAATAGAATCTTTCGGGTATTTCTCCACTACGTTGATAACAGAATATTTCTCCCAGTTCTCCGCCTTGCTGATGGTATCACCCAGCCTTTTCATCAGTTGCCAGTTTTTGGGGAAGGGCCGCAGGTAAACGCCACCGCTCATACTTCCGCAGGCGCCAAAAGTACCCGATTGACGGTAACCAAGATATAATCCGCCATGCCCGCCCATACTGTTGCCGGTAATGGCACGGCCGGTCCGGTCTTTAATTGTGTTGTAGTGTTTATCAATCCAGGCGGGCACTTCCACCCCCACATAAGTTTCAAATTTCATGTTTGTATCAACCGGGCTGTCTATATACCAGCTGTTTTTTCCTTCCGGGCAAACAATGATGAACTGGTATTTATCTGCATATTTCACCAGTTCCGGGATTCGGGTTACCCAGTTACTGTACCAGCCTCCGTAACCGTGGAGCAGGTAAACAACCGGGTAGCTTTTATCCCTGAACTTTCCCAATGAAGAGTGATAGTTGTCGGGTTTTATCACCACACATTTAAAACTTCTGCCCATGGCCCTGCTGGGAATGGAAACGGTATCAACCACCGCTGCATGAGATGCGGAATACAGCAGCAACAAAAAAACGGGGATGATCCTGATTTTCATGCACTAAAGATATTAAAAGCAGAACAAGAGTTGCAACCGGTTGATCAGACATAAAAAAGATGAAGAAAAATCAATTAAAAATTTTGTGGGGTATTGATTATAATATAATTTTGATATCAATTTGATATCAAACAATTTTATATATGGAAAAGATCATCAAACCCGTTTCCGGATTCCTGGTACTTGCTTTAACTCTTGCTGGTATTGGATTCGGAATATATTTTATGGTGGATGGCATTGGCGGAAATGAGCAGGTTTTGCCGCTGTTCTGGGCAGGCCTGGCATTGGTCATCCTTTCTCTCTTTTTCATGAAAGGGCTGATGATCATCAGCCCCAACCAATCCAGCGTATGCACTTTTTTCGGGAAGTATGCCGGCACGGTTAAAAAGAACGGGCTGTTGTTTGTAAATCCTTTTTTCGGGAGGCAAAAGATATCGCTTCGAAAAAACAATTTTGAAACGGCGAGGCTGAAAGTGAATGATAAGATCGGGAACCCTGTAGAGATAGCTGCTGTAATTGTATGGCAGGTAAACGATACATACAGGGCCGCTTTTGAAGTAGCCGACTATGCGCAGTATGTGAAAATTCAAAGCGAATCGGCTATACGCCACCTGGCCACTACCTGCCCATACGATGAAATGGAAGACAGCAACGCCTCGGTAACATTAAGGAATGGTGGTGAAAAAGTGATCGAAATGCTGGAACAGGAATTAAGTGAACGTTTATCCGCTGCAGGCATCATGGTCATTGAAGCCCGGATCACCCATCTGGCATATGCACCTGAAATAGCCGGCGATATGCTGCGGAGACAACAGGCCACAGCCATTGTGGCGGCAAGATTTAAAATAGTGGAAGGGGCGGTGGGAATGGTGGAACTGGCGCTGGAGCAGCTGAGTAAAAAGGAAATTGTGAACCTTGACGAAGAAAAGAAAGCAGCCATGGTGAGCAATCTGATGGTGGTTCTCTGCGGGGAAAAGGCAGCCACACCGGTGCTGAACACCGGGACTTTGTACCAGTAAATTCAATTATCCATCCTGTGAGCGACAAAAAAGCATTTGTGCTAAGGATAGATTTTCAAGTCTATAAGGCTCTTGAAAAATGGGCCGCTGATGAATTTCGCAGTGTGAACGGGCAGATAGAATGGCTGCTTTCACAAAAACTGAAAGCAGAGCAGCGGCTGAAAGAACCTTCCTCCAATCCTTCCAGGGCGACTAAAAAATAAGAAGCTGCCATTTGTGACAGCTTCCCTTATTGTTCAGTTTTATCAGAATCCTTTCTTCTCTTTATCCTGCGCCCGCTGCATAGGATTGCCTGACTGGTTACCTCCCGCTCTTCTGCCTCCCTGTCCTTGTTTAAAGAGGGTGAACTTAGATGGTTCAGCAATGGTATTCCAGCCGTTGTTATTGGTGTTGATGTCGGCTGTTTCCCGGTATGGATCCAGTTTGATGGAGGCTGCTTCTTTATCCTTGATGAAAGTTTTTACCACTTTATTTTCATTCAGTCTCCATACCTGCGCCGGTATGCGGTCAATTTCTTTGGTTCCGTCTTTATAAGTCCATTCAATAATTATTGGCATTACCAGGCCCCCTTTATTACTCAAGGTGAGTTCGTACATATTTTTATTGGCATATTTCTCCCTTTCTTCCTGGGTCAGCCCCTCGGGTTTGTTGCCCGGAATTCTTATTTCCAGCTTTGTGGTGTCGTAAGGCTCAAGCCCTCTTGCATATCTCCAGTAAAAATCACGGGTGGTGGTATCCCGGTCTGTTTCAAATACAATATTCCTGTCTTCCCGGTTCCTTATCTTGGAGATGTCATCAAAAGCGGACACTTGTGGTTTGTCGGCTGCTCTCTTTACCACGGTTTCTTTTGTTTCAGGCGCCGCTGCGTCAAGATCGGGTTTGGCATATTTTACTGTATCAAGTGAAATATCGCAAACTTCCGTGCTGTAGAACCATCCTCTCCAGAACCAGTCGAGGTCTTCCCCGCTGGCATCTTCCATGGTTCGGAAAAAATCTGCCGGCTCAGGATGTTTGAAAGCCCATCTTCTTGCATATTCTTTAAAAGCATAGTCAAACAGTTCACGGCCCATGATGGTTTCTCTTAAAATATTCAATCCTGTTGCAGGTTTGGAATATGCATTGGGGCCGAACTGAACTATATTCTCACTGTTGCTCATAATGGGCTCCAACTGGTCTTTTGGCAACTTCATATAATCAGTAATGTAAGCGGCAGGCCCGCGCCGGCTGGGAAATTTATTGTCCCAGAGTTCTTCTGCCAGGTATTCCACAAAAGTGTTCAGGCCTTCATCCATCCAGCTCCACTGGCGTTCATCACTGTTGATGATCATAGGAAAGAAATTATGCCCCACTTCATGGATTATCACACCGAGCATTCCGTTCCGGGTGCCCTCGCTATAGGTACCATCTTTCTCCGTGCGGCCGAAGTTGAAACAGATCATCGGGTATTCCATTCCATTGGCGGCTTCAATACTTTGTGCAACCGGGTAAGGATAGGGGATGGTGAATTTGGAATAGGTTCTGATCGTATGTGCCACGGCTTTGGTGGAAAGTTTTCTGTACAGGCCATAGGCCTCTTTGCCGTAGCCGCTCATGCACAATACTTTTTTACCTTCTACTTTAATCGCCATCGCATCCCATACAAATTTTCTGGATGAGCCCCAGGCAAAATCCCTTACATTGTCTGCTTTAAATATCCACGTCTTCTTCTTGTCGCTTTTTTGTTTCTCCGCGGCCTTGGCTTCTTCCAGTGTCACTATTTCTATTGGTTCAGCAGCCGTTTGCGCCTTGTTCCAGCGGGCCAGTTGGGCCGGGCTCAGCACTGCAGCAAAGTTCTGTCCTTCACCGGTGCTCATCACCACATGGTCGGTCGGAACTGTCATGGCCACTTTAAAGTTGCCGAAGGTGAGTGCAAACTCCCCACGGCCGGTAAACTGCCCGTTTTGCCAGCCTTTGAAATCGCTGTACACACAAAGGCGGGGATACCATTGCGTCATGGTGAAAATATGGTTATCATCATCAGGGAAAAATTCATAGCCACCACGGCCACCGCGGCTCATACGGTCAGGCAGTTTATAATTCCAGTCAAGATTGAAAACAAAACGCTGGCCGGGTTTTAATATGCCAGGAAGTTCCACCCGCATCATGGTCCTGTTGATGGTGTACTGAAGCGGTTTGCCGGCAGCATCCGTAAGTTTGGTAATGTTGAAACCATAACCGTTATCGGATTTATTCTCCTGTGTCCGGTCAATCTGCTGCGGGCTCATGTTCCGCTGCATCGGGTTGCTGGTCTGGTAATTGGCATTGTTTACACTGCTGTGCTGGTTTTCATCGAGCTGCAGCCAGATAAAATTCAGTTCGTTGGGCGAGTTATTGAAATAGGTGACTGTTTCGCTGCCCGTGAGCTTCAGGTTTTTTTCATCGAGCTCACATTTGATGTCATAATCGCAGCGCTGCTGCCAGTATTTGGGGCCTGGTGCGCCGCTGGCCAGCCGGTACTCATTTGGGGTGGGAAAGATGCTTCCCATTTGTTCAAACTTATTGCCATGGTTGCTGCCGGGATTATTCTGGATGTTTTGAGCAGGAGCTTTTGCTGCCAGGAAAATTATCGTCAGCAAGAAGAAAGAGAAACGTTTCATTTTATCTGTTTTTATAATGTGACTGCTAATTTTAAAGGGCGTCAAAACTACGGGAATTGGGCTAAAATAAGAGCTGTCCGTTGATGAGCGGCACCTCAACCCCATGGAATACATTGCTTTGGGATTTTCAGCCAGACATTTGCCCCCTCTCCACCTGAAGAGAGAACCAATGAAATGACATTATTTACCAGATAATATTATTATGGCGGATTCAGAATCCTTTTTTCTCCTTTGCTTTCTGCATCGGGTTTATACCGGGTGCCGGCTGTACATTTTGTTTTTGTTTGAACAGTTTGAACTTACCGGGCTCTTTAATGTTTCCGGCTGTATTGTTGCTTTCGTCAATATCGGCGGTCTCTTTGTAGGGATCAAGTTTTATTGATTCCACTTCCTTATCCTTCATGAAAGTCTTCACCACATTCTTCTCATTCTTGCGCCATACCTGCGCCGGTATCCTTTCTATCTCTTTGGTGCCGTCCTTATATGTCCATTCCAGGATGATGGGCATTACCAATCCGCCCTTGTTTGTGAAGTATAACTCATAAAGATGTTTGCCTGCATATTTGGCTCTTCCTGCTTCATCCAGCGCTTCGGTTTGCGCCCTAACGGTCACGGGGTATTTGGTGGTGTCATATTTTTCCATTTCCCGGTCATATTTCCAGTAAAAATCACGGAGTGTGGTATCCTTATCTGTTTCAAATACAATGTTCTTGTCCTGCCGGTTCCTGATCTTGGAAAGATCTTCAAACTCATTTACGGATGGTTTTTGCAGTGATCTGAATACAACGGTGTCTCTTGTTTGTGCCGGCACAGCCGTTACATCCGGCACTGAATGCTTAACGGAATCAATAGATATATCGCAGGCTTCAATGCCATAGAACCAGCCTCTCCAGAACCAGTCCAGGTCTTCGCCGGTGGCATCTTCAATAGTGCGGAAGAAATCGGCCGGGGTGGGAGATTTAAACATCCATCTTCTTGAATATTCCCGGAAAGCATTGTCAAAAAATTCACGGCCTACAATGGTTTCCCGAAGTATGTTTAAACCTGCGGCGACTTTATCATAGGCGTTCGCACCAAAGTCGTTGATGTTCTCAGAATTGGTCATGATGGGTTCCAATTGGTCTTCGGGGAGTTTCATGTAATCGGTTATCTGAAATGGCGGGCCGCCGTCAGATGGGAATTTATTATCCCACAATTCCTGCGTCAGGTACTGCAAATAAGAGTTCAGTCCTTCGTCCATCCATGTCCACTGGCGTTCATCGCTGTTAACGATCATGGGGAAGAAGGTATGGCCCACTTCGTGGATGATAACAAGTATGGCTGCATTCTTTGCACCTTCTGTATAAGTACCGTCTTTTTCGGCACGGCCGGGGTTGAAAGAGATCATCGGGTATTCCATACCCTGATTGCCTTCCACACTGATGGCAACGGGATAAGGATATGGAAAGGAAAATTTAGAATAGGTACGCAATGTATGCGCCACTGCTTTGGTGGAATACTTGCTGTAGATGGGATAAGCCTCTTTGGCGTAATAACTCATGGCCATCACTTTCTTTCCTTCAATCATCACCGGCATAGCATCCCAGACAAAGCGGCGGGAGGAGGTCCAGGCAAAGTCGCGGACATTATCAGCTTTGTAGATCCATGTTTTTTTAGCGCTGTTGCTGGTTTTTTTAGAAGCATTTAATGCTTCATCCAATGTTACTATCTGCACAGGTTCTTTGGCTGTCTGGGCTTTTTGCCAGCGGGCCATTTGTGTGGTGTTTAGTGTTTGGGTATAATTCTGGCATTCACCGGTGGAGCCTACTATATGATCGGCAGGCACTGTCATCTGCACTTTAAAGTTGCCGAAACAAAGAGTAAATTCACCCGTGCCGGTAAACTGGTGGTTTTGCCAGCCCTGGTCATCGCTGTAGCGGCAAAGACGGGGATACCATTGGGTGATCGTATAATTGTTATTGCCGTCCTCTGCAAAATGCTCATAACCGCCTCTTGCACCGCCAAAGCGGATAAAATCGCCCCGGTTGGCAATTTGATAGTTCCAGTCCACTTTAAAAACATATTTCTGCCCGGGTTTCAGCGACACGGGCAGGTCAACCTTCATCATGGTTTTATTGATGGTGTAGTTGAGAGGCTTGCCTGCAGCATCGGTGAGTTTCGTTATGTTTACGCCATATCCGTTATCAGTTCTTCTTTCTTCATAGCGATCAAGCATTTTATCTGTGGTCTGTGCAGGCATCCGGTTGGTGTTCTGGTAATTGGCATTATTTACTGCGCTGTGCTGGTTTTCGTCCAGCTGCATCCAGAAATAGGTAAGCACATCCGGTGAGTTGTTGAAATAAGTGATGATCTCACTGCCAAAGAGTTTATTATTGGCTTCATCGAGCTCACACCTGATATCGTAATCAACCCGTTGCTGCCAGTATTTGGCGCCCGGCGCCCCGCTGGCGGTACGCTGCTCATTTGGTGTGGGAAGAATGGTTCCTAACTGCTCGAACCTGTTTCCGTGATTCGAGGCAGCGTTGTTCTGTATCTGTGCCTGCGCAGTTGCTATAAAACAGAACAACAACCCGCTTAGTGCATTTATTCTTTTCATGGCATTTTTTTATTGTATTTCATTTTAGTAGTTAAAAAGGAATTCTGTCCAGCGTCATTTTTAAACTTAGCCCAAAGGCTGCGGCAGATAAAAAAATCACCCAATCCCTCCGGTTTATCTTTAGTGTGCTGATGAGGAATTGAGCCAGCAGCAGCAATACTAACACCACCACTATCTGCCCGACCTCAAGACCAAGGTTAAAACCCAGCAAGCTCCAGCCAATGCTCTGGTCGGATGCCAGCATGAATCGGATGGTGTTGGCAAAGCCCATTCCATGCACCAGGCCAAAAAACAGGGCCAGGAAATAATTGATGCGGATAGATTTTGGTGTGAATTTTTTCTGAAACAGGTTGGCAATAGCTGTAAGAACAATGGTCAACGGTATCAGAAACTCCACCCATTGACTGCTGAACCGGATGATATCAAACACACTCAGCGCCAGCGTAAGTGAATGGCCGATTGTGAAAGCGGTGACCAGTATCAGCACCTGTTTCCAGTCCTTCAGCAGATAAATAGCCACCAGTGCTGCAATAAATAGCTGATGGTCCAGTGCATCGGGGCTGATAATATGTTCCCAGCCAAGCCTGAAATAAAATCCGAGATCCTGCATCGTATTAAATCGGATCGCCGTCCTTACCGTTGTTAAATCCTTTAACGAATGGCCTGCTCAGAGTATAAATATAATTCAGACTTTTGTAATCCCGAAAATTATTGTGCCAATGGCTTTAATGTTCAATAAATGGTTTGGTTTAGCAGCATTTCCCCTTTTTTACCTGGTAAGCGGAGATTTCTGCCTTTCAGATGCCAGGTCCCCCCTTCGGAGGGCGGGCTTGTCCGCCGTAGCCTCTACCTTTGTTAAAACTTCACCCGATAAATTAGCGAAGGCGGAGGGGCTGCCTCACCCTTTTCATGTAAGTGTGATTGAGATCAATCATAATGCTGCCGACAAGACGCTGGAGATAAGCTGTAAGATTTTTACAGACGATTTTGAGAAAGCGCTGGCAAAAAATTACAAAACAAAGGTGGACCTGATCAATCCCCCCGACAAAGCTAAAATGGATACGCTGGTAAAAAGATACCTGTTCAGTCATTTATCCATTAAGGCAAACGGGAAACCGGTACGATATAATTATCTGGGTTTTGAAAACGATCATGAAGCGGCTTACGGATATATTGAAGTACCGGATGTGCCTTCGGTAAACAAGTTTGATATTTCCGCCAGCATCCTGTACGATATGTTCGATGACCAGATGAATATCTTTCATGTGATAGTGAGCGGCAACCGGAAAAGTACCCGGCTGAATTATCCGGATAAGGAGACAGTGGTTAGTTTCTAGTTGCTGGTTTCTGGCTTCGGATTGTTTTTCGGATTTTATGAGTTTCTTCAAATAGAATGGAATCCCCACATCTCATGACCCAAAACCAATAATCCCAAACCATCCCTACTCCTCAATCTCTTCCTTCAACTCCTCACTCAGGGTTACCAGCAGTTTATCTATCCGGTGGCCGTCCATGTCAAGCACTTCAATCTTAAAGCCTTTCCAGTTCAGTTTGTCGCCTGCTTTTGGTATTCGTTCCAGCTCATGCAGAATAAATCCGGCCAGGGTGTCAAAATCATGTTCACCTTCATTCATCCATTCCGTTTTTTCAAAACGGGTGAGAAAATCATAGAAGGGAATTTGCCCGTCCACCAGGTAAGTGCCGTCATCCCGCTTCCGGATTTCATATTCATCAATATCCGGCTGGGGCATTTCACCCACAATGGCTTCCAGGATGTCGTTCAGGGTAATCAGCCCGAGTATGCTTCCGTACTCATCCACAATAAAGGCGGAGTGAATTTTTGACTCTTTGAATTTTTCCAGCACCTGGTAGGCCGAGTTGTTTTCAGGAATGAACAGCGCCGGCTTCATAATATCCCGGAACAAAGTACTGTCAGGACTTACATACAGGGCTTTGATGGACACAACGCCTTTGATATTGTCAATTGTTCCGTTGCAGATAGGATAGGAGGAGTGCGGCTCCTGTAATATTTTTTCTTTGATCTTATCTTCCGTATCATTTAAGTTAAACCAGATGATATCACTGCGATGTGTCATCAGCGAGGTGATGTTGCGGTCGCCAAGATGAAAAACCCTTTCGATGATTTCCTGTTCAGCTTCATCAATAGTACCTGCTTCAGTTCCTTCTGTGATGAGAGTTTTGATTTCTTCTTCGGTAACGGCATCTTCTTTCATACGCCGGATGTTGAAGATGCGGAAAAAGATATTGCTTGTTTTGCTCAGCAGCCATACAATGGGGTGAAATAACCTGGAAAAAAAACGCATCGGCCCTGCTACCGATTTTGCAATTTTTTCCGAGCGCAGCATCCCGATCCGTTTGGGTATCAGCTCCCCAAAGATGATGGAGACAAAAGTGACTACAATAACGATGAGGGTAGTGGAGATGGCATCGGCATAGGGTCTGAACAGTTCCACCCTTTCAATTACCGGCTGCAGGTCTTTGCTGAACCGCTCGCCGGAGTACACACCGGTGATGATAGAAATCAAAGTAATGCCGATCTGCACTGCCGAAAGAAAGGTTTCAGGGTGGTTGGACATTTCCAGCGCCAGCTTTGCTTTTTTGTCACCTCTTTCGGCCTGACTTTCCAGCCGGGCCTTGCGGGCTGATACCAGTGCTATTTCAGACATGGAAAAAAGGCCGTTCAGCAGAATGAGAAAGCCCAGGATGATAATGTCCATTAAGATGAACCGGTTGATTGATGGGCGAAGATAGCAAATCCGAACTGCTTGTTGAATAAGTGGCCGGTGGTAAGGCCAAACATCACTCCCAGTAAGGCTCCTGCCAGTACATCAAGCGGGTAATGCACACCTACATATACCTGTGCATAGGCAATAGAAGCAGCCCAGAAAAGACCCAGCCATGCCCACCTGCCGATGATATGCCGGAAAGTGATAAAGAAAAAAGCTCCCATGCCAAAATGGTTGGCGGCATGATTGGAAATAAAACTGTAGCCGCCGGCACAATCTTTCAGCACCATCCGCACATGCTGAAAAAACTCCGGATCGCGGCAGGGACGAAAGCGTTCAATATTATGCTTGAAAATATAAGTGCCTGTCATGTCTGTGAGGGAAACGGTACTAATAAACAGCAGCGACCACCACAAACCCTTTACTCCGAAATTATACAGCACCAGCACAAGCAGAAAAACATAAAGGGGCGCCCAAACCTGGGAATTACGCAGCCATGGCATCAGGGCGTCAAACAGGGGATTAGCCCAGTCGCCGTTGATTTTTTCAAACAGGGCCCGGTCCCATTGAATAAGTGTGTTCCAGAAGGAAGCGACAAAATGCATGAATGCAAAAGTAAAGGATGGCTGGCCATATAGGTTATATGGGTCATATTGGCCAGGGCAATCCATTTGACTTATATGACTAATATGACTTATTTGACCTTATTTTGCGGACTACTGACCACGCAGCACCCCAGCCATGCTCCGCAAGTACAGGATACCAAAGACGATCTTATGGGTAGTGAACCTGCTGCCCATCTTCCTCCTGATATTTACCCTGTGCAGGCTGGTCACTTTTATTGCTTTCAAACCAAAGGATGTCTCCTTTGGCGAAACGATCCCGTCTTTTTTAATGGGTATCCGCTACGATCTGCGCTGGATATCCTTTATACTGCTGCCCATCATACTGGTCGGCCTGTGGCCGAAACTGTCGCCCTTTTATGCATCCCGCAATAAAAAATGGTGGACATGGTACCTTGCCATTGTAACCTTCGTTGTATTCTTCTTTTTTGCGGCGGGTTTCGGAAGTTTTTCCTATAACAAAACGCCGCTGGATGCCGGTGCCGTGAATTTTCTTGAGGACTTCAGTATATCGTTGAAGATGATGACGCAAACCTATCCTTTGTTCTGGATGCTGCTGGGACTGGTGGCGGCTGTGCTCTTCTTCCGCTGGATGTACCACCGCAGCCACTGGCAGGTGATCACCCGTACCGATGGCATGGGCATTCCTTACCGGAGAAAATTTTTTGTAATCTCCGCCCTGATCCTTTTATTTTTTTCCTGGGGCAATTTGTCGTGGTCGCCGCTCAGCAGGAAAGACTGTTTCAAATTCAACAGCAGCTTCAAATCGTACCTGGCGCTGAATCCCCTGCAGAATTTTTTTGCCACACTGAAACTGCGCAAGCCTGATTACAATGAACGCAAAGCAAGAGAAGCTTTCCCGGTGATGGCGGAATGGATGCAGCTGCCTGACAAAAACAATTTCTCTTACCGCCGGGAAACAGGCCCGAGAAGCAATGCCTTCGAAAGCAAACCCAATATTGTGCTGGTGCAGTGCGAATCATACAGCATGTATAAGAGCAGCATGAGCGGCAACCCGCTGGATGCCACAACTTTCTTTGATTCACTCTGCCGCAGCGGTATTTTCTTTGAACGCTGCTTCACCCCGCATTTCTCCACAGCAAGGGCCCTGTTTGCCATTCTTTCCGGCATACCCGATGCACAACTCTTTAAATTCTCCAGCCGCAACCCGGAAGCAGTGCAGCAGCATACCATTGTGGACAATCTTACTGATTACGAAAAACATTATTTTCTCGGCGGAGACCCGGAGTTTGGCAATTTTGAAGGAGTGCTGAACAATATCAACGGGCTGCAAACACATATCGGCAAGCGCCCCGGCGTACCGGAAGTAAATGTATGGGGCATCAGCGATAAAGAATTATTCCTCGAAGCCAATTCGGTTTTTAGGCAGCTGAACAGGCCGTTTTTCGCCTACATACAAACATCGGGTAACCACCGCCCCTTTGACAGGACCATGGCGAGCACCGATACCGATTTTGTAAAACTAAAGATCGAAAATGATGAATTAAAGAAGTACGGGTTTGAATCCATTGATGAGTTTAACGCCTTCCGTTATTTTGATTACTGTGTGCAGAAATTTATCGAAGCGGCGCAGCAGGAAAAATACTTTCATAACACCATTTTTGTTTTTGTGGGCGACCATGGCGTGGCTGGCAATGCCGACGCCATATACCCGCCCGTGTGGTCCGACCAGCGTCTTACGGATGAACATGTGCCGCTGCTGTTTTATGCCCCGCAGTTATTATCGCCGCAGCGCCGGAAGGAAGTGGTATCGCAGATTGATATATTGCCCACCATTGCCGGCATGCTGCACCAGTCGTATGTAAACACCACACTGGGCCGTGACCTGCTGGACCCTGCCAGGAAATACAATTTTGCATTTATTACGAATACCGCCGATGTTATCGGAATGGTAACGGATGATTTTTACTACTCAAAAAATATTAACTCCAAAGAGGAGCAACTCAGCCCCATGCACAGCGGGGCATTGCGCTACACCAAACAGCAGCAGGATTCGGTGAAAAAAAAGCTGGCGTTATTTACCGAGGCTTATTTTGAGACAGCGAAATACATGCTGATGCATAATGAGAAAGAATGATTTGGGAAGGGACGGGGTTTTAGCAATCCTCATCCAATGAGTTAATATTTTTTCGCCACCACAATCAGTCTTGGTGTTTTCCGCACATCATAATGGCCCAGTTGGTAATCGCCGAACACTTCCTGCACCTGCAGGCCCTGCCAGGCCAGCAGGTCGGTAAAATCGCCTAATGTAAACTTGGCTACTTTCTCCGTGTACGCAACAGGCTGATTCAGGGAAGGATCCGTAACAGTTATTTTTTTATAGAAATGGGTTTCATCATCCCAGCGGTGGATGGTGTAGATGGTGCTGTCAATCTTTTTTATTTCGTCATGCACCAAATGTTCTTCCGCATAATGTACATTCAGGTAATCAATCACAAAAATGCCGCCGGGGCGCAGGCTTCTGGCAATGGTACGAACGGCATCATCATACTCTCTTCTTGTTTTAAAGTATCCAAAGCTGGTAAAGAAATTGAAAGCATAATGAAAATAATTGCCCCAAAACGGCAGACGCATATCATGTACAAAAAAATCAAGGTTACCGCTTTCAAACTGTTTGGCGGTTTCAATGCTGCCGGATGAGATATCAATACCTGTAACGGGAAAGCCCAGTGAAGCAAGGATTTTGCTGTGCCTTCCCCGGCCGCAGGCCACATCCAGCATACGGCTGCCCGGTGGCGGCTGCAGGTGTGCAATCAGTTTGCGGATGAAAGCTTCGGCCTCTTTTTCATCCCGTTCGAAATACAGTTTGTGGTAGAAGGGAGAATCAAACCAGTCTTTGTACCATACCCTTTCTGTCATACAGCAAATGTAAGCAGGCGATGTAAATAGCTTTGAAACCGAAAACTGTATTTTTGCAGCCTTAATTATTCAGCGTGGCCTTAATCAAAAGCATTTCGGGTATCAGGGGAACGATTGGCGGCAAACCGGGTGAGAACCTTAGCCCGGTGGATATTGTGAAATTCACAGCGGCATATGGCAGCATCCTTTCAGCCGGTAAGAAGAAGGTGAAAGTTGTAATTGGCCGTGACGGACGCATCAGCGGCGCCCTGGTGCAAGAATTGGTGATGAACACACTCGTTGGCCTTGGTGCGGATGTAATTGACCTCGGCCTTTCCACCACACCCACCGTGGAAATAGCAGTAAAGATGACTAAAGCCGATGGTGGCATTATCATCACTGCCAGCCATAACCCCAAAGAATGGAATGCCCTGAAGCTCCTGAACAGCGACGGCGAATTCATTTCTGCAGAAACCGGCGCCAAAGTGCTGGAACTGGCTGCCAAAGAAAATTTCTTCTTTGCACAGGTTGATAAACTGGGCACGGTAACCGCTGACGACAGTTACCTGCAAAAGCATATTGACGCTGTAGTAAAGTACCCGCTGGTAAATACCCGGCTGGTAAAAAAACAGGATTTTAAAGTGGTGGTGGATGCGATAAATTCTACCGGGGCCCTGTTTGTGCCGGCCTTGCTGCATGCACTCGGCATCAATGAAGTGATCGTACTGAATGGAGAAGTGAACGGCCGCTTTGCCCATAACCCGGAGCCCCTGCTGGAGCACCTGACACAACTGAGCGCTGAAGTGGTGAAACAGCAGGCGCATCTGGGCATTGCGGTGGACCCGGATGTGGACCGGCTTTGTTTTGTTTGTGAGGACGGAAGTATGTTCGGCGAAGAGTACACTTTAGTTGCCGTGGCGGATTATATGCTGGGCAAGATCAAAGGCAACTCCGTAAGCAATATGAGCAGCACCCGGGCGCTGAAAGAAATTACCCTGAAACACGGCGGGCAGTATTTTGCTTCGGCCGTGGGAGAAGTGAATGTGGTGAAGAAGATGAAG
This sequence comes from Bacteroidota bacterium, assembly GCA_016868455.1. GTDB lineage: Bacteria > Bacteroidota > Bacteroidia > Chitinophagales > Chitinophagaceae > JJ008. The sequence goes on from VGGV01000011.1 coordinate 64,009, forward strand.
GAAGTAAATGCGGTGATCGGTGGCGAAGGCAGTGGCGGTATCATTGTCCCTGATTTTCATTATGGCCGTGATGCGCTGATTGGCATTGGTTTGTTTTTAAGCCACCTGGCCGGCCACAAGAAAGGAATAAAATCGCTCCGCAATACCTATCCTGATTATTTTATTTCCAAGAACAAGATTGAACTGGAAAACGGCATTGATGTAAAATCCCTTTTTGAAAAGATAAAGAAGAAATACAAAAACAACCCTGTGAACACTGAAGACGGGTTAAAGATAGAATTTGACGGCGACTGGGTACACCTGCGCACCAGCAATACCGAGCCCATCATCCGTATTTATGCCGAAAGCGACCTGGAGGCAAAGGCCAGTAATATTGCCATGCAGCTGATGCGGGATATTAAGGAGTTTACTCCCAGCTCCTGAAGGGTTACAGCGGGATTGATGTTGAAAAGGCTGCAATACCTCAGTTTGAAATACTTTGCGCCCATACGCTGAGGTTTGTGTAAAAAGGGCAAAGAGTCTTAGCGACTTATGTCTTATTCTTTGCGACTTTGCGTGAAATAAAGTTCAAAATGACATGGTACTGAAAAGACGGCGAGTTACGTTTTTGTCTTTTAAAGATTTTTTTCTGTGCCGCAGTAAAAGGAGAAGGTTCAGTTCAACAAATTTTATCTTTCTCAAAACGCCTTCTTCTCCTCCTTGCCCGGTTTCTTTTCCGCATTCTTTACATATTTGTCCAGCCAGGCCAGTTGCTCGTATAAAAGATGGAGGAGGTTTTCCCGGCCCTGGTAGCCGTGGCTTTCATAGTGCAGGCTTACATACTTTACCGTGCCGCCATGGCCCTTAATGGCATTGAACATCCTTTCGCTCTGTATGGGAAAAGTGCCGGTATTATTGTCCATATCCCCATGCACCAGCAGGAGGGGGGCCCGTATTTTATCCGCATAGCTGAAGGGGCTCATCTTATTGTACAACTCGGTGTTTTGCCAGTAAGTGCGGTCTTCGTTCTGAAAACCAAAGGGGGTCAATGTGCGGTTATAGGCGCCGCTGCGGGCAATGCCTGCTTTAAAGAGCCGGGTATGGGCCAGCAGGTTGGCCGTCATAAAAGCGCCATAACTGTGGCCGGCCACGGCCACCCGGCTGCGGTCGCCCACGCCGAGTGAATCCAGAGCATTAACGGCCGCTTCGGCATTCATCACCAGTTGCTCGATGTAATTATCATTGGGTTTTTTATCCTTGCCAGTAGACACAATGGGCATTTCGGCATTGTTCAGCACCGCATAGCCCTGCGTAACATACATTACCACCGAGCCGCCGCCAATCAGTGTAAAGCGGTGCTCACTGCCGCGGACCTGAGCCGCATCCGTTGCGGAATTGTATTCAGCCGGGTAGGCCCAGATGATAACGGGTAATTTGCCGTCACGGTTTTTATCATATCCTTTGGGTAAATACAGATCGCCGGTAAGATCAACCCCGTCGGCCCTTTTGTATTTTATTTTTTCTTTGGCCACACCTTCCATCTTCGGATAGGGATTGGTAAATGCGGTGAGTTGGCGGTCGGCATTGCGCAGCTTTAAATTCTTCAGCCAGTAGTTGGGCATTTCTTTTTCCGATTCCCTGCGGCTGATGAAACTGAGTTTGTCAGCATCCAGCAGTCTTACCACATATTCAAAATATCCTTCAGCGCAGCGCCAGAGGGTATCCGCTTTCTTTTTATGTACATCATAACTCATCAGGAAAGGCAAATCTCCGTTGGGGGAGCTGCCGGTGGTATTGTTAAAGATGATCTTGTTGCCATTGTCAATGGTGAGCAATACATTTCTTCCGTACTGGTTAAGCATGGTAAGCGGCTGACCGGGATTAGAGTAGGCATCGGTGGTATTGCGGTTGATGAGTTTTTCCAGGTCGCCTGTTATGGAGTTGAAACGGTTCAACTGAACGGTTTGCTTGCCGGTGAGTCCTTCGGTTACAATAGCGAGTTCGGCATTGCCCCAGGTGGCGCCGCGGTAGCGCATTTTGGTACGGAACAATTCTTTTGATGCCATATTAAACGGAGCAGCCAGGGCATACACTGCATCATGAAACGCCACATTTTTTTTGATCAATCCGCTGTCGAGCGGCATACACCAAACCACGGTAGCGGGTTCATCATCCCTCCATTCAAAGCCACGGGGAACGAGTTGTACATTGTCGTTCCCGGCAGGGGCTGTTTCAGCCGAAGGCAGGTCGGCCAGTTCTTTCAGCTGCCTGCCATTGATGTCGGAGATCACAACTTCAGCCGGAAAGCCATTCGCAGGCACGGTGTAAGAGTAAGGTTTTTTTATTCTTCGTACCAACATGTATTTTTTATCCGGAGAAATGCTGATGTTACCGTAAATAGCCGGCTGGCCAATCTTAGTTTCCGTACCATTCACATTTTTTACCAGTTGGGTGGTGGCATAAAAGGCAAACAGGTCTTCATCATGGGGGCTTTTAATCAGGTCCTGGAAAGTGGGCCTGGGTGAAGCCTTGCCGTAGTTCTCCTGCACGGTGGGGCCTTTGGGCATAGCGGGTTTTACCGGTGCAGCGCTTGCCGGTTTAATAGCCCTGCGGTAAACAAGTGTGTTGTTATCAAACCAAATAACGCCACCGGTAATAACGTTGAGTGCAGTTTTGTTCAGCTTCATGGCTTTTTGTGTGGTCACATCAATCACATACAGGTCAACCCGGGCGGAGGTGGTATGGGTAAAAGCAATTTTTTTATCATCGGGGCTCCAGCTGATATTGCCGGCATACAGCGGGGCGGGCAGGCCGGTTATTTTCATTTCTTTTCCGCTGCTGATATTTTTCAGGTAAAGGTTGTTGATAAAGGTTTGCCGGCTGGGCGCAAAATTGGCGGGGTTGATGCGCAGCCCGGCGATCTTCAGTTCGGGCCTTGCCAGTTCTTCCACAGAAGGGTAGCTGCTGCTTTCGGTAAGCAGCATCCACTCGCCTTTGTCATCCACGCTTACGCCCGGCGCCGGTTTGGCCAGCAGCATATCGGCAATATCTTTCGGGGGAAGTTTGTAAGAGATATCATCCTGTGAAAAACCGGCGGTGGTAATGATAAGCAGCAGTGCTGTAAAGAATTGTCTGAACATAAGTGGTTGGTTGTTATGGGAAGGTATAAAAACAATGGATAAAAATGCCGCCGCTGATAAAAAACAAAGGGAAAAATCTTTGCTGCTGTCTGATTGGCCTTTATATATGCTCTGTATGATAAGAGTATACAATACATGGTGGTGGCATTCAACTCTTGCGGGGCTGTAATGTCATAACTGTATTTGTACAATTATATTTGGCCCCGGTTATCCGGGGTTTTGTTTTTTGGTGATAATGAGAAAAATAGCAATAAATACGGCGGTTAAAAAAATACTGGCTGATCTGTACACGCCGGCAGGCATTTACCTGCGGCTGCGTGACCGATTCCGGGATACAATTCTGCTGGAAAGTACGGATCATCATTCACAGCAGGACAGCTGGTCGTTTATCTGTATCCATGCCATTGCGGGTATGGAAATCCGTTCGGCGGATACAGTTGAATTCAAATTACCGGGTAAAAACCCGGAGAAGCTTGAATTGAAGAATAAAAATGAAGTGGCGCAGTTGCTTTGGGAGTTCATGCAGCGGTTTGAAATAAGGAAGGGAGGAACAAAAGAGGAGCGGTATGCCCAGGGATTATTCGGCTATACATCGTATGATGCAGTTCAATTCTTTGAGAACCTCACCCCTGCCTGCCGGCAGGCAGGCCCAGCCCCTCTCCACGGGGTGGAGAGGGGGGAGCCATTCCTCTTATGAGATACAGACTCTATCAATACGTCATAGCCATCAATCATTTCAGAGACGAGCTCTTTATCTGCGAGAATAAAATTAACGGAACAGCAAGTGAAGTACATGTGGTGGAGGCGCTGATAAAAAGCAGGGATGTGCCTGTCTATCCTTTCAGCGCAATGGGCGAAGAAAATTCCAATATGACAGATGATGATTATAAAGAAATGGTGAAGAGGGAATCGCCCATTGTCACCGCGGTGATGTTTATCAGATAGTTTTGAGCAGAAGGTTTCAGCAAAAATTTATTGGAGATGAATTTAATGTGTACAGGGCTTTGCGCAGCATCAATCCTTCGCCTTACCTTTTCTTTTTTGATTACGGCGATTATAAACTGATGGGTTCTTCACCGGAGGCTCAGTTAGTAATACAGAACGGGAAGGCTGTGGTGCATCCTATTGCAGGCACATTCAAAAGAACAGGTGATGATGAGGCGGACAGGCAGGCTGCTGAAAGGTTATTGAAAGATGCCAAAGAAAATGCAGAACATGTGATGCTGGTTGACCTTGCGAGAAATGACCTGAGCCGTTTCCGGTAAGCCATTTACCATTATTCACAGTTTAGACGGATATGATGAAATTTCACTGACAAATGATACAAAAGTGATTAATCATGAGGGGGAGAAGATAATGACACCGGAGCAACTGGGAAAAAGAATGGTGTTGCCACAGGATATCAGCGGGGGCAGCAGCGTGGAGGAAGCTGCAAAGATTTTTGCAACAATATTAAAAGGCGAAGGAACCTGGGCGCAAAATGCCGGAGTGCTTGCGAATGCAGCCATGGCATTACACTGCACCGGTAAGTATAAAAATTATGATGGGGCATACAATGCTGCAGTGGAAAGTTTGGAAAGTGGCAAGGCGAATAGCACTTTGCAAAAATTGCTGGCATTACAATAACCTGAAGTACGTCAGTCTTCAGAATCTTGTCACTCCGACGGAGGAGGAGTCTCAAAGATTTCAAAGTACTGGCAATTTCAAATCTTTGAGATGCCTCATGCTTCGGCATGACAAGAGTCTTGTAAGGCGAAGATTTATTAACGATACAAAAAGACAGATGGATATTTTAGAAACAATAGTCGCAGCAAAGAAGAAAGAGATCGAACCGCTGAAGCAAAAAAGCTCAATAGAACGGTTTGAGCGGGATAGGTTTTTCTGGCAAATCAGTAACCGTTCCCTGGTACAGAGTTTGAACAATCCGGGCAGTACAGGTATTATAGCTGAGTTTAAAAGAAAAAGCCCGAGCAAAGGCTGGTTCAAAACAAAAGAGATGGAAGTGGAGCCTGTAGTAACGGCTTATAACAAAAGCGCTGCAGGGATCTCTGTATTAACGGATGATGAGTTCTTCAGTGGCGACCTGGATGATCTGATACAAACCAAAGTAGTAACGGATATACCTGTTCTGCGAAAGGATTTTATCATTGATAAATGGCAGATTGCCGAGTCAAAAGCTTTCGGGGCAGATGTGATATTGCTGATCGCTGCATGTTTAACTCCAGCACAGGTAAAAGAGTTTGCAATGTATGCGAGCAGCATCGGTTTGGAGTCAATACTGGAGGTGCATAATGAAGAAGAACTTGGGCATTACTGTGACGAAGTAAGCATGGTGGGTATCAATAACCGGAATCTTAAAACATTTGAAGTGGATATTAATACGTCTCTAGAATTGATCGGGAAGGTTCCAGCCGGCAAGCCGGCAATTGCAGAAAGCGGTATCAGCAGCGGGGAAGCTATTGTAACTTTACGCAATGCCGGGTTTAAGGGGTTTCTCATTGGAGAGAATTTTATGAATGAAGAACATCCGGGAAAAGCATTCGAAAACTTTATAAACAATCTAAATAAAAATCCCTCCCCTTCGGGGAGGTAAGGAGGGACTTATGAACATTAAAGTATGCGGCATTACTGAAATGAAACAACTGCAACAGCTGGACGGCCTGGATATTGATTTTGCAGGATTGATATTTTTTCCCGACTCGCCGAGGTATGTGGGCGATAAGCTTTCTAAAAAGGAGGTAAAGAAAGCTGATTTTGATCTAAAGAAAGTGGGGGTGTTTGTGAATCCCGAAATGATTGATGTGCTGGATGCCATTGATGATTACGGGCTGGATGTGGTGCAACTGCACGGCGATGAAAGCCCGGACATGTGCGAAGACCTGAGCAGTGAAGTGGAAGTGATTAAAGTTTTTCATATAAAGAACAGTACTGAAGATATTGATAAGCTGATAGCAGCTTATGATGCAGTTTGTGATTATTATTTATTTGACAAGGCTACTGATTACAGCATTGGAGGTACCGGCGAGCAATTTGACTGGAACATTTTAAACAAGGCTAAGATTGAAAAGCCATTTTTTCTCAGCGGCGGCATTGGCCCGGAAGATGCAGCGAAGGTGAAAGCCTTTAAACACCCTGATTTTTTTGGTGTGGATATCAACAGCAGGTTTGAAACGGCACCTGGAGTGAAAGATATGAGCAAGGTGCTTCAGTTTAAGATGGGGCTGAAGTAAGAAATTTTGTGCATTAGGACAGATCCCCGCCGGGGCGGGGCGAGTTTAGTGAACAAAATGCTTTAAGACTCTGGGGTGGGTTAAAAATGAAAAGAAGGATAATTCCATATAATCCGGAATTGAAAGAACGGGCGAAGCAGTTAAGAAAGAATATGACTTTTTCTGAATTGAAGCTTTGGAATGAGTTAAAGAACGGACAATTGATGGGGTATGACTTTGACAGGCAGCGGCCAGTTGGAGATTATATCGTTGATTTTTTCTGTAAAGACCTGCAACTGGCAATTGAAGTGGATGGCATTACTCACCTGGATGAGAAGGCGATATTGAAAGATAAAATAAGGCTGGAAGATATTGAAGCATCAGGAGTTTTTTTTTGCGTTTTGATGCATTGCTGGTGGTAAATAAGGTAGAAGCAGCGGTAAGAGAAATAAGGAACTGGATAGTGGAGTATGAAGAAAAGAATGGGGTGAATGAATTTGTAATAAGAAAGAGAAAGGCTTTGGAAAATCCGGTTTCAAGAAAAAGGAAATGAGCGGTTGGCCCACCCCTGCCCCTCCCGGGAGTGGATGCAGCCGCACAGCCCTCGCTTTTCGCAGCGGTTGAAGAGGATGGTGAATGTTAATACTGTTAGTTAGTGAACTATTATGCTTTAGGATTCATCCCCGCCCGGGCGGGGCGAAGTGAGTAAAATTTATGGTTTAAGAAACCGGGGTGGGTTATGATGCCATGAAAACAGAACGTACAAGTGTGCGACCCCGAGTTCCGTTGCTTTGCTCCTCGTCGGGGCAGGCGCGGAAAGATTGGGTAAGAAAAGAATCATTGCAGAGACAGGCGCCGGTCAGCATGGGGTGGCTACTGCTACGGTTTGTGCATTGAAAGGCATGGAGTGCATTGTGTACATGGGCGAAAAAGATATGGAGCGGCAGGCGCCCAATGTAGCAAGGATGAAAATGCTGGGGGCAACAGTGATACCCGCAACAAGCGGCAGTAAAACATTGAAAGATGCAACCAACGAGGCGATAAGAGACTGGATAAATAACCCCGGCGATACACATTATATCATTGGCGGTGTGGTGGGCCCGCATCCTTATCCGGATATGGTGGCGAGGTTCCAGAGTGTGATTAGTGAGGAGATGAAGAGTTGGCAGTTCTTTGAGAAAACCGGTAATAATTTACCAACTCATGTAATAGCTTGTGTAGGCGGCGGCAGCAATGCGGCAGGGGCTTTTTATCATTTCTTAAACGAACCTTCAGTACAACTGATCGCAGTGGAAGCAGCAGGTGAAGGAATGAGCAGCGGTAAAACCGCAGCCACCACCCAATTAGGAACGCCCGGGATTTTGCACGGCAGTAAAAACTTACTGATGCAAACAGAAGACGGGCAGGTGGTGGAGCCGCATAGTATCTCTGCAGGGCTCGATTACCCGGGCATCGGACCGCTGCATGCGTATTTGTTTGAGAGCGGCCGGGCAACATTTTTAAGTGCAACAGACGATGAAGCGCTGGCAGCGGCATTTGAACTGGCGAAGCTGGAGGGGATTATTCCGGCGCTGGAATCTGCCCATACATTGCACGCATTGACTATGATGAAATGGGTACAAGAAGATATAGTGATTATTTGCCTGAGCGGAAGAGGAGATAAGGATTTGTCAACTTATATGAAACATATTTCACTTTAGCGCTGAAACTAAAATGAACAGAATACAAAAACTATTTGCATTAAAAGGCCGGAACATTCTCAATATTTACTGCACCGCAGGTTACCCTCATTTGGAATCAACCATAGAAATAATGAAAGCTCTGCAGCAATACGGAGCCGATATTATTGAACTTGGTATGCCCTACAGTGATCCGCTGGCGGACGGCCCCGTGATTCAGCGCAGCAGCAGCATTGCGTTGGCAAATGGCATGTCGATTAAGAAACTCTTTGAACAATTAAAGGATTTCAGAAGAAGACCCTCCTCCGGAAGTGTTGGGGAGGCCGTTCGGGTTATATTAATGGGTTACATGAATTCTGTTCTGCAATACGGCTTTGAAAAATTTTGTGCTGATGCGGCAGCAGTTGGAATTGACGGGCTCATTTTACCTGACTTTCCCGAATATGAATTTGAAATTGAATACGGGGCCATTGTCAATAAATACAATCTGGATTTTATTTTCCTTATAACACCCGAAACCTCTGATGAAAGAATAAAAAAATTAGACAGCCTCAGCAGCGGATTTCTGTATGCCGTTTCATCTTCCTACACTACCGGCAGCGATAAAAAGCCCGGAAGCGCAAAAGGCTATTTAAGAAAACTAAAAAGCCTGCGGCTCAAAAACCCGGTGCTGGTAGGCTTCGGTATTAAGGATAAAGCCTCATTTGATGCCGCCTGTCAATGGGCTGAGGGGGCTATTATCGGCAGCGCTTATATTAAGTCGCTGGAAAACAGCCCGAATGTTAATGCAGCCACAAAATCCTTCCTTTCGTCCAAACGGGGCGCCTGAAGGTTTTGCCGTTCAGTTGCTTTGCATAAATTTGTATGCTTTTCCGTAACACGGATGAAAACATGAATTGATTATGAAACATATTATTTCTCTCTTGTTTTTTTTGCCATTGGCCGTATTCTCCCAGCAATCACCCAAAGGTTTTATTATTGACGGAAAACTGGATGGCTACCCCGATGGCACCAAAATCAGCCTGTATCAGAATGGTTCACAAACAGCATGGGTTGCCACCACACTCCAAAAGGGGAAATTTATTTTGAAGGAGAAAGCTGAGGAGCCGGTTTTATGTTTCATTGTAATTGAAAATGCACCCAATGCAGTTGAAGTATATGTAGAGAATACGGTAATCAGCGTAAAGGGCAGTAAAGCGCAGCCTGGTAAGTATGAAGTATCCGGTTCAAAGTCACACAAAGAGTTCTCCGAATTTGTGGCATCCTTTACACCGGTGGCGCAAAAGCTGAATAACCTGGCTGCCACCATTAATGCCAGTTTGCCGGGACAGCAGCGGGATTCACTTATGACCGTTTACAGTGCACAGCAGCAGATACTGCAGGGCGAAATAGATCATTTTATCAACAAGAAACCTGCATCATATGTAAGTGCTTTTATATTGAATGTTACTTACCGGTTCAACGAAGATATTGCGGTACTGGAAAGCCGTTTCAGCAAACTGGATGAGAAAATAAAAAACTCAGCTACAGGTAAACAACTGGAATCATTTATTGCCAAAAGCAAAATAGGCGCTGTGGGCACCATGGCGCTGGATTTCGTCCAGCCGGATACATCCGGTAACCCAGTTTCTTTATCATCCTTCCGCGGTAAATATGTACTGGTGGATTTCTGGGCCAGTTGGTGCGGACCCTGCCGTGCAGAAAATCCCAATGTGGTGGAGAATTATAATTTCTTCAAGGATAAGAATTTTACTGTATTGGGTGTTTCGCTGGACAGACCGGGCTATAAACAAAACTGGCTGGATGCCATCAAAGCCGACGGGCTTACCTGGACACAAGTAAGCGACCTGCAGTGGTGGAATAATACCGCTGCCAAACTTTATAATGTCGAGGGGATTCCGCTTAACATTTTAGTAGATCCTAACGGTAAAATAGTAGCCCGCAATCTCCGCGGACCTGATCTGCGGACCAAACTATGTGAAATACTGGGAGGGTGTAATTAATATCCGTTTACCCAATCCATTGGGTTATCAGGCGCATTGTCCCTGCCGTTCTTGGCCTGGTCAAGATCAGTTTGCGAACTTTGAGCTACTGACAAAAAAAATGTACCTGTGATAAGACACATTACTAACAGAAATTTTCTGAATATAGCTGTAAATACTGAGGTCCTTGTTTGTTTTCTCAAACAACAGGGCAGCTTGGTTTGCATATAGCTTGTTTAGTAGGTGGACAACATTATTAATACTAATTATCAACAGCAATTGCTGTTCTTAACCGGCGGAGATAATAGGAATGGATTTGGTGGCGGGAGGACTAAAAAGGCTTAATAAGAATATTGGTGATGGATTTACTAACTCAAGTTAGTAGAATCACTATGTAAATGATAGTAAAAAATCATTACCAGTATAACTTTTTTATGTTTTTTTATAAATATGCTGGTTTTTGCGTCAGAGTCTTTTTGCTCATAACCAGATAAAGGAAAATGTTATTGACAGATATCCTGCACCATCCGGTAAAATCGTAATTTTCCGATAAAATCACCTTATCATGAAATCCATACTCCTGGGAATATTGCTTTTTTACTGCACCGGTTCCCATGCACAGATTCTCAAAAAAATTAAAGACCGGGTAGAGGGCAAGGCCAAGGGCGAAGTAAACCAGGCTAAGTAGGATGCTAAATACAAAGCCCGGCAGGCAGCTTATAAGGAACTGGATGATTTCAAAGCGGAATTTGACTCAACGGATATTGACTATGCCCTTTTGCTGAGTGATAACTCCGGTTTATTCGGGGGCCGGGGTCGGAATGAGGCCGGCACCAAATTCATGCGGCTCAGCGCTATCGCCAAATCCCTTTATCAGGACCAGGACATGAGTGATGAAGAAGCCGCCCGTCTCAACCTTCATTTTGGACAGTCGGCTTACGCCACGGGCCGCTATGTCTATGCCGCCAAGCGGCTGAGCGCTGCCCAGACCTTTTTTGAAAAAGCCGGGATGAGAGGTGATCTCAGCTATCTTAAAACCATTGCCAGCCAGGGACTCCTTTACACCTCCATGGGCCGTTTTTCGCAGGCAGAAAAATTTACCGCCAAAGCGCTGGAGATGCGGGAGGAAAATTTGGGAAAAACCAACATGGCTGTTGCCGCTTCGCTGAACAATTATGCCGTGCTTCATTATAACCTGGGGCAGTACAATGAGTCGGAAAAGGAGTTTGAAACGGCAGTGAGGATCATTGAAGAGAACAAAAAGCAGGAGGCAATGGCCTATGCTATCCTCCTGAACAACCAGGCTATACTTTACCAGTCAATGGGCCGCTATGACCAGGCAGTGAGTTTATTAAAACGGGCACTTCAGTTAGCCGGTAAGCTGGAAGTAAGCAAGGCAAGAAACCAAGAGAATTTTTTCTCCAACCTCGCATTGCTTTACCAGCAGATAGGCAAGTACGCCGAAGCCGAAGAAATATACCGGGGGCTGGAAAGAAGACTGAAAAGGGGTAAGCCGGAATTCGCCAACTTTCTGAACAATGTGGCAATACTCGCCATGCTGATGAAAAAAGAAGACCGGGTGGAACAAATGCTGAAAAACTCAGCCGAGATATACAAAACAACAATGACAGAGAGGAGTCCCGCCTATGCTAAAGTGATAAGCGATCTCGGCAATTTTTACCGCTACAAAGGCCGCTATGCCGAAGCCGAACCGCTGTTGCAACAGGCGCTTCAGATACGGGAAGAAACTTTGGGCGATGTGCATCCCCTGTATGTACAGTCGCAGGAAGACCTTGCCATTTATTACTGGAAGAAAAATGATATGGCTAAAGCGGGGACCATCTATAAAGAAGTGATGGAGAAATCACTGGACTTCATCAACCGCTACTTTCCGCCAATGAGTGAAGCGGAGAAGACAAAGTACTGGGACCTGTTGTCACCACGGTTTGAACTTTTTTACAATTTTGTTATTGAGGCAGCGCCTGCAGATAAAAATATCCTCAACGACCTGTTTGAGTACCGGCTTGCCACCAAGGGATTATTATTGAGTTCTACCAAAAAAGTAAGCGAGGCCATCCTCAACAGCGGAAACAGCAAGCTCATTGATGATTATATTGAGTGGCTGGATGCAAAGGAACAACTGACGGCGCTATACGCTTATTCTAAAGAAGACCTGCAGGAGCAGAGCATCAATGTGGATTCACTGCAAAAGGCCACCAATGGCATGGAGAAAAGACTCTCGGAAAACTCGAAGGAGTTCTCCCAGTTCTTTTTTACCTCCAAAACAAGACTGGCAGATGTGCAAAAGGAGCTGAAACCGGATGAAGCGGTAATAGAGATCATACGGTTAAGAAATTTTGACCAGGTATTCACTGACCAGAGCCGGTATGCAGCGCTGGTGGTTACCAAAACCGGTAACGAACCCAGGCTAGTGCTGATGAACATCGGCGCCGATATGGAAGGCAAACATGCCAAAAGCTACCGCATTTCCATGAAGAGCAAGGTCAATGATGAAAATTCTTACACTTATTTCTGGGCGCCGCTGGATGCTGAAGTAAAGGGAAAGAAAAAGATCTGGTTTTCACCCGATGGAGTGTACAACCAGCTCAACCTCTATACGCTGAAGAAGGCCGGCGGCGATTTTCTCATTAACCAGTATGATGTGATACTGATCGGAAATCCCCGTGACCTGGTAACAAATAACACAAAGACTACACTTGGTTCAGGAAAGAAGGCAACCCTGCTTGGTTTTCCTGATTATGGTTCTGGCGGGGTTATAGTGCAGTTACCGGGTACTAAAACGGAAGTAGATGCCATCAACAAATTGCTGAAGAATTCCGGTTTCCAGGTTTCGGAGCTTACACAAAGAGAGGCTACGGAAACCAACCTGAAATCAGCCCGAAAAGTTTCCATCCTCCATATTGCCACCCACGGTTATTTTCTGAAAGATGTGGAAAAAACAAGCTGGCCCATCGGTGTGCATGCGGATTAGGCCAAGGACAATGTGCTGCTCCGTTCCGGCCTCATGCTGACCGGTGCTGCCGAGGCCAATAGCCATTCACAAACACTGGACAGCAGCAACAACGGTATTATGACATCTTACGAGGCTATGAACCTTGACCTGAAAGGAACCGACCTGGTGGTACGGAGCGCCTGCGAAACCGGGCTGGGCGAAGTAAAAGCAGGCGAAGGAGTGTATGGCCTGCAAAGAGCCTTTCTTGTAGCCGGCGCCGAAGCCATCATTATGAGTTTATGGAAAGTAGATGACGAGCCCACGCAGCAGCTCATGAATCATTTTTATGCCAACTGGGTAAAGACCAACGACCGACCCAAAGCATTCAAGCAGGCGCAGCAGCAACTGATGGCCAATGAAAAATTCAAGGTTCCGCTTTACTGGGGCGCTTTTGTGATGATGGAGGATTAGGGTGAGTTGTTAGCCGGTATTTGTTAGTCGGGAGTCATTAGTCAGGCAAACATCCGGTGATGGGGGACTTACAACATCCGCAGCGCATTGTTCCGCCCGGTAATCAAACAAATACTGCTTTAGGAAAATCAAGGCGAATCAAGGCGCCTCCGGCGTTCAGGCCATTACAATTGAACGAAATGCAGCCATTCAGTTGAACAGCGGCATTAAACTCTCGTATATGATGCCCATCAATATTTTTTAACAACTTTATAAAAGAAAATATCAGGCGCTCCTTCAACACCCGATTCTTTCATCCTTTCTTTCAGGTCATCGGAATTAAGAAATGTTTTTGCTTTTTCCATATCACTTGCCGCAAATACCAGTGTAACATTTTTTGTATCGCCTGCAGTATGGGCTATTACCCGGTCTGTAAGTCCCGCATCAATCCGTTTTTGTTTATGTGCATCAAAAACTTTTTTCCATGCATCCCAATGAGTGACTTTGGCCCGTATCATTAAACGAATGTCCTGTGTAAGCGCTGTGGTATCATTCATTTCAGCCTGCAGGTAATCAATCAAAGGGGCGCTTATTACACCTGCTTTTTTCATTACATCTTTTAAAGCCGGATCAGCCGTCATTGATTTGGCTTTATCTGCATCGTCCATGATCATTGCCACCAGCACCATATTTGAATCTTCAATACCTCTTGCTATAATATCGCTGTGTAATCCGTTGGCAATACGTACTGAATCATGTGCATGATATCCGGGTAACCACTTCGCATAGTCGGCCACTTTGTGCCGTATAACTAAAACAGAAGTTGGTCCGGGAGGTGCGGTAGCGTTGATTGTTGTTTCTGCATCGCCTGTTTTATTTTCACCGGGTTCTTTGTCTTTACCGGATTTGCAGGAAAAGAAAATGAAACTTGCTGATGCGATTAATGTAATTGCCAGGCAACTTAATTTTTTCATTTGATCAGTAAAATAAGGATGAATAAATACAAGACCGGACGAAGCTTGCAGGAGTGACGGAAAGAGAATGAAAGTATGATATTTATTTTATACTTAAAAAACTTGCTAAACCGCAAATATGCAAAGACGGGACCAGCCCGGTTTCAGAGAAAATTTCCTTTGTATCTTTCGTCCATGAACAAGCTTATCTGTGGTTTTGTTTTTGCTATGCTTTCAGGAATCGTATGTGCCCAGCAATTCGGTGGCAACCCGCCTTCACTAAAATGGAAACAGATTAACTCCGACACAGCAAGGGTTATTTTTCCCGCCGGTATGGACAGTGTGGCCGGCCGGGTAGCATCCGTAGTACATTACCTTGCATCAAAGCAGCCTTTTTCCCTGGGTCATCAGTTAAAGAAGATCAATATTGTTTTGCAAAATCAAACGGTGATTGCCAATGGCTATGCAGGTCTTGGTCCTTACCGAAGCGAGTTCTTTCTTACGCCGGACCCCAATAACCTTGGTCAGGGTTCAGTGCCATGGCCCGACCAGCTGGCCCTGCATGAATACCGCCATGTGCAGCAGATCAACAATTTCAACAACGGCCTCAGCCGTTTCATGAAAATCATTTCCGGTGAGCAGGGATACGATCTTGCCATCAATGCCGCCATTCCCAACTGGTTTTATGAAGGCGATGCGGTTCATGCGGAAACGGTGCTGAGTCACCAGGGCAGGGGCCGCCTGCCCCAATTCATGAATGCTTTTCCGGCGCTCTGGCAGGCGGATAAAAAATATTCCTGGATGAAGCTGCGCAACGGCTCACTGAAAGATTATGTGCCCAACCATTATTACCTCGGCTACCTACTGGTGAATTACGGCAGAGAAAAATACGGCGCTGATTTCTGGACTAAGGTTACAAGGGATGCCAGCGCTTACAAGGGATTGTTCTATCCTTTTCAATCCGCCATCAAAAAGCATACGGGTATTGATTACAAATCCTTCACCACGGAAGCGCTGGATGCGTACAGAAACAGGGTGGAGAGAGTTTCGCTTGACCGGGATGCTTTTGTTTTTCCCGTCAACACAAACTATGTTACTAATTATTTCTTTCCCTATGCTGCAGGAGCTGATTCGCTTATTTACCTGAAATCAAGTTATCGTCATCGTCCCGCCTTTTATATAAAAGATAAAAACGGGGAGCGCCGCATCATGTATAGGGATATTTCCATTGATGAGCAGTTCAGTTACCGAAACGGGAAAATTGTATATGCCGCCTATGAAAGCGACCCCCGCTGGGGCTGGAAGGATTACAGTGTGATCCGCATGCTGGATGTACAAACAGGCCAGCAGGAAACACTGAAGCACAAAACAAAATATTTTACACCCGATATCTCTGCCGATGGCAGCAAACTGGCAGCAGTGCATGCAGGAGAGGAGGGAAGACCGGCCTTACATATACTGAATGCCCTTAATGGAGAGATATTACACATCCTGCAATCGCCGGAGATAAATTTGTTCACCGACCCTAAGTTTACAGAAGACGGTAACCTTGTGGCTGCTGCACAGCTGAGCAATGGGCAAATGTCGCTGGTACTGGCAGAACCTGCCTCCGGAAAAATCACCCGGCTGATACCACCTTCATTCAATGTAATGGGCTATCCCTGTGTGACCCTGGAATACATTTACTTCACGGCTTCTTATGGCGGCAACGATGATGTATTTGCCCTGCGCAGATCTGACAACAAAATAATCAGGGTAAGCCATGGCCCGCCGGGAAATTATTTTGTAAATGCGGGCGACGGGAAAATTACCTGGTCTTCTTTTACTGCCGAAGGTTTTCAGTTGAAACAAATACCTGAAAGCAGGGTTCACACGGCGGCGGACACTGTTATTGTAAGTGATGCCGAATTAACCGAATTAATGCCGGGATTTTCTGTGAGTCATGAAGCTTCACCCGGCGACATACTGCTGAATGCTGTACCGGATAGAAAATTTGCAACCGATAAATACAAGAAAGGAACAGGCCTTTTCAACTTTCATAGCTGGAGGCCTTATTATTCCGACCCCATCTTTACTTATTCCCTTTATGGCGAGAATGTGCTGAATACATTTCAAACAGAATTATACTACCTGTATAACCAAAATGAGAAAACCAGCGCTGCAGGTTTTACCGGCACATACGGTGCATGGTTTCCCTGGCTCACCTTTGGTACAGAATATACTTTTGACAGAACAACGGACACCGGGAATCGTATAAGAAAATGGAATCAGCTGGATTCCCGCATCGGGCTTACCATACCGCTCAGTTATGCCAGTGGAAGAACCTATAAGAATTTCAATGCAAGAAGTTTTTATGTGCTGCGCAATGAATTTAACAAAGACTTTTATAAAGATTCCCTCGGCAGCACCTCGTTCAGTTATTTTCTGCATACGCTGTCGTGGACACAGCAAATACAAAGAGCCGTGCAAAATATCTATCCCCGGTTTGCTTATTCCGTATCCGCCAATCACCGCCATGCCATTACCAGTGTAAAGGGTTACCAGTTCATTACCAGCGGCGCTTTATATGTTCCGGGATTGTTATCCACTCATAACCTGGTGCTCACCGGTTCTTTCCAGCAACGGGATACACTGGGGCAGGTTGTTTTTTCTGACCGCTTTGCTTACTCAAGAGGGTATGAGGGAAGATATTTTTCCCGGATGTGGAGGCTCTCGGTCAACTATCATTTTCCATTATTGTACCCCGACTGGGGCTTTGGAAACATCCTGTATCTGCAGCGCATCAGGGCCAATGCCTTTTATGATTTTACTAAAGTGTACTCAAGAGATAAAACACAAACAAGAGACCAGCGCAGTGCAGGAGGAGAAATTTTTATTGACACCAAATGGTGGAACCAGTACCCGCTGACATTTGGTTTCCGGGTGAGTTATCTTTTCGATCCCGACCAGTTTGACGGAAGAACCGGCACCAGGTATGAATTTGTGTTGCCGGTGAGTATTATCCCCAGATAGGGCCTCACTCCCTCAGTCCCTCTCTCCACCAAAGTGGAGAGGGGGAAGCCGGGCCTGCGAAACAGGGCTGAGTTTACAAAAAAGCCAAACGCTCTTCAATCACTTTGATCTTTGCTTCAGCATCGGCTTTTTTCTTTCTTTCAATTTCTATCACTTCAGGTTTGGCGTTTTGCACAAACCGTTCGTTACCGAGTTTCTTTTCTACCGATGCTAAGAAACCTTTTAGGTAGTCGAGGTCTTTTAGTAATTGTTCTTTTTGGTTTGAAGTGTCAATTTGCTTCTCACTTACTATGTACATTTTTATTTCATGACCCATAACAGTATATGATCCTGGTTCAGCTTTTAATACATAATTTATCGAAGTAGCATTTGTTTGTTTTAATAAAATATTTTTTATTTTATCATAGTAGCCAGCGTACTTTTCATCAATATCAATTCTAAACTTATCTTTTGAAGTAATGTTATTTTTTACTCTTGCATCCCTAATTACTGTTATATCTTTTTTTAAAAACTCGCCAATTTTTAATACGGTACTATCAATATTTTTAATTAATGAAAATTGTTTTACCGTAATATCGTCTTTTCTTTTTTTCAACAAGTGAAAAACTTCTTCCGTGATAAACGGCATGAAAGGATGGAGTAACTGCATCAGTTCTTCAAAGAAACCCACTGTTTTTTCAAAAACATTTTTATCAATAGGCTCATTCATTGGCGGCTTTACCCACTCCAGGTACCAACTGCAGAAATCATCCCAGATCAGTGAATAGATTGTTTTCAGCGCTTCACTGAGTCTGAAGTCCCTGAACTGTGCATCCAGTTCTGTTTTTACTTCGTTTAACCGATTTTCAAACCAGTGAACAGCGAAATTCCCGGCTTCCGGCTCCAAACTCCCGATTCTCGCCTCCCAACTCCTGACTAACCTCAGCGCATTCCACATTTTATTGATAAAGAAACTTCCCTGTTTCAGGGTACTTTCTTCTTTTACATCAAACAGCAGGTCGTTTCCTGCCGGGGACGATATCATAATGCCAAAGCGAACGGCATCCGCTCCGTATTTATCAATCAAAGCAAGCAGGTCGGGTGAGTTGCCCAGTTGTTTACTCATCTTTTTGCCCAGTTCATCTCTTACAATTCCGGTGAAATACACTTCGCTGAAGGGTTTTTTGCCCATGTACTCAAACCCCGCCATGATCATTCTCGCCACCCAGAAGAAAATGATCTCCGGCGCTGTTACCAGTGTATTGGTGGGGTAGTAGTAATTAATGTCTTTATTTCCCGGGTTGCTGTATCCTTTAAACACTTCAAAGGGCCAGAGCCAGGAGGAGAACCATGTATCGAGGCAACCTTCGTCCTGTTTGATGTCGTCAATGGTGAATGGTGAGTTGTGAATGGAGTCTGCTGATTGACCATTCACTTTTGACCATTCACTGCTTAATTTTTGAAATGCTTCTTCACGGGTAGCCGCCACAACAAACCTCCCTTCAGCATCATACCAGGCCGGTATCCGGTGTCCCCACCATAGCTGTCTTGAAATACACCAGTCCTTTATGTTTTCCATCCAGTGCCGGTACAGATTTTTGAACTTGGCCGGATAAAATTTTATTTCATCATCCATCACAGCTTTTAGTGCCGGACCGGATATTTTTTTCATATCCACCCACCATTGCATGGAAAGCCTTGGCTCCACCACTTCATCGGTTCTTTCGGAGTATCCCACTTCGCTGGTATAGTCCTCAATCTTCACCACATAGCCTTTCTCTTCCAGTTCCCTCGCAATTTTTTTCCTGGCTGCAAACCTGTCTTCACCAACGTATATCTGCGCTTCGGCATTCAGTGTTCCGTTGTCATTAAAGGTGTCCACCACCTCCAGGTTATGCTTTAGTCCGAGTTGGTAGTCGTTCATGTCATGCGCCGGTGTAACTTTCAGGGCGCCGGTGCCGAATTCCATGGTTGCATATTCATCTGTGATGATGGGTATGCGGTGGTTAATGAGCGGAACAAATACAAATTTTCCATGAAGGTGGCTGTATCTTTCATCATTGGGATGCACACAAATTGCTGTGTCGCCCATGATAGTTTCAGGCCTTACAGTAGCGATAGTAATGTATTCATCCCCCGGTACATCCAGTTTGTATCGTACATGATACAGCTTCTGGTTCGTTTGCCTGCGTATCACTTCTTCGTCACTCAATGCCGTTTTTGCCTTCACATCCCAGTTGATCATCCGCTTGCCGCGATAGATGTATCCCTTATTGTATAAATCAACAAATACATGGATGACAGAATGATAATAATCAGGATCCATGGTAAAAGCGGTACGGTCCCAGTCAAGACTGCAGCCCAGTTTTTTTAACTGCTGCAGAATGATGCTTCCGTATTTTTCTTTCCACTCCCAGGCATAATGAAGAAATTCTTGACGGCTCAAGGTTGATTTGGCTATGCCTTTTTCCCGCAGCATCTGTACTACTTTGGCTTCTGTAGCTATAGAGGCATGATCGGTACCCGGAACCCAGCAGGCGTTTTTACCCTGCATGCGGGCACGGCGTACCAGGATGTCCTGTATGGTATTGTTCAGGCAATGCCCCATGTGCAGTACACCGGTTACATTAGGCGGGGGGATTACAACAGTATAGGGTTCCCGGTCATCCGGTTCGCTGTAAAAATATTTTTTATCGAGCCAGTGCTGGTACCATTTCTGTTCGGCTGCCTGGTGATCAAAATTCTTGCTCAGTTCCATCTTATGTTGTTAGATGATTTCACAGGGAAACTGCCTGTAAATAAGCGACAAATTTAAAGTGTTTTGCCCAGACGATGAAACCTGCTGATGAAGCAAAAGAAGATTATCAGGCAGGTGGAAGGTACTTTCTCACTTCTTCACAGATATAAGTGCTTCCCTGATTTACTTCGGTAATTCCATGAATGATCTCTTCAAGCGAAGAAGTTTTGGTGAAAAAACCCTTTGCACCGAGTTCCACCATCCTGATGGCATATTTGGGCTGATTGTTAACGGATATTCCTATGACTTTAACTGAAAAAAGATCCCTTACCACCTGCGTGGCGATCCGGAACCCCTTTTCCGGCAGCATATTTATGTCAATAAGCATGATGTCAGGCAATAATTCCTGGGCCTGCCTGATGGCTGATTCGTTATTATCACAGTCAGCCACTACCCGGAAACGGGGGTTGTTCTCCAGTATATTTTTCCATGATTCACGGATCAACCGGTGATCATCAGCCAGGAGTATGCGGATAGTGGCGGTACTCATTGCGGAGTCATTATTAAATGGTTCATTTTCCAATATTCAGTTTGCCGGTGAAAGCAAACCGGGCCGTACACAGAAAAGGATTTTAGTGGAAGAGGATAAGGACCTAGGAAGTTAGTAACAATACTGATTGACTAAAGTAATATTACTCTAACATTTTACCAAGTAATTTTACGAATAATTTTCACGGAGTTTTCCGATTTATTAGGAACGAATGAAAAAGGACGGGGCTTGCTGTTATAATTGCAGCTATTTTCGCAGCGCATAAGCAAGCCCTGCCATTTTAATTAATCAACTAAATATCAACTGTATCAATAGAGAGTTGACTTCCTGGTACAGCCCTTCCTTAAACAAGGGAATGCCTATTGCCTCTTACGGCGATTATGGATTTGCCCTGTTGCTGGTACCCACAGCTGCTGCTGATTACCTGGAATATGAAAGATTTCAGCTGATGAGCCATTTGGACCCCTTTATTAATGCAGGTCAGGTAACGGTATTTTCAATTGACAGTATTAATAATGAAAGCTGGCTGAATAATCATGCAGACCCATGGTACAAATCAGTGCGTCATCAGCAGTGGAATGACTATGTTTTCAATGAGGTGCTGCCTTTTATCAGAAGCCGCACCAGTGCAGATACACCTGTTATCACCTGTGGCGCTTCTTTCGGCGCTTTGCACAGCATGAACCTTTTCCTTTAAAGGCCTGACATTATCAATGGTGTAATTGCGATGAGCGGAGTCTATGATCTTACAGAATATACAAAAGGGCATTATGACGATCATGTTTACTTTAACAGCCCGATGCATTATATGCCTAATTTATCGGATCATTCTATCCTGGAGCAGATACGGCGCAGTAAAAACATACACATTGTAACCGGCAGCGGCTCGTATGAAGATCCTACGGCAAGCGGCAAATTTGCCAAAATTCTCTACGACAAAGGCATTTGGTACGAACTGGATGTTTGGGGTAATGACTGGCCCCATGATTGGGATACCTGGAGGGCTATGCTACCGCATTATCTGGGAAGCAGGTTTTAATTCCCATTTAAAGTTTGTTTGTTCCTGCCCCTTAAAGAGGAGAAGAGGCAGAGGTTAATTTACTGAGAAGATCAATAAACTCATTTCTCTTAATCATTCTGGCACCCATACTTTCTAAATATTCTGTATAAACCTGACAGTCTATCAGCTGAATGCCTTCCGTTTTTAACAACTCAACATATTTAATAAATGCAATTCTGGAAGCATAGCTTACTTTACTGAACATGCTTTCTCCAAAAAATACCTTTCCAAGTTTTATTCCGTAAAGACCACCAACAAGTTTACCCTCTTTCCACACTTCAGCGCTGTGTGCATGGCCCAGTTCATGCATCCGGCAATAGGCTTTTTCTATTTCTTCTGTGATCCAGGTTCCCTGCTGGCCCGGTCTTTTAATGGATTTGCAGTTACGAATGACTTCCTGAAAAGCACGGTTAACGGTAAACTCAAACCCGCCCGGCGGCCGGGCAGGTTCATTTTTGTTTAAAACGGATTTGACTGCCTTGCTGATTTTTAACTCTTCCGGGAATAATACAAACCTCGGGTGCGGGCACCACCAGAGTATTGTATCACCCTCGTACCAGGGAAAGATGCCATTTTGATAAGCCAGCAACAAGCGTTTCGCCGACAAATCGCCGCCCATGGCCAGCAGGCCATCCGGTTCGGCCAGATGAACAGGTGGAAAGTATAATTCTTTATCAAGTGCAAAAAGGGGCATGGCCGGTCTTTGTTATCCGGCAATAACTTCCACCGTTGCATTGATGCCCCTTTCGGTGATGGCATCACACTGTGGTTTCAGTTGTTCATAACTGCCGTTCTTTACGGCGTATTTGCCATGGAAGTGAATAATATAAGCACATTGTTCAGCCTGCTCAGCCGTGTGACCGCATACTTCCATCAGTGTTTCAATGACCCATTCAAATGTATTCACATCGTCATTCCAAACTACCAGGTTACAGGGTTCTTCCGTGGCGGTGAACACATCCGTTTCTTCAAGGCTGTCAATTTCTATATTGGGATTTATTCCTTTCACCCGGCAAAAATACGTTTTTGTTTTACTACTTTTAAACAAAGCAAATGACATGGAACGAGTAATTGGCCTGGGCGGCCCTTTCATAAAAGCCAACGACCCTAAGGCGCTGGCTGCCTGGTATCAAAAACATCTTGGTATTGATTTTAAGGGTGCTACTTATACAGTCTTTCAGTTTGCAGATGAAAAGGGTAAACCAACTGCCGGTTATAACGTATTTTCATTTTTTAAAAAGGATGCTGACTATTTTAACCCTAGCAAAAAGGAAGTGATGATAAATTTTATTGTTCAGGATTTGTTTGGCTTATTAGAAGTTTTGAAAAGTGAGGGAGTGGAAATTATCGGTGAGCCACTGGATGAGGAATATGGGAAGTTTGGCTGGGTAATAGACCCCGAAGGAAATAAAATTGAACTTTGGCAGCCTCCTGTGTAAAATAAAAAATCCCGGAAAATCCGGGACTCTTGTGGGAGTTGACGGGATCGAACCGCCGACCCTCTGCTTGTAAGGCAGATGCTCTGAACCAGCTGAGCTAAACTCCCTTGTGAACTATGTGAAACAATCAGTTTTAGGGACGGCAAAGATAAGGCTGT
>VGGV01000012.1 GCA_016868455.1 Bacteroidota bacterium
GCCTCTAAAGCCACTTTAGCCTTAAAGGCAGGACTGAATTTTCGGCGTGTTTGCTTTTTCATAATTGAGGTTAATTTAATAAAATTTATTAACTAACCCTCTGGTCTCAAATTAGGGGAGTATTATAGTATTTTATGTAGTGCAGTATCATGATTTCATTTATTACTCTGAAAGGTTTATTTCCCTTTCCCACATTAGCTTCGTTCCAAAACCAAGGCTGTTATCTGTAAATTTTATTCTGTTCAAACATACCGTCCATACCTCTCCTGCAATTAATTTTGCCAGCGGATGCTTATTATAATAGTAAGTCGAAGCACTTTCCGCTAACTTATGATCTTGTGGTAATAGGTTGCCTTCAAACTGTATTCCCTTCACTGTCAGTTTACGGATTTTATCAGGTAAAATCGTTCCGGCTACTAAGGGATTAGCAGATAAAAACCGGGCATGTTTTGTGTCATTTCCTGATTTAAAATATAAAAGAAATTGTTCTGCGTTGAAAGCGTAGAAACAACTAAACGAATATGGATTTTCCTGTTCATCCACGCAACAGACGCTTGCACAGGTTTGCGTTTCAATAAAATCTGTAATTCTTTCTTTCATCACTCTCTATCTGTTTCCCTTTATCTGAGACCTGGCTTCAGGAAACATCTGCAGTTTCAGGTTCCCTGCTTTTAACAATCATTTCTTTTGCTTCCGCTGAGGTGATACTTATATTCAGAAGGCTGCCATACTTCCGGCATTCATCGAGCCGGCAGGAGTTAACCAGTTTCCCTTCAAATACACACATATCCGGACAGTCATCACACATATCTATCCTTCCATCCGGCATCACATCCGGGGCCTGGATCACGCCAATTCCAATGGCCTTCACTTTGTAAAAAAAACGTAATGGGTTTCCAAGGCAGTAAAGAAGAAATTTTCCAAACGCTTTTCTCACTGTTTTATCAAACAGGCTCATAAAAAAAATCCTCTTTCCCATTTTTATTTTTGGATATACAAGGTATTTACCAAACCAGCGGTGATAGTAGGTTTGCACCAGCTCCATTGTTTTACTTCCATAAGCGCCGAACACCTTTCCTTTTCTGTTAACAATGAAATTTCCGATCAGCCATTTAAAAGAAGTATGATCAATTGTCCCCCCTAAATAGGAAGTTGCTTCATAACCCGGAAATTCTTTTTTAATAACAGCATACACTTCTTTAGATGTAACATTTGCGATTTTCATTTCTTCGGGTAAAATTGAATACCCCAGACTGCCGGGCAATATCGGAATCTTTTGACCCTCTGCATTTCTGAATTCTATCCCCTCCTGTACCGGAACACCCCTGTATGTAATCAGAGAAATTCCGCCCACCACATCCATATTACCTATAGCCCACCTTAATAAATCCGGCACCTCATTCAGATTCTTCCTGGTCACCGTAATTCCAAAATGAGCATACAAGCCAACTGTTTTGCGGAGCATTTTAGCACATTTAAGTCTTAATTCATTCAAGTCAGTTTCTTTTTTAGGTTTTATTTTTTTGAACTCAGGTCTTGTTTGTGTCACATCAATATGAAAACTCAGACCGGTAAGACCGGCCCTTTTTAATCTGATCAGTATATCCTCTTTTAAGGCATATCCGTTTGTCAGCATCAGGCTTTTCATTCCGTTATCAGTTATAAACTGGACTATTTCGACAATTTGCGGATGAGTCAATGGTTCTCCCCCGGCAATAGAAATGCCGTCACAATTCCTCCACTTCTTAAGAAAAAGTATTTCCTCTTTTACTTTTTCCAGGGGCTTATGGCCTTCTCCCATTACCAGGCGATAACAGCCATCACAATGAATATTGCAGATATCGGTTATTTCAACCCATCCGATTGGGTTATCGTTTGTTGACCAGGGTAAACGATAAAGTTTTCGCTTATCAGGAAATTGATTTACTTGCATATAAAAGGATTTAGTATTAACAGAATAGGTTTGTTTTTCTGAGTCAGCAGAACTGACCGTTTCCGTATTTTTGGTCAAATTATTACTCATAAAACTATCAATCACCTTATTAAACTTATCGGGAGTTTCCAGCATAGGTACATGTCCGCATTCATCAATCCAATAAAGCCTCGCATGAGGAATTAACCTTTTAAAATCTTCTGCTACATGCGGAGGAGTTACAACATCCTGTCGCCCCCATACCAGGCAACAGGGAACCTTAATCTTATGCAATTCTTTTTCAAGGTTATTTCGAATGGTAGATTTAGCCAATGATAAAATTTGAAGCGCCTTACGGCTGTTTACAATCGCATATATTTCATCAACCAGCTCTTTAGAAGCAATCTCCGGATTATAAAAAGTAAGCTCTGTTTTTGACTTTATGTAATCATATTCCTTTCTTTTTGGAAAACTGTATCCCATTCCGTTCTCAAAAAGACCCGAACTGCCACTTAAAATTATAGATTCAACTTTTTCCGGATGCTTCAAAGTGTACAATAGAGCAATATGGCCGCCCATCGAGTTGCCAAGTAAATGAAACTTATCTAACTTCAACTCCTCAATAAGTTGGCTCAGATATTCTGCTAAGCAAAATATGGTCACTGAGAATCCCAGGTCATAAAAAGGGAATACGGGAATAATCACACGATAATTTTCTTTAAGATGATCAGCCAGGTAATTAAAATTCTTCGCCGAACCAAATAATCCATATAAAAGAATGAAGACATCCCCACTGCCTTCATCTATATATTTTTTTTCTTTTTGATCAGCCTGCATATCAGCATCAATTATTATTAATTATCTATTTTTTTGCTTTCTGATAATTTTACTTTAACCCATTGTGGTTTTCAGCCATTTCTTTTGAGCCACATTATACAAAAGGCTATTGGCAAATATATTAATTAAGGATATTTTTGTCCTCTTTTTTTAAATTTTTTTATCCCTCACTCAAAAAAGGAATACCGGACTATCCATCCTGTAAGGGATTGCCTCAACAGATATTTACTGAGAAATTGAATTGAAAATCTGTAGTTTTCCTTTTAAAACGTTTCAATATGTTCTCCAAAGCAACTGAGTATGCGTTAAGGGCAACTATATATATAGCCAGGAGAAGTGATGAAAAAAACAAACCCGGTCTTGCGGAAATTGCAAAGGTCATTGATTCTCCCCGGTCATTTACAGCCAAAATATTGCAGCAGTTGACGAAAAATAACAAAATAGTCAGCTCAGTTCGTGGGCCAAATGGAGGTTTCTTTCTTACTGATAAGGCTAAAAAACTTCCGGTGTATTCTATATTGAAAGCCATGGCCGAAGATGAGGTATTAACGAAATGTGTTCTTGGCCTCAAGCAATGCTCCGAAACCAAACCATGCCCGATGCATGCACAATACAAACCCCTTAAACAACAATTAATAAAACTGTTTGAAACCAAGACTATTCAAGATCTTGCCTCGGAAATAACAAATGGTGACAGTGTCATCGGAAATGGCAAATAAAAAATAATGTAGTCATAAAATGATTCCCCTTATTTAAAGTGTCCTTCAATCATCAGAGATTCTTTAATGCTTCAATGGTTTCCCAACGTCTGTGTACTCCTTCATTTGCCAGTGTAAGAAATTCTTCAGCTTTTTCAGGATAATTATTTTTGATGGTAGCAAACCTGTTCTCATGATAAAGAAATTCATCCAACGCAACAGAGGGTGGTTTGCTATCGAGGCTGAAACGTTGCCCTTTTTCTTTTAAAGGATTGTAACGGAACAATGGCCAGTAACCGGTTTTCACAGCCAGACTTTGCTGTTCGAGTCCATGACACATATCATATCCATGTGCAATACAATGGCTATAGGCAATGACGATGGAAGGACCCGGATAAGATTCAGCTTCCAGAATGGTTTTTAATGCATGTACATCATTTGATCCCATAGCAATCTGTGCAACATAAGCACTGCCGTGTGCAATGGCCTGCATGGCCAGGTCTTTTTTACCGGTTGTTTTACCCTTTACAGCAAATTTGGCGCTGGCGCCGATGGGTGAGGCTTTGGATTTCTGTCCGCCGGTATTGCTGTATACTTCCGTATCCATCACCAGTATGTTTACATTTTCACCGGTGCTCAGCACATGATCCAATCCGCTGAAACCAATATCATAGGCCCATCCGTCGCCGCCCACAATCCAGATGGATTTCTTTTCCAGGAATTCCGCGACCTGGTACAACCTCCAGGCATCCTGTCTTCTCAGATCCCTGAGTCTTTTCTTCAGTTCGTTTACATTCTTACGCTGCTGTATCAGTTCCCCTTCAGTGTTTTCGGCATTGGCCAGAATGGAATCGGTTAACGCTGAACCTACTTCTTCTCTTAGCTCTTTCAAAAGCCTCAGTGCCATTTCCCGTTTCTTATCGGCTGCCAGTTTTAATCCTAATCCAAACTCTGCATTATCTTCAAATAATGAATTGGCCCATGCAGGTCCCCTGCCCTCCTCATTACTCGTCCATGGTGTAGTGGGCAGGTTGCCGCCAAAAATGGAAGAACAGCCTGTTGCATTCGCCACAATCATTCTGTCGCCAAATAACTGGGTGAGCAGTTTCAGGTAAGGCGTTTCGCCGCAACCGCTGCAGGCACCGGAAAATTCAAATAAAGGTTCAAGCAGCTGTGAGCCCTTTACAGTTGATTTATTTACCCTTGTACGGTCAATATCCGGAAGAGAAAGGAAGAAGTCCCAGTTTTGCTTTTCGGTTTCCTTCAGCGGCAGCACATCTTTCATATCAATGGCCTTATGGCCCGGCTCTGTTTTGCTTTCTATGGGGCAAACTTCAGTGCAGAGTTTGCATCCGGTACAATCTTCCACCGCTACCTGCAGGGTGTACGCTTCCTTATCCTTAATGAACTCTTTACCTACGGGATCAACATGCTTGAAAAAGTCTGGGGCATCTTTCAAAAACTCCCGGTCATAAACTTTTACCCGTATGGCGGCATGAGGGCAAACAAAATAGCATTTGCCGCATTGCGAGCAAAGTTGAGGGTCCCATACCGGTACCTGGTCAGCGATATTTCTTTTCTCCCATTTTGTGGTTCCGGAAGGGTAAGTGCCATCCACCGGAAAAGCGCTAACCGGAAGATCATCGCCATCGCCGGCAATGATCTTTGCCAGGACATTTTGTACAAATTGAGGCGCATCGCCGCTGATGGGCGGTTCAATTTCCCTGCTGCCTGTTTTATAATCATTGTAGTTTATCCGGAACAGGTTTACCAGCGTTTGATCAACCGCCCGGAAATTTTTCTGTACCACCTCCTCGCCTTTGCGGCCATAAGTCTTCCGGATTGCATTTTTGATATATTCAATGGCTTCCTCTTTGGGCAGCACATAAGAAATGGCAAAGAAGCAGGTTTGCAAAATGGCATTGATGCGGGAGCCCATCCCGGTTTCTTTCGCTACTTTGGAAGCATTGATAACATAAAATTTCAGGTCTTTCTCTATAATTTCTTCCTGAATTTTTTGGGGCAGCTGCTCCCAGATTTCTTCCGGGGGGTAAGGTGCATTCAATAAAAATACAGCGCCATCCTCCGCATCTTTCAGCACATCATATTTCTTCAGGTAGTTAAAATGATGACAGGCGATAAAGTTAGCCGAATTGACCAGGTATGTGGAAAGGATCGGGTGTTTGCTGAAACGCAGATGTGACACTGTCAGTGAACCGGATTTTTTTGAATCATAAACAAAATAACCCTGAACATAGTTATCAGTCACCTCTCCAATGATCTTAATCGTATTCTTGTTGGCGCTTACCGTACCATCAGCGCCGAGGCCAAAAAACAGACCGCGGAAAAGATGTTGTTTCTCCAGGGAAAACTCTTTGTCCCATTTCAGGCTGGTGTGGGTTACATCATCTTCTATCCCCACTGTAAAACCGTTTTTGGGTTTATCATTTTTAAGTTCATCAAATACCGCCCGGGCCATGGCAGCGTTAAATTCCTTGGATGCCAAACCGTAGCGTCCGCCCGTTATTACCGGCATTTCATTCTTCCACATCATATGAAAAGCGCTGACAACATCCATATATAATGGTTCGCCGATAGCTCCCGGTTCTTTGCATCTGTCAAGTACTGCAATTTTTTTCACCGTTGCAGGTATAGCTTCTATAAAATGTTTGATGGAAAATGGACGAAACAGGTGAACATTGATATAGCCCACTTTTTCACCACGGTCATTCAGATAATCGGTTACTTCATGCACAGGTCCATAACCTGAGCCCATGATGATGATAATTCTTTCGGCATCGGGATGACCATAGTACTCAAACAGTTTGTAAGAACGGCCTGTCAGCTCTTCGAGCTTTTTCATTGTGTCTTCTACAATTCCCGGAACCTGTCGGTAAAATTTATTGCAGGCTTCCCGGCTCTGGAAAAACACATCCGGGTTTTGTGCTGTACCTCTTACCAGCGGATGATCAGGATTCAATGCCCGATGACGATGTTCATTCACTGCATGTTCATCGATCATCTTCCGGATTATATCATCCGGTATTACAGCTACCTGGTTCAGTTCATGCGAAGTACGGAAGCCATCGAAAATGTTCAGAAAGGGAACTTTAGCCTTCAGGGTAGCGGCATGTGCAATCATCGCCATATCCATAGCCTGTTGCGGGTTGCTGCCAAAGAGCTGGGCAAAACCAGTTGACCTTGCTGCCATCACATCACTGTGATCTCCGAAAATAGACAAGGCATGAGTGGCTACAGCCCTTGCTGCAATATGAAATACAGCCGGAGTTAGTTCTCCGGCTATCTTGTACATGTTTGGGATCATGAGCAGCAGTCCCTGCGAACAGGTAAAAGTGGATGCCAGGGCGCCTCCCTGCAAAGCGCCATGAATAGCACCTGCAGCGCCCGCTTCACTTTGCATTTCAATAACCTTCGGTACTTCACCATAAATGTTTTTCACTTCATTGCTGCTCCATTCATCTGCCCACTCACCCATCGCTGATGAAGGTGTGATGGGATAAATTGCACATACTTCGCTGGTTTTATAAGCGATATGTACCGCTGCTTCATTTCCATCCATGATAGAAAAGACGTTCTTATTTTGAATGGTTGATTTCTTATCCGTAGCCGGATTTATTGTGGTTTCCATTTCTAAGTTTTTTGAGGTAAGAAATATCAGCCAAAGTACTCAGAATGGAGAGTTTGGGACTATGACTAAGGTCAGGTAAAGAACTGATTGATATAAAATTTCAGTTTCTAAATTACTCTCTCAAGTGGTTGTAATTGAGGTAATCTGACCTTCTCCAGCGCCTGCTCAATATCCCAGATAATATCCATATAACTCTCAACCCCGATACTCAGCCGGATCATTTTATCCGTGATATGTAATTCCTGTTTTTCTTCAAATGGCACATCAGAATGTGTCATGCTGGCCGGATGCTCGGCAAGGCTTTCAGTTCCTCCCAGGCTTACTGCGAGTTTGATATGCTTCAGGTTATTTAGAAAAGCAAAAGCTTCTTTTTCTCCGCCAACAATATCAAAACTCAGCATGGCCCCGTTACTCAGGTATTGTTTTTCAAAAATATTTTGTTGTCCGGGATTATTCCTATGGGTATAACCCAAATAATAAACCTTCTCAACCTTAGGATGATGTGATAAATACTCAGCCACCTTCTCTGCATTGGCAGCAGCAGCTTCCATCCTGAGCTTTAGAGTTTCCAGGCTTCGCATCAGTAACCAACTGGTATGCGGATCAATCATCGTTCCGAAAAAAGTCCTTGTCTTTTTTATTTTCCCGATCAGGTCTTTACTTCCCACAGCAGCGCCGCCTATCACATCACTATGCCCACCGATATATTTGGTGGCTGAATATAAAACAACATCAGCCCCATGCTTCAATGGATGCTGCCACAAAGGACCCATGTAAGTATTATCAACTGCTACCAGTGCTTTTTTATCTGCAGTGGAATATTTTTCAGCAATAGCGCTGCACATTTCAATATCTATAAGGTCATTGGTGGGATTGGCCGGTGTTTCTACAAAAATCATTTTCAGCTTTTTTGCCTGACCGCTTTTCAGCAAGAGTTTTTCCACTTCTTTCAAACTTAGCCCCGCCCTGAACCCAATCACTTCTATTCCAAAATGTGTGAGAATGTGATGAACAAACTTATGGGTGCCGCCATATAAAGGATTGCTGTAAAGCAGGACATCACCAGGACTCAGAAAGGTGAACAATGTAGTGGCAATGGCACTCATTCCACTCGAAAATGCAGCGGCGCTTTCTCCACCATCCCAAAGCTTCAACCTTTCTTCCAGTATCTCCATATCAGGATTATTGATGCGGCTGTAGATCAAACCGGGCTCTTCGCCCTCATGTCCGGGTTTGCCATAGGCCATTTCAAAAAATGCTTTTCCTTCTTCCGCACTGTTGAATACAAAAGTGGAAGTCTGGAAAATGGGACATTTCACAGCACCTTCACTCAGTTCAGGTTTGTAACCATATCCCAGCATCTGTGTTTCGGGGGAAAAACGGGAATTGCTCATATCAGATATTTTAGGACACAAAAGTCCGAATCAAAGATTATTTTTCCATTGATTTCAATCATTTTAGAAAATATTTCTATTTTTGCCATATTTTAAAGACAAATAGTTTATCATCGACTGTGTTTAATACAACTTTCAGAATAAAAAACTTCTATGCTACAGCTTGATTCAACCGATATCCGCATTCTTCAATTACTGCAAATCGATGCAAGACTGACCAATAAGGAAATTGCTGATAAACTCGGTAAGACGGTGACCCCCATTTACGAACGTATCAAATGGCTGGAACAGGAAGGCTATATTCAGCGCTATGTGGCGGTGCTGGATAAAAATAAAATTGACAAAAACCTGGTGGCCTATACCAATGTGCAGCTAAAAGAACACTCTCATCCGATGCTGAAAGCATTTGAAAGAGATATTGTGAAGTTTGATGAGGTAATGGAGTGCAACCACATGACCGGCATCTATGACTATCTTTTAAAGATTGTTGTAAAAAACATGAATGAATACCAGGGCTTTATTGTAAACAAACTGGCTAAACTGCCTAATATCGGAACAGTGCAAAGTGGATTTGTGATGACCGAGGTGAAGCATGAAACAGCTTATACTATTTCATTACCGGAAAAGAAAAGTAAAAAATGATACTCATCATTGAACAGCAGCCATTACAATTTCTCTCACTTTGTCTAATGGAATTCTCTCCTGCTGCATGGTATCCCTGTAACGAATGGTAACGGTATCATCCTGCAGGGTTTGATGGTCCACCGTTACACAGAAGGGAGTGCCGAGGGCATCCATCCGGCGGTATCGTTTTCCAATAGAGTCTTTCTCTTCATAGAAGCAACGGAAATGCGGGCGGCAGTCGCTCATTATCCGCTCCGCTACTTCCGGCAAACCATCTTTTTTGGTTAAGGGCAGCACTGCCAGTTTTATTGGCGCCAGTTGCGCCGGCAATTTTAATACAGCACGGCTGTCTGGTTTATCCGGAGTACTCAGATCCTGTTCCTCATAGGCATGACTGATGACAGCCAGAAACATACGGTCAAGACCAATAGATGTTTCAATTACAAAGGGAATATAATTTCCATACGCCTTGCCGGTGGCAGAATCCATATCATTATCGAAGTACTGCATTTTCTTTTTGCTGTACTCCTGGTGATTCTTCAGATCAAAATCTGTTCTGGAGTGAATGCCCTCCAGTTCCTTGAATCCCATTGGGAATTCAAATTCAATATCGCAGGCTGCATCGGCATAATGTGCCAGTTTTATATGATCATGAAACCGAAATTTCTCTTTCGGAATACCCAGGCCCAGGTGCCATTTCATTCGTTCTTCTTTCCAGTATTCATACCACTCTTTTTGTGAACCGGGGCGGATGAAGAACTGCATTTCCATTTGTTCAAATTCCCGCATGCGGAAAATAAACTGTCTTGCTACAATTTCGTTGCGAAAGGCTTTACCGATTTGCGCAATACCAAAAGGAATTTTCATTCTTCCGGTCTTTTGCACATTCAAAAAATTAACAAAAATGCCCTGGGCTGTTTCGGGTCGTAAATACACTTTGTTAGCCCCCCCACCCCCCGAAGGGGGGATTTCCGAAGCCTCAGTGCTTCCAAACTCGGTTGAAAACATCAGGTTGAACTGGCGGATTTCCGTCCAGTTAGATGTACCGCTGACGGCACATTTTATCTTATTGTCTTCAATCAGCTTTTTCAATCCGGCAAAATCATCCTTTGCAAGCAAAGCATCCATCTGCTCAAGTACCTCTTTTGCCAGTTGTTCATTGCCTGTTGCAGATTGCTCTTCCGCAAATGTTTCAATTAAATGATCCACCCGGTATCTTTTCTTGCTGTCTTTATTGTCAATCATCGGGTCGTTGAAATTGTCCACATGTCCTGATGCTTTCCAGGTAGTGGGGTGCATGAAGATGGCGGCATCAATACCCACGATATTATCCTGCAACTGGGTCATGCTTTTCCACCAGTAATCTTTGATATTCTTTTTCAGTTCAACACCCATCTGGCCGTAGTCATACACCGCCTGCAGCCCGTCGTAAATTTCGCTGCTGGGAAAAATAAAACCGTATTCTTTGCAATGGGAGATAATTGCCTGGAACCTATTGATATCATTTGCCATAGTGGCGGCAAAAATAAGTCAGAACAGTGATTTAGCAGATGGAAAGATTAAAAGAAAAAACGTCATTTCTGCTTTTCAGTCTGCTGATCCCATTTCGTACCCCATATTCCTTTTTGATATTCCCCAACGGGATCAAGATCGCCTAAGGGCAGGTTTTTACTCTTTTTAAACTGACGCAATGCTTCCCTCATTTGCTCTAAATCCCTGAGTATAATATATAATCTTTCACCCATGGATTTTTCATTCCAGAGCTTTAAATGAATGTCATTTATGTGCCGGGGAGTGTCAGTCATTTTCAAACAAATCGTAGGTTTTCATTTTTAACGCCTTAACCCATTTTTTTATATAATCCCAGTCAAGATAATCCAGTTTTGACAGCAGTGCAATATCTTCCTGCTGTGTCTCGCTTACCAAATCCTGTATCCACTGTAGCTTTGATAAAAGCAAATCCTCCGGTGAAATTACAGAAACAGAAAAATCAAGAAATTTTTCAACCCTCCTTCTGTTAAACTTCTCGTATTCAAAACTATTGTCTT
This sequence comes from Bacteroidota bacterium, assembly GCA_016868455.1. Classification (GTDB taxonomy): domain Bacteria; phylum Bacteroidota; class Bacteroidia; order Chitinophagales; family Chitinophagaceae; genus JJ008. The sequence goes on from VGGV01000012.1 coordinate 11,163, forward strand.
TTAAAACTATAAAATCTGCTTTAAAATTACTTTTATGGTCAATAATATTGAACATCGCCTTTCGCCTGATAGCATCTGTCACAGCATCTTCGTCGCAATAATAACCATCCTTAAAATAACTTATTAATACAGGTGCGTCAGTTGGCTTAAGATGTACAACAAAGTCAAAATCCCTTGTATAGCGGGGCCCCGTGTAAAGGCTGTTTGCCATACTGCCAGAAAGCATGTAGGGAATATCATTATTTTCAAAAAAAGCAACTAAGACTCTCAAAAATTCAAACATACCGTAATATAGCTTATTTCAATTTCTCATTCCGCTGATGCCTCTCCGCATCCCGTTTATTTTTCTTCTCAAAATTTTTCTCTAATGCCGAGGTCAGGTCTACCCCCGTCTGGTTGGCCAGGCAAATAAGCACCCATAGTACATCGGCCATTTCATCGGCGAGTAGCCCCACCCCTTCCCTCCCCTGAGGGGAGGGAGCAATCTCATCTTTTTTATATGACTGATCACCGTATTGCCGGGCCATATGTCTTGCAAGTTCTCCTACTTCTTCCGTAAGAATAGCCATATTGGTGAGTTCGCTGAAGTAGCGCACCCCCACCGTTTTTATCCATCCGTCCACCTGCTGCTGGGCTTGCTGAAGGGTCATAACAAACAATTTGCTGTAAAAATAACCTTATGGCTCAATAGTTGCTGTATGAAACTCCCCCTGTCCCAGTACCCCGTGATATCAATTAAAATCTATGTTTATGAATGGCTCCCTGATAACCCGGTGGTTGCTCCTCCCCTTTGTTTTCATTCATGCTATCCATGCGCAGGAAACCTGTATCCGTTTTTACGGTAATGGCATAGCTGCTCCTGACAATAACCGAATCAAAATTGCCATTGCAGCAGGCAGCCCGGTGAATGTATCCGGCAACTTTACGATTGAATGCTGGCTGAAATGCACGGCCGGCTCCAACAACGGCACCGTAAACGCACAGGCCAATGGCGATGGCTGGATCACCGGCAATATTTTTATTGACCGGGATTTGTATGGCAACGGTGATATTGGCGATTATGGTTTAGCTATCGGAACGGGTACCGGTGTACCTGCCGGGCAGCGGGTAGTGGCTTTCGGTATTGACCGGCTGGGAACCGGCATCACTATCCGCGGGACTACTAATGTGGCGAACAACCTGTGGCACCATATCGCCGTGACAAGAAACAGCACTACCGGAGAAGTGCGGATGTATATTAACGGAAACCTGGATGCATCCGGCATTGGGCCGGCAGGAAATATAAACTACAATATTGGCCGCCCAACATCATACCCCAACAGCGACCCTTTTATTGTGCTGGGAGCTGAGAAACATGATGCCGGCGCCGCCTATCCCTCATACAACGGGCAAATGGATGAATTGCGGATATCAGGCATTATCCGTTATACCGGCAATTTTGTTCCGTCCGTGGCTGCATTCATCACAGATGCAAACACTCTGGGTCTTTATCATTTCAATGAAGGCAGCGGCACAACAGCCGCTGATGTATCCGGTGCAGCAGGGGGACCTTCAAACGGGGTCCTGAATATCGGAGGCTCACCTGCTGGACCGGTGTGGGTGGCAGATTCTCCTTTTACCGGTGCATTACCCCAGCAATGGCTGGAGCTAAAAGCTAAAAAAGAAATTCAGAAAGTGAATATCAACTGGTCCGCCACACCTGACACCGGGCCTTCCGTTTTTGAAATAGAACGGTCGTCAAATGGTATTCAGTTCAGCAGCATTGGCCGGTTAGACGGCCTGTTATACTGCAGCGATCATTGCCGGTATTCATTTACAGACGACAATCCCTTGAAAGGAAAAAATTATTACCGCATCAAATACATCCCTCATACCGGTGAAACAGAGTACTCCCGCCTGCTGAATATAGTATTTACCCAGCTGAACCCCTACAAAATCTATCAATCCGGCAGCCGGCTTGTAATTAACAACAAATACATCATGGAAGAACTTATTGTATGGAGCAGCGACGGTAAGCGTTTGCTGGAAAGAAAAAATGTGCCGGAAGGGGTTTTGTATCTGCCGCTGCAAAATATGCGGGGATTGGTGTTTGTACATATCAGTATGACCGACGGAAACAGATATACTGAAAGAATAGTACTGCAATAACCGCTTTATTCTGGCTACTCTTTATTTTTTGAGTCAATCACAATCGTTACCGGCCCGTCGTTTAAAAGTTCAACTTTCATATCAGCCCCGAAAATGCCGGTGGCAATGGGTTTTCCCAGTTCTATAGTCAGTTGCTGTATCATTTTTTCATATAAGGGAACGGCCAGCTCCGGTTTACCCGCTTTTATGTAAGAAGGACGGTTCCCTTTTTTGGTGGAAGCATGCAGGGTAAACTGACTGATCAGTAAAATCCCGCCGTTTTTATCTTTTACCGATTCGTTCATCACACCGGCCGCATCATCAAAAATGCGGAGGTTGACGATTTTGCCGCTGAGCCATTCGATATCTTCATCACTATCCGCATTTTCAATCCCCATAAAAACAAGTAAGCCATTTGCTATCGCAGCATGAATTTTCCCGTTAATAGTAACACTTGCTTTTGAGACCCTTTGAATTACAGCCCTCATACTTTAGTATCTTTACAATCCGCAAATGTATTGACTATTGACCCAATTGACCCTTATGACCCTGCTAGACTTGTCTTCAGAAATATCTTTCCAAACTACCCGGAGCGGAGGAAAGGGCGGACAAAATGTTAATAAAGTGGAGACGGCCGTTATCGCTTCTTTTCATATTGACAGATCCCAACTGATGACGGATGAACAAAAAATAATGCTCAAAGAAAAACTCAGCAACCGCATCAACAGCGAAGGTTTTCTGCTGGTAAAATCACAAACTCACCGAACCCAACTTGCCAATAAAGAAGAAGCCGTTGAAAAGATAAATGAACTGGTGACCCATGCCCTTCATAAAAAGAAACCACGCATTGCCACCAGGGCCACCAAAGCATCCAAAGAGAAAAGGCTGGAATGGAAAAAGAGAAATGCAGAAATCAAATCAGGCAGGCAAAAACTCAGACCCGGTAACTATTAAACCATTCCCGGTTGAAATTTGTATATTAGCTGTTCAATTTTACCCTTTGCAGAAAACAGTAGTGACGATATTCTTCCTTTTCCTCGCTTTCATCACACTTTCCTATTTACTGGGCTCATGCAGGAAGGAACAAAAAACAAACGGCTTGCAACTGTTGCAGCAGGAAGTACCGGCCGGTTTCCCTTCTCCTGCATACACTTTTCATGATAACCCGCTGACGCAGGAAGGATTTGAACTGGGCCGGAAATTATTTTATGATAACCGGCTCTCCATTGATGGTTCCATTTCCTGCGCTTCCTGTCACCAGCAAATTGCCGGCTTCGGTACATTTGAACATGACCGCAGCCACGGCGTTTTTGATTCGCATACATTGCGCAATGCTTCTGTGCTTTTTAACCTCGCATGGAACAAAGCCTTTCACTGGGACGGGGAATTCGGAAAGCTGCAGGATGCCGTTGCGCAGCCCATCAATGGTCATATTGAAATGGGCGAAACCTTCCAGGGAGTTATTGCCAAACTGGAAAGAGATGATGAATACAGAAAGGCGTTTAAAAATGTTTTCGGATCTCCCTTTATCCGGCCGGAATATATTTTAAAAGCCCTGAGCCAGTTTACCGGCTATCTTGTTTCTGCCAACTCCAAATACGACAAAGTAAAAAGAGGGGAAGCCGGATTTACGACACAGGAACTGAACGGGTACAATATTTATAAAGCCAGTTGCGCCACCTGTCATCCCGAACCTCTGTTCACTGATTACAGTTACCGTAACATCGGTCTGCCCGTTGATAATTTCCTGGATGACTTCGGAAGAATGCGGATTACCGGCAAAAAAGAAGATTCACTGAAGTTCAAGGTCCCCACACTCCGTAACTGCAATATCTCTTCCAACTACATGCATGACGGCCGCTTCAACACATTGCAGCAATGCATCAATCATTACCGCAACGGTGTGCAGCAAAGTGCAACGCTTGACCCTTTGCTTGCAAACGGAATAACCCTTACCAATGCAGAAATAAATGACCTGTTCCAGTTTCTGAAAACCCTGACCGATTCAACATTTCTCAGGGATACCCGGTTTCAGCATCCGCAATAATCAGTTCGTGGTTTTTCTTTTGCCAACCAGTATACCGAGTTGCTGTTTTTGGGCTTCAATATCCTTTTGTGTGTTTTCCTGGTCGGTTTTGTTTTGCTGCAGTTTTCTTTCCAGGCTGGTATGTTCATCCTTTAAATCCCTGAGTTTCTTCTCGGCTTTGGCCACCACTTCTTCCTGGTCTTTTATCTGTAATTCTAGGTCGGCCGCTTCCACCTCCGGGAGCAGACTGTTTAAAAAAGATTTGGCCTTGCCAACAGCAGCCGTATCTATTATAGTCAGTGCATTTTTGTCGTCTTTCAGCATAATAAGGTATAAGATGGCCTCATCGCTTTCTTTACGGCTTTTGCGTTCCACCTTTACCAGATAATCCATCCTGTCGCTGCTGATCTCTGTGATAAAAATGTTTTTATACACCAGGTACCCTTTGTCGCGGTTCAGGATGCCTTTTTCTTCCTTGGCTTTATAGCCCATCCCGGTCAGTTTTTGTAGGATGGCATTTTCAACCGCTTCCGGTTGAAAAGAATAATCAAAGGCAATGGCCTGTTGTTTTTTCTTATCATACTGGACGGATGTTTCATAAGCCTGTCCGAAACCAAAGGAAAAAATCATCAGCTGGATAGAGAGGAGTAAGCCTGTTTTCTTCATACTGTCAGTTTTATGCCCGTAAAGATACGCTCCGGGCCAAAAGAGTTGCAATTGTCCTAAATAAACACCGGTGGAAAGCCTGCATTCGTTTTTTGACGGCCTATCTGTTACATTTGTTCTGCCCCTGCCTAAGGCGGGGCCGGTAAATTTCCAATCCTTTGAGCGGCATCAAAAAACTGGCGGGACAAACCATCTGGTACGGGCTGAGCAGCATTTTCGGACGATTCCTGAATTACCTGCTTACGCCGCTGCTGGTGACCATTTTTGCAACAGGTGAATATGGCAGGATCAGCACCCTGTTCACCATTGCGGCCTTTTTAAATATTGTTTTTACCTACGGGCTTGAGACTTCCTATTTCCGTTTCGCTTCCATTGAGCCGGAAAAAAAAGTATACAATACCTGTTCTTCCTCACTTATTATTACCACAAGCCTGTTTACAGTATTGCTGTTATTATTTGTAAAACCCATTGCCGGCTTTCTGGAAATGCCCCGCCACCCGGAGTACATTACCTGGGTTATTTTGATTGTTGCGCTGGACACCTTGGCCGTAATGCCTTTTGCCAAACTGCGGTATGAAGGAAGGCCCCGAAAGTTTGCTGCCATTAAAATCATGAACATATTGATCAATGTTGGTCTGGTAATTTTCTTCCTCGTTGTTTGTAAAAATGCACATCAGAAAGATGCCACTAGTTTCTTTGCTTCGATTTATAACCCGAAAATCGGTTTAGGCTATGTAATAATTGCTAACCTGATAGCCAGCGCTGCCACCCTGTTACTTCTTGCTAAAGAATTTTTGCAATTCCGTTTCAGACTAAATCCCGTTTTCTGGAAACAGCTGATGAACTACAGCTGGCCGCTTGTTATTGTGGGTTTTGGCGGTATGGTGAATGAAACCATTGACCGTATTATGCTGCTGAAATTGTATCCCGGAACTACCGAAGAGGCCTTTTCCCAATCCGGTATTTACTCTGCCAATTATAAGCTGGCCGTGATCATTGTGCTTTTCATACAGGCATTCCGCATGGGGGCCGAGCCTTTTTTCTTTAAACAATCCACTACCGAAAATGCACAGCGCACCTATGCAAGGGTGATGAAATTTTTTGTCATCGCCTGTTGTTTTTGTTTTTTGGGGGTTACCCTTTTTCTTGATATCTGGAAATATTTTATGGGAACACGGCATCCGGAATATTATAGCGGACTGAAAGTAGTACCGCTGCTGATGACGGCAAAAATCTTTTTGGGCATCTATTACAATCTTTCCATCTGGTATAAAATAAAAGAACGTAATCTTACCGGCGCCTGGATAACTATCGGCGGCGCCATCATTACCGTTTTGTTCAATTGGTTTTTTATCCCCGTATGGGGCTATATGGCCTGTGCCATCGCCACGGTGCTATGCTATGGGTTTATGATGGTAGTAAGCTATTCTCTCGGGCAAAAACATTACCCGGTTCCCTACGCATGGAAAAAGATACTGGCTTATATCGCTGTCTGTCTGATACTGTTCGGGCTGCACCAGGCTTTTCCTCTATTGGGAATGAACCGCTGGATAAATCGTGGTGTGGCAGTTGCATTTGTTGGATTGTTCGCCTTACTTGTTTTAAGTGTGGAGAGAAAGGAATTTCACAGATTGCCGGTGATTGGGAAGTTTTTAAGATCAAAATAGCCCCTTTTAATTCTCACAAACAATTTCAAAATAAAACTCATCTGATTGCTTCTGGAGAAAGCGTACTGCTTCATCCCAGCAGTCAAAACCACTTTTTTTTGACGTATGGCTTTGATGTAAAATCAAGGCTGCATTCTTGAAATGGCTGGAGTCGTTCATCCGGTTGTAATAAAATCCCATCTATCCCTAATATCCGAATTGATTCTCTTTTACAGGCTTTAATAAACTCAATAGCAACATCCTTTGGAAATACAACCCATAAACCTTGTGAAACTCCTTTTCCCCAAAATTCTTTCTCAATTTTATTCATTGAATATTTTTTAATACATCTTCACAAAAGGAGTATTCATTTTCTCAAACCACCTCATCCTGCCTTCGGCCACCTTCTCCTGAAGGAGAAGGATAAAGACCCTGCTAAAATAACTTTACAAAAGGATTGTTCATCTTCTCAAATCCAATCGTCGTTACCGGCCCGTGACCGCTATAAACCTTGGTTTCATCAGGTAATGTGAAGAACTGGGTTTGTATACTTTGAACCAATGTGTCAAAATCACCGCCGGGCAGGTCTGTTCGGCCCACACTCAGGTTAAACAAAACATCACCGCCAATAATAAATCCGCCGGCTTCATGGTAAAAAGCAACACTTCCTGGGGAGTGGCCGGGCACAAACCGGATTTCCAGCTCATCCTCCCCTATTTTTATTGTTTTTCCCTCCTGTAAATAAACCAGCGGCCCTTCATAGTTGTCGAATGGCAGTTGCCACATCTGCCCGGCCTGCGGGGCAAAGTCCAGCACCGGTTTTTCCTTAGGGTGCAGGTGCAGCGGCAGGCCCCAGGTGTCATGTACGAATTTATTGCCAAAAACATGGTCAAGATGGCAGTGGGTATTAAGCAGCAAAACCGGCCTGAGGCCTGTCTCTGTTATGCCCGTTTTTAATTCCTCCCTTTCCTCCGGGCAATAGCAGCCGGGGTCAATAATGCAGCACTGCTTCTGCCCGCCTCTCCGGTAGGCAGGTTCGTTGTACAGTACATACGTATTCTCCTGGACGGGGCTAAATATGAAGGACTTAACACCTAACATGGATTGTTTTTTTGTACTTTTAAAACCGGAACCGGGATTTTAAGAAAATAAAGATAGTCTGTCCCCTTATAACTGGTCAAATTTGAACAGAAACAGTAAAGCGTTTATGAAGAAAGCATTATCCCTGATGATCTGCTTTTCCTTTCTGATGGCTATGGAAACTGCAGCACAAGTGAACACCGTAGAGTTTGGTAAAAACCGGGTGCAGTACCAGAAATTCAAATGGAAATATTACCAGACGGAAAACTTCAACACCTACTTCAGCCAGGACGGGCTTGGCCTGGGCAAATATGTGGCCCAAGTGGCCGAACTGGAACTTCCCTCTATTGAAGAGTTTGTGGAGTACGGGGCCCAGCGCCGCATCAATATAGTAGTATATAATAACTATGATGAGATGCAGCAGTCCAATATCGGGCTCGGTATTGACTGGCAGAACACCGGCGGGGTAACCAAACTGGTGAACAATAAAATGATTGTTTACTTCGACGGGAACCATGATAACCTGCGGCGCCAGATTCGACAGGGCATTGCAAGAGTGCTGGTGGATAATTTACTGTTTGGAGATGATCTGGGCGAATTTGCCGCTAACCAGGCCCTGCTGGATTTACCCAAATGGCTTACAGACGGCTATATTGCTTATGCCGCTGAATACTGGAACACCCGGCTGGATGATGACCTCCGCGGGGTAATGCTGAATGCGGATTACAAAACCTTTTACCATTTTGCTTTTGACAAACCCCTGCTGGCTGGTCATGCTTTCTGGAAATACATGGGCGATAAATACGGCAAGGGCAAGACCACTTATTTCCTGTACCTGGCCCGCATTTACCGCAACCTGAACAATGCTTCGAACAAGATCGCCAAAAAGAAATATAAAAAAGTGCTGCAGGATTTTATGAACGAGGTACAGGAGCAGTACTTCAAAGACATCCGCGGCCGGCGCAATACACCCCGTGGCCAATTGTCAGTATCGGAGGATATAGGCAAAAAAGATTTTATCCGTTTTAACGCCAACCCGGTTCCCCGCAGTTTTACTTACGCCGTTACGGAATACAAACAAGGCCGTTACCAGGTTGTGCTGATGGAAAATTTTGTCAACCGGAAAGTGCTGCTGAAACTCGGGGTTCGCACAAGAGAAAAAGACCTGCACCCCAACTATCCCCTGCTGGCATGGGATGGCAAAGGCACCCGGCTGGCCGTGCTGTACAACGATAAAGGCAAAACAAAATTCTTTGTGTATGATGTGGTAAACCGCAACAAACTATGGCAGCATGAAATAGATGAAAAGTTTGACCAGGTGCAGGATATGAAATATATGCTGGATGCCAACACCCTTGTGATGAGTGCTGTACGCAGCGGCCAGTCTGACATCTATGTTTACAAGATAGACAAGCAGACATTTGAGCAGGTTACCAATGATGTGTACGATGACCTGGACCCTTCCTTCGTGGCTTTCCCCAACAAAACGGGTATTCTTTATTCCAGTAACCGGCCATCGGCGCTGGCGGCCAGCAGTGATGATTCGCTGCCGGGCAAACATTTTAATATTTACCTGGTTGACAACTGGAACCAATCTGAATTCAAACAACTGTCAAAACTGTCTGATCTGAAACGGGGCAATGCCCGCTATCCCTCGCAGTACAACCAATCGCATTTCACTTTTGTAAGTGATGAGAACGGGGTGAACAACCGCTATGCCGGCTTCTTCACCACGGAAAGGGCCGGCCTGGATACGCTGGTTTTCATCGGCGATGAAGTGCTCCGCAACCCGCCCCGGAAGGATGTGGACAGCCTGCTGAAAGAATGGGGCAAAACAGATATTGATTCGGTGGGCTTTGTTTCCATAACCAATGATTCATCTTATGTGTTCCCGCTGACGAATTACCAGAGCAGCATGCTGGAAACAAGAACCGCCGGCGACAACCAGCAGGTGAGTGAGGTAATAAAACTGGGTGATACCAAGCTTATGTACCGCCTCCGGGTGGATGAGAATACCCTCCGCCGCAGAAATGTAAATGCAAGACCGACTGAATACATGAAAAAGGTGATTGAAGAAGAGAAGAAAGCAGTGAGAAAAGAAGCATTGATTACTCCCAAAACAGATACGCTATCTCAAAAACAAAAAGACTTTTTCAACAGCGGTTTTGATGATGAAAAGCAAAAAACCGACAGCACCAAACTGGGCAAAGTGGTTTCTGCTGAATTTGTGGAAAAGGAATCGGTGCTTAGAAAGGTCCGGGTATGGGAATACCGGCCACCCAAATTTTTTAACGATTACCTTGTCAGCGGTTTTAATAATAATGTACTGATAACCCGTTACCAGCCTTATGGCGGCGGAGCAGGCCCCATACAGCTCAGCAACGGGGACCCGCTGAACGGAATATTAAGAGTAGGCACATCCGAGCTCTTTGAAGACTGGAAATTTGCCGGCGGCTTTCGCATCAGCCCCGACCTTAATAATAATGAATATGTTTTCACCACGCAGTACCTGAAAAAAAGAATTGATTATGGTATCACCTACTACCGCAGCAGCGCCAATTTAACGGCAAATATTACTGGCCTTGGGGCATTTAATGCAAAACAATTCTCCAACCTGTACCAGGCCACCGTAACCTATCCCCTCAATAAAATAAAAAGTATCCGGCTGAATGCAGCGCTGCGGAGCGACAAATTTGTTTTTCTTGCTAACGATTTCAACCCTATATCGCTGGAACTGCCCGATATAAAAGATAAATATGCACTTACCCACCTGGAATTTGTGCATGACGATGCCGTTTCCCCGGTCCTCAATATCTGGAACGGACTAAGGTGGAAAGTGTTTATAGATATGAATGCAAGGGTTAAAACCAGCGGCCCCACAGGTTCCAAAAAACATCCCACCACTTTCAATTTCGGGTTTGACGGAAGACATTACCTGCCCCTGTACAGGAATATAATCTGGGCTGTGCGGGCAGCCGGAGATTTTTCCTGGGGAAACCAAAAACTCATTTACTACCTGGGCGGGGTTGATAACTGGCTGATGTTTGGCAGCAACCTGAAGGACAACGGTTCATTCCGTTACTTTAATGAGGCCAATAAGCCTGACCCGGATGTTAATTATGCCTACCAATCGCTTGCCGTTAACATGCGGGGCTTTATACAAAATGTGGCGAACGGCAACAATGCCCTTGTCATCAACAGCGAAATAAGAGTGCCGGTATTTACCACTTTCTTTAATAAACCCATTAACAATGCTTTCCTTCGGAATTTCCAGATAGTGCAGTTTGTTGACCTGGGCACAGCATGGAATGGAGCCTATGATAAAATAGAGCGGCCTAATGTTACTTATACATCACCCCCTATTACGGTAAAAGTAAAAGCAGGTGGTATCGGTCCTTTTGCCGGAGGTTATGGTTTTGGCGCCCGAAGCACTTTGTTAGGATATTTTCTGCGGGCAGATGTAGCATGGGAAATGAACGGGTTGTTTAAAGGAAAACCCATCTGGTATTTTGCGATGGGGCTGGATTTTTGATTCGGATTAAAAGAATATAAACGAAGAATACAGTTAAAGCTCCCAAAAATGGGAGCTTTATTATTTGTACACCTCAACGCTTATAAATAAATATTTCACCAAGTTTCTTTACCGTGAAATAGAAGACGGTCATAAAAACACTGTACACTAATGTCATCCCCCATGCAGCGCCATTCCGAAGAGGGTGTAAAATCATATCTGCAATCTCTGCTGTCAGCGAAAAAGGGTCTGCCAGTACGTCCCAGCTGTTGAAACGCAGAAAGCGGCCGATATAAATTCCAAAAGCCGACAGCCATATGACGGCAAACACCATAGGCTTCGCTTTGCGTGCCTCGAACGTTTCCTAGAAAGCCATTTCTACCGAACCAGTTTGGGCAGCGCTTATCCCATTGGTGAGATCAATATCAGCCGGGGTTTTTCCGGTGTGCTAAGGAGCAGCTATAAATACACAAAAATTTCCGCCGGTTGATCCGACAACTTTAAAATACCTCCTCTGGGAAATATATCCTGGTATATCTATGGCGGAAAAACATTTGGCACACTTCCGTATACTTTACTTGATATTGCGCCGGGCAACGAATTGTACTACTATAACAAATATGCATTTAACATGATGAACCGCTGGGAATTCATTCATGATAAATATGCCGGCGTGAATGTTGAGCACAATATTGGTAATGGAATTTTCCGCTGGTTTCCCAAACTGCGATTCCGGCAGTTCTGGACAGCCAAAGCCCTATGGGGCAGCCTTTGTCCTTCCAACCGGGCCCTTAATTTTAAACAGGGGTATACTTTTCAGACTCTGGATGGGAATACCTAACTGGAATTGGGTACTGGCATTGACACTATTTTCCGTGTTTTCCGGATTGATTTCATCTGGCGGGTATTGCCTGAAACATTGCCAAAGGAAGGCGATAAATCTTTTGGTGTTTTTGGAAGCTTGGGGGGTGCATTCTGATAATTTGTAGTTACTGGTTCTCGGCAGATTATTATAGTTGCGGCTAAAAATACTCTCTGTAAATCTTTCATAAAGGTACTGTTCCATTTTCACTAACTTCCTTTCATAAAAATCATTTCATGTCCGCACATTACATCCTTGCCCTTGACCAGGGCACTACCAGCAGCCGCAGCCTGATTTTTGATAAAAAGGGAAATATTATCGGCTCGGCACAAAAAGAATTTAAACAGCTTTATCCGCAGCCCGGCTGGGTGGAGCATGATGCCAACGAAATCTGGAGCACCCAGTTTGGCACTATGGCCGAAGCAGTAGCGAAAGCTCATATCAATATGAAACAGATAGCCGGTATTGGCATCACCAATCAGCGGGAAACAACGGTGGTGTGGGACCGGAAAAGCAGTCAGCCCGTTTACCATGCCATTGTATGGCAGGACAGGAGAACCGCCGCTTACTGTGATCAGTTACAAGCTGAAGGGCAGGCATCTTTCATTCAGCAAAAAACAGGGCTGATCATTGACGCATATTTTTCCGTCACCAAATTGAAATGGATACTTGATAACGTAGCCGGCGCAAGAGAAAAAGCAGAAAGAGGTGAGCTGGCCTTTGGCACTATTGACACCTGGATTACCTGGAAGCTCACCAACGGTGAGGTGCATGTAACGGATGTTTCCAATGCATCCAGAACGATGCTGTTTAATATTCATTCTATGCAATGGGATGAAGACTTGCTGAAACTCTTCAATATACCTGCATCGGTTCTTCCGGAAGTAAAACCAAGCAGTAAAATTTATGGTGTCACAGGCAACATCATTCCTGAAAGCAGGATACCCATTGCCGGTATTGCCGGCGATCAGCAGTCGGCCCTGTTCGGGCAAATGTGTACCCAGCCCGGAATGGTAAAGAACACATACGGTACAGGGTGCTTCATGCTGATGAATACCGGAGAAAAAGCTATCGCATCGAAAAATAATTTGCTGACAACCATAGCCTGGCAGGTAGACGGAAAAACAGAATATGCACTGGAAGGCAGTGTATTTATAGCCGGGGCAGTAGTACAATGGCTGCGTGACGAATTAAAGATCATACGAAATTCAAAGGAAGTGGAAACCCTGGCAGCGCAGGTAAAGGACAGTGACGGAGTATATATCGTTCCTGCATTTGCCGGATTAGGCGCCCCGCACTGGAACCAGCATACGAGGGGCAGCATTTTTGGAATGACAAGGGGCAGCAGTAATGCACATATTGCAAGGGCGGCATTGGACAGCATCGCCTATCAAACTTATGATGTGCTGAAAGCTATGGAGGCTGATTCAGGCATTCATATCAAAGAACTGAGAGTGGATGGCGGAGCTACAGTGAATAATGGATTAATGCAGTTTCAGAGTGACCTATTGAATTGTAAAGTTGTGAGGCCAACAATTACTGAAACAACGGCTTTAGGCGCTGCATACCTGGCCGGGCTTGCCGTGGATTACTGGAAAAATATTAATGAAATACAGCAGCAGTGGCAGGTAGATAAAGTTTTCTCACCCGGAATGAATAATGAAAAACGAAATGAATTAATATCAGGTTGGCAAAGAGCTGTGAAGGCGACGATTGCCTGGGCAGAACAGAAGGTCAAATAAGTCATATGACTTGTATGACCAGTATAACCTCAACACCAAAGAACATTGAACAGGCAAACAATGATACAACAACTGGACTCGGTTCCCGGCTGGGATATCTGTATCATTGGCGGCGGCGCAACCGGCCTGGGCACTGCATTGGATGCTGCATCCCGCGGATTAAAGACGGTGTTATTTGAGCAGCATGACTTTGCCAAAGGCACCTCCTCCCGCAGCACCAAGCTGGTGCATGGGGGTGTACGCTACCTGCAACAGGGCAATATCAAACTGGTGATGGAGGCACTGAAAGAAAGAGGATTATTGCTCCGCAATGCCCCACACCTGGTACACAACCAAAAATTTGTTGTCCCCAATTACAAATGGTGGGAAAAGCCTTTTTACGGCATCGGGCTGAAGATATACGACAAGATGGCGGGGAAATTAGATCTGGGCCGTTCTCAGTTTTTATCTAAAGAAGAAACACTGCAGTTAGCCCCAACCCTTGACCCTGAAGACCTGAAAGGCAGTGTATTATACCACGACGGGCAGTTTGACGATGCAAGACTCGCCATCAGCATTGCCCAAACAGCTGCAAAGCAAGGAGCCACAGTGCTGAATTATTTTCCCGTAAATGGTTTGCTTAAAATGCAAAAGAAGGTCTGTGGTGTGTGGGTAAAGGATGCCTTAACCGGAAAAGAATATGAAGTAAAAAGTAAGGTGGTCATTAATGCAACAGGTGTTTTTACCGACAGCATCATGAAAATGGATGATCCGAAACATAAAAACATCATCAGCCCCAGCCAGGGAATACATTTGATAGTTGACAAAGATTTTTTGCCCGGCGATACAGCGATTATGATACCAAGGACCGATGATGGCAGGGTATTATTTGCAGTGCCCTGGTATGATAAGATAGTTTTGGGCACCACTGATACACCCGTTGATACTGTTTCGGCCGAACCTGTTCCGCTGCAGGAAGAAATTGAGTTTATATTAAAGCATATCGGCCGCTATCTGACGAAAGACCCTCAACTCAGTGATGTAAAAAGCATGTTTGCCGGCCTTCGGCCTCTGGTAAAAGGGAAAAAGAAAAAAACATCTGGTATTGCAAGAGATCACCTGATTTATATAGCTGATACCGGTCTTATCACCATCACCGGCGGTAAATGGACCACTTACCGGAAGATGGCTGAAGATGTGGTGGATATCGCTATTGAAAGATCCGGTCTGCTCCGTTCAACCTGCATTACAAAAGAATTGTTACTGAATGGTCATGACCAGCCTGTTCCCCCTTCTTCTGTCAGCGCATTAACCAATGATCAATTGCAAAAATGGGTACACCGGGCTGTGCAGGAAGAAATGTGTATGACGGTGGAAGATTTTTTATCAAGAAGAACAAGGCAGTTGCTGCTGGATGCAAATGTTGCAATGGAAATGGCTCCGCTTATAGCTAATCTGATGAGTAAAGAATTAAACAAAGATGACCCCGATAGCTACCGGGGCTGGATAAAAGAACAAATCAATAACTTTAATTCTGTTGCAGCCTGTTATAAGCCTGCAACCGGGTAGTAAACCCTTTGTGCCCTTTGTGTAAAACTTTGTGGCCTCTGTGGTGAAATATTTTTTAGACAGTTTAATAAACTTAGAATACACAAAGTCCGGATAATTAAAACCACTTTTATGAATGCATTTTTTGCTGAATTCATCGGAACAGCCATCCTCATAACCTTTGGGGCCGGCGTTGTTGCCAATGTTGTTTTAAAAAAGACCAAGGGAAATAACAGCGGCTGGATCGTCATCGCATTTGGCTGGGGCATGGCCGTATACATGGGCGCATCTGCATCGCTGGCATTGGGCGGGGCCGGGCATTTAAATCCTGCCGTTACCATTGCAAGCGCCGTTTTTTCTGAAAATACCATTGACACAGAAACTATCCTGGAAATGATCGGCGGACAATTCGCAGGCGCTATTCTTGCCTCCATCATTGTTTATATCGCTTACAAACAGCATTTTGATGAAACGGAAGATGTGAATGCAAAGCTGAGTGTATTTTGTACAGCTCCGGCGATAAGAAATACAACCTGGAACCTTTTAACCGAGATCATCGGCACATTTATATTGGTGCTTGGGGCTTCTTTGCTATCCAAACCGGAGAGCCATGCGGGGCAGTTAGGTGCATTGCCGGTCGGTTTGCTGGTACTGGCTATTGGTTTATCGTTAGGTGGTCCAACAGGCTATGCCATCAATCCTGCAAGAGATCTTGGTCCACGCATTGCTCATTTTATTTTACCCGTCAAAAATAAAAGAGACAGTGATTGGGGTTATAGCTGGATACCGGTAGTGGGGCCTGTAATTGGAGCATTGATCGCAGCCTATATTTTTAAAATGTTTTGATATGAAAAAAATATTTGTATTTACATTTTTTGTTTCATTATTTGCCATTGCTGCTGCTGCACAAGACGCCGAAGCAAGACTAAAAGAAAAAGGAATTATATTGACAACTCCATCTGCACCGGTGGCGAATTATGTGAATGCAGTCCGTGTTGGCAATTTATTGTTCCTTGCAGGCAAAGGCCCCAATAAACCGGATGGAAGCTATGTAACGGGTAAGGTTGGAAAAGACCTGACGATTGAACAGGGTTATGAAGCAGCAAGGCTTACTGCAATCAGTCATTTGGCTGTTCTGAAAACAGAGTTGGGATCATTGAACAAGGTAAAACGGATTGTGAAAGTGCTGGGCATGGTGAACTGTACGGATGATTTTAAAGACCAGCCAAAAGTGATTAACGGTTATAGCGACCTGATGGTGGAAATTTTTGGGGAGAAAGGAAAGCATGCCAGATCAGCTGTGGGTATGTATGCACTGCCGCTCGGCATTGCAGTGGAGGTGGAGGTGATTGTGGAGGTAGAGTAAATAGGAGGATATGCTTAGATTAATCAATAAATGAATTTAATCGCTTCTTCGCAATGTAAGTAATCATCTTGTGTTTAAGTTTGGAATATGAATTATGTAGATTTTCAAAAAATCTTCTTATTCCGAGTAAGTTCACTCGTGTATGAAGAGCAGCTTGAACTTGCAATATTAGTGTGCAAACGTTTATTTCCGGATTATAAAAATTTTTATACTGAAAATAGTCGGGGCGACCCAAATGTGCTAAAAGATACGATTCAATTCTGCCAAAATCAGGATAAAGAAACATTAAATATTAATATTATTGATAACCTGTTATTGAAAATTGATGACATAACTCCAGAGACAGAAGATTTTGAAAATGCATCTTATGCTCTTAATGCTTGTACATCGGTTTATGAAACCCTTGAATTTATTAAGGATAAAAACCAAAACCACATTATCAATATTGGAAGTTACTTAACCGACACTGTTGACTTCAAGATTCAGGATGATAAAGAGTTGACAGAACAAGAAATAGATAACCATCCTTTGATGATAGAAGCGAGAAACTTTCTTTTGGCAATATCTTAAAAAGATTTTATGCCTTAATAATTATTTCGTAAGCTTTTCTTATCTGTTCTTCTGTAATAGTTAACGGCGGCGAAATCCTAAGACAATTTGGTGCAAATAAAAACCAGTCGGTCAATACCCCATTGACAATACAGGCATCAATTACTTTCTTGTTGGTTTCAAACGAATCAAACTCCACCGCCATCCACATACCAAATGAACGGACGGCTTGTATTTTTGGACTGTGTCCGCCCTTTGGTGGATAAACTAGTAATGATTTAAACAATTCTTCTTTTTGCTTTACCACTTCAATCATCTTCTCATCAAGCAATGCCTTCATCGCCGCCATACCCGCTGCACAGCAAACCGGGTGGCCGCCAAACGTAGTGATATGTCCGAGTACCGGGTTCTCCGTAAATGCATCCATTAGTTTCTTGTCGGCAATAAAAGCGCCCAGCGGCATGCCCCCACCCAATGCTTTGCCGAGTAATAAAATGTCCGGTACAATATCAAAATGCTCAAAGCCCCATAGTTTGCCGGTACGTCCAAAACCGGTTTGTATCTCATCCAGCACCAGCAGCGTTCCTGTTTCCGTACATTTCTTCCGCAAAGCCTGTATCCACTTCTGTGCAGGAAGAATTATTCCCGCCTCCGCCTGCACCGTTTCTGCAATTACGCAGGCGGTTTGTTCTGTTATCTCATTCAGCGATTCAAATAAATTATACTCCAAATGCAGCACATTCGGCAGCAGCGGACGAAAAGCATTCCGCCAGTATTCATCGCCCATAATGCTTAAAGCGCCTTGCGTGCTGCCATGGTAAGACTTATTAAAGGCAATTATCTGCGTACGGTTGGTAATCCGCTTGGCCAGCTTCATAGCTCCTTCCACGGCTTCGGCGCCGGAGTTGGTGAAGTAAACGGAGTTTAAAGAAGAAGGAAGATTATCCGTAAGTAATTCAGCGTATTGCACCTGCGGGATTTCCACAAATTCACCATACACCATCACATGCAGGTAGGCATCCAGTTGTTTTTGAATGGCTTCAATCACTTTGGGATGGCGGTGCCCAACATTGGCCACACTGATGCCGCCGATAAGGTCAATGTATTCTTTACCCTGCACATCATAAAGCAGGCAGCCTTCGGCTTTGGCTATTTCAAAAGCCATCGGAACCGGCGATGTCTGCGCTACATGACGAAGAAAAACTTCCCGCTGAGTCATGCAGCAAATGTCGGAAAGAATAAAGGATATTTGTGATTCACCGCAGAGAACAAGAGAACGGGGAGTTAACGCAGAGTAAAATTTTAAACACTCTGCGCAAGCTCTGTGGTCTCTTGTTCTCTGCGGTAAAAAAAACTATAGCATGCCGGTCATATTACCAGTAGAGAATAAATATCCCCAATTCGGCAACAACTGTTTTATTGCCCCCAATGCCACCATTGTTGGTGATGTAATTACCGGTGATGACTGCAGTTTCTGGTTCAATACGGTGGTGCGGGGCGATGTGAACTTTATCCGCATCGGCAATAAGGTGAATGTGCAGGACGGCGCCTGCATCCATTGCACTTTTCAGAAATATGGAACCACCATCGGCAATCATGTTTCCATCGGCCACAATGCCATTGTACATGCCTGTACCCTGCATGATAATGTGCTGATCGGTATGGGCGCCATTATAATGGATAATGCAGTGGTCCATTCCAATACCATCATAGCGGCGGGAGCTGTGGTATTGGAAAACACTATTTGCGAACCCGGAAGCATCTATGCCGGAGTGCCGGCCAAAAAAGTAAAAGACATTCCGCAGGAAATGATCAGCGGGGAGATTGACCGGATAGCCAATAATTATGTGCGGTATGCGGATTGGTTCAGGGAGCAGGCAGGAGGTAGGAGCGATTAGGCGGGAGCCAGAAAACTTTCATTTTTGAGGTATTTCTCCTGACTCCAGCCTCAGGCCTCCCGGCTCTTAACTTTACTCTGGTAAAAACAATTAAATCTCCTTACATTCGTTATTGCATTACAAGCTGATACAATGAAAAACCTCCGTTTTATCACTGTTGCACTGAGCCTCATGGTGTTACTGGCATCCTGCGGCAAACTGAGCAACCTGTTTAAACGGAAGACTGGATGCCCCACCAATGGAAAGAATATAGGCGCCGAAAAGATACTCAGCGGCGATCCGGAAGGCACTAAGGCGGCCAAAAAGGCCAAAAAATTCAAGAGTTAAGTTTTTGTTGTGTGCAGCTGTTGAGCCTCCGTCCATGTCTAATGGATGTGCTATGTTATTCGTAGTATGACAAACTAAAAACACCTTACCATGAGCCTCACCCTGCGAACCACCCTCGGCTGTACCGAAGTCGTAATTGCCGATGACGGCGGACTGAAACAATTTTACCATGTGGCTGATGTCCTTAGCCAGGATTTCAACATCCGGTTTTCCCACAAGGAAGATGACTTTGATGCCATTGACTGGGAGTTCCGCTTCAAGGGCCACAACCTTACCCTGCATTACAGTATTTACAACGGCATTTCCATTTTCCCCACCAAAACCCGTGATGCCCTGAACAAGGACAATAAGGCGGTGGTGGAACTGGCCAACGGGCTGGAAGGAAGATTGTTTAATGAGGGAAGAAGGAATATTGCGTAAAGAAGCTATTAGCTCTTAGCTATAAGCTAATAGCTTTTGGCCTCTATACTTTCCAGGATATTCAGGTAACTTACATACCTGTCTTCATGTATCACTCCATCATTTACGGCCTCTTTTACTGCACAGCCCGGTTCATTATAATGCAGGCAGTTATTGAACTGGCAATTGTTCAGCCGTTCCCGCATTTCAGGAAAATAGTGTGAGAGCTCCTGCTTCTCAATATTCACCAGCCCAAATTCCCGCATCCCGGGTGTGTCAATGATGCGGCCTCCTTCCGGCAGGTCAAACATCTCCGCAAAAGTGGTGGTATGCGTCCCCTTACCGCTCCATCCGCTGATCTCGCCGGTCTTCAGGTTCATATCCGGAAAAATTGCATTAAGCAATGTTGATTTGCCAACCCCGCTGTGTCCGCTTATCAGGGTGGTTTTATCCCTCAGCAATGCTTTCAGTTCATCCAGCCCTTTCTTTTTTTCGGCGCTTACCAGCAGCACTTTGTATCCAACTGCTTCATACATCTTTTTCCACTGATTGTACTTTCCCAGCTCTTTGTTTTTATACAGGTCGCTTTTGTTGAAAACAATCACTGCCGGCACATGGTACATTTCTGCTGCTACAAGAAAACGGCCAATAAATCCCTGCGAAGTACGGGGTTCATTCAGGGTTGCAATCAGCAGCGACTGGTCAAGATTGGCAGCTACAATATGATGCTGGTGCTTGTGCCGGGGGCTTTGCCGGTTAATATAATTATGCCGCGGTATAATTTCGCTGATGATGGCCGTGGCGCTTTCTTTGCTTTCCACCCCTGCTTCCACCCAGTCGCCAACGGCCACGGGGTTGGTGCTGGTAATATCATCCAGCTTCAGCACACCTTTGGTCCGGCCATTCCAGAACTTTCCTGCTTCATCTTTCAGGATGTACCAGCTGCCGGTTGATTTGTAAACAAGGGCCCTCATAAGAACCAGGATTAAAGAGATAAAAATAGATTGGCGAGAAAGATAGAACAATTCTGCTTCAGGGAAATTTCCTGAACAGGCTAAACCGCAACACAAGTTCAATAAATAAAAAGGCCAGTGCTGCCAGTACAAAAGGCAGAAACTTTTCTTCCACTCTTTTAAAACTGGTAATCTCCACTTTAGATTTCTCCATCTGGTCAATCTGGCTGTAGATGATTTTCAGTCCTTCCTTATCTCTTGCCCTGAAGTACTGCCCTCCTGTTTCTGCAGCAATTTTTTGCAATAAAGCTTCATCCAGAAAATCAACTGCCGGATTTTTCTTTCCCTTTTCGTTACCGGTATTTTCCATTACAGTAGCCGGCCCGGCGCTCATACCAATGGTATAAACCTTTACCCCTTTGGATTTTGCAATTTCCAGCGCTGTCAGCGGGTCAATCAGCTTATGCAAAATACAAACTTGGCCTTAGCAAAAGCCCTGCCGTGATGATAAACGGGGCAAAAATCTGGCATTATTTTAGGGCATTTACAGTTTAAACCCCAAAAGAATACGAACTTTATATTCAAATTCCGTTTTATGAAAAAACAATTTTTAGTTTTGACGGGCATTTTTGCAGCTTTACTTTTTACGATAGCCTCCTGCGGGGATAAAAACGATACTCCTCCCAAAACAAAGACCCAGTTGCTGACACAGGGATCTTGGAAGTTTAAAACGGCTGCTGTAGGCACATCTGATTTTTCCTCAGCACTGCAAAGCTGTCAGAAGGATAATATTCTTACTTTCAGTACAAATGGTTCAGGAAATGTAAATGAAGGCGCTTCCAAATGCAGCGGCAGCGACCCGGATAATAATCGATTTACCTGGGCATTTGCTAACAGTGAAACCCAAATCACCATTTCCAACCCGCTTTTTACCAACGGGGCAACAACACTTACTTTAATATCACTGACAGAGGCTGAGCTGGTTGTGCAAATGCCTTACAATCCTCCGGTAGGGATATCGGTACTGGTTACTGTTACATTTATGCATTAAGGGCTTCTTCAGGAAAGATATTTTCCAACAATGGGCAGCCTTCTGCCAACACCAAAGGCTTTTGGTGAAATGCGTATGATGGGGCAAAACTGGTTGCGCTTATATTCATTCACATTTACCAGTTTCAGCACCCGGTCAACCAGCGCCGGGTCAATCCCGATAGCTATCGGGGCCTGTGCTTTTATTTCTTTGGGTCCCTGCCTTCTTTCAATATACTGGTAAAGGATACTGTCAAGAACCGCATAATCAGGTAAAGAGTCGGTATCTTTTTGCCCGGGCCTCAATTCTGCCGAAGGGGGGTTCACCAGAATATTTTGCGGGATGATCTGCCGGTTCCGGTTAATGTATTTTGCCAGGGCATATACCTGCATTTTATAACAATCACCCAGTACGCCCAGCCCGCCGGCCATGTCTCCGTATAAAGTTCCATACCCGGTGGCCAGTTCACTTTTATTGGAAGTGTTCAGCAGTATGTACCCGAATTTATTGGCTATCGTCATCAGCAGGTTGCCCCTGGTCCGTGCCTGTATATTCTCCTCTGCAACGCCAAACGGAAGATCTCTGAAAAGGGGTTTGAGTTCTGAAAGGAAACTGTTATAAATATTTTGTATAGGCACAATATCATACGGGTTGCCAAGGTTTTTGCTTAATAGCTCGGCATCACTTACAGAATGCCCGGTGGAATATTGAGATGGCATCAGGATAGCCCTCACATTTTCATTTCCCAATGCTTCGCAGGCCAGCACCAGGGTAACAGCGCTGTCAATACCGCCGCTGCTGCCCAGTATGGCCTTTGAGAACCCCATTTTGCGGAAATAATCCCTGATGCCGGTTACAATAGCCTGGCAGATCTCTGGAGTGCACAAATTATAATCCAGCTCCACCGGGTTAAATTCTGCATCAGGCAGGTCGGCAGCAACGGTTGTAACAGGCTGCGCAAATGTTCCGTCATCATTGAGGTCAAATACCTGCAGTGATTCTTCAAACAGGGGAAGCTGCTTAACGAGGTTGGAGTGTTTATCAAACACCAGGGAGCCTCCGTCAAAAACAATTTCAGTCTGGCTGCCCGCACAGTTGCAGTAAAGCATGGGCAGTTTATATTTCGAGGTATTCAGTTTTACAATCGCTTTTCTGTCTTCTACATGCGTATAATCAAACGGCGAAGCTGAAATATTCAGCATGATATCCGGCCGGTGTTTCATCAGTTCATCCATCGGGCATTTGCGGTACAAAGGATTGTCGCCCAGGTTCCAGATATCTTCACAAATGGTTATTGCCAGTTTCCTGCCTTTAAATTCAATGACATTCCAGTTGTAGGCAGGTTCAAAATACCGGTATTCATCAAATACATCATAATTGGGAAGACAGGTTTTATGGGCCACCCCTTTCACTTGTTTCTCATACAGGAAAAAAGCGGCATTGAATAAATCCTTTCCTTCTGTTACAGGGTTTCTCTCCGGAGCACCTACCACTACAGCAATGGTGTCTGCATGCTTCCTGATTGTATCAATCGCGTCATAGCATTTCCGTATAAAATCATCAAACTCCAGGAAGTCTCTTGGAGGATAACCGCATACACAGAGTTCTGAGAATAAAACAAGGTCAGCACCCTGCTTTTTTGCCCAATTGATTCCATCAATGATCTTGCGGGTATTGTATTCAAAATTGCCGATATGATAGTTTTGCTGCGCTAAAGCGATCTTCATGCTGCAAATCTACGCTAAACTTTCGGGCTGTACATTTGCAAAAACAACAAATTGCCGCTGGTATCGTTTAGTATAGCTATGAAAAAAATTATTCTGCTGTCATTGGTTGCAGTATTCTTATTCAGCTGTAAAAACAGGAAAGGGATACCGGATGTTTCCGGAATACATGTGGAATTGACCATTGACCGGTTTGACAAAACTCTTTTTAGTCTTGATACCGCAGGTATGGTATCGGCCCTTAACAGGCTCAAAGAGAAACACCCGGATTTTTATGATGATTTTATGAAGGAAGTGCTCGGCGTTAGCGGCAGCGCAACCGACAGCAGTACTCTTTTCATTACCCGGCAGTTTATCCGTGACTATGCTCCTGTTTACGATTCCATTCAATTGAAATACCGGGAAACAGACTGGTTGAAAAAAGAATTACAGGAGGCGTTCCGGTTTGTGAAATACTATTTTCCTCAGTATAAGCCCGGCAAAATCATTTTGTTTATGGGGCCGTTTGATGCACCGGGTGTTGCAACAACCAAAACAGGGCTGGCTATCGGCCTGCACCAATTTGCCGGGAAGGATTTTTCTGTTTACCATACAGCCCAGCTGCAGGATCTTTTTCCGCTTTATATATCCCGCCGCTTTTCCCCGGAATATATTACTGCCAATTGCATGAAGGCTGTGGCCCTAGATTTATTTCCCGATCAAAGCGCGGGTAAACCGCTGATTGAACAAATGGTGGAAAAAGGGAAACAGTGGTGGCTGCTGGACAAATTCCTGCCTCATACACCCGATTCCATCAAGACAGGATATACAGCACTGCAATTGAAATGGTGTAAAGAAAATGAAGGATTGATCTGGAGTGATGTAGTGCGGAATGAAGACCTCAATTCGCTGAACCCAACCGTTATCCAAACCTATATTGGTGAAGGCCCCTTTACTCAGGGCTTTTCACATGAATATTCTCCCGGTAACCTGGGCCAGTGGCTGGGCTGGCAGATTGTAAAAAAATTTGTTGCAAAAAATAGCGGCCTGAAGCCTGAAGAAGTTATGAGGACCCCTGCCAGGAAAATACTGGATGAAGCCAAGTACAAGCCCAGGTGATACCTGCTTTTACCACTGCCTTTTAGATTTCTCAAAATCTGTTAAAGGTCTTATGTCAACGGGTTTGATTTGCCTACTTTTACCAGAATCATGAAATCACTGGCCGCCACACTTACTGACCCGGTATATGTTCAGAACAAACAATACACCCTTTACGACCGGGTTTGGTTAAAAATAATGAATGATAAAAGGGACTTGCCATTTATTTACCTGCTTACAAAAATTCATTTAATGGTTGTTCCGGCAGCCATCCTGCTTTTTACACCTTTGTTTGCAGGCTGGTATTGGTGGGCTCTTGCCATCCCTTACTTCTATGTTACGCAGTTTTATTTCAAAGGAAGGTTTGGGCTTATGTTTCATTGTTTATGTCACCGTAAAACATTCAAAGCGCCCTGGCAACAGCCTCTTCATGCTTATATTACCTGGATTATCTGCCCGTTATTCGGCCATGCCCCTGAAGGCTACTTCAGCCACCACATGGGCATGCACCATATTGAGAACAATATGCCCGATGATACCAGCAGCACCATGGCCTACCAGCGGGACAGCCTCCGTGGGTTTCTGGCATATTTCTTCAAATTTATTTTTGTTGGTGTCATTCATACTATCCGCTATTTGTTCAGCAGGAAAAGAAAAAAATTATACCGGCGTTTTACGGCAGGAGAATACATTTACATGGCCTTTTGCATTGCCATGTGCTTTGTAAATCTGAAAGCCACCCTGGTTGTCTTTATTGTTCCGCTGCTGTTTGCACGGCTGGTAATGATGCTGGGAAACTGGACACAGCATTCTTTTATTGATGCTGCAGATCCCGGAAACCTTTACACCAATTCCATCAATTGCATCAATACGGTTTATAACAAACCCTGCTGGAATGACGGCTATCACATCATCCATCACCTGCGCCCCGGGATGCATTACACAGAGATGCCCGGTGAATTCTTAAAAAGGAAAGATGAATTTGCAGCCAACTGGGCCATTGTGTTTGACGGGATACATTACCTCCACATTTTATCTGGCTGCTTACCAAACGGTATGATAAACTGGCTGACAAACTGGTTAACATCAACGGAACCATTTTTAACTCAAAAGAAGAAGCCATAGCCCTGATGAAAGAGAGGACAAAGAAAATATCAGCCTGATCAGTTGCACTTCATGGGCGCCATCATCTCAAATGCAGGAATGCGGACAGTAAAAGCCTTTTTGCTGTTGAGGTTTTCCATTTCATACGTGCCGTACATACGGCCCATTTCTGAACGAAGGTTGCAACCACTTACATACTGGTAGTTTTCGCCCGGCTGCAGGGTAGGCTGCACACCCACTACGCCTTCGCCTTCCACCTCACGGTGGGTGCCGTTGCTGTCAAAAATATACCAGTGGCGGCGGTGCAGTTTTACCGGGAAACGATTGTGGTTTTCAAGCGTAATGCGGTAAGCAAACATGAATTCCGACTGCAGGGGGTTGCTGTAATCAGGCTGGTAAAATGTTTCCACACTTACCTGCATACCCTCTGATATCATGCTTGTCATACAGTAAAAATAATAAAAATTGACGGGAAGAAAAGATAAGTGATAATATTTTAATCAGCAGCAGCATCGTAATTTTGCGGCCTCTCTTCGACAAATTAAAGGTAATAAGCAAAAACATGAAAATAGCAGTAGCCAAAGGAGATGGTATCGGGCCCGAAATTATGGAAGCCGTGCTAGGCATTTTTAAAGCCAATGCTGTGCCTCTTGAGTATGAAATGGTGGAAATGGGCAAATGGGTGTTCGATAAAGGCTTTAACAACGGCATGACCCCGGAGGCCAAACAAACTATTGAATCGCTCGGTTTACTGTTTAAGGGACCGATGGAAACGCCAAAAGGCAAGGGTGTAAAGAGCATCAATGTAACCGCCCGCAAAACCTGGAACACCTTTGCCAACAAAAGGGTCTTTCAGAGCCTCCATGGGGTGGACACTGTTTTCAGCAAAGCCGGTATCCCCATTGACATAACGGTGGTACGGGAAAATATTGAGGACACTTATGGCGGCATCGAACATATGCTTACCCATGATGTGGCGCTGAGCCGCCGCTTCATCACCCGGCCGGGCAGTATGCAGGTAATACGCTATGCCTTTGAAATGGCCCGGCAAAAAAAGGCCCGCCGCATTACCTGCGGGCACAAGGCCAACATTATGAAAATTACTGACGGGCTTTTTCTCGAATGTTTTTATGCAGTAGCCAAAGAATATCAGGAGCTGAAAGCTGATGATGTAATAGTGGATGACCTCTGCATGAAACTGGTAACAAGACCCGACACCTTTGATGTGGTAGTTTTGACCAACCTGCAGGGCGATATTGTTTCTGATTTGTGCGCCGGTTTGGTTGGTGGTTTGGGGTTCGCTCCTTCAGCTAACATAGGCGACCATATTTCCATTTTTGAAGCCGTGCATGGCACTGCTCCTGATATTACCGGGAAAAATATTGCTAACCCCACCGCCCTCCTGCTGAGCGGACTTGCCATGCTGCGTCATGTTGGCCTTACTGAAAATGCTGCCATTATTGAAAATGCTTTGCTTTACACCCTGGAAAACGGTGTGCATACAGGTGATTTTGGAGATAAATCAATACCGGCAGTAAACACCACACAGTTTGCGGAAGCCATTATCAGCAACTTTGGAAAAACACCGGCGCAGGGGGCTAAAGAAATCATTCCTAATAAACCGGGAACACCCACACCGCTGAAACTGGAGACCAACCCGATGATGGTTTCAAAAGAAAGCGGAAGTGAAACCATTGTGGGTGTTGATTTATTTATTGAAAGCAATGAACAACCGGGTGCTATAGCTGAAAAATGTAACCGCCATGCAGGTGTAAAATTCAATTTGATTAATATCAGCAACCGCGGCACACAGGTATGGCCCACTGGTTCTGTTTATACCAATTTGGTTAACCAATACAATGTTCGGTTTGAAAGTATCAACAACGAACCGCTGAACCAGCAGGATGTGATTGGTCTTTATGTAAGCATGAGCGGCAATTTTAAGATCTGTTCTTTTGAATTATTGAACAGTTGGGGAGGAAAGAAAGAGTATAGTTTGGCACAGGGGCAATAAGTTATTTTCAGTAAATCGAAATAGCAAATACTGAGTCAGTATGCCTAAAGAAACGCTGAAAAATACGAATAGTGAAATAACGGTGGTATGGAAACCGAAAGTTTGCATTCACTCAACGCTTTGCTGGTAGGGTTTGATTGAGGTCTTCGATCCCCGGGAAAAGCCATGGATAATAATGAATGGTGCTGACTCTGAAAGAATTATTGAACAGGTAAAAAAATGCCCGAGTGGTGCGTTGAGTTATAATATGAATAAAGAAACAGATAAAGAAATAAGCACAGACGAAACGGATTGAGGATATTTAACCTGAACGTTTAGTATTACTGTACCCATTCTTCAGCAGCCACTGCATCACTTTCTCCCGTTGATCACCTTGTACAATGATCTCACCATCTTTTGCAGACCCACCGGTACCACAAAATGATTTTAATTTTTTACCCAGTACCTGCAAGTCTTCTTCTTTTCCACTAAATCCTTCAATGAGTGTAATCGCTTTGCCGGCCCGGTGTTTTGTATCTAATCTTATTCTGAGCTTTTGCTGAGATGGCGGCAAGGTTTCAATATTATTTTCTTCCGGCTGAAAAGAAAAATCGGGATCGGTGCTGTAAACAAATCCTCTTGTATCTGGCTTATTCTTCCTGCTCATAAGATGACTGCTTTGAGGCTAAGATCAAGGCTCCTGGCCTGGTGTATCAATGCCCCCACACTCACATAATCAACTCCTGTTTTTGCATATTCTTCTATATTCTCAAGGTGAATTCCCCCGCTCGCCTCTGTTTCAAATGCTTCACCAATTAAAGCAACAGCCTCCCTAATTGTCTCCGGTTTAAAATTATCCAGCATAATGCGGAACACTTTTCCTTTTCCGGCAGCAAGAACTTTTTTCACATCTTCAATACTTCTTGTTTCCACTTCAATCTTTAGTCCGGGCTTTTTTGTTTGAACATACTCCCATGCCTTGTTAATGGCCTTTTCGATACTGCCGCAATAATCAATATGGTTATCCTTCAGCATGATCATATCATAAAGTCCAAAACGGTGGTTCACCCCCCCGCCTATGCGTACTGCTTCTTTTTCCAGTAATCGAAAATTGGGAGTGGTTTTCCGGGTATCCAGCAGCTTTGTTTTATACCCCTTTAATTTCTCTGTGTATTGCTTCGTAAGCGTTGCAATACCGCTCATCCGTTGCATGCAGTTCAGCACTAACCGTTCGCATTGCAGAATTGTATAAACATGAGCTTCTACTTCAAATGCTTTTTCACCAGCCTTCATTTCATCACCATCTTTTTTAAAGGAAGTAAACATCATACCGGGCTCTTTGCACTGAAAAATTTTCTCCGCTACCTGCATTCCTGCCAGTATGCCCTCCTGTTTTATTTTTAAAACAGCTTTGCCTCTTGCGGCCGGGTTAATGCTGGCCAGGGTGGAGTGATCGCCGTCGCCTATATCCTCTTTCAAGGCCTCATCAATCAGTTGCTGTAGTTGTTCTTCAAAATTCATAGTGGCAAAAATACTGTTTCAGTTGGAGCCGCAGTGATGCAAAAAAACCCGGCAATAATTGCCGGGCTGCAAATGATTTATTTCAAAACAGGTTTATTCAATTGCCTGGAAACGGATCTCTTTCAATACTTCCTTTCCATTTTTACTTTTCATAAACACATTGGTTCTGAAATTACCAGCTGAAGTCTGCAAGGTACCGCTGCAATAATGCCCGCCGGGCGAATCACCTTTATGACGAAGCTCAAACCCCCTCACACCGTTATTACCAAAAAAGTCTTTTACAATCAGTTGTGCCTGCGCCCTGCTGTAGCTGTCGCTTTTATCCGGCAGGGTGATATCTACATTATCATCAAAATACTTTGACAGTTCTGAAGAATTACCACTGCGCAGGGCATTGATCACCCCGTCCATATTGTTTTGCGTCACAAAAGACGAAAGTAACAGAATAAGACCAGTCACCAGTGTTATGGACAATGTTTTCATACAAAAAGGTTTTCACAGGTGTATTAATCTAAAAATATGCCATAGTAAAGGTCAGTTTTTAACAGGTACTAAAATACTAAAAACCAGCATGTTTTCTGAGCGGGAAGCTGGCCAATAGGCATTTTGGATGTAGTTTTACAGGGTACGGACCGGCATTCTTACCTGAAAATGAATGTATTTGTACTACACCTTAAAGTGGATAAATAAATGACTCCAAAAAAAATTATTCTGCTCATCATGGACGGCTGGGGATTGGGTAAAGTTGCGTCGGCAGATGCCATCCAAAATGCAAATGTTCCTTTCACAACCTCGTTATATAAAAAATATCCTCACACAACTCTTGTCACCTGCGGAGAAGCCGTGGGATTACCGGACGGGCAGATGGGCAATTCCGAAGTGGGACACCTGAACCTGGGCGCCGGCCGTATTGTTTACCAGGAACTGCAGCGCATTAATGTAGCAATCCGGAATGGCTTCTTGGCACAGAATGAAATGTTGCTTGCCGCTGTTCGCCATGCCAAAACAAATAATAAACCCCTGCATCTTTTGGGATTGGTTAGTGATGGCGGTGTGCACTCCCACATCAACCACCTGAAAGCAATTATTGATGTGTGCAAAGCAGCGGGTTTTGCAAATGTATTTATTCATGCATTTACCGATGGCCGGGATTGTGATCCGGAAAGCGGTTTAGGATTCATTAAAGAATTGCAGGAGCACCTGAACGGCAATGTTGGAAAAATTGCAACCGTCAGCGGACGTTATTTTGCAATGGACCGGGATAAACGTTGGGAAAGAATAAAACTGGCATACGATGCCATGGTGAACGGAACAGGACAAAAAGCAACGGATGCAATTGCTGCTGTAGAAAACTCTTACCATAACAATATCACTGACGAATTCATTAAACCAACTGTTATTCTTGATGAAGGACAACAGCCATTGGCAATGATAAAAAACGGCGATGTGGCCATTTGTTTCAATTTCCGCACCGACCGCTGCCGTGAAATTACACAGGTGCTGACACAGGCCGATTTTCCCGAACAGAAGACCTATAAGCTTTCGTTACACTACACCACCATGACGGAATATGACAAAACATTCCGTAACGTCAATATCATATTTGACAATGATAACCTGAACAATACATTGGGCGAAGTGCTGGAACAACAAGGCCTGAAACAACTGCGGGCAGCCGAAACAGAAAAATACCCGCATGTTACTTTCTTTTTCAGCGGTGGGAGGGAAAAAGTGTTTGAAGGCGAGAAAAGGATACTTGTAGCTTCACCCAAGGTGGCCACTTACGACCTGAAGCCGGAAATGAGCGCCTATGAACTTACCAATGCCGTGTTGCAGGAAATACAAAACAAGGCGTTCGATTTTTGCTGTCTGAATTATGCCAATGCCGATATGGTAGGTCACACCGGTGTCTGGTCAGCCGCCATTAAAGCTGTGGAAACCGTGGATAAATGCGTAGAAAAAATTGTGACTGCCGGGCTGGCAAACGGCTACACTATTTTTCTTACAGCCGATCATGGCAATTCTGATTATATGATCAATGAAGATGGCTCGCCTAACACAGCACATACTTTAAACCCGGTTCCTTTATTTATTATTGATCATGAATGGACCGGACAGATAAAATCCGGCAAGCTGGGCGATATTGCACCTACTGTTTTAAGTATGATGAATTTGCCGTTACCTAAAGAAATGACAGGAGAAATTTTAACAGATAAAAGTAATTTTAAAACAAATTGAAACTATGTTCAGGAAAATAATGCTGGCAATGTTGCTGGCACTCATCATTATCCAGTTCATCCATCCCAAAAAGAACAAGGCAGAAGGGCCGCAGGCCAATTATATCGGCAATACCTACCCGGTACCGGAAGATGTAAAAACCATAATGGCCAAAGCCTGTCTGGATTGCCACAGTAACAATACCCGGTACCCCTGGTATGCCAGTTTTTAGCCCGTTCACTGGTGGCTTAACAAACATATTACAGAGGGCAAAAAAAAATATCAACTATGATAAATATACCAACCGGTCGCTCCGTTACCAGTACCACAAAATGGAAGCAACCATTGAGATGGTAAAAGAAAGGGAAATGCCCCTAAAATCATACAAATGGACACACAGGGATGCCAGGCTTACTGATGAAGAACAAAGTAAAATTACTGGATGGGCGCAGTCCATAATGGACATGATGAAGGTCAAATACCCAATCGACAGCCTGGTAAGAAAAAAATAGCATTATCTTCGTCAATGGGAAAAATTGAGAAGGACTGTCAAAATATTATCTGTCATTCTTTTACTGGTAATGATTTCAGCGCCGGTAATTTTCCCTTTTTTACTGCAATCAAGACAGCGCTCCATACAGCACCAGATGAAAGAGCGGCTGGAAGAAAGCATCCTTCACACCATCACAGTTGCTGAACATGATCTTCGCTGGGTAAAAGAGGGTAAGGAGATAGCTCTCGGTAATAAACTTTTTGATGTAAAAACAATCGCCTCCGGTAGCAATGGTAATTTCATCCTTACAGGTCTTTTTGATGACGAAGAAACCATGCTGCTGAATCAAATGAAGAAAAAACAGCAGGAGGAAGAATCTAACGGAAATAAACAGCTAACGCAGCTTTTTCATTTACTACAGGTTTTGCCTGATAACTGGCAGGTGGATGGCCTTACCCTGCTTCCGGCTGCTGATGTTCAGCCTGTTACTGACATATGTATTTTGCCATCACCGGTTCAGAACATCCCCACTCCCCCGCCCCAGGCCTGATTACAGTTTCTGTTTTTCCAAAACCAATTCTGTAATCAAAAAATTAATCATGAAAAAAGCTTTACTGCTTTTTGCATTGCTGCATGTATATATTATCAGCACGGCACAAACGGATACTACGGAGGAGAAGACACTTGGCGAAATTGTTATCTCTGTTAATAAATGGGAAACAAAACTGAATGAAGTTCCCAATAAAATCGTTAAGTTAAATAAATACGATATTCTGAGAAACAACCCCCAGACATCAGCTGATCTTCTGGGACAAAGCGGAATGGTTTTTATACAGAAAAGCCAGCTTGGCGGCGGCAGCCCGATGATACGGGGCTTTGCCACCAACAGGGTGCTGCTGGTGGTGGATGGTGTACGGATGAACAATGCCATTTACCGCAGCGGCAACCTGCAAAATGTAATCAGCATTGATGCCCTAAGCACAGAAACAGCGGAAGTGATATTCGGGCCCGGCTCTCTCATTTATGGCAGTGATGCCATAGGAGGTGTCATGGATTTTCATACGCTGGAACCACGGTTTTCAAATGATAAAAAAACACTGGTAAAAGGAAGTGTGCTCGGACGCTATTCAACCGCCAATAAAGAAAAAACAGGTCATGCAGATATTAATCTCGGCTGGAAAAAATGGTCACTTCTCACCTCTTTTTCTTACAGCAGTTTTGACGACCTGAAGATGGGAAAGAACGGCGGGCAGGACAGCTACCTGCGGCCTGAATATGTGGAGCGGATCAATAACATTGACAGCATTGTAAAAAATAGTGACCCCCGCATTCAGCGATTTAGCGGATATGACCAGGTGAATTTTTTACAAAAAGTACGTTTCAAACCAAACCAGTTCTGGGATCTGCAGTACAGTTTTACCCATGCCAAAACAGGCGATGCTCCGCGGTATGACAGGCTGATTCAATATCGCAACGGCGCCCTGCGATTTGCAGAGTGGTACTATGGCCCGATGTTATGGAATATGCACTCATTAAATATTCGTAATTCTAAAAAAACAAGTTTATACGAGGATGTAAAATGGGTAATAGCTTACCAGAACTATGAAGAAAGCCGCATGGACCGTACAAGAACCAATAATAACCGCAATAAACAAACTGAGTTAGTAGATGCCATCAGCATTAATGCGGATGCGACAAAGAATTTAGGTAAGGGAGAGTTATTTTATGGATTGGAATATGTTCACAACAAAGTGGGTTCGTTGGGTGAACGGATGAATATCAGTAACGGAGTAATAAGCCCGATAGTAACCCGCTATCCCGACGGTAGCACCTGGAGCACCACCAGCATATATGGCAGCTATAAGTTAAACCCGCATCCTGAAGTAACGGTTACCACCGGTCTGCGATACAGTTATAATGCACTCAACGCAAGGTTTGATACAACTTTTATCAAATTTCCATACCAGCAAGCCGAATTAAAAGACGGAGCTCTTACGGGTAATGCCGGTTTGGTTTACCGTCCAGCAGAAGGCTGGCAGCTAAATGCAAATATTTCCACGGGGTATCGGATGCCCAATGTAGATGATATTGGTAAGCTGTTTGAAAGTGTTCCGGGTAATATAACTGTACCGAACCCCGAACTAAAACCAGAGTATGCCTGGAATTTTGAAGTAGGTATAGTAAAAGCTATTTCTAAAAAATTTCGGGTTGAGTTAAATGCATTTCATACCATTCTTAACGAAGCCATTGTGCGCCGCCCTGCCACATTGAATGGGGAAGACAGTATTCTCTTTAATAATATCCTTAGC
This sequence comes from Bacteroidota bacterium, assembly GCA_016868455.1. Taxonomy (GTDB): domain Bacteria; phylum Bacteroidota; class Bacteroidia; order Chitinophagales; family Chitinophagaceae; genus JJ008. The sequence continues at coordinate 45,310 of VGGV01000012.1, forward strand.
CGTGTGGAAGCATTACAAAATGTAGCAAAAGCCACAGTATACGGATTGCAGGTTAGTGCAGAGGTATTTTTTATTCCTGCGCTTTCATTACAGACACATGCTAATTGGATTAGCGGAAAAGAAACAGACGAGGTAATGAATGAACAGGTACCACTACGTCATGCTCCTCCGTTTTATGGCAGCTCAGCTTTAAAATACAGACTAAAGAAAATAACGGCTGAAATTAATGCACAATACAATAGTCAAATAAAGAATGAGGATCTGGCCCCATCTGAGCAGGCAAAAACTGACATCTATGCAAAAGACGCCAATAACAAGCCATACTCACCAGGTTGGTATACGCTCAACCTTAGGGGTTCGTACCAGATGAGTAAAAACCTGCTGATTACAGCCGCCTGGGAAAATATAACCAACCAGCGTTACAGGCCCTACTCATCGGGTATTGTTGCTCCCGGTACCAACTTCATAGTCTCGTTAAGGGCTCACTTGTAAACCTCTAATGGTCATTTAAAAGAGTGATTGTCAATACTTTCATTCTTTTTCCTTTTTATCCCGTTGCCAAAAATTTTACAATGTCGTGCAGCACCTCTTCGGAAAATTTGTCTAATTTACGGGCAACCTAAGGCTATTTATGACCGAGGAAGCCATATTACAAGGTTGTTTGAAAAATGAAGCCGCAGCCCAACGGGAATTGTACAACCGGTACAGCCCCAAAATGCTGTCTGTGTGCTATCGTTTTGCTCACAACCGGGAGGATGCTGAAGATATGCTGCAGGAGGGTTTTATTAAGATTTTTACACAGATACACACTTTTGAAAACCGTGGAGCTTTTGAAGGATGGATCAGGCGGATTATTGTTCACACCTGCATCAATGTCCTTAAAAAGAATAAGAAGTTCAATGAAAGTGTTGACATCATTCATGCAACAGGAGTACAGGTGAGGGAAGAAAGTGTGCCGGCCATCATTCAGGCCAAGCAAATAGTGGAGTGTATTCGATTGCTGCCGATTGGTTATCGTACCGTACTTAACCTTTACGCCGTGGAAGGTTACAGTCACCGGGAAATAGCCAATATGCTGGACATAGAAGAAAGCACCAGCCGCAGCCAGTACACAAGGGCGAGGGCAATGCTGGAAGATATTTTGATCCGAAAAAGAATATTACAGAAACAACGACCCGAAAACGTCTGGCTGGCCGCAGTAGCCCGCCAATAATATGAAAAACGTACCCTAAATGACCGACTGACCATGGAGAGTAATTTTAACAACAGGGATTTCGAACGGTTCGTAAAGCAAAATGCTGACCAGTACCGCATGTTCCCTACTGAAAAAGTATGGAAGGAAATACATGCTGCACTTCATACCCGCAGGCGCTGGTATGGTATTGGCCTTGTTTTGCTGTTTATTACCGTTGCTCTTGTTACCGCAGTAATGCTTATCCCGGGCAATAAGACTTCCGAAATGGCTTATGCCCCGGTTCCGGTCAGGAACTCGCAGGATATAATTCCGGGAGTGCCCGCCGCCAATAGCAATACTGCAAATATTCCCCGCGAAAACAAACAGGAAGCAAATATCAGTTTGAAAATAATTCCATCGGAAACAGTAAGTCAAGCCAGGTTGTTTACACTGGATGAAGTCATTACTGCCGGTGATAATACCACCCAGGCTTCAGGCTACAGCGAAACAGATCAGATTGTTGCAATGGAGGACAATTTTAACCTGGACCGGCCGGCTGCAATTGCCGCTTATTCCCGGCAAATAAAGCAGGGCGTTCGGGATTTCAACCCCCCGCTGCTGGCTGCTCCTTCGTCAACCTCATTTCTTAACCCGGTGGTTAATAAAACCAGCCTGCCTGTTGCCAAAAACCCTGCAGGAAAAAATCCTGAAGACGATAACCGACTGCCGCTGATTGCAGACAGGAACACAAAAGACAGACCGGTAACAGGCGCAGGACGAAAGAAATTGAACTGGTTATTGTATGTAGCACCTACAGTAAGTTACCGCACCCTTGCTGAGAATATAGATTACCTCAGCATGGCCCGTTATAACAGTTTTGTGAATGGCGGCAATCAAATTGTTTATCCGGCCGATGTCAATACCGTGGTAATCCACAGGCCGGATCTTGGCTTTCAACTGGGCCTGCACACCGCTTACCCTGTATCCCGGTGGTTTAGTTTAACCGGTGGTCTTCAGCTAAGTGTAAGCAAATACGATATCAAAGCTTATGATCATCCGGCAGAAGTTGCTACTATTGCCCTCCGTGACAGAAATGTCGCTGCTGTAAGCAAATACAGAAATACGAATGGTTATAAAGAAAACTGGCTGCGCAATTTTTATTTCTCCGTTTCGTTTCCGGTTGGAGCTGAGCTGAAACTTTCAGACGGTTCGAAAAATTATTTTGGCATTGCCGGTACGCTTCAACCTACTTATGTGCTTGACAACAGGTCCTATCTTATTTCAACTGACTATAAGAATTATGCCGAAGTGCCCTCCCTTACCCGCCGTTGGAATATGAACACCAGCTTCGAAGTTTTCTCGGCGCATACCACCGGTAAATTAAAATGGAGGGTGGGGCCGCAGGTTCGTTACCAGGTTATGTCGAGTTTTTCAAAAAATTATCCCATTAAAGAACATCTTTTTGATTTTGGCTTAAAGATGGGTATACAGCTAAAATAGACCCTTCACTAACTGCCGGAATATCCCGTCCGCTATATCCGGACGGGATATTCTTTCCCGGTCAAATGTTCCTTGCATCAGTTTCCGGCTGCTTCAGTTAATTTTAGGCCATGAAAATATTTTTATTGAAGCTTTTATTATTCTCTGTTGCGGCTATTACTTCCTGCAGGCAAAAAGAAAAAGAAACAAAGAATGATTTTATTTCCGTTGTTTCATTAATCAGGGCCGATGTAGCCCATGTGGACACATCGCTTTACTCCATTTTGAAAATGGTGACCTATGACAGCCTCCGTACCGATACGCAGTACATCCCACGGGAAAAATTTAAAGATGAGGCAAAAGATTTTCTGGACATCCCTGACCTTGGCGATAAAAAAGTAGCCAGGAAATATAAGAATGACCCGCCGAGGTATGACGAATTGCTGGGCCGTGTAATATTTAAATATACCCCCATTCATCCTGAAAAAGAGGAAGTGAAAAGCCAGGAGCTTCTGGCTACTCCTGTCCCCGGTGCCGATGCCAGGATCAATAATGTTATCATCATCCGGGAGATAAGCAACCGGGACAGTTTTTTGCAGAAAAAAATGCTGTGGCAGATGAACCGGAGTTTCCAGATTATTACCACAGCGCAGAAACCCGGTAAACCGGAAATTACCACGATAACCAGGGTGACCTGGAACGAGCAACCCGATCAATGACAGCAGCCGAATTTCAGCGAATTGCCTCCACTATACCGGCACAGCCGGGCATCTACAAATACTTTGATGCCCGGAATGAATTACTGTATGTGGGAAAAGCCAAACATCTGCGGAAAAGGATCAGTTCCTATTTTGCCAAAACCTTTACCAGCTATAAAACCCATGAACTGGTGCAGCGAACAGCACGGATAGAATTTACGATTGTCAACTCCGAGCAGGATGCGTTTCTGCTGGAAAACTCCCTTATCAAACAGTTCCAGCCAAGATTCAATATCAACCTGAAGGATGATAAAAGCTATCCTTTCATTGTTATAAAAAATGAACCCTTTCCCCGTGTTTTCCTCACAAGGCGAAGAACCGACGACGGCTCTGAATACCTGGGGCCTTACACCTCTGTGAAAAAAGTCAGGGAATTGCTTCAGTTTATCAGGCAAACCATCCAGCTCAGAACATGTTCCCTTCATCTTAGTGAAAAAAATATCCGAAAAGGCAGGTTTAAAGTTTGTCTCGAATATCATCTTGGCAACTGCAAAGGACCCTGCGAAGGGCTGCAATCTGACAATGATTATAAAGAAGGTCTTGTCCAGCTGAAAAACCTGCTGAGGGGCAACCTGGCGCCTGTTATCCGTCATTTCAAAGAAGAAATGAAGGTCTATGTACAGCAGCTTGCCTTTGAAAAGGCAGATGCCGTGAAAAAGAAAATTGAGTTTCTTGAAAACTACCAGTCAAGGTCGGTTGTGGCCAATACCAGAACCGGAAATACCGATGTGTTTACCATATTAAAGGAAAAAGATGTTGCATCTATCAACTACCTGATGGTGCGGAATGGCGCAATTATTCAAACGCATACCAGCCGTGCCGAAGCTCAATTGGATGAAACGGCTGAGGAAATTTTACTGTATGCAATTGCCCGGATCAGAGCTGATTTTAACAGCGACGCTTCAGAAATTGCAGTGCCCTTTGCGCTGGATTATCCCGGGCAGGGAATAAAGGTGACGGTTCCCAAAGGCGGCGACCGGAAAAAACTGCTTGACCTGTCGCTGAAAAATGCAGCTTACTTTATTGAAGAATTAAAAAACAAGGCCCGGTTACAATTAGGTGCTGCTAAAAAGGATAAGATAAAGGTGCTGGAGCAGGTTCAGGATGATCTTCAGCTGCAGGAATTACCGGTGCATATTGAATGCTTTGACAATTCCAATTTCCAGGGCAGTTATCCCGTTTCGGCCATGGTGTGTTTTAAAAACGGTGAGCCCAGCAAAAAAGATTACCGGCATTTTAATGTAAAAACCGTAGAAGGCATTAATGACTTTGCTACCATGAAGGAAGTAGTTTACAGGCGCTACAAGCGGCTGAAAGAAGAACAGGAACCTTTACCCCAGCTTGTCATTATAGATGGCGGGAAGGGCCAGTTAAGTGCAGCAATGGAGGCCCTAACAAAACTTGGGCTGCAGGGGCATACTACATTAGTTGGGCTAGCCAAGAACGAAGAAGATCTCTTTTTCAGCGGCGATAAAGAATCCCTGAAACTGCCTTACAACAGCAGCAGCCTGAAACTGATCCGGCGCATACGGGATGAGGTGCACCGCTTTGGCATTACTTTTCACCGGCAAAAGAGGAGCAAAGGCACATTTAAAAACGGGCTGGAAGAGATCAAGGGAATTGGGCAAACAACAGCCGCTTTATTATTAAAAGAATTCCGGTCATTAAAGAATATAAAAGAGATAATCAGGCAGGGCAAAGGCGAAATTGAGATTGGAAAAGTAATTGGTATAACAAAGGCAAGAATTATTATCAGGTATTTCGCAGAAAAAAATTCTCTCCAATTATCGGAGTCTGAGAACCCCCTTTTGGAGGGTAGGGGGGGGGTAAAAAAATGGGGGCCGGATAGAAATCCAGCCCCGTTTTTAAAATCCAATATCCTATGAAAAACCGAGGCTAAAATACAGCAATTCCCCAACTTTCCTATAGGAGTTTTACGATTTTTTGAACTTTTTTCTTCTTAACAGTAAAGTTATCAGGCATTAAAAAAGCCCCTTGCGTGGGACCTTTCTTATAATGTTTAAACGATGATAAGGGGATTAATACGACCAAAGGTCTTGCTCAAAATTGAACATTTTATCCTTGATATTATCGCCTTCAAGCAAGGCCAGAATAGGGTCTTTGATATAGCTCCTTAAATTCTTATTACCGGGGTTATCCAAAGTTGACTTCACAATATAGCTGCTAAACATACGGCTTTCAAAAAGTTCTTCCCAGGTCATCCGGCTCTGACCCATATTTTTAGGGTTATATACTTCATATCTTCCCAATATTGGCCTGAGATCAGGATAATAGACCCAAAACATCATAGTAGAGCCTCTTTCTTTGCCATTGGGCAGATAAGAAATTTTAACTGGGGCAATGCCGAGTATTCTGCAGAACATTCTACTTGATTCACGGTCAAATACCCATTCTTCTTTTAGCCTAATTTTAGAAACGCTTTTAGCATCAAAGCTTGCTCTGGTCACAACACGGGCAATTATTTTACTCGGATCATCAATTGCAGTTTGATTTACTGTATCGGTGCTACCTGCAGTTAGTTGCTGAATTTCGGGCAAACTCATTGGAGTTGTGAATCTTTCATCAGCAAATGCTGTTATCTCGCCAGTATTTATAGCTTTCAATAAAATGTTGATGAACATCTGGCTGCCATTATCATCAATCGCCTCATATTGAAAAACTCTATTAATCTTTTCCCGAAGATCCAATTCCCTCCACACCTTTTCTGCAAAAAGAGCATCATCCCAACGAAGATGTTCGTATGGTATGGGATTACGTGTTGTCAAACTGCTCTTGTCGAAAGCATTATCATTACGCAAAGACTTTCTCACTACAGTATCACTTAAGCCGGATGAGTCGATGATAATCGGGATATTGGCATATGGATCAAATCCCGGAGTGACATTATCGTTGTTAATCTGATTTACAGGCTTAGTTGTATCCGAGGGGTTAGTTGTAGGGTTACCGGTATTCCTTCTCCTTCCTACTCTTTGTGCATCAGCATCCTGAACTAAAAACAATACCGCCATCAGGCACAAACTACTTTTTATAAGTATGCTTCTCATTTTCTTTGTTTTTATTTAATATAATACACAAGCCCTGGAATTTTCCTATTTTTACCATCGGGGCCGACTGCACGGATATTATCTATTGTAACAGTTCTGCCTGCTGTAAGACCCCTGATTATACCTAACGCTTTTGGGCTCCAGGTATTGCCTTGGCAGGGAGCTTCCTGAATATCTCCGTTTTCATCATCGGCTGTAAGGGTAAAGCTAGTTACAGTATACTGAAGCTTAAGGGGGAAATCCTTGATAAAAGCTCCTACCCCGGCTTGAGCTTTGAATTGGCCAGCAGTCATATTTTCGTTACTCATTATCCCGCCCACTGTAGCGACCGGATCAGGAATATTACGAACCCGGAAAGACTCGCTTCCCACTACTTTGCCATCCACCATAACGTTGACAACACAGTTATCGGATTGACCCGTCACTTTAGCTATATACATTCCGCCTCCCTGTTTGGTTATTGTTCCGCAACCAATGCTGGCCGTTACACGGTCATCACCGGCGCCACTGGCAGCTATAGAAATCTTATTATCCCATCCTACATATAAAACGTACATCTCGGGAAGACCTATAGAGGTATTTGATAACCCTACAGTATATTGTACATCATAACTGATCACTTCCTCTTTCCCGGTTATCTGATTAGTATATCTTATTAAAACAGGGATAGTATGGGGTCCTAAAACTCCTACTGCCTGACTTACTCTTGCATACCCAGAATCCAGCAAGGGCACTGATTGTCCTCCAATTGTAATTGTTGGCCTGGCTGCTTTACTAAAAGCGCCAATACCTGCCTTGATTTCTATATTTTGACCTGGCATCAGATATGTGGCATTTTGACCCACAATGGGAGCGTAAGCATCAAATACAACTTCTACTTCACCTACCTTGTTATGACAATGTGCCACAACTTTATTTTCAGCCGTTTTAATATCATTCTGAAATTTGCTGAGTATCGTCATACCTGCAACAGTAGGCACCATATTAAAATAGGCAATTTCCCATTCTTTTATCTTCCCATCCCTCCCGGGAGGATTATTAATATCAACAAATGACCCTGCAAAAGCGCTGTCAATTGAAGGATCAATCTCCTTTATGTCTTTAGTGTATTGCTCAAGCATCGCCTTCAGCTTCTTACCTTCTCTTTCTTTCACCATCAGCTTTGTAACTATATCTAGATTATCCTCTTTAAACTTTGAATTAGGATCTCCAATTGTACCGCCAGCTCCAGTAAATATCTGATTCTTTAAATTAGCTATATAATCATATAGTTTTTGTGAAATATCGCTTGCTTGCTTTGCTTTGGGATACCAAATAAGTGCCCTATCCTTAGTCTCATTTTTTGTTGTCTTATCGAGTAAAGATTTCAAAATGGTAGCCGTTGATTTATTTACAGCATCGTTAGTATTTTCTAAACTTCGGTTCACCGTTTTAAAGGCGTTGAGGATTTCCGATGACACATTCAACGCCAGGAGTGCGGTCAGCACCAGGTACATGATGTTGATCATCTTCTGCCGGGGCTCTTTAGGTAAAGCCATGACTATTTACATTTATTGAATTTAGAAATGATGACTTTTTTCTTACGTCTTTTGTTAGTTCATTAGCTGCGACCCTGCATGGCAGTAAGCATATTTCCGTAAATGCTGTTCAGGCGGCCCAGGTTAGTGGCCAGGTCACCGATCTGCGACTGTACCCTTCTGGCATCTTCAGCGCTGTTCAGCATTTGGGCAGAGGTCTCAGACAGCTTACCGTAGAAGGCATTCAGCGCCTTCAGGTGGTTATTGCTCTCCTGCAGCTCCAGCTCATAAATAGTGTTCAGCGAAGACAGGTTTTTGGTAAGTACCTGCACCTGCTCATGGAAAGCCTTAGCGCCATCAGTTGCCTGGTTAAAGGCCCCTACGGAAGAAGCGGCCGTGCTATAGACATCCTTTACTTTATCCAGTTGTCCGGTTACCTCTCTTGTTTTGGCAGCAAAATCACCGGTAGCAGCAATAGTGTCATTGATATTATTCATGCCGTCTACGGTACTGTTCAGTTGTTTGAACCCGTCGCCAAGGCGCTTCATGGTGTCGGGGGTAATATCAGCTTCCATCAGCATCTTATCCATAGCGGCAAAACCTTTTCTGGCTGTTTGGCCGGCAATGGCGAACTGCTCCTCGTCATGCGAGGTATCCTTAATAGGAGGATAAATAGCATATAAAATACCATAGGTTGCGAAAATCAGTGTCTCTGTGGTAAGTCCTATCCACAGCCAGGTATCGGCATCGGGCTGGTGTGTGATTTTACGGAGGGCGCCCCAGATTACTAATGCGGCGCCGAAGGATACACCTACATCTACCCATTTACTTACCTTAGATGGAATTGCTGCTGCCATAATTGGATTTTTTTAAAAGTTTTTAACTGATATTAAAGAAGTGAGAAAGAAGAGAGGACAGATGTAATAACTGCCCTCTCAAGATTTTTATTTTACTTTTTATCAAAATTATTTTTTGCGGCCTTTCAGGGGAGCTGCCGGTAAATCAATCACACAACGGAAGCCGATATAAGATTTGGCAGAATCCTGGTACTCATAAGTGCTGGTACCTGTTTGCAGGTAATAACCCACATCTTTCCAGCTTCCGCCACGGATGATCTTACGCTTCATCAGGGGAGGATCGTCGTCTTTGGCATTCCAGCGGACATCGGGGTTCATATCATGCTGGAAATTGTTGCGCCCTTCATAATAAATGGAAGAGGTCCACTCGGCCACATTACCGCTCATGCAGTAAAGACCATAGTCATTGGGCCAGTAGGCATCGGCTCTTACCGTGTAGAAACCGCCGTCTTCAGGATAGTTACCACGTCCGGGTTTGAAGTTGGCCATCAGGCAACCCTTTTTATTACGCAGGTAATAATTACCCCAGGGGAACATTGACTGGGAACGGCCGCCTCTTGCAGCATATTCCCATTGTGCTTCGGTTGGAAGGCGGAAATCCGACTCGTGTGATCTTTTCTTGGAATCGAGATAGGCATTGAGATAATGGGTTCTCCATTCGCAGAAGGCAGTTGCCTGCTTCCAGCTAACACCCACCACAGGGTAGTTACCAAATGCCGGGTGGGAGAAATATCTTTTGGTCATCGGCTCATTGTAAGAATAAGAGAAGTCCCTGATCCAGCAAAGCGTGTCAGGATAAACCGGTACATCTTTCTTCACCAAGAACTTTGAACGGGGCTTGCCTGCATGTTCTCTTTTGGCGGCCTCTTTCAGGTCAAATGTTTCGGAGTGAAATACGATTTTAGAAGCGTCTATTTCTTTTTTTCCGAAAATCCTGTCATCCGGGGGAAGGATGATATCGGTGCCGGCCAGTTGCTCCATTACTTTCGGATCGCTCCACTTCATGGACTGCATCTTCTTCCAGTCCACATACTCATTGCCATCGGCGCCTGCTTTTACATACCCCATTTTGCGGGCTACCACAGAGTCGCGGACCCAATACACAAACTGACGGTATTCGTTGTTGGTTATTTCAGTGGCATCCATCCAGAAGCCGCTGATGGAAACCGAGCGGTTCCTTGCACTGAAGGCATAGGCCGGGTCTTCATCACTGGGTCCCATATGGAAAGTGCCCTGCGGAACATACACCATGCCCGGAGGCTTGGGAAGTGTGTATTTACCCCCCGGCGCCACACCACGCACCTGGCCATCATTGGGAAGGCTTCCGCCTTTACCTTTTCCATTTTTCTTACCCAGAATTCCGCAACCGGCAAGCAAAGCCATGCATGTCACAGCGCACAGGGAGTAATAAAGATTTTTCATTTTCATACACTTAAGGGGTATTGGGCAAATATAATATTTTGCACTATTTGCTGATACAAGGTTAATATTTATTTTTTGGGGTTCAAAGCGTATTTTTCAGGGTAAAATTTCTAACGTTTACCGGTTGGGTTTTATTGTATTAACTAAAAATTAATTACCGGTTTTTATCCCTGTTTATCAGCAACATAAGTTCATCTGCAGAAAATACGGGAAGCTGGCAGGTATAATTGCTGCAAAGGTGAATAGCTGTTGTATTAACAGTTGTTCTTCCCGCCAGCAAAGGGAACTCCGGCCTGCCCTCTGCTGCTGCCATTAATACCCGGTTTGGAAGATAGTAACGTAATACAGTTTCCGCCAGTTGCTCATAATCCGGGCCGGTTATGGCTATTTCTTTTATGCCGTCCGTAATATCCTGAATCAGGCAGGCCCAGTTGCCAAAAGATGCGGGATAACGGATGACCGCCTTCCCAACTGAAGATGTTATGTCGTACGCCTGTTGTTTCCATTCCTGCCGGTCAAGCAATATCCCAAGCCGGAAAAGATTACAGGTCATCACCGAATTTCCGGATGGCACCGCCCCATCATAAACTTCTTTTTTTCGCACAATCACATCCTGCTGATTTGCCGCAGTGTAAAAAAAGAAACTACTGCTTTCTTCCCTGAAAAGCTGCTGAACATAACCAGTAATGTCAGCGGCCTTCAGCAGCCATTCAGTATCTGCTGTAATTTCCTGCAAATGAATCAATGCCTCAATTAAAAAGGCATAATCATCTAAAAACGCCGGGTATTTCGTTTTTTCTTTTTTCCAGGTGTGATGATATTCATATTGCTGGCCTGCATTAAAACGAGACAGTAAAAAATTCATGTTTTCAATGGCGAGTTTACGGTATTGCTTATTCCCTGTTGCTGAAAATGCCTTACTTAGTGCTGTAGCCATCAGCGCATTCCAGCCGAGAATGATTTTATCATCCAGCAGCGGGCGGATTCTTTTATTCCTTTGTCGCAATAATATCTTCCGGGCTTCAGCCAATTGTGACTTTAAAAATTCTTCATCCATTCCCTTTTCAACTGCAAAAGAACCGGTGGTTTTTTTTACTCTCAGGATATTGACCCCCTCCCAATTACCCCTTTCTGTTATATCATAATACTCGCAAAAAAGCGCTGCATTTTCTTCTCCAAGTATTTTCTGTACTTCATCCGGCCGCCATACATAGAATTTCCCTTCCACTCCATCGCTGTCCGCATCCAGTGCAGCATAAAAACCGCCGCCTTCATGCATCAGTTCCCGCTGAATAAACCCGATTGTTTCATCAATAACTTCCTTATAGCGCTGTTTACGGGTAAGCTGATATGCTTCACTGATTACAGCAACCAGCAGTGCATTATCATATAGCATTTTTTCAAAATGGGGTACCAGCCATTCGGTATCTGTTGCATAGCGGGCAAACCCTCCGCCCACCTGGTCGTAAATGCCTCCTTCAATCATTTTATCAAGCGAAAGCAATGCCTGCTGCAGCGCTTCCTTATTGCCTGTTACATTATGATACCTCAGTAAAAACTGAATAGAAAAAGTCTGCGGAAACTTGGGTGCCCGGCCAAAACCGCCCCATTCCCCGTCAGCCTGTTTCATGATATTTTCAAAGGCTTCGTCCGGATTTTCCTGGATAAAAATTTCCCGTTCTTCGGTTTTTTTCAGACCAAAAGAATTGGAGTTCAGCAAATGCTCAGTCAGGTTTTCTGCCTGTGCATCAATTTCATGTCTTCTTTCCCTGAATGCCTGCGCCACTGCCAGCAAAGTCTCTTTCCAGGAAGGGCGGTTGTAGGCGCTCTTTGGGGGAAAATAAGTGCCTCCGTAAAAAGGTTTGGCGCCGGGTGTAAGAAATACATTTAATGGCCATCCGCCCGAACCCGTCATGGCCTGCACTGCATCCATGTAAATATGATCCAGGTCGGGCCGTTCTTCCCGGTCTATTTTTATATTGATGAAATGTTCGTTCATGAGGGCCGCCGCAGATTCATCCTCAAAACTTTCTCTTTCCATTACATGGCACCAGTGGCAGGCGGAATACCCAATGCTGACCAATATTGGTTTGTTTTCCTGCTTTGCCCTGTTCAGGGCTTCCTGCCCCCAGGGATACCAGTTTACAGGGTTATGGGCATGCTGCAGCAGGTAAGGGCTTGTTTCATGAATGAGATGATTGGTATATCCGGGCATTGAACAAAATTAACAAAGCACTTTTTCAGGCCTCTGATAGCACAATTGATTATTCCACTACAAACGCCGTCTGATAAAAATTATTAACAGCCGCCACCGGCTTTAATTGGATGTAAAAAGCTTCGGTAAACTCCTGATACGCTTTGAACTCATGAAGAGGAACATTGAACTCGTCAAAAAGAATAATGTCCCCTTTTTTAATATATGGATAAAGTTGGGAAAGGGAAAAAATTGTGGCCGAATACAGATCGGCATCCATGTGAATCAATTTCCGGCGGGGCGACACAAGAATTTCTTTTTGGGCATCAATAAAGCGGGGTAGTGTATCCTGAAAAAGCCCTTTGACAAATATAGCCCGTTTATCGCTGGTAACGGGAACATCATGGTGCATATCTCCCTGCGAATAAAAACCGCCCCAGTTTTCAGGGAGGCCGGTAAAGGTATCAAACCCATAAAACCGCGATGCTTCGTTTAGATTGGCGTTAAGCCACCATTTTAAAGATGCCCCCGAAGCAACGCCAAATTCAAGGTATAGGAGAGGTTCGTCAGCAAGTCCAAAATGCTTAACCATTTCTGAATAGAGCCGGTACCTTTTATTATAATCTCTTTTAAATGAAAAAAAATCACTGTACACCATTCCTTTTCTGTTTTTATATATCCAGAGAATAAGCTTATTGAAATAGCTGAGAAATAAAAACAGCCTTAAAAAGGGATAAAAAATCAATGTGAAAGGGAACACAAGCAGAACACCTTTTATAAACTTTACAAATCTGAGCATGACGTATTAATAAAAAAATCCCCGCAATGGTTGCGGGGTATAAAAATAGTTAAATGAATTATAGATACGGGTTACTTCTTCTTTGCTGCTAAAGCCAGGAACTGGTCCAGTGCGGCTACCATGCTCGGCGCCTGCGGCTGAGGCGCTTTTATTTCCAGTTGCAGCCCGGCATCCTCAATAGCCTTGGATGTGTTGTTGCCAAAAGCCCCCAGAATGATGCCGTTCTGTTTGTATTTGGGAAGGTTGTCAAACAGGCTTTTAACCCCGCTGGGTGTAAAGAAGCAGATTACATCATACTCGGTCTTCATCAGTATTTCTTTCACATCAGCGCTTTGGGTTCGGTACATAAAAGCCAGTACAAATTCGCAGTTATTGCTTTTCAGCCAGTTTACGATCTCATTATCCTGCTGGTTTTCTGAGCATACATACATAAATTTTTCGTTGCCTTTATGCTTATTGATGGCATCAAACATACTCTTATTGGTGCCATCGGCCCCGTAAAATACTTTCCGCTTGCGGTATAGAATGAATTTTTGAAGGTAAAGCGCCACAGCTTCAGTAATACAGAAATACTTGGTATCCTGCGATACATTCACTTTCATTTCCTCACACATCCTGAAGAAATGATCTATGGCATTGCGGCTGGTAAATACTACCGCTGTGTAATTCTGAATCTCAATTTTCTGTTTGCGGAACTCCCGGGCCGGAATGCCTTCCAGTCTTATAAACGGGTAAAAATCCAGCTCTACATTGAATTTTCTGGCCAGCTCAAAGTACGGAGACTTTTCACTTTCGGGTTTGGGTTGGGTAATCAGGATTTTTTGAATTGCTTTGGCCTGTTCATCGGCCTTATTAACCCCAGTTTTAGTCATATTCGGTTCGGCTAAAGTTGGGTGCAAAGTTAAGCAGTTATCCTGAAAAACAACAACAAGCCCTTGTAAATCAGCAAAAGGGGCGCTATTTCAAAGCCACAGATATATAATAAGAAATGAAAAGGATTGACTTTGACCTGATTACGCACAGCCGAATATGTAAGAACAAACCGGTAAATAATTAAGGCTCCGGCCAGGCACCAGGATAAAGTCAGTGCTGTATAATAAATGTCTCCCGATGTAAAAGCAAGTAATACCAAAAACGGCAACAGCAATATGCCCAGCATTTTGTTGACCACAAAAACAATAAAAATGTATGAATCCGCTGCTTCTTCCAAATTAAAAAGCCAACCGGCTATTTTAAGCCCGGCGAATTTGATAAAATACACTGCTGAAAGACCGCCGCAGCAATACAGCAGGAGCAGCCAGAAATTTCCCACCGTGTTCAGTTGAAAATGTTCCAGCAAAAAAGCAAGATAAAGCCCTGCGCTCACAACAAAAAAGCCATTGAGAAGCAGGGAGGGCAATGGGGTTTGCATCAGTTGCTCTTTTACCTGTCTTTGCTTGATAGTGGTTCGGAAAAAAAGCCGGAACAGATCACTGAAATATTTAGGGAAGAGCCTTTTCAAAAATCCATAAGCAATTAACAACAAAACCAGCAGGTAAAACAACCATTCTTTACCGGCAAAACGCTTCTTTTGTATATCCTGCTTCACTTGTACCGGATTTGCCGAAAATCCATAATAGGGATGACGACTGAGAACTTCTTTAGTAATTAGTTCGGGGGCCGTTGCCAAATCCGCTTTTATTACCCAACCTGTATCTATTATCACGGGCCTGCGGCTAACAGAATCTTCCCATGAAACAGCAGGCAATGAATCATTTTGAAGAATGGTATCAGTTGTTAATATCGTATCGGCGGGCGGAAGCGCCGTTGAATCGGGTTGCTGCCCTTGTAGAGCAGCGGCGAAAGAAAAATTCAATAATAAAAGAAAAAGGAACTTGTTCAAGCAAGAAGATTATACTGCAAAAATATCGATAGCAACTGCGAGTTCACCATAAGCCTCAGAAATAGTTTACAAATCCGAAGTGAAGTTTTGATTGGCGCAGGTTAAACTCCGTATCATTTCGTTTTCCAATGGCCCAGGCCAGGTTAAAAATACCCGCCTTTGTTTCAAATGCCAGGCCCAGGCCGGTACCAATGTAGGTGTAATCCCGTTTTATATCCGGGATATTATTCCTGCCCCAGCCGCCATCAACCAGTGCATAAAAGAATGAATTTTGCCCTACCAGGTAACGAAACTCCGCCGTGCCGATGATAAAGTGCGACAGGTACTGGCTTTCCTCATCAAATCCCCGCAAAAGTTTATAGCCGCCTATCTGAAACAGTTCATTCCTGAAAATATTCCCGCTTTGGAACATGCCGCCATTAACCGCTGTTTTTATAGTACTGCGTTGATTGCCCAATGGAAAATATTTAGCCGCCATAAGCCTTGCCCTGAACTGGTAGGTTCTCAGCTTTACCGTATCATAGAGTTTATTAAAATCAAAACCGGGGTCTGCGGGATCTTTCAGGTGGGTTATTTCATTGTTCTTTTTTAGTTTCTTGGTGCCCAGGGCTGTAATAAGCCGCAGTTCATTTCCCTTTCGGGGATTCAGGCGGTAATCGGTAGTGTTCAGTTCATAATCAAGCCCCGCATTAAAAGAGCTTACGTCGCCCACATCAGGCAGGCGTCTCGACTGGATAATGCGTGAAGCATTAATGCCGCCGGAGCTAATGATGGTTTGAAAACGCTGAATAAAAAGCTTCCCGCTCTGGTTTGCATTCAAAGTATAAGTAGCCCCCAAATGCAGGTTAATATTTACAAAACTGCTGTCCTTACGCAGAATGTCAAAATTAAAATCAAGTCCGACCGGCGAACGGAACAAATACGGGTAGTTGAACAGCAGGTTCAGCCTTGGAGATTTTACCTGTATCTGCTGCCAGTTAAGTCCAATCACTTCACCGGAACCCAGCGCATTTTTCAGCAGTACATTGGCCTCACCCGTCAGCAATAGTTTTTTAGAGGCCAGCTGATCATTGTTTGGCAGCAAGCCCACCAGCACATTTACCTGGCTGCTTCTTTTTTGCTTCAGGTACATATTCAGTATAGAGCCGGTGGCCAGCATGGTCAGGTCAAAGGGTTTCTCCTCCTCTATATAAGTGAGCTCCCTTATTTTTCTGTTCACCCTCAACAACTTTTCCCGGCTGTAAATACTTCCATTGGGAATATCCAGGTAGCGCTGCAGATAATAATTGGAAATTTTAGCATTGCCATAGATACGGATGCTGTCAACAGTATAAAGCGGGCCTTTATCCACTTTCAGCAGGGCCGAAACCTTGTCGTTATCCAGGCCAATACTGTCAAGATAAACCCGGGCAAAGGGGTACCCGGTGTTTTCCAGCCGGTTCAGCATCCGTTCCTGCCATTGGCGCACCTGGGCAAAATCCATCGGTTTACCTGTAAACAATTTGTCCCGCCAGCCAACAGCTTCCAGCAAGGCGGGTTCGATATTTTTAGCGTCAAGGCTGGCCCATTTGTATTGCTCTCCTGCGAACAGGATGATATGGGCAGCCAGCGAGTCATATCTGATACTGTCTATGGAAACCGTTACATACCACTTGGTTTGTAACAGCCCCGGGAGCTGATTGATATATTCAGTACAGGTAAACCTGGACGAAAAGGAAGTTTGTATGCCCAGCTGGGGAATCATTACCGCAGGATCCTTGTCCGCAAACCGAACCACCAGCTGATAGCCGGGCTGTGCTGCAGTATGAATACCTGACAGCAACAAAACAAGCACCGATATTTGCAGTTGGAATATTTTCATCTGGCTTTTCGCCGGGATATTTAGTAGCTAAATTATTCATTAAATCGCAAACCTCTTGGCAGGTGTTTATATTCATATCCCTTTTTGCAGGCAGGCCTGTCACTACTGTAATTTCCATTTTGCCACCTCGCTGAGGTTAAAAGATAAATTGGTACAGGCTATCCTTAGTGAAATTGAGCTGCAGAAAAACTACTTCACCGGCGAAACAGCTGAAACAATTTACTTCGGCGGCGGCACCCCTTCTTTATTGAGCGTTGATGAAACAAGACATATCATTCAAGAATTAAAGAAAATCTTTTCTGTAACTAACGATGCCGAGATAACCCTTGAAGCAAACCCTGACGATATCACCGTAGAAAAACTGACCGGCTGGAAACAGGCGGGTATCAACCGCCTGAGCATAGGCATACAAAGTTTTTTTGATGAAGACCTGAAATGGTTGAACCGGGCACATACAGCACAGCAGGCAACGGACAATTTGAAACTGGCAAAAAGGTATTTTACTCATACAACTATTGACCTGATTTATGGTTTACCGGGACTAACAGATGAAAAATGGAAACAAAATGTGGATATGGCTATTGAATTAAACATACCGCATCTTTCCTGCTATGCATTGACAGTAGAACAAAAAACCCCGCTGGACAAAATGATACGGGGACAAAAAAAAGAAAATGTGGATCCCGGCAAACAATCAAAACAATTTCTGCTGCTGATGCAGTGGATGGAAGAGGCCGGTTATGAGCATTACGAAATTTCAAACTTTGCAAAATCTGGTTTCCGGAGTCAGCATAATTCATCTTACTGGCAGGGAAAAAAATATTTGGGTATAGGCCCCTCAGCCCATTCGTTCAACGGAAATGAACGTAGCTGGAATGTTTCCAATAATAATCTTTATATAAGCGCTGTGCAAGAAGGAAAACTGCCTGCTGAAAAAGAAACATTGACCAGCTTACAAAAATTAAATGAGTATATCATGGTTTCCCTTCGCACTATCGAAGGGATTAATCTGAGGTTGCTGGATTCTGTTTTTGGAATTGAACAAAAAGCAATGCTCGACAAAGCGGGCAACTATATCAGCAGCGGGTTATTGAAACCGGAAAAACAATCATTGATATTAACCCGGGAGGGAAAATTGCTTGCCGACGGTATTGCGGCCAGCCTTTTCTTTTAACCTTTCCTTATCCAGGCCACAATTATATTCAGCACACAGCCAAGTGCCACCAGCGAAGTAAGAATAAAATTGAACCACTTGATGGGATGGGGTTTGGTACTTCCTTCTTTTTTCCCTTCCTGCCACTTATTAAATTCAAGCACATTCAGTACAATCAATACAACGGCAGCTATTAAAAATAAAACCTGAAAAAACTGGATCATGGGCTTCATTTAATACCCGTGAAGTTAATGGTTTGAAGCCAACAGTAGGTAAGCTTCGGTTCTTTTTTAATGCTTAACCGGGTGATCTTTATAATATTGCCAGAGCCGGCGTATCAGCAGGCAGGCAAGCATGATCAAAATGGCGGTTGGCACAAATCCATGGTACAATAGTGGCATAGGGTCGGTTTGTATAAATAACAAAATACAAATTACAAATCACAAATACAATCCCTTGGCACGCCCGGGATATAAAAATTCAGACCAGTGCCTGCTCTATCCGTTTAAAGCCTTTCAAAGGTTTAACATCCTGCCAGAGTATTTTATAGACTGTCTCCGCAATTGGTATCGCTGCTTCTATCTTCCTGTTTATTTCATAAATACACCGCGAAGCATTATAACCTTCCGCTACCATATTCATTTCCAGTTGTGCAGCTTTTACCGAATAGCCCTTGCCAATCATATTTCCAAACGTCCGGTTACGGCTGTACAGCGAATAACAGGTTACCAGCAGGTCGCCCAGATATACGGATGCGGCATAGTTCGGAGTTTTACGATGGGTTACCGGGTCTTCGCCTTCATGTTCGCCTACTGTTATATGCTTCACCCCGAATTTTTTTAAAAATCCGGCCATTTCATCGGCTGCGTTGGCAATATAAACACTGAGAAAATTATCGCCGTACTCCAGCCCATGGGCCATTCCGGCTCCAAGAGCATAAATATTTTTCAGAACGGCAGCATACTGCACTCCAAGTATATCATGGTTAACAATGGTATTGATATAGCCAGTGGCAAAATGGGAAGAAATTTCAGAAGCGGTTCTGATATCAGTACCCGAAAAAGTGAGATAAGATAGTTTTTCGGCCGCCACTTCTTCGGCATGACAGGGGCCCAGCACCGCAAAATAATTTTCCAGCGGTATTTCAAACTGCTGCTCCAGGTAATAATTCAATAAAATATTTTTATCCGGCAGCAATCCCTTAATAGCAGAAATAACTTTTTTACCCTTCCAGTCACCCGGAACTAAACCCTGTAAACTTGCTTCGGCATAAGCCGACGGCACGGCCACCACTACCACATCGGAGCTGTTTATTACATCTTTTACATCAGATGACATTGACAGCAGTGAAACATCAAATCCTGCGGAACTCAGGTAACGGGGATTATGCCCCCGTTCCTTTATATGCCTGATGGAACTTTCATCCCTTATCCACCAGCGGATGAAGTGTTTTTTATCTGTGAGAATCTTGGCCAGCGCTGTAGCCCAGCTACCGCTGCCGATGATGCCGAATTTCATTTTTCAAATAATTTATCTTTCGGAACCACCTTTACCTTCATACCTGTCTTCAGTTTTTTGCTGATGGCGCTATACGGGCTGGCCACCACTTCATCACCTGCATTCAAACCGCTCAGTATCTCGATGTAGTTAATGTCCTGTATGCCGGATTTTACAACCACTTTTTTTACTGTGCCGTCTTTCTGCAGTACAAATGCCACTTCTTCCAGTTCATCATCATACCCCTTTTCAAATTCTTCGGCGGTATCTTCATCCTTGCTTTCTTTTTCTTCTTTCTTTCGCTCCTCCACGCTCTTGTCGCTGCCTTTTACCCTTGCATTTACGGCAGTGATCGGCACCGCCAGCACATTATCCACCCGTTTCGTTTTTATATCGGCACTGGCATTCATCCCTGGCCTGAACGGAAAGGTTTTCCCCGCAAGGTCAGCATAAGACGATTTATCAAGCCGGATTCTTACTTCGTAGTTGGTTACATCGTTGGAAGTCGTAAGCCCGGTGGCTGATTTGGTGCTGCTTGCTATTTTGGTAACAACCCCTTTGAACTTTCTGTTATTGTAAGCATCCACTTCCACATCAGCGGAATCGCCGATTGTAATCTTTACAATATCATTTTCACCCACATCCACCCTTACTTCCAGCACACTCATATCGGCCACCGTCATCATTTCCGTACCTATGTTAAAACTGTTGCCGGCCACCCGTTCCCCTTTTTTCACTTTCAGGGAAGAAATCACTCCATTCATCGGCGCAACCAGCGTCGTACGGCTGAGGTCCTTATTGGCTTTATTCAATCCTACCTGCGATGCCTGTACATTGGCCTGCAGGCCCCTGATGTTTTGCCGGGCTGCATTATAATTGGCCTGGGCAGACTTTAACGTTGTTTCAAACTGTTCCAGCTCTGCTTTGGAAATCACTTTATCTTCAAAAAGTTTTTTGTTGCGGTCAAAGTTCATTTGTGCCTGTTCCAGATTTGCCTTTGAAGCATCCAGTGCTGCATTGCTGTTATCAACGGTGGCAACTGACTGGCTAACTCTTGATGCAGCTTCATCTCTCTGCAATGCATAGATGTCGGCGTAAATACGGGCCAGCACCTGCCCCTTTCTCACACTGTCGCCCTCTTCCACATTCAGTTCTGTAACCTCTCCCGAAATATCCGGGCTGATCTTCACTTCTACTTCCGGATATATTTTTCCGCTTGCATTTACTGATTCAATAATGGTACGCTTCGCGGCTTTTTCAACCGCAACTTTTTCGGCAGATTCTTTCTGACCTATTACCTGTGCAACAATAAATACACCCAGCAAAATGCCGGCAATTATAAATATCCATTTGCGGGTTTTGCCCTTTTTTTTAGTTTTTGTACCCGGTTGTTGTAAACTCATTTACTATAAATTATAGCAGTATAAAGATTTTCATTTTCTGAGTTCTAAAGTCCTCTTTCGGGTTCCGGATGGTTATCGGATTCAGGGAACCAGTTTAAGCCCCTGCCCCCTGTAAAATTCCAGCAACTTCATTTTAAACACATAATCGTATTGCGAATACAATGCCTGGATTTTAGCTCTCAGCACATTGTTCTGGCTATTGATCAGGTCATAGGTTGACAGGAGGTTCAGTTCATATCTCCTGCGGGCAAAATCAAAAGCTTTTTCAGCGGTTTGTACCGACTTATTATCAGCATTGAATTTCTGCAATGCAGCCACAGCATCATTATATGCCTTGTAAATATCCTGTTTCAGCTGCATATCGCCCTGCTCTTTCTGCAACTGAAACTGCTGCACGGTCAGCTTGTTTCTTTCCCATGCTGTACGGGCCGTACGGCCATTGAAGATGGGGACACTTACTCCAATGCCGAAATTCTGTGCAAAATTATTTTTGAATTGATCCCCTAACGGAATATGTCTTTCTCCAGTTTGTACAAATGATGGCGCTACCACATTGTAGTCGGTGCCATTTACATTTACAATGGCGCCGGTTGCTTTAAAGGGACCGGGAATAATTTCCGGTATTTTAATATTTACATAGTTGGTCCCCATTCCGCTAAAGGCAGAAAAGCTGGGATACATAGTTCCCTTTGCTGCTGCAACCAATTTTTGGGCTGATTGTATCCTCAGCTCATTTACTTTTTGCTGGGGAAGAGCTTTAATGGCTAATGCAAAAACCGCTTCGGGCTGCAGGTCGGCAAGCGGTTCAACAGGTATCCGGTCAACCGGCGGGATTTCTATATCAAAAAGAGTTCCTGCATCTAAATTGAGCAGCACCTTCATTTGTAATAAAAATTGCTGTACCGATGCTTCGGCTGTTACCAGCGATGAACTGTCTCTTGCCAGTTGTGCTTCCAGCTCTGCTGCATTCAGCTCGGGTAATACGCCTGCTTCTACTCTTTTCCGGGTGGCCGTCAGTTGTTCGGTTGTTTGCCGTACCTGCACTTTTGCCAGGTTTACCTGCTCCTTTGCCAGCAGAATCTGCAGGTAAGCCACGGCTACATTCAGGGCAATATCTTCTTTAGCTTTTTGAATTTGTTGTTTGTCTGCCTCCCAGCTTAGCCGGCTGGCTTCAATAGTATTTTTTTGTGAAAACCAGTTGAAGATGCTTACGCCGGATTGCAATTGCATGCCGAGGTTAAAGAAATTATTGTCTTCCAGCACACCGGTGGTAGGATTTTCTGAACGGCCAAAGCGGTATCCGGTACTGGCATTAAAATTCAGTGAGGGAAACTGTCCTGCTTTGTTTTGCCTGTATGTAAGTTCAGAAAACCGTGACTGCAGGTCAGTTTGCCTTACAGAAATATTATTTTTTAAGGCATGGTCAACACAGCCGACGATTGTCCATTTTTCCTGACCCGAAACTGCATTAAATACCAATACTCCAAAAAGAAGCTTAATACCCCTCACCATAGAGTGCAAAAATAGCTGAAATGGGTTTGCAGCTTTATGAATTTTATCTATTGATAGTTAAATTTTTTCCAGCGCCTGCCCAAGGTCTTTAATCAAATAGTCCGCATCCTCCAGCCCCACATACATCCTTATATAACAATGCTCTTTATTCACAGGATTAAAATCTTCCGGTTTTATACCGGCACACCTGGGTATTACCAGGCTTTCATGGCCGCCCCAGCTTACGGCCATCATTATATGTTGCAGCGACTCGCAGAATCTTACAATGTCTTCTCTTTTACTGCTCTTTAATGTAAATGTAAAAAGACCGCATGCACCTTTCATCTGCTGTCTGGCCAACTCATACTGAGGAAATGTTTCATCAAACGGGAAAAGCAGCGAGGCTACTTTTGGATGCTGCTTCATGTACTGCACTACTTCCCGGGTTGTTTTTTTTATTCGATCAATCCGGGCCGGTAATGTTCTTAAACCCCTAATCAGCAGCCAGGCGTTAAAAGGCTGTATGCCGCTGCCGATATTCAGGTATTCGCTGTCAAATATTTTTTTTATCATGGCATGGCTGCCGCATAAAACTCCGCCCAATGTATCGCTGTGGCCTCCGATATACTTGGTAGCCGTCTGCATGGCCATATCAATACCCATGTCAATAGGCTTTTGATACAGCGGTGTACAATAGCTGTTGTCGAGCAATGTGGTGATGCCTTTTGATTGGGCAAAAGCCGCCACTTTCTGTACCGGTTGTAATGCAAAATCCCAGCTGTTGGGCGACTCGAGGTAGAAAAATGTAGTGTTGGCCTTTGTAGCATTCCTCCAGTTCTCAATCGTGGTGCCGTCAATATAAGTAACCGTAACGTTAAATCTCGGAAGTATCACATCAAACATCCGCTGCACCCAGGTATAGGGTTTGGCTACTGATACAATATGATCGCCTGATTTTATATTGGCAAGCACGGCTGCAAAAATGGCCGCTGCGCCGTTATTAAACACCAGGCAATCTTCAGCGCCATCCAGCTCTGCCAGTTTTTTACGAAGAATATCAACTGTTGGATTCAGGCCGCGGCTATAGAGATAACCGCCCATCTCATCTTCAAAAGCCTTAGTTAAATCAGCTACCCTTCGGAAAATAAAATTGGACGTTTGTATTATAGGCGGGGCAACAGCATGGAAATACTCTTCCCTGTCTTCACCCAGCTCATTGATGATTTGTGAAATATCCATATACTACCCTTTCCTTTTATCAAAATTTTTCACAATAAAATAAAGGCTGATAAACCCGGCCAGTACTGCAGTACCAGTTAAAGCAAGGCCTGGTTCTTTCACTGCTATCATGGTACCGACAAAAACGTATGCAATAATGAATAATAAAGGAAGCAGCGGATATAACCTCATGGAATAAATTCCGGTTCCGTCGAGATGTTTTGTACGCCTTCGCAGTATAAATATGGTGGCTGCCGATGTGGCCATGCCAATAGAATCAAGAAAGATGGTAAAACTCAGGATCTTCTCAAATTTATCGGCAAAAAACAATACCGCCACACATATAGCGGCAAATACAGTAAGGCTGATCGTAAGCACATCCCGGCGTTCGTCCTTTTTTTGAAAAACTTTTGGAAGAATACCATCTGTACTCATCGCATACATTACCCTTGGATTGCTCAGCAACAATACATTCACATATGCCAATACAGCAAGGAACAATAAAATGGATGAAGCATATTTACCGGCGCTGCCAAACATTTTTTCAGCCACCACAGAAGCAATGCCTGAAGTGGTTTTCAGTTCATTGAAGCCGATCACTTTTACATAGGCATAACTAACCAGCAGGTATAATGTAATAATAACAATAATACCTGTAAATATACCCCTGGGAATATTCTTTTGAGGATTCTCCACCTCCTCTCCAAAATTGATGGTTTGCTGGTAACCGCCGTAAGTAAACGATGTTGCTTTCAATGCCACACCAAAAGAAAGCAGCATGGCAGCAACATAAGTTTTTGATTCATCAATAACCACCGGGGCAGCTCTGTGTATCTGAGGCATGAACAGTGAGGCAACTATCACCAGCAGCATACCGATCTTGATAATCATAAGTACATTTTGTGTTTGCGAACTCATTCGCAGACCCGCAAGGTTCACACCATAAAAAAGAATAATGGCGCCCATGGCCACAAACGGCTTCAGTTGCTCTGCATTTCCTCCTTTAAACAATAATGGGGTAATATATTCGCTGCCTATTAATGCCACACCGGACAAAG
Source organism: Bacteroidota bacterium (assembly GCA_016868455.1). GTDB lineage: Bacteria > Bacteroidota > Bacteroidia > Chitinophagales > Chitinophagaceae > JJ008. Next base: position 70,138 of record VGGV01000012.1, read on the forward strand.
AAGCGGCATTGGATATGAGTATAATTGCATTGATGCCAAATGCAAGTGAGGGATGATAAGCATAAGAAAATATTTTGTAGTACCCTCCGGTTACCGGGTAGCGGCTGCCAATTTCAGCATAAGTAAGCGCCCCGCAGATAGCCACAAGACCTCCGGCAAGCCAGGCCACAAAAAAAACAGCCGGTGTTGCTGCAGCTTCAGCTGCATCTCTGGATGTTCTGAATATTCCTGTACCGATTACCAGCCCGATGACGATCATGGTAAGAGAAAATAATCCGAGTTTATTCTTAGATGCCATAACCGGAAAGGTAAAATAAAACCATATAACTTTAGTCAATCGATGCTATGAAACACATACTTTTTACTTTTACCTTCCTTTTATTACATATCTGTTGCTTTCCGCAGGAAGAGCAGGATGACTCAACAGCTACATTGCAGGAAGTAACAGTAAGGGCTTTTGAGCAAAACCGCAAGCAAAGCAATTCGGCAACAGCAGTAAAATATATTGAGTTCAATAACGGCGACAGAAATAATAAAACATCACTCGTAAACGGGTTTAATACAGTGGCTGGAGTAAGAATGGAAGAACGGTCGCCGGGCAGTTACCGCATTAATATTCGGGGCAGTTCACTGCGTTCTCCTTTTGGTGTACGCAATGTAAAAGTGTACTGGAATGATATCCCCGTTACAGATCCCGGCGGCAATACCTACTTCAACCAGTTTGCCTGGAATAATTTTTCATACATTGAAATTTTTAAAGGCCCCGCCGGCAGCCTGTATGGCGCCGGCACCGGCGGACTGATTCTGATGAATAACTTCCGCCGCTGGCAACCGGGAATCAGCCTTGAATACGTTGGCGGAACGTATAACCTGCACAATATTTTTATGGCCGCCCGGTTCGGAAAAAATGAAAATAAAAACCTGCTTACCTATGCCCATAATCAAACCGGCGGGTACCGCATGCAATCTGCACTGAGAAGAGATAATTTTTCGTGGATAACTCAAATGAAGATATCGGATAAACAACAACTGACGGCATCCGTTCTCTTTAGTGATATGTATTATCAAACACCCGGTGCATTAACTTTAGCCGAATATAATGCGGATCCCAAAGCAGCCCGGCCTGCCGCCGGGGGCTTTCCTTCCGCAGTAAATGCCAGAGCCGCTATCTACCAGCAAAACATGACGGCAGGATTGACCAGCGCTTACCAGATAAGCAAAAACGTAAAGAACACAACAACACTGTATGGCGCTTTTAACCGTGTAAAAAATCCGGCTGTCCGTAATTATGAAAGAAGAACCGAACCCTCTGCAGGCGGCAGAACGGTATTTAATTGGATAAAAAAACCAGGTGATCAAAGCAATCTTCAGATAGTTGCAGGAAGTGAATTTCAGCAGGGCTGGTTCAACACACAGGTAGCCAGGAATAGAAACGGCAATCCTGATACTCTTCAAACCAATGATGATATCAACTACACTGCTTACTATTTTTTTCTGCAGGGCGACCTTACTGTTAATGAAGGCTGGTTTATTAATACAGGTTTCAGCCTGAATAAAACAAAGGTTTCATTTACACGGCTCAGCAGTTACCCGGTTGTAAAACAAAGCCGGAGCTACCGCAATGAACCGGCGCCCCGTATTTCAATAAGAAAAAATATCAGCAATAACTGGCATATCAAAGGCACTGTCTCAAGGGGCTTTTCGCCGCCTACTATTGCAGAGCTGCTCCCTTCCACGGGAGTGATCAGCACCGGCCTCGAAGCAGAATACGGATGGAACACCGAAGTAAGCATGGGTTATAACCTTTTCCACAACCGCTTAAGACTGGAAGCAGCCGGTTTCAATTTCAGGCTGAACAATGCCCTGGTGCAGCGAAGGGATATTTCAGGCGCTGATTTTTTTGTAAATGCAGGAAATATCAAACAACGGGGACTTGAGTTTACTGCTGATTTATTTCCCCTGCTTTTCAGGAGCATCATTGCTTATAGCAATCTTAATTTCGCTTACACCTTTAATTATTTCCGTTATGGAAGTTTCGTAAGAGGAACTGATGATTTTTCCGGCAAAACAGTTCCTTCCGTTCCGGCCAGGACATTTTCAGCGCTTGCCGACCTGCAATTCAAAAAAGGATTTTATTCTTATACAACTTACTATGCCGCTTCCTCCATTTTTCTGAATGATGGCAATACGGCTTCTGCCGGAGCGTATCATTTGCTGGGCTGGAGGATTGGCCGGAGAAAGACGCTTCAAAATAAATACAAGCTGAATATTTATGCCGGAGCAGATAACCTTTTTGATGAAACATACAGCCTGGGAAATGACATCAATGCACCTGCCGGCAGATTTTTTAATGCTGCCCCCCGCCGGAATTATTATGCGGGGATTTCTTTGCAATGGATAAAACAACCTGCTAAAAAATGATTCATCTAATATTTTATAACCGGACAAGCTACGCTGCTTTTTTTCCCTGTTCTGTAAACGGCGCCCGCCGAAACAGAATGGTAATGATCTTTCTGACCGGGGTTTGCCGCCTTACTGAAACCATCAAGGTAATCCGTAAACGGAAACCGGTAAGTCAGCTCAGCATGCACTGCCAGTCTTTCCGATAAATTATATCGCATGCCCGCACCTGCAAGCATCACTATCCTGAATGCGGGCAATCGCTGTTCTTCATCCTGCTGTATTCGTTCCGGAATGTCTGTTGCATCGCCAAAATAATCTGCATCAAACCCGCTGTAATCTCTGTTTACATTAAACCAGGCAAGTGCGGCACCTCCGAACAAATAAGGAGAAATCCCAATAGTAGAATTATTTTTTATCAACGGGTGCCAAACAAGCTGTGGCGAAAGTTCCGCTACCGGCGTACGAAACTTAAGAGCTCTGAACTTTCTGTATTCCGGATTATCATATTTAGTTTCATCTCCTCTTAAACTTCCGAAAGAAATATTCACCCGGATCATAAAGGCCGGTCCCAGAATTTTTGCTGCAGTTAAATACACTCCCGGGCGGGTTGTTACAAACGAACCAAACCTGTCCGGCGTCAAATCACCCTGGTACACAAATGCTGCAAATCCGGCACCCGCTTCAAATTTTGAACTATTTGACTGTGAAACACAAGAAAAGGCAGCAATCATGAATAATAGAAATAAACATGATACCTTTTTCTTAAACATAAAATATTATTTCAGTTAACAGAAATACATATTCTGGTCAGTAAAGAGCAGGCAGCTTTGATAAAAAAATCCGTGAAGGTTTGGAGGAATGAAGGCTATTGATCAACGAAAAAGATAATAAAGACAGTATCAGCCGACTGTTAAATTATTCTTTTAGAATTTTAGAATTGCTTCATACTGATAAAATGGTAAGTGTTGACCAAATTTCATCAGCAGAGTTTATTCCGGAAACAAAAAAAATGCAGTGCCAAATAAAAAATATCTATACAAGCTGTTGAAAACTCTTCTTGCCTGAATTAATTCTCACCTTACATTTGCTGAGATTTGGTTTCCCGGCGCATAAATGGTCGGGATGAAAAGGGAAGTCCGGTGCAAATCCGGCGCTATCCCCGTAGCTGTAAGAGCCTCCCTAAATGCCTCCGAAGGAGGGACTTTAAGAGAGTAAAACTGTTGAAGATTCACCACTGTTTCGGATTATCGGGATGGGAAGGTTTCAACAACGCTTCAAGCCAGAAGACCTGCCAGATCAAAACAATTATTTTTCAGCTTTCGGGTGAAAGGCTTGAAGATTTAAGAATGAAGGGCATTCTTTTATTTTCGCCGTTGTTGGCGTTCCGCTAACAACACAATCCACGAAAGCAGTCACACAAAAATCATTTCAAAATGAAAAAGTATTTTTTTGTGCTGGCTGCTGTTTTTTTCGGCAACCAGCTCACTGCGCAACTTGTCCCGACAGGTCGGGAACAGGACACCACTCTTCTTGATGAAGTTGTTCTCACCGCCGGCAAATTTGAACAAAAGCAAAGCCAGACCGGCAAAGTTGTTTCCGTCATCAGTAAGGAACAATTAGAAAAATGTGCAGGCAAATCAGTGGCACAGGTGCTGAGCGAACAGGCCGGCATTGTTATCGCCGGAGCTTATAATGCACCCGGTAGTGTGCAAACCGTTTTTATGCGGGGCGGATCATCCGGAAGAACGCTGATACTGCTGGATGGCATCCCGTTGAACGATCCCTCTATGATCAACAGCGAGTTTGACCTGAATCTTTTTTCCATCAATGATGTGGAAAGAATTGAAGTGTGCCGCGGGGCACAATCCACTTTATACGGCAGTGATGCCATTGCCGGCGCCATCAATATTATTACCGTTAAAAAGGATGTAAACACTCCCTTCAACGTGAAGCTCACTTCCGCCTATGGCAACCTGAACACTATGCGCAACAATGTGCAACTGCATGGAAAGATCAGTAACAAACTCACTTACACCACCCGTTTTGCCAAACAAAGCACCGATGGTTTTTCATCGGCCAACGACCGCAACAATGCCGGCAATTTCGACAAAGATAGTTATGATGGCAATATGGCCAATGCCGCATTACAATACCAGCTCTCTCCTTCTTTGTCACTGCGAACATTTTTGCAGTACAGCCGGTACAAAGCAGATATTGATGCCGGTGTTTTCAATGATGACAGGGACTATACGATCAATAACAGCAATCTTGCCACAGGTGGTGGCGCTCGTTTCAAAAAAGGGATTGTGAGCATAGTTTACAATTACCAGTATGGTAACCTGAAAAGAAGATACCTGAATGACAGCCTGCATGCCCCGGGCTTTGCTAAGTTTGAAAGCAACCGCTATGGTGGCCGCACCAACTTTTCCGAACTGTATGGAAATGTTTTTGCTTCAAAATGGCTGACCATCCTTGCCGGGTTTGATTACCGCAAGGGTTCCATGAACCAGCAATATCTTTCCATCAGCAGCTTTGGGCCCCACAGCAGCGAGTTTGAAAACAAGTCATTGCATCAGTCATCATTTTACAGTTCTGTCTTTTTCAGCACCGGTGATAAAAAATTAAATGTGGAGATCGGAGGCCGCCTCAACAAACATTCCCGCTATGGCCGCAACAGCACTTATATATTCAATCCTTCATACAGTTTCAGTAAACATGTTCGTATGTTTGGCAGTATTGCCAGCGGCTTTAAAGCACCTTCCATCTTCCAGGTGTTTGATGATTTTAGCGGAAACGAAGACCTGAAAGCGGAAAGATCAACCAACTATGAAATTGGGGTTCAGCAATCCCATGCTGTGTTTAGCAGCCGGGCTGTATTCTTTCACCGCAAGATAAAGAACGGCATTGATTACAACTACAACACATTCCAGTATTTCAATTTTGTGAAACAAACCGTGAAAGGGCTTGAACTGGAACTTACTGCCCGGCCGGTGAAAGCCCTGAGCATCTCTGCTAACTATACGTTTTTGGCTGCTGACGAAGAAACCCAAAGCCGCAAAAGTTTTGGCGACACCACTTACAGCCACCTGATGCGCCGTCCCAAAAACAGTTTTAACCTGAACATAGGTTGCCAGTGCTTACCCACCGTGTTTGTACGTGTCAGCGGCCGGTCTGTTGGCAACCGCTTTGATACCGGCGGCTACATGGCCGAAGATGTGCGGATGGATGCGTATTTCCTGGTGAATGCCTATGCGGAATACCAGCACAGCAAAAACATTAAAATCTTTGCCGACTTGCAAAATATCACCGGTAAAAAATTCTTTGATATCTGCGGCTACAACGCTATTCCGTTTCTCATCAGCGGCGGTATCACTTTCAATTGGTGAGTGATGAACCTGCATGAAACAAAAAGCTGCCCGAGATGCGGCAACCCGTTTGAATGCAAACCGGGTAATATCACCCAATGCCAGTGTTTTGGCATGAAGTTCACCGCCGAAGAAAAAGCATTTATTGAGGAACGGTATAATGATTGCCTTTGCCGCAATTGCCTGGAATATTTGTCCGGTGAGCTCAATTTCTTTAAAGAACGATATATTTTCAGATAACTACTTTTGCAGAAAGCGTTTATATGTACTTTAATTTAGAAGAGTTCCTTACTCTCACCTTCACTCTTTTTGCGGTTATTGATATTGTAGGCTCTGTCCCTATGCTGATCTCTATTAAGCAAAAAATGGGCGGAATCAATACCTGGAAGGTTACGCTGATCTCGGGGGGACTGATGGTTCTCTTTTTCTTTATTGGAAAACCCTTTCTGAATGTGCTGGGAGTAGATATTAAATCATTTGCTGTTGCTGGGTCAATAGTCATTTTTATTCTCGGGCTTGAAATGGTGCTGGGCATTGAATTCTTTAAACCGGAAAAGGGGGCCCCCTCCGGCACCGTGGTGCCCATTGCCTTCCCGCTGATAGCCGGAAGCGGAACCCTCACCACTATCATGTCATTAAAAGCCACCTTTGAAAGAACAGAAACCAAGGAATACATGATACTACTGGCAATTCTGGTGAATCTTATTATTATTTATGTTGTGCTCCGTTCATTAAACCTGATTGAAAGGGTACTGGGGAAAGCAGGTTTATTAGCGGTAAGAAAGTTTTTTGGTGTAATTTTGCTGGCTATTGCCGTTAAGGTATTTGCCAGCAATGCAAGTGGATTGATTAAATAGCTTTTTCGGCCCCGTAGTACAATGCCCGCCCGGCTGACGCCCGTCGGACGGGGATAGTATAATCCCGAAAGCTTTCGGGACGAAGCCCCAGATACAGGTTCGCCAAAATAGTTCTTATAACCAATGGCCTCGTAGTACAATGGATAGTATAAGAGTTTCCGAAGCTCCAGATACAGGTTCGATTCCTGTCGAGGCTACAAGTAAAGCACCTGCAAACAGGTGCTTTTTTTACTTCCCTGAAAATTTTCTACCTTCCTTCTCCAACAAAACTACTTGTTATGCCAACCCAACCGCACAAACCTTCAACTTTTCTTTTATTCC
>VGGV01000013.1 GCA_016868455.1 Bacteroidota bacterium
CGGAAGTTTTAAACCGGGGAAACCGGAAAAGAAAAGTGAATGATCCGGAATTTATTCATTTCAGGTAAGCAGCCATTTCCTTCTGAACGGTTGTTGCTGCTTCCCTTGCCTTTTCGGCAAAATCTTCTTTAGCTGAAGCATAAATTATGGCCCGGCTGGAATTCACCAAAATTCCGCAATCCTTGTTCATTGTTTTTTGAGAAATTTCTTTCAGAATACCGCCCTGGGCCCCCACGCCGGGCACCAGAAAATAATGATGAGGCAACAACTCTCTGATTCTGGTAAATTCATCAGGCTGTGTGGCGCCTATTACAAACATCAGGTTCTCCGGGCTGCCCCAGCCGGCAACATCCATCAATACTTTTTCATATAAGCGTAAATTAAACGGCCCTGTTGATGCCAGCGCCTCGGTCATATTCCACATTTCATTCAATCGTTCATTTTCCCGGAGCGCCAGTTTTTGAAAATCATTGCTTCCTTTATTGGATGTTAACCCCAGTACGATGGCCCACTTTCCCGGGTATTTCAAAAAAGGTTTTATACTGTCTTCACCCATATAAGGTGTTACAGTTAACGCATCAAACGGAAGCGTTTCAAAAAAGGCTTTGGCGTATTGGTCTGAAGTATTCCCGATATCCCCCCGCTTGGCATCCGCAATTTTAAAAGGTTCATCACCGATGTAGCGGACAGTCTTATCCATTGCTTCCCATCCTTTCAGTCCCTGCGCTTCATAAAAAGCGGTATTGATTTTATAGGCGACACATAAATCTTTTGTGGCATCAATAATGGCTTTATTGAAAGCAAAAACCGGGTCAGGCTCTGACAAAAGATGTTTGGGAATTTTCGTGATGTCGGTATCAAGGCCAACGCAGAGGTAGGATTGTTTCTTTTTGATTTGTTCAACAAGTTGCTGGCGGGTCATGAGGCGAAGTTAATCAGTTGATTGGGGATTGGTTAATTAGGTCTTCAATTTGAAATGCTCTTACAAAGATTGCATGCCATGACTTTTAAAGAAAGTTTCTATTATAATGCCTGATTCCCAATTAACCAGTTAACCCTGTCTGCCGACCGGCAATCAACCTATTTGATTTAAAATCATTTGATCCACATCATTGCTGTCCCACTTACGCTCAATATCCGGCATTTGCATCACCTCCTTCATGATCGCTTCCTGTTTCTGCCCTCTATTCAATGCCTCGCTGTACCGTATATGCGGGCTGAATGTAACCTGGCTGTAAGCCGGTATCCATTTATCAGGATATTTTTCATGCAGCCTTGCTTCTATTTTCTTTTGCAGCAGAAATTTCGGGTCGGCCACTTTATCCCGCATTTCAATAAAATTATTCAATGCGAGTTCAGCAATAGCATCTCCATCAGGCTTTCTCAACTCCTGGTATTCCTGTAAAACAGCTTCCCAGTCATCGCCATATTGATCCATGAGGCTGTTCAATACGGAACAATCTTCGAAACCGCAGTTCATTCCCTGACCGAAAAACGGGACAATGGCATGCGCCGCATCGCCAATCAATGCAAACCGGTCTTCCCGAATCCATGGAAAGCATCTTACCGTAACGAGGGATGAAGTCGGGTTATTGAAAAAATCATCTTCCAGCGTTGGCATCATCGGCACTGCATCGGTAAATGTCTTTTCAAAAAAGGTTTTTACTTTTTCTTTGGTATTCAGCGAAGCAAAAGAAGGTTCTCCCTCAAAAGGAAAGAATAAAGTACAGGTAAAACTGCCGTCAATATTCGGCAAGGCAATGAGCATGTAATTACCCCTTGGCCAGATATGCAAGGCATTCTTCTCCATTCGGAAATTGCCGTCTTCACCCGGAGGAATGTTTAGTTCTTTATAACCAAAATCAATATAATATTGTGAATATTGAAACCGGTCGTACTGTAACTGGTGCTGCAATCTTGCAGCGGAATATGCGCCGTCTGCTGCGAAAATTAGCTCTGCACTCTGAGATATCAGCGCTGTGTCATGATCAAAAGTGACGGTATTTGTTCTCCAGTCAATCGATTCACATTTCTGGTTAAACAAAATTTTGGCTCCATGGAGTTCCGCATGGTTCATTAGTTGTTTATTCAGCTCGCCCCTGGAAACAGAGTTGATGAACTGCCCTTCTTTCCCATACCGCTGAAAGGCGGTGCTGCCATCGGCATTATGAATATAGCGTCCATGCATGGGGATGCATATTTTTCGTAGCTCATCCATGATGCCGACCTCTTCCAATGCTTTGATTCCCCTGTCACTCAAAGCCAGATTAATTGAACGGCCTGCGCTGATTTTTTCTTTCCGCATATCGCCACGGCGTTCAAATACTTTTACTTTATAACCCCGTTTGGATAAATAAATGGACAATAAAGAGCCAACAAGGCCTGCTCCAATTATGGTTATGTCTTTTGACATGTCAATTGGTTAATTAGTTTACTGGTTAATTGGGGTCGTGTTATGATAATTGTGTTACTATAAATATCAGGACTCTTGTATTTCCTAATAAACTAATTAACTTATTAATTCATTAACGATGCACCCAAACCTGTAAATATCTTCAAACGAGTTATATAGCGGAACAGGCGCCACTCTTATCACATTGGGTTCCCTCCAGTCGGCTATCACTCCCCTCGCCGTCAGTTCGGTGAAAATGTCTTTCCCGTTTTTCAGCATCAGCATGGAAACCTGGCAGCCCCTTTCATTTTCATTGGCGGGTGTAATGATCTCAATTAATTTCTCATTCTGACTACTGTTGATATCATTCAATACAAAATGCAAATAACCAGATAACCATTTTCTTTTTTTATGAAGTTCGTCCATACCTGCTTCATCAAATACATCCAGGGCCGCCTTATGTGCTGCCATCGCCAGTATCGGTGCATTGCTCAGTTGCCAGCCTTCTGCTGTGGGCATGGCTTCAAAGCCCTTTTCCATTTTAAATCTTGTGGCCTTTGTATAGCCCCACCATCCGGCAAATCTTGGCAGTTCAGCATTGGCCGCATGTTTTTCATGAATGTAAATCCCTCCCACTCCACCGGGCCCGCTGTTGAGGTATTTGTAAGAACACCAGCATGCAAAATCAACATTCCAGTCATGCAGGCGCAGTTCCACATTACCGGCAGCATGTGCTAAATCAAACCCGGCATAGGCTCCAACCGAGTGAGCGGCTTCAGTGATAGCATTCAGGTCAAACAACTGGCCGGTGTAGTAATTTACTCCGCCAAATAAAACCACAGCAACGGAATCACCGTGTTGTTTTATTACTGCAATAATATCTTCAGTTCTTACTGTATGTTCGCCTTCTCTTGGATTCACTTCTATCACAGCTTCATCAGGATCAAAGCCCTGCCTGTCCGGCAGGCAGGCGTGATACCTTGCCTGCGTTTCAAATGCATACTGGTCAGACGGGAAAGCTTTTGCTTCGCAAATGATCTTATACCGCTCTTTTGAAGGCCTGTAAAAAGTTACCAGCAGCAAATGAAGATTAACGGTAAGTGAATTCATCACCACTACCTCATTTTCCTTACAGCCTACAATCTTTGACAATTGCCTTGGGAAAACCTCATGATAAGGGAGCCAGGGGTTTCTTGCATGCAAATGCCCTTCCACACCCAAACTGGCCCAGTCTTCCAGTTCATCCACCACATAATCCTGGGTACGTTTTGGCTGTAAACCCAGTGAGTTTCCGGTGAAATAAATACATTCTTTTCCAAACATCATGGGGATGTAAAACATTTCACGGAAATGCTTTAACTCATCTTTCTTATCTAACTGTTTTGCAAATTCAAGTGTATTTTGAAAATTCATTTTATTTTTTTTACCGCAGAGAACAGGAGTTACATGAGGAATCGCAGAGATACTCTTCGTAAACTTTGCGTTCTCCTTTCTCTGCGGTGAACTTTTTAATCTATTGTCGCAATCACTTTCAACTCAATCGCAATCGGCGTCGGCATACTCTTTATTTCAACTGTTGTCCTGCAGGCCTGCACCGATGAAAAGTATTCTGCATATATTTTATTATAAACTGGAAAATCCTTTTTCATGTTGGTCAGGAAAACTGTTACATCAATGATCTTGTCCCAACTGCTTCCGCTGGCTTCCAGCACAGCTTTTACATTGGCAAAGACGGAATGACACTCGGCTTCAATGTCATAGGATTTTATTTTCCCTTTCTTGCTCAACTTAAGTCCGGGAATAGAATTGTCTTTCGGGTTTCTTGGCCCGATGCCGGAAAGAAATAAAAGATTACCCACCCTTCTTGCATGCGGGTAAGCGCCGAGAGGTTTGGAAGCGTTTTCTGTATTAATAATATTCTCCATAAATAATTTTGAACGCAGATTTTTATGATAATTAAGATTTTTTATGATTTTATCTGCGTCTGTCATAAAAATCACAATAATCTGCGTTCCTTATAATTGAATGCATACATTCTTTGCCTCTGTAAAGAATCGCAGGGCCTCCCACCCTCCTTCTCTTCCTACTCCGCTATTCTTCATGCCGCCAAAAGGCGTTCGCAAATCCCTCAGCAACCAGCAGTTTATCCAGATAATACCGCTTTCCACTTTTGCTGCCACACGGTTGGCTTTTGAAATATCCTGAGTCCAGATGGTGGCCGCCAGTCCATACGATGTTGCATTTGCCAGTTGCAATGCTTCTTCTTCTGTTTTGAACGGCTGCAAAGTAACCACCGGGCCAAAAATCTCTTCCTGGTTAGTCTGGCAGTCGGGACCTAATCCTTCAATCACTGTTGGTTCAATAAAATATCCATTCGCACAACGGCCTTCAGGTTTTAAAGGGTGACCGCCGCATACTATTTCCCCCCCCTCCTGCCGGGCGGTATCAATGCAACGTAAAATTTTTTCATAATGCAATTTGCTGACTATTGCTCCCTGCTGAGCAGTTTCTTCCAGGGGATCATCCACTGTTAATTGTTTTGTTCTTGCCACAAAATCTGTTTTGAATTTTTCATACACAGGTTTTTCAATCAGTATCCGGCTGCCACATAAACAGATTTCTCCCTGGTTGAAAAATGATGATCGGATAGTTTCTGTCAGCATTCTTTCCCAGTTACAATCCGCAAAAATGATGGCGGGGTTTTTACCGCCCAGTTCCAGTGAAAGTTTTTTGAACTTCGGGGCAGCAAGGGAAGCGATGCGTTCACCGGCTCTTGTGCTGCCGGTAAAAGAAATAGCTTTTACATCCGGATGCGAAACGATGGCCTCTCCCACACCCGGACCGTTACCATGCAGGATATTCAACACCCCATCCGGCAAACCTGCCTCTTTGCAGATTTTAGAAAGGAGAAAAGCGGTAACCGGTGTGACTTCGCTCGGTTTTGCCAAAACACAATTACCCGCAGCCAAAGCGGGAGCAATTTTCCAGGTAAATAAATACAAAGGAAGATTCCACGGTGAAATACAACCGACAATTCCTAACGGCTGCCGGAGTGTATAGTTTACCGCTTTGTCTTCCATATTATGACTTTCCGATGCAAAATGCAGGATGCCTGTGGCGAAGAACCTGAAATTTGCTGATGCCCTGGGTATATCCACTTTTTTACTCAGCCAAAGCGGCTTGCCATTATCATTTGTTTCTGCCAGAGCCAGTTCATCGGAATGAGTATCTATCAGATCAGCAATACGATTAAGAATTATAAACCGCTGTTCGACAGGTGTAACACTCCAGGCAGGAAATGCTTTGGCAGCAGCTTTTACCGCGGCATTTACATCTTTGATACTACTGTCCGGAATTTGTCCATATACTTCTCCGGTAGCCGGGTTGATATTGTCAATGAAATTGCCGCTTAGTGGACCGATAAGGTTGCCACCGATGTAATTTTCCAGGTGATATGGTATTTGTAAGTTAATTGGTTAATTGGTTAATTGGTTTATTGGTTAATTGGTTTATTGGTTTCCTTGATCAATAGCTTTCCTTATTTTATTTTGGATTATGTTTTGCTGATTTGGAAACAAACTTTATGTAGGAGTTCAGTTTGAGATGAATTTTGTCTATACGGTTTAATAATTCAATACACTTTTCCTCATTTGCTATTTTTCTTCTATTCCATTTACCCAGCCATGATTTTGTTTCCAGAATAGAACCTCTTGCATAAAAAAAGAACTGCTTGCTTTCTTTATAATAAAACCGGCAATACCCTTCGGCAATATTTGCAGAAATAGAATCCGCCGACCTGACAATTTGCTTCCCAATACTATCTTTCACAAAAATCTTCCAGCCATCAACAATCTTCCAGATTTCATCTGAAATGGCTTCTGCCAGATTGTAAACCTCCGGTTTTTCTAATGTATAGTCCATATATTTTTTTACCAGTTTAATAAAAGTAAAAACACAAAACCAACACGATACCAATAAACTAATAAACCAATAAACTATATACTCCCCGTCCTTCCTCCATCCACCGGAATACTTGTCCCGTTTACATACGATGCCGCAGGAGAAGCAAGAAATGCCGCCACCGCTGCAATTTCTGAGGCATCCCCAAAACGTTTCATCGGCACTTCTTCTATCATATTCTTCTCAACAATATCAACAACAGTATTCCCTCTCTTCGCAATGTTTTCAATTAAGGAAGAAAGCCTTTGTGTGGCTGTAAAACCCGGTAATACATTATTCACGGTAATATTATACTGCCCCAATTCATTTGCCATGCTCTTGGCCCAGTTTGCCACGGCGCCGCGGATAGTATTGCTTACGCCCAGGTTCTTCAGCGGAATTTTTACTGAGGTTGAAATCACATTGATGATCCTGCCGTATCCCTCCTTTTTCATGGAGGGCACTACAGCCTTAGCGAGAATATGATTACAGATCAAATGCTGGTTGAAGGCATTCAGAAATGCTTCTTCAGCAGCTTCTGTTACGGGACCTGCAGCAGGGCCGCCGCTGTTATTTATCAATATATGAACAGGATTTTTAACAACATGTTTTTCAATGGCTGCCTTCACTTCTTCCGGTTTGCTGAAATCGGCAACAAGATAGCCGTGCTGCTGACGAAGGGCAATGTCCAAATTGTGTACTGCTGATATTAAAGCCTCTTTATTCCTTGCCATCAGGGTACACTTAGCGCCCGATAAAGCCAGTTCTTCTGCGATGGCAAGCCCGATACCCTGCGTACTGCCGCAGACCACTGCATATTTTCCTTCAAGGGAAAGATTCATAGCTCCTCCTGACCCCCCCCCCGGAGGGGAGGATTCATTTACTAAAGTTTGAAAATGGTTACAGGTTCAAACCTACGGCAAAAAGTTGTAATTTTTCACCCGGGAAAGTTGAAGGCTCACAACCTTAAACCTTAAACTTTTAACTTTTAAAACTATCTGTTATGGCTATCATTGCTCCCTTCAATCTGAAAAAATGGATCAACGAAAACCGTGACCTGCTGAAACCTCCGGTAGGTAACCAGTGTGTTTATAAAGATGCAGAAAATTTTATTGTGATGGTGGTGGGCGGGCCCAATGCCCGGAAGGATTACCATTTCAACGAAACCGAAGAGCTCTATTACCAAATAGAAGGTGATATCGTCGTTAAAATAATTGACAACGGCGAATTCAAAGATATTCCCATCAAAGAAGGGGAAATGTTTTTATTGCCTCCTAAAACACCGCACTCGCCGCAGCGTGGCCCCGGCACCGTGGGTCTGGTAGTAGAAAAGAAAAGAGAAAGTGAAGATGACGGCTTTTTGTGGTTCTGCGAAAAATGCGGCAATAAACTGTATGAAGAAACACTTCATGTGGATGATATTGTAAAACAGCTGCCGCCGGTAATGAACCGCTTTTGGGAAGATACCATGAAAAGAACCTGCAGTCAATGCGGGGCTGTGATGGACCCTCCGGTGAGGAAAAGTTGATTGCCTGCCTGCCGGCAGACAGGGTTAATTAGTTTATTGGGAATTAGTGATAGTATTTAACTTTCAAGATCATCGCATTTATAACCCCAATTAACTATTAAACCAATAAACCAATTAACCAACATGAAAATAGACATCCACACCCACATCATGCCGGATAAGATGCCGAACTGGACGCAAAAGTTCGGTTATGGTGAGTTTATTCATCTTGAACATCGTGAATGCGATGCCTGTATGATGAAAGGCGATAAGGTATTCCGTGTTGTGGAAAAGAACTGTTACGATGCAACGGAGAGACTAAAGCAAATGGAAGAAAAAGAAGTAACAATTCAGGTTCTTTCCACCATTCCCGTTTTGTTCAACTATTGGGCAAACCCTCAGGACGGGTATGAAACTTCCCGCTTTTTCAATGATCATATTGCAGAAACAGTTTCCAAAGAATCGCATCACTTTATCGGGCTGGGTACAGTTCCCCTGCAGGATGCTGACCTCGCTATAAAAGAAATGGAACGCTGCATCAAGGAACTGAGAATGCCGGGACTGGAAATCGGCAGCAACATCAATGGTGAAAATTTATCGGAACAGAAGTTTTTCCCTTTTTATGAAGCCGCTGAGGAGCTGGGCTGCTCCCTGTTTGTGCATCCATGGGAAATGATGGGTGAAACCCAAATGGAAAAATACTGGCTGCCCTGGCTGGTGGGTATGCCGGCCGAAACATCAAGGGCTGTTTGTTCAATGATTTTTGGCGGGATATTTGAAAAATTTCCAAAACTGAGAGTGGCATTTGCACATGGCGGCGGATCTTTTCCATTTACACTTGGCAGGATTGAACATGGTTTTAAAGTAAGGCCCGATCTTACCGCTGTTGATAACCCTGTAAGCCCAAAAGAATACATCGGCCGGTTTTGGATTGACAGCCTGGTGCATGACAGAAAAGTATTTCAGTTTTTGCTGGATCTGATAGGAGAAAATCATATTTGCCTGGGCAGTGATTATCCTTTCCCCCTTGGCGAGCATAACCCCGGCCGGCTTATTGAAAAAATGGATCTGGGGGAAAAAACAACCCGAAAACTGTTATACCGCAATGCCCTGGACTGGCTGGGGCTGAGCGAAAAAAATCTGCCTGATTTTGGTTAATCAAAAAGGTCAGGATAATCTGTAATAATCCCGTCCACTCCCATCTTCTTCAGTTCATCCATCTTCGCTTTATCATTTACCGTCCAGGGAATCAGTTTCATTCCTTTGGCATGACATAATTTCACCAGCTCTTCCGTCACCATAGAATAATGAGGACTATAGTTTATTGCTGTAAAGCCTAATTTTTTAAGCTGTTCATCGAGTGTTTTTTTGTCAAATCCTTTTATCAGCATGCCCGTCTTAATATCAGGATATTTATCATGCAGGTATTGCAGCGTTCTGAAATCAAAGGATTGGATAATGACATAATCCTGAATTCCCTTTTCCTGTATCACTGCCATCAGCAGCTCCACAAACTCATCCGGCTTTGGATGAAAAACACCATCGCCTTCCGGGTTGGATTTCGTTTCAATATTGTAATAAACCGGCGGTCTTTTTCTTGTCATCATTTCATTCTTCACACTGTCAATTACATCCGCCAGCAGCGGTTTAACGGCTTTTATTTTTTGCTGCCTGGGGAAACGGGGATGTGGTTTCATTCCTACATCAAATGCCTTTGTTTCCTCATAGGTCATCCAGTAAATGTTAAACTTCCTCTCTTCTCTTTCGCCGATATAACTACCATCAGGCCGGGTGGTAATCTCATGGCTGAACCATGGCTCATGGGATAAAATAACTTTTTTATCTTTTGTGATCACTACATCCATTTCCAGTGTGGTTACTCCCCAATCAAGGGCATGTATCATTGCAGGAATTGTATTCTCAGGCATCAGTCCCCTGCACCCCCGGTGGCCCTGTTTGTCAAAAACCACCAAGCCCCCTAAAGGGGGTTTTTGAAGATTCTTCTGATTTGAACAATTCATAAAGCAGAGTACAGCAAAAAATGCAGCAAGAGTTTTCATGAAGGAAACACTTTTGATTTTCTTTTCTTCATTATCGCAGCAATAACTTTTGCATTTTCATCTCTTTGATTCAATTGCCGTATAATACTATCATAACTTTCTTCGTC
This sequence comes from Bacteroidota bacterium, assembly GCA_016868455.1. GTDB lineage: Bacteria > Bacteroidota > Bacteroidia > Chitinophagales > Chitinophagaceae > JJ008. Next base: position 10,006 of record VGGV01000013.1, read on the forward strand.
ACGGTTCTGGCTGAGTTTAAAAATATGCTGCAGGTCAGTTACTTCAATTTCAAATGGCACAATTCCCTTCATCATGCTTTCTGTGTACTCGACAGGTAAATTATCAAATACGGTTGATGATGCTGTGTTACCGTTTTCATAATGAAGGGTGAGCCGGCGTAATACTGCCATCAGTTCCTCCTGATCCCCAAACCGTATGGCTCCGTGTGCATGTACACTCATATAATTCCAGGTACTTCCCATCGCCTTTGTATACCAGGTAGCACTGATATAGGTATGCGGGCCAGTAAATACGGCCAGCACATTATTATTCTGCTCAAATGCCTTATGATGGTCTGTATTTCTCATGATATGCCCGGTAAGAAAAAGTTTACCATCTTTTTCATCTATAAACACAGGCACTTGTGTAACCACAGGTTTGTTACTTGCATCAGACCCGTTCAAAAAAATAAAAGGGTGTTCTTTCATGAACTGAAGTACTTCTTCAGCATCCTGTGCTTTAAAATATGGAAGGTTATACATACTGAATATTTTGCCACTGAAGCACTGAATTCTAAAAGCCGCAGTGGTCATTAAACCGTTTCAGCAATTTTATCGGCTTTGATATTTGCGTTACGCATAGCCACACTTCTTACCACAACGGATGCAAATTCTTCAAACGCTTTTTTAGTAACCGCATCATCTCCCATCATCACCGGCACACCCTGGTCACCTCCTTCCCTGATACTTTGTACTAAAGGTATTTGTCCGAGGAAAGGAATGTCATATTCATCAGCCAGTCGTTTGCCTCCTTCTTTTCCAAATATGTAGTATTTATTTTCGGGCAATTCTGCCGGAGTAAAATAACTCATGTTTTCCACCAACCCTATTATGGGAACATTCACCTGCGACTGACCAAACATGGCTATCCCCTTTTTTGCATCAGCCAGCGCCACCTCCTGCGGAGTGGTTACAATTACCACACCGGTTACCGGCACTGTTTGCACCAGCGTAAGATGTATATCACCGGTTCCGGGCGGCATATCAATGACCAGATAATCCAGTTCATCCCAATATACGTCAGTGATAAACTGCCGGATGGCGCTGCTGGCCATCGGGCCACGCCATACCACCGCATTTTTTTCATCCACCAGCAGCCCGATACTGATCAGCTTGATGCCGTATCTCTCCAGTGGTGCAATCATGGGTTTTTCGCCGCCCACATCCACCATCATCGGCCGCTCTCCCCTTACCCCAAACATAATCGGCACACTGGGTCCATAAATATCCGCATCCAGCAATCCTGTTTTGGCGCCTCCCTGCGATAAGGCCAGCGCCAGGTTGGCGGCCACAGTTGACTTACCCACCCCTCCTTTTCCGCTTACTACAGCAATAATATTTTTCACTTTGGGCAGCACAGTTCCCGCATCAGTCCGCTTGGTGGTGGTATTGGCCGTAAACTTTACATTTACCACGGCATCTTTATTCACCAGCAGTTTAACGGCATTCACACAGGCATTTTTAATCATGTCCTTCAGCGGGCAGGCAGGCGTGGTAAGCACCACAGTAAAGGAAACATAGTTGCCTTCAATCTCAATATCCTTTACCATGTTCAGCGTTACCAGGTCTTTACCCAGGTCAGGTTCCTGCACATTGCTGAGCGCCTCCAGTATTTTTTCTTCAGTCATTTTGCAAGTTTCTGTTAAAAAACAAGTATCCGGCAAAGTTACACATTAACACCCCTGTTTTGTTTTACGATTTCGGCAACTACTGCCTATTTTTGAACCGGTGAAGAAAATTTTACTTTATACCATTTTTTTATTATTTGTTTCCGCCTCACAAACTGCCAAAGCCCAGTTTGAAACTTCCCGTGATTCTGTTGTACAACTGTATGGTGTGGTAATGACGGCTGACAGTTTAGTGGGCATTCCCGCCGTTAGCATTATGGTAAAGGGGCAAAACCGCGGCACTATTACCAATGCAGAGGGTGTTTTCTCCATTGTTGTGCTGAAGGGCGACCAGGTGGAGTTTACCCATGTAACCTATAAACCAAAAACGGTAACCATCCCCCGCAATCTGGAAGGCAATCAATACAGCGTGGTGCAGCTGATGGTGATAGATACTGTTTACCTCCCCGCCACCATCATCAGGCCAAGACCCACAGCAGAGCAGTTTGCAAGGGATTTTGTCAATATCAAAGTACCGGATGATGATTTAGAGATTGCCCGAAAAAATACCAGCGCCGCAAAACGAAGGGTGTTGCTGCAAACCACACCGGCTGATGGCGGCGAAGCCACCCGGATACAGTTCAATAAAATTGCTAACCGTGCCGTGTACCAGGGTCAAACGCCACCAATGAATATCTTTAATCCGGCTGCATGGGCCGATTTTATACAGGCATGGAAGCGGGGAGATTTTAAGAACAAGAATTAATACCCTCTATCCCCCGCCGGTTGGAGGGGATACTTAGGCCAATCAGTCTTTTTACAATTCAGTTTCTTTCAAAACAGTTATTTTACTTATAGTGCCAGCTTTGGTGCTGCTATCAACTGTAGTTGCGACGCCTGTCTGTCCGGTAAGCAGGCTCCGTTTATCGTCTGGTTCGCTGTTGTGCAACCCACCCCATTTTCTCAAAGAAGAAAATTTTCCTCAGCCCGCCCCTCCGGGGAGGGGATGAACCCTTAATGCCTATTTTTGCTTTCGTAAATAATTCAATCATTCTTCCCCAAAGGAGGCATTACAAATCTCCCTTTAGGGCAAAGGAAAATTCAACAATCATGAATATCACCGGGGGTATTTCCGTTATCGGCGCCGGCACCATGGGCAATGGTATAGCCCATGTATTTGCACAACATGGGTTTAAAGTAACACTGGTGGATGTGTCGCTGTCGCAATTAGACAGGGCATTGGCGACCATTGGTAAAAACCTTGACCGCATGGTGGCCAAAGAAATCATCCGCAAGGAAATGAAAGAAGAAACACTGGCCAATATCACCACACAATCTAACCTGATTGAAGGGGTGAAAGATGCTGAGCTGGTGGTAGAAGCTGCTACCGAAAATGTGGATCTGAAACTTAAAATATTTGAGGACCTTGATCATTACGCACCCAAAGCGGCCATATTGGCCACCAATACTTCTTCTATTTCCATTACAAAAATTGCAGCTGCCACGGGTCGTGCCGATAAAGTAATCGGCATGCACTTTATGAACCCCGTGCCGGTAATGAAACTGGTAGAAATAATTAACGGCTATGCCACCAAAAAAGAAGTGACCGACAGTATTGTCGAGCTGAGCAAAAAACTGGGTAAGGTGCCCTGCGTGGTAAATGATTATCCCGGCTTTATTGCCAATCGTATTTTGATGCCGATGATCAATGAAGCCATTTACAGTTTATATGAAGGCGTAGCCGGGGTGGAAGAAATTGACACGGTGATGAAACTCGGCATGGCCCACCCCATGGGGCCGCTGCAACTGGCCGATTTTATCGGGCTGGATGTTTGTCTTGCGATATTAAAAGTATTGCATGATGGTTTTGGAAATCCCAAGTATGCTCCCTGTCCTTTACTGGTTAATATGGTAACCGCCGGTAAACTGGGCGCTAAAAGCGGTGAAGGATTTTATGTTTATACCGCGGGGAGTAAGGAGTTGGTGCCTGCCCACCGGAGCAATGCAAAGGCGGGGTGAATTTTTCCCGCCAGGAGTCAAAATGCCGGTTTATAAATTTCTATCTTGTCGGCCAGTAGTTTTTGTTCTCCTGTTTTTATAACGGCCGGTAATATTGGCGCCGTCAATCCATTACCAATTGACAATTGCCTGTTCACAAGCACCCTCGCTTCATCCCAGATCTCTTCAGCAATGAATGATTGCAGCAATCCTGCCCCTCCTTCCACCAGTACACTTTGAAGTTGCAGTTGGTGCAGGGCATTTAAAATTTGGCGAACAAGGCTTACATCATGTGTTACCTGGTAATACCTCACCCCAACCCTCCCCATAAATGGAGCGGGGGGAGGCCTCTCTATTTGTTCGGTATGAACTTTTGTATTGAATATGATGGTTGGCGTTTGCTGGTTAAATATTTTCAGCGATTCTGGTAATTTCAGTTCCATATCCACCACCAGCCGCACCGGTGAATTGCCTGGCCATAACCTTGTTGTGAGTTCCGGATCATCCAGTAATGCGGTATTTGATCCCACCAGTATAGCCGCTTCTTCGCTCCGCCACTGGTGTACCAGCCGGTTGCTGTATTCATTACTGATCAGCAGCCTTTCCGAACTCCCGGCTGAAATTTTCCCATCAGCAGTCTGCGCCCACTTCAGTATTACATAAGGCCGGTGTTTTGTATGAAAAGTAAAGAAGCGTTTGTTCAGTTCTTTGCATTCATTTTCCAGTTCTCCCATCGTAACTTCTACGCCTGCCGCTTTTAGTTTTTCAATTCCCTTTCCGTCCACCTCTTTAAAAGGGTCACGGCAACCGATTACAACTTTGGGAATTTTATACTGAATAATCAGGTCGGTGCAGGGCGGTGTTTTTCCAAAATGGGCACAGGGTTCCAGTGATATATATAATACAGAACCGGAAATAAGTTCTTTGTCAGCTTGCATTACTGATTCAATACAATTCACTTCTGCATGCGGCCCGCCATATTGCTGATGCCATCCTTCGCCGATAATACGGTTTTCATGTACCAGTACGGCTCCCACCATCGGGTTGGGCGCCACATAGCCCGCCCCGAGTTTGGCCAGCTCAAGACAGCGTTGCATATATTGCTCGTCAATGGTCAATGGTGAATTGTTAATAGTGAAGGTTCAATTCCTGCGAATGTACTCCAACAAAAGCAGTCAACTTATATTTGAGGCTTAAATTCACTATTCAGCATTGACTATTCACTCTTATGACCATACAGGAAGCCACCCATTACCTTTTAAATAATCTTCGCAGTATTTACGCTGAGGGAGAAGCCGGTCAGATAACCGACTGGGTGATGGAATACCTGACCGGTTCAAAAAAGGCGGAAAGAATGATCTACAAACATGCTGCCATCACCCCGAATGAAGAAAAACAGTTGCAACAACTGGCCGAAAGACTGATGAAGCATGAGCCTGTACAGTATGTGCTGAACGAATCCTGGTTCTGCGGACTGAAATTCTATGTTGACAGGAATGTACTGATACCAAGACCGGAAACCGAAGAGCTGGTTGAATGGATCATTTCCAACTGCAGGTTCCCCGTTGATGAATTAAAGATTCTGGATATTGGTACCGGCAGCGGGTGCATCGCTGTTTCTTTAAAAAGAAGATTGCGAAAAGCGGAGGTGTGGGCCTGTGATGTTAGCAGCAGGGCATTGGAAGCAGCTGCAAAAAATGCAACCACGCTGGGTACTGATGTAAATTTTATTCCGTTGAATTTTTTGGACAAAAGGGAATGGGAGAAACTTCCTGCATTTAACATCATCGTCAGCAATCCGCCCTATGTGCCCGAATCAGATAAACAGCACCTGAACCCTAATGTGCTGAGCTATGAGCCTCATACTGCTTTATTCGTTCCGGATAACGATCCGCTGATGTTTTACAAAGCCATTGCTGAATTTGGTAAAGAGCATTTGAATAAAGGGGGAAGCATTTACGCTGAAATTCATGAAAGCCTTGGCTTATCCGCAACTACTTTATTCCAGCATCACGGATACAATACAGAATTGAAAACAGATATGCAGAAAAAAGACAGGATGGTGAGAGCAATTAGGAATTAGCAGTCTGTAGTTTGTAGTTCGAAGTCACCATCCGTTATAAGAATATTTTTCAAGAAATACATATAAGGCAGACATTGTCGCCTATTGTCCTTTGCCAATTGTCTATTGTCTATTGTCTATTGCCTATCCACTTCTCACCACCCGATAGCTATCGGGTCACCACTCACCCCTCACTGCTCAATCCTCGCCACCACTTTGGCCGAATCTTTTTTGGCAATACGCATTACCCGGAACACTTCCCCATAAAAAGCGCTGGTATCGGCGTTGATCACCACCACCGGCGTATCCCGCAGGGCCCTGTATTTTTTAATTTCCATGGAGAGAAGTGAATCAAATTGATCAGAAGGCACTTTCCGGCTGCCGATGGCATATTGCTGGTTCTTATCAATGGACACCATAATATCCTGCTTGGCCTTGGTGTCCTTGGTTCCCCTGGGGAGACCCACTTTTACCACATTGGGGTTCGCCAGTGTGGCCACGATGAGGAAGAACATCAGCAGTATGAAAAGGATATCATTGAGTGAATCGGTAAACACTTCTGATTCTTCTTTATGTTTTTTTCTGAAACTCATGGTTTGCGCTTACGTGATGATTACGGCTTTACTTTCAATATATCGTCCTTTATCTCGTCGGCTCCTGCAGCACATCCAGGAAATCGGCCTCCGCCGCTTCCATCTTATTGGCTGTTTTATCAATCTGTGTTTTTAAATAGCTATGCGCCAGGTAAGCACATAATCCGATAATGAGACCGGTAATAGATGTAATCAGCTTGGTATAAATACCGCCGGCGATGGTGCTTACTTCAAATTCGTTGGAAGTATTGATACGGGAGAACAACTGCATCAGACCGACCAGCGTACCTACGAAACCGAAAATGGGTGCCGCTTTGGAGATCGTTGACAACACACCGAGGTTCTTCTCCAGTTTGTACATTTCCAGTTCACCCACATTGTCCATACTCGTTTCAATGCTGTCGAGCGGTTTGCCAATGCGCTGTATTCCTTTGTCCACAATGCGGGCCACCGGGGTATTGTTATTCTTGGCAAAATTGCGGGCGGCTGTAACGTTACCGCTTACGATATTGTCCCGGATAATGTTCATGAAGTTGTCATCAATCTTTGATGCATTGCGGATGGCAATGGTACGCTCGGCAAAAACATATACAGCCAGCAGCAGCATAATGGCCAGCGGGATCATGATCCAGCCTCCCATTTTCAGCAATTCAAAGAAACTAAGGTGTCCGTCATGATTGGTGTCGCCGGAGGCGAACTGGGCTGCTTTCTGTAAACTGTCAGTAGCGATCTGCAGAAGGTCAAACATAATTTTCTTCTTTAGGTGTAAAAGTAGGTGTTGACTCCAAATTTGTTTTTAGCTGTTATCAACAGTTGTGCATTGAACGAGAAAAATAATGCCCCGTTGTCCGGCTCCGTCAAGTTTTAGAGTTCTTTAACAGGCAAGGTTGATTCGTTAACTGGTTAATTAGCTTTACAGGGCATGCTCCCGATAAAAAACGGTGCCCTATTTCATTAGTAAAAAGCACCGTTAAACCAATAAACTAATTAACCAATCACTGCTTTGCTCCCGCCTGTTTCACCATCAGCGCCTGTATCTGCTTCATGGTTCCCTCCATGCCATCGGGGCTTCCATCGAGGAAGATGACATTGCCTTTTCCGTATTCGGCAAAATTTTTAATCGCCTCAGTCCACATACTGAAGAGAATTACATTGGTATCCAGGTTGGCCTGCTTCATTTGCTCCGCTGCCTCGGTCATGCCGGATGCCACTTCTTTTCTGAACAATGCCACACCCTGGCCACGTAGCCTGGCTGCTTCCTTTTCTGCTTCGGCAGCAATTTTAATTGCATTACCATCGGCCTCCGCCTGCTTGGTTTTGGTAATCAGCAAAGCCTGTCCTTCATTCTCGGCCGCTGCTTTCAGGTTATTACTGGCCACTACCTTGCTCATGGAGTCAAGGATCATTTTATCAAAAGTGATGTCATTGATCTGCAAATCCTGCAGGTGATAGCCCCATCCTTCCAGGCTTTGATCAACATGCTCTTTTACAAATTCCACAATTTCCCTTCTCAGCCCCAGTATCTCTGCCTGCTTTTTTGTTGCCACATAGGCCCTGATATTACCCTCGATGGTTCTGATAAGCGCCTGCATCAGGTCTTTATCGCTGATGAATTTGAAGGCCACTTTTTTTATCGTTTCTTCCTCGGAATTCTGTACGGAATAAAGCAGCATGCTCTTAAAGTATACATTGGCCTGGTCAGCCGTTACGGCCTGGAACTCCAGTTCCACCGAACGGTTTTGAATGGATACCTTCCTGAATACATGTTCAAGGATTGGAATTTTGAAATTAAGACCCGGCCTGGCCACCCGCCGGTATTTGCCGAACATAGTAATAACACCAATGTAACCCTGGTTTATGGTAAATAACCCGCTGAAAACAATAATCACCAGTACGATGATCCACCAGTACTCTGAAAGCCATTGCCTGATATCCATAGTTATAAGTTTTAGACTGCAAATTACGTTTAAGTTTTCTCTTCCTCCGAAGGGGTTCTTTCGAACCACACCTGCACCAGGTGCACCAGCATTTGTACGGCCTTCTCCATATCCTGCACACTAATGTGTTCCAGTTTGGAATGGATAGCTTGCTCGCCGGCAAATAAGTTGGGGCAGGGCAGCCCCATGAATGATAACCGGCTGCCATCCGTACCCCCGCGGATGCTTTCCATTTTTACCTTAAGCCCGGTTCTTTCAATTGCTTCTTTTGCATATTCCACCACCTGAGGGTGCAGGTCCAGCACTTCTTTCATATTACGGTACTGTTCTGTTACTTTAAATTCAAATGTTGCTTTTGGATAAGTACGCATTCTTTCTTCGATTTGCGTCCGCAGATAATCTTCTTTCTTTACCAGGCCTTCTGTTTCAAAATCCCTGATGATAAAATCAATAGTGCATTTTTCAACAATCCCTTCCACCCTGACCGGGTGTATAAAACCTCTTTTCCCTTCGGTGGACTCGGGTGATAAACGGTCTTTGGGTAAAAAAGCCAGTATTTCACCTGCAATTTTCATTGCATTGATCATTTTATCTTTTGCATACCCGGGGTGTGCACTTACACCATGTATTATCACCTGTACTGCATCGGCGCTGAATGTTTCATCTTCCAGCGAGCCGGCATCACCGCTGTCTAATGTGTAACCAAAATCAGCAGCCAGTTTTTTCATATCCACTTTGGCAGTTCCTTTGCCCACTTCTTCATCAGGTGTAAAAAGTATTTTTATTTCCCCGTGCTTTACATGGGGATGGGTTACAAGAAAATTTGCGAGATCCATGATCCCGGCCACACCGGCCTTATCATCCGAACCTAACAGTGTAGTACCTGAAGCAGTAATAATATCATTACCAATTTGTGTTTGCAGGTAAGGATACGCATTCATCCTTATCACCTGCGAGGGGTCATCCGGCAATACGATATCCTGTCCCTGGTAATTTTTATGCAGGAGGGGCTTTACATTGGTTCCGCTGCAGTCCGGAGCTGTATCCATATGTGCACAGAAGCAAACCACCGGTACCTTTTTATTAGTATTGGAAGAAATGGTGGCATATACATAACCCCATTCATCCATGTGCGCATCGGCCATACCTGTTTGCTTTAATTCATCAACTAATACCTTCGCCAGATCTTTTTGTTTTTCAGTAGTGGGGTAACTGGTGGATTGCGGATCGCTTTGCGTATCTATCCTGACGTACTTCATAAACCTTTCTGCAGCTGTAAACCGGTAATTTTCAAACATAAGAAGCTGTTTGGGGCATCTAATATACGACATAAACCGCCGGTGTTGAAAGTCGCTTGGCAAAACCGGGAATATGTTTATCTTCAAACCTAAACGAAAACTTACTAACATGAAAAAATGGTTAATCGGCTCATTCGTTGGCGCCATCATCGTTTTTGCATGGCAATTCCTTTCGTGGTCGCTGCTGGGTGTTCATAGCGGAGGTATGAAATACCATGCCGCACAGGACAGTATCATCACCTTCCTTTCTTCCACTATCAGTGAGGACGGAGCTTATATGCTGCCCACAGCGCCGCCCGGTAGTTCCGAAAAACAGCGGCAGGAACGGATGAAGCAGCAGGAAGGCAAGCCCTGGGCTTCTGTTATCTACCACAGCCAATTCAAAACAAATATGGCTATGCAGATGACAAGAGGTTTCCTGGTGGATTTATTCCTGGTGTTTTCGCTGATTTATATTCTAACCCGCGGCGGCACTCCCCCGGCCATGCGGATCTTTGCCGGTTCGGTGGTCGTCGGGTTATTTACTTTTTTATGGGGCCCCTACACCGGGCACAACTGGTTTGATTTACCCATGGCCATGATCAAAGGTGATTTGATTGATGCATTGGCTGGTGGCTGAACAGAAAGTAGTTTCAAAGTTTGAGGTTCGAAGTTTCGGATTTTAAGAATTGTTGGATACAACTGCAGACGTTGAACCTCAAACTTCAATTAATTACGGTACTATTATTAATGGGGTTCCTCCCGCTATCTCGACCAGTTCCAAATCAAAGATCAGGTCCTTGCCTGCCAGCGGATGATTGGCATCCAGCATTACTGATGATTCTTTTATTTCAGTAATAGTAACCTGGAACTGGTGGCCCTGTCTGTCGCTCATCATTATAGGCATGCCTAATTCAAGGTTCAGATCTTCCGGAAATCTTCCCTTTGGCATGTCAATGATCATTTCGGGGTTCACAGGTCCGTAGGCTTCGTTGAACGGTATCTGAATGGTTTTATTTTCCCCCACTGACATGCCGGTTACGCCTTCGTCAAATCCTTTGATCACCATCCCTCCGCCCACTTCAAATTCCAGCGGTTCCCGCCCGGCAGAGGAATCAAAAGTTTCGCCGGAAGTAAGTTTGCCGTGATAATGTATTTTTATCTTATCCCCCTTTTTTACCTGTTGCATTGCCTTGTTTTAATTAAGGGCGCAAGGTAGCTTAAATAATTCAATGCAACCATTTAAATAAATAAAGTTGTCATGGTAATAATTTTTAAGACATTTACTGCATGAAATTTTCAGTCTTATTGAAAGTGATTGTTTTGCTGGCAGGTCCGTTCACAGCAATGCACTGTTATACCCAAAATCAGCTGCAGGTTATCCCCGGCGCAGAACGCTTTAATGTTTATCTGCCGCTTATCAAAGGAAAAAATGTCGGCATATTCGCCAATCATACTTCGATGGTGGGAAAAACACACCTTGTTGATACTTTAAGAAGTCTTGGCGTCACCATCAAAGTAATATTCGGGCCGGAGCATGGCTTCCGCGGCACAGCCGGCGCCGGCGAAAAGGTCAGTAACTATATTGATGCAGGTACGGGCATCCCGGTAGTCTCCTTATATGGCGCCAAAAGATGGCCTTCTGCAGAAGATGTAAAAGATGTGGATGTGCTGATCTTCGATATACAGGATGTGGGGGTACGGTTCTATACTTATATTTCTTCGCTTGAAGAATTTATGGAAGCGGCATTTGAATATAAAAAACCGCTGCTGCTGTTCGACAGGCCCAACCCTAACGGCCATTATGTGGACGGACCTGTACTGAACAAAAAGTACCGGTCATTTGTGGGTATGCAGCCGGTGCCGGTTGTGTATGGCATGACGATCGGTGAATATGCCATGATGCTGACCGGCGAAAAATGGCTTTCTGAAAAAGCCAATGCCTACGTCAATTATTTTAAAAATGTTCAGCAGCCGCATTCCGATACCCCGTTTCATTTTCTTACTATCCAGTGCAAACAATATGATCACAAAACGAGGTATGTGCTTCCGGTAAAACCTTCTCCCAACCTTCCCGATATTCAATCCATTTACCTCTATCCGTCAACCTGTTTTTTTGAAGGAACTGTTTTAAGTGAAGGAAGAGGAACTGACAAACCCTTTCAGGTGTTCGGGCATCCGGATCTTCCCAATAACCTGTATTCATTCACACCCAATCCCAATGAGGGTGCAAAAAATTCAAAACATTATGGCAAAGTTTGTTACGGCTGGAATTTATCCGGCACAGCGGATGAGGTTTTTTCCCTTGTAAACAGCAGGATACAATTAAAATGGCTGTTAGAGGCTTATAAACTGTTTCCGGAAAAAGATAAATTCTTGATCCTGCCTAAATCCGGAAAAATGGAAGAGTCTTTCTTCAGCAAGCTGGCAGGTAATAACGAACTGTGGCAGCAAATCAGGGATGGAATGCCTGAAGACGAAATTAGAAAAAGCTGGGAGCCCCGACTGAGTGAATTCAAAAAAATCAGGAAGAAATACCTGCTGTACGAAGATTTTGAACAGCCGTGACAATACCGACACTGCCCTGTTATGAAAAATATTTTTTAGTTAGGATTCCTTACTATATTTTTAATCTTTCTTCACCTTAAAAATATGTAGTATGGAAACCACTGCTATTAAAGACTACACGTATGGTGCAGCCGCCGCATCACCTGTTACACTGCAGGACCTTGATTTGCTGAAGCAAACAGTTTTATTTACAGATGAAGATGAAAGATACCTTCAAATGGCAGGCGAAGTGTTGAAAGATCAGACGGATGCAGTGCTGAACCTTTGGTATGGATTTGTGGGCGGGCATCCCCATCTTGTTTACTATTTCACCAAAAACGGACAACCCGATATGGACTATCTTACTGCTGTCCGCCACCGCTTCGGGCAATGGATCATGGATTTGTGCAACCGGAAGTATGACCAGCAATGGCTGAATTACCAGCATGAAATCGGCCTCCGGCACCATTCGGCCAAAAAGAATAAAACGGATAATGTGGACACCGTTCCCATCATCAACTTCAGGTATATGGTTGCTTTTATTTCCCCGATAACAGCTACCATCAAATCTTTTCTGGCAAAAAAAGGACATAGCAATGAAGAGGTGGAGAAGATGCATACCGCCTGGTTCAAGGCAGTTACACTGACCGTTACCCTCTGGTGTTATCCTTATATTAACAAGGGAGAATTTTAAAGATAAAGAAATGAAAGTAGCTGTTTACGACACCTATGTAAGAAAGAAAGACGGCCGCATTATGCACTTTGACATACTGGTGCCTTCTCAAATGAGTAACCTGGAAAGTATTTATAGCTATGGTAAAGAATATAGAACCGGAAAGGGACAGGCAGGTCAGCCGCTGAGTGCCCGTGAATGCCGGTTTTGCCATATAGAAAAAGCAACTGATGAAATGAAAAGGCAGATAACTGAAAAAGGGTATTACATTCTGGAAATGGAGGGATGTTAATCGTCCCTTCATTTCTGTAATTTTAGCCTGGTCAAATGAAAAAAGGAAAAGCCGCCTTCAGCCCGGATATACAGGCAAATGATACAGACAGCAAGATTATTGTTGCGCTGGAACGTATTGCTGAAGCTTTCCGGGTGCTGCTGTGGAATGAAAGCAAACAATACAGCCTCAGCCCCATCCAGGTTCAGTTGCTGATTTTTCTTCATACACATCCGCCGGTTCAGCGTAAAGTGAGTTACCTGGCGCTTGAGTTTAATATGACAAAGGCCACCATCAGCGATGCAGTCCGGGTACTGGAAGAAAAAAAATTAATCAGAAGAGAAACTGAAGCTGCAGACAGCCGCAGTTATATTTTTCATTTAACCGCCGAAGGGGAAAAAATCACTGAAAAACTTTCTCTGTTTGCCAACCCGATGCGGCAACCCCTCAGCGAGTTTACTGCTGAAGAAAAAGAAACCTTACTTAACGGTTTGCTGCACCTGGTTTATAATCTGCACCAGGAAAAAACAATTGCTGTGCAACGGATGTGTTTCACCTGCCGGCATTATACTTCGGGAAAAAAGAAAAAAGAACATTATTGCAGCCTGCTGCGGGTAAAACTTAAAACCAGTGAACTCCGTATTGATTGCGCCGAACATGAATATGAAATAACTTAACTCATAACAGGAAGCTTAACTGAACTTGGATAATCACTAATATTAAAGATGCGGCTGCCTGCAGCTTCCATACTTTTATTTTTTCGCTTTATGATCAATGCCCAGAAGGCCTCGGGTATCCGCTCTGCCAATCGCAACTCATCAAACGGGCTTCCGAAAAAAAAATCAACCCAGTTTGCTTACATTCGCAGCGATGAAGCCCCCCACTCCCTAAAGGGAGCTGTTTACCCACTATGAATGAAGATAAGTATAAGTCGCTGCGAATAGTTTTTATGGGCACTCCTGAATTTGCCGTTGCCTCATTCAATGCTTTGGTAAAAGCCGGATGCAATATTGTTGGTGTAATTACTGCCCCAGATAAACCGGCAGGCCGTGGTATGGAGCTGAATGAAAGCGCTCTAAAGAAATATGCAGTTGAGCATGGATTAAAAGTTTTGCAACCGGAAAAACTAAAGAACCCTGAATTTCTTGCTGAGTTAAAATCACTCAATGCCGATCTGCAAATTGTGGTTGCCTTCAGGATGCTGCCGGAAGCAGTCTGGAATTTACCACCGATGGGGACTATAAATCTTCATGGAAGTTTATTACCGCAATACCGTGGCGCAGCACCTGTCAATTGGGCAGTAATTAACGGCGAAAAAGAAACTGGTGTTACTACTTTCAAACTAAAACATGAGATAGACACCGGTGATATTTTATTACAGGAAAGTTTTCCCATAGGGGAAAATGAAACTGCAGGCGAAGTGCACGACAGGATGAAGGGTGCTGGAGCAGCATTACTCGTTAAAACAGTAAGAGGTATAGCGGATGGTTCATTAAAAATGACTCCACAACTCACGACTCACAACGCACAACTCACCACACTTAAACAAGCCCCAAAGATTTTCACTGAAACCTGTAAAATAGATTTTACCAAAACAACAAACCAAGTGCACAATCTCATCCGTGGCCTCTCCCCTTTTCCGGGTGCCTTTACCAAACTAAATGGAAAAACATTGAAGATTTACAGAACGGAAAAGAGCTACGATAAACCCCTTTCACCTATTCTCAGCAATGAAACAGATTATAAAACTTTCCTGCGGTTTGCCTGCGCCGATGGTTATGTTTATGTAAAGGAATTGCAGTTGGAAGGAAAGAAAAAAATGAGTGTTGAAGAGTTTCTGAGGGGTTACAGGTTTTGACGGTACAGGCAACTTAAAGTGTCCCGCCCGGTCAATAATTCACCTTCACAATAAATTTATCCTGCTCGGTAATCTCCAGCGAAGCAGCAGCGGCATTGCTGATACGGATATTATAACCTTCATTTTGCCGAATGCCGGCCATCTCACCCAGCACTTTAGCATACACAGCTTTGTTATTTGACGGATTAATGATTTTCACTATTGTGCCGGGCTGCACTTTATCAATCAGCAAATAATATTTCCCGTCTTCCCAGCCGCTGGTGGTTTTGAAAATGCCTGAAGTAACGGTTTCATCTTTCAAAACCGGAGCAACTTTTACCTGCTGCTCAAAATAGTTTTTAAAATAACCATGTCCTTCAACAGAGGGCTTTCTTGTTTCCATTACAACAGGAGGCGGATCTTTTTTCTCTTCTTTCTTTTCTGTCTTTTCTTCAGCTTCAGCTACCTTCTTTTCTTCCTTTTTGGTCATATCTTCCGTAGCAACCGGTATGGGATCTTTTTTATCCTCAGTTCTTGTAACAACTTCTTCTGTTTTAGCTGTATTACTGATAGGAACCGACTTCATCTCCTTACTCTGTAAAAAACCAATGATCAGCCTGGTATCTTTTTTCAAAACGTCACTGCCAAGATTATTCCACTCCCTCAGCCTGGAGAGCGGTACATTGTTGTTCTTTTTGCTAACAATCAGTAAACCTTCGTTTTCCCCTACCCTGTAATAAACCGGGGTGCCGCTGTTTCCTTGTTGGGTAAAGTTGGTGTCGAGCAGCGGTATCCTGATCTTCTGGTCAATATTCAGCCCTCGGTTCATGTCCAGTTTATTGAAAGAAGCGATGGATTTGGGATGAATGTTATACAAACGGCCAATGGAGTAATAGGTTTCTTTGGCTGCTACTTTATGATCAAGGTAAAGGCCGTTATCATTACTTTTCACCATCAGGTCACCCTTTTGGGCCCGAAGGCAAAATGCCTGGATTAAAAGCACACAGACAAAAAAACTGAATTTCTTCATACCAACAGGATTTGCCCTGCAAAGATGTGGATTTTTAACGGTCGAAAACTTACTTGTCTTTTAAAATCCGCAATTCTTTGGGGTAATAATTATTGATACGGCCGGGCAGCACATTAATCCAGCCGAGTGGATGCCCCCGGTAGCTTACCTGCTGCCATCCCCTTTCAGCATTACTTATACGGAGTTCCCTGCGCTGCAGATAAGAAATCGCCTGGTGGTAACCGAGTTCGGTTTTAGGAATGCTTTCTGCTGCAACAGCACTCATGGCCAGTGCATGGCCGGGCACCAGTTTATCCCTCATCAGTTCGCCAACCTGCACCCCTGAATAAATCACCTTTAGTTTTTCCAGCAAATAACTGAAGTCATTAAAATGGATATCCGGCCAGGCGTAAACTGTTTGCCGGTATCTTATAAATGATTTTCCTGCGGGTTTCATCCAGTTCTTCAGTATATCCATTTCTTTTTCAGAAGCCTGCTCAATTTTCTTTTTTGTTTTAAAAAATGCAGTCTCCTCTCCGTCTTTTTTCTGTAAGCAGGCAAGAAAAAATCCTTCCCCCTTCACCTTATCGGGCCAGAAACGGTATCCTTTTCCGGTATCTGTTATCCCCCATGCCGGGTCAATGGCCAGGGGTAAATAGTCAATCGCAAATTCTTCTTGCAGCCAGTTCACAATATCTTCATCCTCCTCCTGTGAATAGGAGCAGGTTGAATAAATAAGAATACCACCTTTTTTAAGTGCCGGCCAGACATCCGCCAGAATACGCTGCTGACGTTGTGAACATAACTGCACATTGTTCTCAGTCCATTCTTTGATAGATTCGGGATCCCGCCGGAACAGCCCGCTTCCGCTGCAGGGAGCATCCGCCACGATTATGTCAAAATAATTCTCCAGTTCCGCAAAATCGGCCGGGTCGTTATTTGTCACCACAACATTCTCACATCCCCATTTGATGATGTTATCTTTTAAAATAGCAGCTCTTGAGCGGATGACTTCATTGCTTACCAAAAGACTTTCACCCGAAATTAAAGACTGAATATGTGTTGATTTGCCCCCCGGCGCTGCACACAGGTCAAGCACTTTTAGCGGTTTTGACAAATCAGCTGTTTGTTTCAGCGCCTGTTCCAGAAACATACTGCTGGCTTCCTGAACATAGTAGCAGCCTGCATGAAATAAGGGATCGAAAGTGAAAGAAGGTCTTTCGCTCAAATAATAACCGTATTCCGTCCACGGAATTTCAGATTGCAGATTTGGAATTTCAGATTGCCTGGCGGGGTTTATCCTGACCGAGGTAACCTGCCCGCCAGAAGAATGCAGTCTTTCAAATGCCTCCCTGCCGAACCCGCTGATGCGTTCCAGCGAAGCGATCAATCTACCGGGCAGTTGCACCGCAGAAACGTTTTTACTTAACAATCATGAAATCAAAAATCGTTTTCCCCTCAAAAAAATTGCTGGAAACCTCAGCCGTATATGCTTCCTTTGATACGGAAAGTATGTTTACATACAATACCTGCTCCGGTGAAACCTCGGGCACTTCTCCTTTTAATACTTTGGGGTCTGAAAGTTCATAAGAGCAGGGCGTTGTCCACCTTACATTGAACTCCATCTTTATCCCCATTGGTGTATTCTCCTCAATTTGTTTATCCTTTTTTCTGTAGATCATCGTAACAATATTCTTTCCGTCCACATTCAGCTCCGATCTGAATGTGGACGTATTCACTTTCTTACAGTCCTTTTCTTCCTGTGCAACAGCAACAAGGGAACAAAAAAACAATCCTGTGATACAAATAATTTTTTTCATACTAAAGATTTTTGATTTCACCCACCAGATCCTTCAGCACTTTCTTTGCATCCCCAAACAGCATGGATGATTTGGGCTGGAAGAAAAGATCATTTTCAATGCCTGCATAACCGGGTTTCATGCTTCTCTTTACGATGATCACATTCTTAGCCTGGCCTACATCCAATATCGGCATTCCATAAATGGGAGAAGAAGGATCAGTTTTGGCAGCAGGATTCACCACATCATTGGCGCCTAAAACCAAAACCACATCAACAGACGGAAATTCCTCGTTGGCCTGCTCCATTTCAATCAGTTTATCATAACTGACATCCGCTTCGGCCAAAAGCACATTCATATGGCCCGGCATGCGACCGGCCACCGGGTGTATAGCATATTTTACTTCAACACCCTTTGCTTCCAGCATTTTTTGCAGTTCATGACAGGTATGCTGCGCCTGCGCTACAGCCAGACCGTAACCGGGCACAACCATCACTTTATTTGCAAAGCTCATTATTACAGCAGAGTCGTTCAATGTAATTTCCTTATAAGAACCCTGCTCCTTCTTTCCTGCAGCCGCACCGCCTCCTCCAAAAGAACCCACCAATACATTCAGCAATGAACGGTTCATGGCCTTGCACATCAGTACTGTCAGGATGGTGCCCGCTGCGCCTACCAGTATTCCCCCCGTAAACACCACTTTATTATCATAGAGAAATCCACCGCAGGATGCGGAAAGTCCGCTTAGCGAATTGAGTAGTGAAATAACCACCGGCATATCTGCCCCGCCGATCGGCATAACAAACAAAATACCATATACCATGGTTAAAGCAAAAACGGAATAAAACAGAAGCATTGTATTCCCGGAACCCAGATTGGCTCCCAGGTAAAAAGACAACCCTATGCTTGCCAGCAGTAGAATAATGTTGACAATATGCTGTCCCTTGAATGCAAAGTCTTTTACCCTTCCGCTCAATTTCCCCCATGCTATCACACTTCCTGAAAAAGTAATATTACCCAGTATCACACCGGAAAAAAGGATCGCCATTACTCCGGGAGCCGCCTGCTCCGGAGGAAAGTTTTTACCTGCAAGATGATTGAATTCAACTAATGAAATTAATGTGGCGCTGGCGCCTCCCAGCCCGTTAAATAAACTCACCATTTCTGGCATGGCAGTCATCTTTACTTTTCTGGCGGCCAGCACTCCAATAACAGAACCAACAGCTATCCCCCAAAAAATCCATCCATGGTTTTTCAAGAGGCTACCATCACCATTACGGAAAAGAAAGATAGTGCCGAAAATGGCAGCCAGCATTCCAATGCCTGCAACAATATTTCCGTTTCGGGCTGATGCCGGATGCGACATCATTTTTAAACCCATGATAAAAGTTACCGCCCCTATTATATATAGGATACTGAGAATTGAAACTCCCATTGCAAATATTTTATAGCCTTACTTTTTCTTTTTAAACATTTCAAGCATCCTGTCTGTAACTACAAAACCTCCTACCACGTTGATGGTTCCCAGTATTACGGCCAAAAATCCCAATATCAAAGCGAAATAGTTATTACTGTCTGCACGGCCCATTACTATGATGGCACCCATAATAACCACGCCGCTGATGGCATTGGCATGGCTCATTAACGGCGTATGCAATACGGCCGGCACCCGTGCAATAACAACAAAACCAAGAAAGATGACCAGTACGAGGATGTAAATCATCTGCTCGTTGGCTGAAATCCATTTTAATATGCTTTCCATAATAATGTATTAATTGTTACTTACTTTTTCATGCAACACTTCACCATTATGAGTGATACAACAACCTTTCACCAGTTCATCTTCCCAGTTCAGGTTTAGTTTGCCTTCCTTATCCGTTATCAGCTGCAGAAAATTCAGCACATTTTTCCCATACACTTTACTTGCATCAGATGGCATGGTGGATTGCAGGGATGAGTCACCGATGATACTCACACCATTGTAATTTATCGTCTCATTATTCTTTGTAAAGGGAGTATTGCCCCCTGTTGCTGCTGCCATATCAACGATCACCGAGCCGTCTCGCATGGCCTTCAGCATTTCCTCCGTAATAAGCACAGGTGCTTTCTTTCCCGGAATTTGAGCCGTAGTAATCACAATATCGGCTTTGGCAGTGCTCTCCGCTATTTTCTGTTGTTGCTTTCGCTTATACTCTTCAGTTTGTTCTACGGCATAACCACCGGTCTGGCTGGCATCAGCGGCGCCTTCCACCTCAATAAATTTTGCACCCAGGCTCATTACTTCTTCTTTCACTGCAGGTCTTGTATCAAATACCTCTACCACCGCACCCAGCCGTTTGGCAGTGGCAATGGCCTGCAAACCGGCTACCCCTGCCCCAAGTATCAGCACTTTGGCGGGTTTAATACTGCCCGCTGCCGTGATAAACATGGGAAGATAACGGGGATAATGACCGGCTGCCAGCAGTACGGCTTTGTAGCCTGCTATATTAGCCTGAGAACTCAGCACATCCATTGCCTGTGCCCTTGTTGTTCTGGGCAGCATATCCAATGAAAAAGAAGTGATATTTGCGAATGCCCAGTGCTTCATCGTTTCAATATTATAAAGCGGCTGATAAACACCTATAATAACTTTTTGGCTAAGCCTGTTTATTTCGTTATGGGCAAGAGCATGAATGCTGAGGATAACTTCAGAAGAAGATAAAATCTCGTTGCGGGATTTTATTTGTCCGCCGGCAACCTCATAATCAGCAGCGGTGCAGAAAGCTTTTTCCCCAGCCCCGTTTTCTACCAATACGGAGATGCCTTTTTGGGTTAAGGCGGCTACAGATTCGGCAAGCAGAGACACTCTGGTTTCATGGGCAGGTTCTTTCAAAAGGCCAATCATCATAAAAAGTCCTGTATTAGAAGCAATGAAATTTTGGTGGCCTGAAGATAATGATTTTTAAAATCGGATAATGAAATGCTGTTTCTCCTGAAATTCCCTGCGAAAAAAGACAATACCGATAAAAAACAGGTCAATGGAGCAGCGCACGGCCGGGTGGTCCTTAATGGCTTTCCATGCCTCTTCCATCTCCCTGCTCCAGTAAATATCGTCAAAAACCATTATGGAATCATTACCGGCCTTCTGCAAGAGTGTATGAAAATACCGCTCAGTCGGCAACTGCCGGTGATTGCCGTCAATAAAGGCAAAATCAACCAAAGGTAATTTATCGAGTACAGCAGAAAGGGTATCATCAAAATTCCCTTTCGCAATTTCAATATTGGCAAGAGACAGTTTCCGGAAGTTTTGCCCGGCAACATCTGCTATTGCTGCTGCACCTTCCATGGTTACTATTTTAGCCTCCGGCCTGGCCAGTGAAAGGTATGAGGTGGTAATGCCCAGCGAAGTTCCCATCTCTATTATGGTTGACGGCTGGTAATACCTTACCATCCGGAAAAGGAATTGCCCGTATTTTTTTGATTTGGCTGTATTTCGGGCAATGGATTTGATACTGCGCTGATGCTTTTTCAAAAAGGCTGAACCGGCGCCAAAATCCTCCACTGCAAACATCCGTGAATCCCTCAGCAATTGCCTGCGCAATCCTTCAACCATTCCGTAAGCCGGATACGGGGCTTTATCATTGAGTACTTTGCTAATAAAATCAAATACAAACGGGGAATGTGTTCCATGGCCCCTGCCATTTGAAGAAGAAAGATAGTAAGCAAGATATTTGCGGGCCAGTTGCCATCCGGAGTACATGTATCAAAATTAAGAATGATCAGCCGATGCGTTCCCAGATCTGAAAAGAATAATTGAAGGCATTCTTTTCATCGGCCTCATGGTTCTTTTGGCTGGTAAGATACCATTGCCCCGGGTTCAATGAAGGGAAAAAAGTATCCCCATCGGGCTCTGCCTCCACCCTGGTCAGATAAATCCGCTTTGCCCTGTCGAATAAAGCCCGGTAAATCTCTCCACCGCCTATCACCATCACTTCCTTTGCATCAGTTTCCTTCGCCACGAAAAGTGCATCCTCAATACTTTGCACAGCCACAGTACCATCAGCCTTCCAACCCGGCTGGCGGCTGATAACAATGTTCTTTCTTCCGGGCAGGGCCTTGCCCAGCGATTCAAATGTTTTGCGTCCCATCACCACCGGCATACCCCATGTAATGTTCCTGAAATGCTTCATATCATTGGGGAGGTGCCAGGGCATTTTACCATCTTTTCCGATGGTATGGTTGGTGGCGGCAGCTACTACTAGGGAGATGGTCATGAGTCAGAAGCTATTAATCGGGAATAAAGATAACTTAAATGGCAACAGGTGCTTTTATCGCAGGATGGCATTGATAATTTTCCAACTCAAAATCTTCGTACTGAAAACGGAAAATATCATGAACTGCAGGGTTCAGTTTCATAACAGGCAAAGGGTAAGGCCGGCGGGTTAATTGCAGCTTTACTTGTTCCAGATGATTATTGTAAATATGCACATCACCGAAGGTATGCACAAAGTCTCCGGGTACTAAATCACAAACCTGGGCTACCATCATGGTAAGCAGGGCATAGGATGCGATATTAAAAGGCACCCCCAGGAAAACATCAGCGCTTCGCTGGTACAGTTGGCAGCTAAACCTCCCCCGGCCTCCTTCCGGAGACGGGGAAACATAAAATTGAAACATGGTGTGGCAGGGCAGCAATGCCATTTCAGGCAGTTCGGTTACATTCCAGGCGTTGACGATAAGCCGGCGGCTGTCGGGGTTTTCTTTAATCTGCGAAATCAGTCCGGTAATCTGGTCCACCACTTTTCCGTCCTTTCCTTCCCAGCTGCGCCATTGCTTACCGTACACCGGACCCAGTTCCCCGTTTTCATCAGCCCATTCATCCCAAATACTTACCCCGTGCTCTTTTAAATAAGCAATATTGGTTTCGCCTTTCAGAAACCAGAGCAGTTCGTAAATAATACTCTTCAGATGCACTTTTTTTGTTGTCACCAGCGGAAAGCCTTCCTGCAGATTAAAGCGCATCTGGTAGCCAAACACACTTTTGGTACCGGTGCCGGTACGGTCTGTTTTCTCAGCTCCGTGATCGAGAATATGCTGTAATAAACCCAGGTACTGATGCATAGCGCAAATTACCCTGTTTTTGTGATTTGGCTTCCGGCCAACTCCTGGCCTGTGGGGAAGATGTTAATTGAGAACAAACATTGCCGGTCTTGATTTAAATCAGCAGCCCGCTAGTAAGTCATTGATAACTTGGTTGTATCAAAATCATTGAAATGAGCAATCCCAGAAGGTTTTATAAAGAACTCGGCAACCTCTTTTATGCTATCGCCGCTGCCGATAAAAAGATAAGTGACAAAGAAAAAAAAGCATTGGATGAAGAAGTGCGGTTTGCCTGGAAACATTATGACAATACCACTGACCGGTTTGGAACCGACCGGGCCTTTTTGATTGAGTTTGAATTTGAGACGATGGAGGAAAACAGTGAATCGGCGGAAAACGCTTACCAGTCTTTTGAATCATACTTTAAAGAGTATGAAGCCGAAATTGACTCCCCTACCCGTTCCCGGATATTTAACAGCGCAAGGCATATCGCAGAAGGCCTTAGAAAAATCAACCAGGAAGAATTGGATTACCTGATCAGGCTGAAAAAACTCTTACACATTTAGGTAATAAGTTTACAGGCAGCCCGAAGGCAGGTACTCCATGTTCGGGCTATTTGCCTATTTTACTGTAGCAAATATTCAGGATAAAACATTTTACAGACGCTTCTACCGGTGTGCAAACTCCACTGCATGAATTGCACATTCAAAAAGAGCAGGATGGCTGGACGGTAGTAGAAACCAATGCCGGTGAGTACCTGAGTTTCCGCTTCAGTTATCATTTTTTTGACAGCCTGCAACAGATTGCAGCCTACATGCAAAACGAAATACAACAGATTGCCGATAGCCATGATTGGGCCGGTGAGGAAGGCCTGCAGCAATTGGACAACGACGGCATGATGGCTGTGTATTACCAGTATATCGATAATGTGTCACACATGGTAGTGATGGCGGCAAGATTATTAACAGACCGGCCGGGAATTTTTTACATCGGTGTCACTAAATCAGAATCCATGACCCATTCCTGCCGTCAGTTGTTTCTCGGTGCCAAACCGGCCCCGATGACCGCAACCGGTCAGCGGGAACCAAAAACAGAAAAGCAGCTGGCAGGCCGCATACTCCGGTATCTTGATGCCTATACCTCCAATACATACGGCGGCGGCGGCACCAGCACCGATAAATCATTCAGCCTTTTTGAGGATGGCTCATTTCGTTATGCCTATGCCAGTATGGTAAGTATGGGCAGCTTTGGCGGCAGTACCAGCCGCAATGAGGGCTATGGCTGCTGGGAAATACGCAAAGAAGGTCAGCAAATTTTTCTTGTCCTTCGCTGGCACCTGGAGAGCATGGGTATGTACCGGCTTGAATGGGGAAATGCGGGTGTTGTTCACCTGGACAATGAGAAATTCCTGATGGATCGTTTATAAATTATGCCTTCTTTTCAATTCTTTCCTGATAAGACTGAGTTCCCGGCCGGTTTGCCCGCCCACTGAAGTGTTTTCCTGCGCCCTGCGCATCAGGTAGGGTACGATATCTCTGATGGGGCCAAAAGGAAGATACTTGCTTACACTGCACCCGGCATGCGCCAGGTTGAAGGTGATGTTATCACTCATGCCATGCAACTGGCTCCAATGTACATGGGGGTGGTTCAGCGGCAAACCCCTCTCTTGCAGCAGTTGTGTGGCATACAGGTTGCTGTATTCATTGTGCGAAGCCACCACCACCGCTATCTTTTCAAGATGATCAATACAAAATTTCAAACTTTCATTAAAATCCCTGTCCGTATTTTCTTTATCGGGCATAATGGGGGAAGGATAGCCTCTGTCAGCTGCTCTTTTTCTTTCTTTCTCCATGTAGGCCCCCCTGACTAATTTGGCTCCCAGGATAAAATTTCTTTCAACGGCTGCATGATATGAATCAATGAGAAATTGCTGCCGGTCAGTTCTGTAATGCTGGGTGGTGTTATAAACCACCGCCTTTTGCTTATTAAATGTATCCATCATAAGTATGGTAAGCGCATCAACGGGGTCCTGAATCCAGGTTTCTTCCGCATCAATGAAAACTCCCACATTTTCTGAAGCCCCGGTTTCACAAACCCGCATCACCCGGTGACGAACCCGGTGCCATTCTTCCCTTTCTTCAGCATTCAGTTCATCCACGGCCTGCAGGTACCGTTTCATCAGGGTGCCTTCCGCCTGATGCATTTCGCTGTCCATCTTTTCTAATAACCCAAACCGGGCAAACCCTGTTACTTTCACACTCATAAACGGGATATTGGGCTGGGTGGCGGCATAATTAATCACCCGGATAAATTCTTCACAGGCATGATCAAAATTTTTCTCTCCCTCCTTGCCTTCCACACCATAATCCAGCACCACCTGTACATTGTACTCCCCGAGTTTTTTGGCCACCCTGGCAGTTTCCTCCAGGGTTTCCCCGCCCACAAACTGCTGAAAGATGGTGTTGCGGATAAGTCCTTTAACCGGCAATCCTGCTTTAACCGACCAGGGTGCCAGCCGTACGCCCAGTTTTACAATCCAGGACCTGGCCATGAGGGAAAAAAGGAACCTTGCCTTGCGGAGCTGTTTGTCGGATTTATATTCAAAAGCAAATTCAGTATTATCGAAGGAGATAACAGGATATGATTCCATACAGCAATTGTAAATAACCGGGCAAAGATAGGGTGAAGGCGCTCACTCCCCGCTGATCTGGACGCCGGCATTTTCATCATCCCTTACCTTTGCACCGCCCGCAGGGAAATCACCTGCCCGTCTTAAAAACAGTTTGCATATGGAACCCAAAAAAGCAGCAGCCAGTCTCACCATCATGACCGAAATCGTATTGCCCAATGATACGAATGTATTTGGTAACCTGATGGGTGGCCGTCTGATGTACTGGATGGATATTGCTGCAGCGCTGTCAGCTCAAAAACATTGCAATGCCCCTGTTGTAACTGCGTCTGTAGACAATATTTCGTTTGAAAGCCCGGTAAAATTGGGCAATGCAGTGCATATAGAGGCTAAAGTATCCCGTGCCTTCAATTCTTCCATGGAAGTACACCTGAAAGTGTGGGGTGAAGACCTGACACAACAGTATAAATACAAAAGCAATGAGGCTTATTATACTTTCGTAGCCCTTGATCCCAACCGGAAGCCCCGCCCGGTGCCCCAATTGATACCTGAATCAGATGGGGAAAAAAAACTCTTTGACGGGGCATTAAGAAGAAGGCAACTCAGGTTAATACTTGGGGGCAAGTTAAAACCGGATGACGCTACCGAACTAAAGGCATTGTTTGTAAAAGATTAGTTCTTTCTTGTGTGTAGAAGAGCTGAACTTAAGTCACAAACTACCGACTACTGACTACCAACTTACTTATCCGTCGTTTGCTAGTGATGCTTGCCCATCATCATGTGTTTTTTGCTCTGCTCAATAGCATCCATTATCCGGGCCAGAATATCTTCTGCTGGTGCATCATAGTTTATTTTTAATGGCTCTTTAAAAGTGACCGTCAACTGCGAACCTTTCTTTTTGAACTTCAGTCCCTTTTTGTTAAAAGCCCGCCAGAATCCGCTGATAACAACAGGAATTACTACAGGCCTTGTCTGTTTGATGATCAGGGCTGTTCCCTTCCGGCCAGGGGCAAAGGGTTTGGTGGTTCCCTGCGGAAAGGTAATGACCCAGTTCTTTTCCAGTGCCCGGAGAATTTTCCGGGTATCTGAAGGATCAAGCCCTCTCCTCACTTCTTTTCCCCCTTCTCTCCAGGTTCTTTTTACCGTAAGACCGCCTGCTAGTAAAAAAAGGCGGCTTATAAAACTACCCTTCATGGTTTCTTCCGCAGCCACATAATTCACCCTTGTAAAGGGATTGAGCAGGTAATAGGGTATGCCAAGCCGGTTTTGCTTACCCCATTTCACAGCACAAAATATGTGCAGGAATGTGATGACGTCCGCAAAGTAGGTCTGGTGATTGCTGACAAACATCACTTTTTTCCGCGGAAGATTTTTGAAATGCCCTGTGCCGGATATTTTAAGCTTATTTATAATGGCGAGGCCGGGATAAGAGAGCAGACCTACAAAGAAGTAAACAATCTTTCTTACCGGGTGAAAATTCCTTAACCGTTCGCCGATGGATGCCATGACAGTCTTTTAATGTGCCCGTACCTAAATTAAGAAATTGTACTTGAACAACATCATTTTGTATTGCCGGCTGGTATTTTTGAAAATGAAGGAGGCTGCGCAATTGGCAGCCTCATTTTAATGGCAGGTTGTAAAAGTTGCGTTATTAACGCTTAATTATTTTCTGGCTCAGGGTTTCGCCGCCGGAAGTTGCCCGGATAACATACATACCGGATGCAAGTCCGCCAACATTGAATATTTCCACCTGGGCGGCCAAAGCGTTTTCGGTTCTTTTTACTACAGCACCCGATGATGTTAACAGTTCATAATACACCCTCTTATTAACCCACTCAGCCGGGATGGCTATTTTCAGATAATCTGTTGCCGGGTTGGGAAAAGCCTGCAGGTACAGGTCGTTATATCCGGGTTTGGTTATACGTACCATTCTCACACTGGATAATTCTGACTTACCGTCAATATCTACCTGTTTCAGCCTGTAATAGAGAACTGTAGCCTTTACGTTTGCGATATTATCCGTGAAAGAGTAATCTTTTCTCTCAATACTGTTGCCTTCGGTAATCACCATTCCCGTTTCGGTAAAACTGGCACCATCTGTACTTTTTTCCACAACAAAATGGCTGCTGTTGGTTTCAGTTACTGTGGCCCACTGAAGTTGCACTTTGCTCTGATCTTGGTTGAATGTGGCGGTAAAGTCAGCCAGTTTAACAGGCAGCGGGTTGGGAAGTTCATCGCCG
This sequence comes from Bacteroidota bacterium, assembly GCA_016868455.1. Lineage (GTDB taxonomy): Bacteria > Bacteroidota > Bacteroidia > Chitinophagales > Chitinophagaceae > JJ008. The sequence continues at coordinate 37,603 of VGGV01000013.1, forward strand.
GTGTTGCAGGTAGAATTAATGGCAACAGGGGTAAGCATCGCATTCATATACATCCTCATGCCGTTGATATGCGAATTATTTGTTACAGAAGTATAGGCATGGGTGCCCAGGTAAAATACCATACCACCAGGCATGGATGAAGCAGTTAGTTTGGCTACACTGGCGCCGATGGGTGTTTGTGAGGCGATAGTTCCACCACTCATATGGTTATGTTCATTGTTTTGAAAGCTGCTGCCCGAAGCAAGCACCCAGGTGCGCAGATAACCTTCGATGCTCATATAATATGTGCCTTGAAATTGAGAAAAAGCCAGGTCTGGATTTGGGTAAATGGGGGCTGATTCGGCAATAGGGGTAATCGACTTTGAAATACCATTGGTGCTGTGAAACCGGCCGTAAGAACTGTTTTCGTAGGTTTCCACGGCTTGGCACTGGCCAAGAAAATTACCGCCCTGCTGCACAAAGTGCTTGATGGCAGAAATAGTGGGGGCATGCTCCACATGATTGTGGGGTTCACTTGCAAAAGTGTAGCAGCGGGTGTATAAATCCGTGGCAGGCCCGCTTCCATAATTAGCAGCAGGAATGCCGCAAAGCGTCATATAGTTAAGGTGAATGGAAGCATTTGTTCCGTCTGTAAGCACTATAGCTTTTGGCTTAAACCCTAACAAATCATAGCGGATATCTACATTAAGTACAGAGGCTGTAAGCATGTAAACACTGGGCCTGTCATTACCGCTAAGGCTGTTGGCGGTATAATAAGTTTGCACTAGTGCAGCCACACCGGCGGTGTCAGAAGCATAAATCACAAAAGGCCCGGCCTTAAAATCCCTGGAAACTCCGCCTACAACTAACGAAGGCAATATTTGCTCTGCAAACCCCGTAAAATCAATACCATCTTTCGCTTTACCAGCCTTGATGGCCCACCTGATGCGTATATTGTTATTAAGCAGGTGCACTACCAGGCCATAAGTTTTCAGGTTGAAATAACCCGAGGCATTTGCCTGCAGGGTATTGTCCATGGCAATTACATAGCTTCCTTGCGGCACGGTTTGCATGTCAGAATCTGGCGAAGGAAGGTTTTTGTTTTGTGCTTTAATACTGTTGAAAGCAAGCAACATCACAAGGGCAAGTACAGATTTTTTCATCCTTTTCATATTAAAGGTGTCTGATCGGTTTCGTATCTAAGACATCCTTTCAGAAAACCAGCAAATCAACGATGACGCTTGAAATAAACAGGAGAAAAATACGGTGATGGGAATAGTCCATTTCAGGTTACGGATTTCTTTGTTTTCTTAGGGATTGTTCGATTCTGATACAAACAGAATATCTGCATTTTTTACGTGCAAGTTTTATAGGTATTATTTCTTTACCGTATCGTAATTTTACGAAACATAGCCCAGGCTATAAAACAGAAGAATTCCGTTTTCGGAAAATCAGATCTGAATACCAGTTACTTCAAAAAATAAAGCTATCCTTAAACAAGGATAGCTTTATAAAACTTTTCGTAAAATTTCTATTCCGGTTGCGGGCTTTCCGGAGTTGTTTTTTCATCGCCGTCCATCTTTTTCTTCAAATCTGCGAGCACTCCCAGATCGCCGAGTGTGGCTTTTTCCACTTTGCTCTGTACATTTTTTACAGCTTTGCGGGTGCTTCCCGATTCGGCCCTTGCTTCTTTTTTGGCAGCCTCGGAAGCATCAACCTGGCCCTGCTCCCATATACGGGTATGAGAAACCACGATTCTTTTTTCATTTCTGTCGAACTCAATTACCATAAACCGGGCTGTTTCATCTGCACCAATGCTCTTGCCGTCTTCTTTGCTCAGGTGACGATTCGGAGCAAATCCTTCTAATCCGTAAGGAAGCTGTACGGTAGCGCCTTTGTCATCACGGCGGGTAACCACACCTTCATGCACGGTGCCAATAGCAAAAGTATCCTGCAGGGTATTCCAGGGGTCTTCTTCCAGTTGCTTGTGACCCAACTGCAGTTTGCGGTTATTTTTATCAATACCAAGTATGATCACATCAATATTCGACCCTACTTTGGTGTATTCTCCGGGATGGTTAAATCGCTTCAGCCAGCTCAGGTCACTGATGTGAATCATACCGCCAATACCCGGAGCCAGTTCTACAAACACCCCATAGTTGGTAATGTTTTTCACCAGGCCGGTATGCTTACTGCCTTCAGCAAATTTGGTTTCAATATCACTCCACGGATCGGGTGATAGCTGCTTGATGGAAAGGCTCATTTTACGGTTTGCCTTATCCAGTGTCACTACTTTGGCTTCATGCTCATCGCCCAGTTTGAAGAATTCTTTGGCATTGACTGGCGTATTGGCCCAGGTAATTTCAGATACATGCACCAGGCCTTCTACTCCCGGCTGAATTTCCAGGAAAGCACCATAATCTTCAATGTTCACCACCCGGCCTTTAACGATATTGCCTTCGGCAATATTTTCAGCCAGCACATCCCAGGGATGCGGGGTAAGCTGTTTCAGGCCAAGGCTGATACGTTTTTTCTCATCATCAAAGTCAAGCACCACCACATTGATCTTCTGATCAAGTTTCAGCACTTCTGACGGATGGGAGATCCGGCCCCATGAAATATCGGTGATATAGAGCAGCCCATCGAGGCCTCCCAAATCCATAAACGCACCAAAGTCGGTGATATTCTTCACGGTTCCTTCCAGCACCTGTCCTTTCTCCAGCTTGCTCATGATCTCAGCTCTTTGGGCCTCGATATCACTTTCGATAAGCGCCTTGTGGGATACAACGGCATTCTTAATAGTTTCGTTGATCTTAACCACCTTAAACTCCATCGTCTTACCTACAAACTGGTCATAATCCGTAACAGGCTTTACATCAATTTGCGAGCCCGGCAGGAAGGTTTCCATACCAAAAACATCCACAATTAATCCGCCTTTGGTTTTGGATGTAACCGTACCGGTGATCACCTCACCTGTTTTATGCACTTCCACAATTTTTTCCCAGGCACGGGTAATGCGGGCCTGCCTGCGGCTCAGGTTCAGGTGTCCTTCCCGGTCTTCTTTTTCCACCACCATCACTTCCACTTCATCGCCCACAGCCAGGCCGGGTAAATCCCGGAATTCGTTCAGTGAAATCAACCCATCGCTTTTAAAGCCGATGTTTAATACCACATCTGTTTTCGTAAGGCCTACTACAGTGCCTTTAATCAATTCACCGTCGTTCAGCTGCACAAAAGTGTTGTCATACACTTTGTGGTACTTTTCTTTTTCTTCTGCCGTGTAAGAAATAACATTTCGTCTGTCAATGCTCCAGTCAAAATCGTCATGTGCAGTGGCTACTGCTTCCACAGGTGCAGTTGTTATCGCTGTAGTAGCCTCCGCCTGTCCGGCGCCGGCAGACTCCTGTGCATCAGCGTTTAATTGTTTTTGAATAATGTTGTCAAACATGATAAAATAGTCCCGGGGTTTATCCCGATAACTATCGGGACCCGATAGCTATCGGGATCGGGGCGGCAAAGATAGGGCATAGTTTTATGGTTTTGACTGTATCAGGAAGGTATTTTTACAAACCCACGGATATATAAGCTGCTGATTGCCAGAAGGAATTTGGGGTTACTTCCCATATGCAACCGCCTCAGCCAATTTTGTTTTTAAGCTTCACAAAACACCATGCTGTAAATGGTAAAACAATAAGAGAAAATAAGCTGTACCCACTGCAGGTTATCAGGAAAAAAACAAAGGAAACTACCAGCAAATATCCCGGGTAAATGAAAGTAAGGGCTGCCATCATCACCGAATCAAAATGATCTGTGTTCTTAACTCTGTACCTCACATATGCCTTTACAGGTATAAAAAGCGGTGCATTCAGTAAATAACCTGTCAAAGCGGGTAAAAATAACAATGTACGCCAGTAAACCTTTAAAGGAATATCCAGCATTTCCTTTTGAAGAGCATAATCATCTTTGGGTATTTCAAAAACGAGCCGGCGCAGTTGTGACTCCAGTTGCTGGTTAAAAACAAGATTGTTCTTTCCGTCAACGTCATTGAGGTTGAAGTTGGAAGATTCTATCAATTCTCCAAAGTTGATCAACACATTTGTCCCAATCCTGCTGAATGAGCTGTAATTAATGCCAACCGGCAAAACCTTAAGCGGAGTTCCCTCCTGCCAGGTACTGAAGGCAAGCCTTGCCGTTCCTTTCTTTAAGGGCCGCAGGTGCCATTCATTGATGCAAAGCCCCTCGCTGAAAATAAGTACAATACTGTTTTGCCTAAACAACTCCTTGCATGCATTAAAAGTTTTGTAGTTTTCTTCCAGATTCTCCGCTCCTTCCCTTGTTCGGTAAACAGGCAATATTTTTAATTTATAAAGCAACTTTATATAAAGCGGCTTCTTAAATACATCTCCCCTCGCCAGCGACCAGATGGGTCTTTTAAAAAGAATGTCCAGCAGCACTGCATCCAAAAAAGAATTGGGGTGATTACAGGCAAGCAGCAACGGGCCTTTCGATTCCAGTAATTGAGGTTTATTTACAACAATTCTGCTGAAAAAAATTTTGGCCGCCAGGCGAACCCATATTTTGAGTATGGAGTAAAGCAAGAAATAATTTACCGGACAATATACAACGAAATCAGTTTTACAGCGCTTCGCCTGCAATGCTGCTGGCGGCTATCCATCCGCTGGTCCATGCATGCTGAAAATTATAACCCCCGGTGATGCCATCCACATCCAGCACTTCGCCCGCAAAAAAAAGGTTGGAGATTTTTTTACTCATCATCGTGTTGGCATCCACTTCGCTTAATTTAATACCCCCGGCTGTTACAAATTCTTCTTTGAAGGTTGTTTTGCCTCTTACCTCAATATCGTAGCTGCACAGGTTTTTAATAAACTTATCTTGCGCAACCGAGGGCAGATCTGCCCAGCGCATATCAGTTGTTGCACCCGAATGCTGTGCCAAAAACACCCACAATCTTGAAGGCAGACCAAAAGGATTTCTGTTGTGAATCTTTTGTGATGAATATGCATTTCTCAGATTATTAAATCTTTCCTTCAAACTTTGCTCGTTAATATCGGGAAGCCAGTTAATAACTGCCGTAAAATCGTATTGCCGAATTGCCAGTTCTTTTGCGGCAAAAGCGCTGAGTTTTAAAACTGCGGGGCCGCTCAAGCCCCAATGGGTGATCAGCAAGGGGCCTTTCTGCTCAAGCTTTGTTCCGGCAATTTTAACCTTAGCTTTCTCAATACTGACTCCCATCAGCTTTGTGATGGGATGCTTCGGCAGATTGAACGTAAATAAAGACGGGACCGGTTCTTCAATTGTATGGCCCAATTCTTTAAGCCAACCGAACAAATCTGATTTGGGATATCCGCCGCTGGAAATGCAAACAATATCGGAAGTGAAATGATTATGGTTTGAAAGTTCAATCCTGAATTTTCGCCCTTCAGATTTCAGGTTTTTCACTTCAGACTTCATTCTTATCTCTACCCCGTAGGTATTGGCTTCTTGCAGCAGGCAATCAATAACTGTCTGTGATGTGTTGGTCACAGGAAACATTCTTCCGTCTGTTTCTGTTTTCAGCTTAACACTCCTGTCTTCAAACCATTTTATTGTATCTGTGGTAAAAAACCGGTGAAATGTTTTCTTTACAAAATTACTGCCGCGGGGATAGTTTCTGCTCATTGCGGCAATGTCAAAACAGGCATGGGTAACATTACACCGGCCGCCTCCGCTGATTTTTACTTTAGACATCAGTTTATTTCCTTTTTCAAGGATAATCACCTTTAAAAGCGGGTTCATCCGGGCGGCATTCACCCCACAGAAAAAGCCGGCAGATCCGCCGCCAATAACTACGAGTGATTTTGTGTGTGGCATAAACAAAACCCCTCAAACGAGGGGCTGCGCTATTTTTAAAGTGGTGAAGAGGTTAGGGTTTTCTTCTTCCGCTTTCTCAATGGGCTGGTAATCCGACAAAATATCCGCTTTGCCTTTTCGCACACACACATCATGCTCAAAGTGAACAGAAGGCTTGCCGTCTTTTGTACGAACAGTCCATCCATCTTCTTCGGTAAAAACATCTTTCCTGCCCATATTAATCATGGGCTCTATGGCCAGCACAAGCCCTTCCTTCAGTATGGGGCCGCTGCCCCTTTTTCCGTAATTGGGCACCTGCGGGTCTTCATGCAGGCTTCTTCCCAAGCCATGCCCTACCAGCTCTCTTACCACTCCGTAACCGTTTTTTCTTTCCGTATGCTCCTGAATGGCAAAAGCAATATCCCCTATACGGTTGCCCGCCACCGCTTTTTCAATTCCTTTATATAATGATTCTTTGGTAACCCGAATTAATTGCATAACGGCATCGCCGGGGTCGCCGATGGCAAATGTGTATGCATGATCCCCATGCCAGCCGGTCAGGATAACGCCAATGTCAATAGAAACAATATCGCCTTCTTTCAGTTCATTATGTCCGGGAAACCCATGCACCACCACATCATTTACTGAAATACAGGAATTGTATGGGTAACCTTTATAATGAAAAAAAGAGGGAACCGCATGATGATCCCCTACAATTTCACCTATTTTTTTATCAATAAAAAGGGTAGTAATGCCCGGTTTCAGCAGCCGGGCTATTTCCGACAAAGTTTTGCTTACCAGCAAGGCGCTTTGCCGCATCAGTTCCACCTGCTCATTTGTCTTGTAAATAATCATCCTGCAAATATCACTAAAAAAAGAACCCGGTCAGCTGCTGCGTACCGGGTATGTTTCTTTGTATTAAAAAATATTTTACATCTGTACTGCTGATGTTGTCTGTCTGCCCTGGATCCTTCCGCTTTTCATCAGGCCATCGTACTGGCGCATCAGTAATTGTGTTTCTATCTGCTGCAATGTGTCAAGAATTACGCCTACCATAATGAGCAATGAAGTACCGCCAAAGAAGGAAGAAAAGTTGGGCTGGATTCCAAAGCGCTGGGCAATACCGGGTAAAATACCTACAAAAGCCAGTAATATGGCTCCGGGCAGCGTGATGCGGTCCATAATGGTTCCGATATAATCTGCTGTTGGCTGGCCCGGTTTAACGCCCGGTATGAAACCATTGTTCTGTTTCAGGTTATCCGCTATTTGGCGGGGATTAAATATAAGCGCTGTATACAAAAAAGTAAACCCGATTACGACCAAAGAATAAATGAGCATATACCAGATGTTACTGGGATCATTCAATGCCATCAGAAATCCGCCTCCCTTATCAGGATTGAAATTGGCAAATATTGTAGGAATAAAAATGATTGCCTGTGCAAAAATGATAGGCATAACACCGGCACTGTTCACCTTCAGCGGCAGGAACTGCCTGGCGCCGCTGAACTGACGGTTACCTACGATTTGTTTTGCATAGTTGACAGGTACTTTTCGTACTCCCTGAATCAGCAATATGCAACCCATAATGATGGCAATCAGGATGGCTATTTCAATAATGAAAACAAGGATCTGGCCGTTTCGGACTGATTTGGCGCTCAGCTCTTCGAGGAAAGACTGGGGAAGCCGCTGCAGGATGCCAATCATAATAATCAGCGAAGTACCGTTACCAAGTCCTTTATCAGTTATTTTTTCGCCCATCCACATTACAAACAGGGTACCGGCCGTAAGCAGGAACACAGAAGAAAGCCAGAAATACGGTGCAAAGCTCTGCAGCATGGCGCCATTGCTCTGGTTCAGGCCTTTTATATAGGTTACATAGGCAGATGCCTGCAATATGGTGACCGCTACCGTAAGGTAACGGGTATATTGATTGATTTTTTTTCTGCCACTCTCCCCTTCTTTTTGCATTTTCTGAAAGCTGGGAACCAGCACGGTCATCAACTGCATAAAAATGGAAGCAGAAATATAAGGCATAATACCCAGGGCGAAAATAGACTGCTGGTTAAAAGCCCCTCCGGAAAAGGTATTGATAAGGCCCAATACACCGCCGGTTGCAGTGCCTTCATCCAGCCTGGAAGGGTCAATGCCGGGCAATACAATCTTGGTGCCGATAACATAAATGGCTATCAGCGAAAGAGTGAACAGGATCTTTGATCTCAATTCCTCTATGCTCCAGATATTCCTAAGTGTCTGTATTAATTTTTTCACGGGGGTTCAACAAATTTATAGGCTCATAAAACGCAAAAGACGCATAGAAAATGCGCCGATGCAATTTAGCGATTTTACTTCACTATTTCCACCGTTCCTCCGGCCGCTTCAATAGCTGTTTTGGCTTTCCCACTCACAGCATTTACTTTAAACACAAGCTTGTTTTTCAATTCCCCGTTCCCGAGAATTTTTACTTTATCTGTCTGGCTTACCAGCCCGTTGATGTAAAGGTTTTCCAGTGAAAATTCACTGATGTTGTATTTACCGGCCAGTTGTTCAGCCTGTCCCAGATTAAACACTTTGTATGCTACCCTGTGGGGATTTTTGAATCCTCGTTTGGGTATGCGGCGCTGGATTGGCATTTGTCCGCCTTCATGCGCCATTTTGTTCTTAAAGCCGCTGCGGCTCTGGTGGCCTTTATTGCCTTTTGTGGATGTCCCGCCGTGGCCTGATGCTTCACCACGGCCTAATCTTTTTTCTTTGTGTGTTGCACCTTTTGCCGGCTTTAACTGATGTAATTTCATCGCTTTTATTTTTAACTCAACGCCCCGAAAGCTCCCGATAGTTATCGGAACAGGGCTCGCATTTATAAATCGTTTTTCCCGTCCCGGGCCTATTAAGCCTCTTCAACTTTTACCAAATGTTCCACTTTACGAACCATACCCAAAACCTGTGGGGTGGCTTCCACTTCTTTTGTTTTATTGGTTTTGTTCAGTCCCAGCGCTTTCAGGGTCAACTTTTGACGCTCCGGTCTGTCAATAGGGCTTTTAACCAACGTTATTTTTATTTTTTTCATAATTCAATCCGTTTTAAAAACATTAGCCGTTGAACACTTTCTTCAAACCAAGGTTGCGGGTTTTGGCAACGCTTACAGGTTCTCTTAGCAATGCTAATGCCTTGAAAGTTGCCTTCACCACATTATGCGGATTGGCAGAACCCAGAGACTTGGCCAGTATATCGGTAACACCGGCAGACTCCAAAACGGCCCGCATACTGCCTCCGGCAATTACACCTGTACCATGTGCAGCCGGCTTAATCAATACTTTGGCGGCGCCTTCTTTGGCCCACTGGTCATGCGGAATGGTGCCCTTCATGACAGGAACCCGGATAAGGTTCTTCTTGGCATCCTCAATCCCTTTGGTAATAGCTTCCTGAACTTCTTTGGCTTTACCAAGGCCATGGCCTACCACGCCATTTTCATTACCAACAACCACCAGTGCAGAAAAACTGAATGAACGGCCGCCTTTGGTGGTCTTCACCACCCTGTTAATGGCCACCACTTTGTCTTTCAGTTCCAGGTCGCCTGCTTTTACCCTGTTTACGTTAAGCTTTGACATTTATTACGAGATATTAATTTGATAAATTAAAATTGAAGGCCTCCTTCTCTTGCTGCATCGGCCAGTGATTTTACCCGGCCATGATACAGGTATCCGCCACGGTCGAAAACCACTTCCTTTACCCCCAGCTCCGCAGCTTTACGGGCAATAGCAGCGCCTACCAGTTTGCTCTTTTCACCTTTGGTGCCTTTTTGTGCTGCAATGTCCTTGTCCCGGGATGATGCTGCAGCTATGGTCAGGCCATTTACATCATCAATCAGTTGCGCATAGATATCAGCATTGCTTCTGAACACAGAAAGACGGGGTTTTAAAGCTATGCCGGTCACTTTTTGGCGGATGCCATAGCGGATCCTTTGTCTTCTGGCTGTTTTAGTTTTTGCGTTCATCTTATTTTATTTTTCATCCGTCCCGGTTATCAGTTTGTCAGGACTCATTTTTACTTAATTTTTATTTGCCTGCCGCTTTACCGGCTTTTTTACGAACAACCTCACCCACATAGCGGACACCTTTTCCTTTGTAAGGCTCGGGTTTGCGCAGGCCACGCAGTTTTGCAGCTACCTGCCCTATCAGCTGTTTGTCAATTCCCTCCAGGGTGATGACCGGGTTTTGACCCTTCTCCTGTTGGGTAGCCACCTTTAATTCTTTGGGTACTTCAAAAATGATATTGTGCGAAAAGCCCAAAGAAAGATCCAGTACATTACCCTGGTTTGCAGCTTTGAAACCCACACCTATCAGTTCAAGCTTTTTTTCATAGCCTTCTGTTACGCCTTTAATCAAACTGGCAACCAGGGCCCGGTAAAGTCCGTGCATGGCCTTGTGGCGTATCTGATCGGTGGGGCGGCCAAATGTTATATGGCTGTCTTTTACTTCCACGGTAATATCACGGTCCACTGTCTGTTTCAGTTCCCCTTTCTTTCCTTTTACAGTTACCACATTATCCTTCCCTACAGTAATGGTTACCCCTTCCGGAATAATTATTGTTTTTTTACCTATGCGGGACATAATTTAAAAATTTCAAATTCCAAAAAACAAATTTCAATTCTGCGTTGCTGACCGGTCATTCCGTCAGCCGGCGGATACCGGCTTCATGTATCTGCAACTCTTTTTTTTTAATATACATAGCAAAGTACCTCACCGCCGACATTATTGGCTTTGGCTTCCTTATCCGTCATTACCCCCCTTGAAGTGGAGATGATTGCCAAACCCAAACCATTTTTTACCCGGCGAAATTCGGCAGGCTTTGCATACTGGCGCAAACCGGGGCGGCTTATCCGCTCCATACTTTGAATAGCAGGCTGCTTGGTGGCAGGATCATATTTCAAAGCGATCTTGATGATGCCCTGCTTGTTATCATCCTCAAACTTGTATTTCAGGATATAACCCTGGTTGTACAGGATTTCCGTCATCCTTTTCTTCAGGTTAGAAGCGAGGATTTCAACCACACGGTGACCGGCCATCTGTGCATTACGGATGCGGGTCAGGAAATCTGCGATAGGATCTGTTACCATATTTCTTATTTGTTCAGTTCATTAATTTTTTTTCGGGTCCGGATGTGAAGTTCATTCATTGTTATCCTGACCCCGATATGCATCGGGACGAAAAGTTACCAGCTTGCTTTCTTCAGCCCCGGTATCTTTCCATTCAAAGCCATGTCACGAAGGGCCACTCTCGATATACCAAAGTATCGAACATATCCCCTTGGGCGGCCCGATAACTGGCAACGGTTCTTCAACCGGACCCTAGAAGAATTTTTTGGCAATTCGTCAAGGGCTTTCCAGTCACCCGCCTTCTTCAACTCTGCTCTCTTTGCAGCATAGTGGGCGGCCATTTTTTCCCTTTTGATCTGCCTGGCCTTTACTGATGTTTTTGCCATGTTTGTTTATCCTTTTAGTTTTTATTAGTTTCTTGAATTTCTGAAAGGCATCCCCATTTCCTTCAGCAGCTCATACGCCTCTTCATCGGTATTGGCTGTTGTAACGAACGTAATATCCAAACCGGTGATCTTATTCACTTTATCAATATCAATTTCCGGAAAGATGATTTGTTCTGTTACTCCCAGTGTATAATTACCCCGGCCATCAAACGACTTTTCATTCACTCCCTTAAAGTCCCGTACACGGGGCAATGCCACAGCCACCAGCCTGTCAAAAAATTCGTACATCTTGTCTCCGCGAAGCGTTACCCGGACGCCAATCGGCATATTCTTACGCAGTTTAAAGTTGGAGATATCCTTCTTGGACATAGTGGCAACCGCCTTCTGCCCGGTGATTATGGTCAACTCGTCAATAGCGATGTCAACCAGTTTCTTGTCCGACACCGCTCCGTTGACGCCACGGTTCAGGCATATCTTTTCCAGTTTGGGCGCCTTCATTACCGAACTATAGCTGAATTTTTTAACCAGGGTGGGCACAACATCCTTCTTGTATTTAGCCGCCAGTCTCGGGATATATGTTTTTGTACTCATATTCTATTTCTTTTGGCCTGAATAATCTTACAGTTTATTACCAGACTTTTTTAATATTCTTACACTTTTGCCGTTTTCCCTTTCCCTTTTTAATTTGGAAGGTGTTTTGGCAGAAGCATCCCACAGCATCACATTACTGAGATGGATAGGAGCTTCTTTTTTAATGATTCCGCCTTTGGTGTTTTTGGCTGATGGCTTTGAATGCTTTGTAACAATGTTCACTCCTTCCACAATCACTTTTGCATCGTCTACCAGCACCTGCTTTACTGTGCGGGGCTTGGCCAGATCTTTGTCATCGCCGGCAATTACCACTACGCTGTCGCCTTTGCGGATGTTATACTTGGGTTTAAATCTTGTTTTCATTTTATCTTTCATTATAAGGATGATATCCTCTCGTTAATCAATTACAGTACTTCAGGAGCCAGGGAGATGATCTTCATATACCCCTTGTCACGGAGTTCTCTGGCCACGGGGCCGAAAATCCGGGTTCCCCTGGGCTCATCGGCCTGGTTCAGTATTACCACCGCATTATCATCAAAACGGATATAAGAACCATCCTTCCGGCGGAGTTTGTTGGTGCTGCGAACGATCACCGCCTTGGTGACAGTGCCTTTTTTGATACCGCCCTGCGGCAATGCATCTTTAACCGTAACAACAATCTTATCTCCAATTTTGGCATACCGCTGTCCGCTGTTGCCGAGTACACGGATACAAAGCACTTCTTTGGCGCCGCTGTTGTCCGCTACATTTAACCGGCTTTCCTGCTGAATCATCTTAAAACAATTTATGAATTACGAAATATGAAGTACGATTTCCTGACTTCTTACTTCTTTCTTTATTTCACTTTCTCCACCACTTCCACCAGTCTCCAGCGCTTTGTTTTGCTGAGGGGGCGGGTCTCCATGATCTTTACCAAATCTCCGATGCTGCATTCATTTTTATCATCATGCGCATGAAGCTTAGTGGTCTTTTTTACAAATTTTCCATAGATAGGGTGTTTCACTTTTCTTTCAATGGCAACTGTAATAGTCTTGGCCATCTTGTTGCTGGTTACAACGCCTATCCGGGTTTTTCTTAAATTTCTTGCTTCCATTATTGTAGCTTTAGTATGCTTGCTGTTGCTTTAATTTCAGTTCTGTTTTGAGCCGGGCAATATCCCGGCGAAGGGAACGGATGGTCATGGGGTTCTCGAGCGGAGAAATAGCATGGGCAAATTCCAGTTTTTTCAAACGCTGCTTATCTTCTTCAAGCCTTGCCTTCAGGTCCTGTTCATTCATTCCATGAATGCTTTTTACAAAATCAGCTTTCTTTGACATTGCTTTTCAGTTTATGAGTGATTATGCTGTAACCAAATCACACCGTATTACAAACTTTGTTTTAATCGGCAGCTTGCCGGCAGCCAGGGCCAGGGAAGCTCTTGCTACCTGCTCGCTTACACCGTCCACTTCAAAAAGAATACGGCCAGGTTTTACCACAGCAGCCCAGAATTCCAGGTTACCCTTGCCCTTACCCATCCTTACCTCCAGCGGCTTACGGGTGATGGGCTTGTCGGGGAAAATGCGTATCCACACATTACCTTCCCTTTTCATTTCACGGGTAAGTGCCTGACGGGCCGCTTCAATCTGGCGGTCGGTAATCCAGTGACTGTCCAGTGCCTTCAGCGCATAGGAACCAAATGATATGGTGGCGCCCCTTTTTGCATCACCCTTCATACGGCCCTTCTGCATCTTCCTGTGTTTCGTTCTTTTCGGTTGTAACATTGCTTATAATTTCCAGTTACTTAATTCTTGTGTTCAATTAGTTTCGTTTGTCTCTTCCGCCGCCTCTTCTGTCATCACGGCGGTCATCCCTTCTTTCCCTTCTTTCCCTTCTGTCACTTACATCGCTCTTACCGCCAACAAAGTTGGGGTTCAGATCCCTCTTTGCTAAAACCTCGCCTTTACATATCCATACTTTGATACCGATTTTACCATACACGGTGAGCGCAAATACGTTTGCATAATCAATATCCATACGGAATGTATGCAGCGGCACACGGCCCTGCTTGATCTCTTCCGTACGGGCAATCTCTGCTCCCCCCAAACGTCCGCTCACCTTTACCTTGATGCCTTCAGCACCCATTCGCAGAGCAGAAGCAATTGACATCTTGATAGCCCTTTTATAATTGATCCTGTTCTCAATCTGGCGGGCAATGGTATCAGCTACAATCATTGCATCCAGTTCAGTACGGCGGATCTCCAGAATGTTGATCTGCACATCATCTTTACCGGTCAGTTTCTTCAGCTCTTCCTTGATGCGGTCTACTTCTCCTCCGCCCTTACCGATAATGATACCGGGTTTTGATGTATGAATAGTAATGATCAGTTTACCAAGGGTTCTCTCAATTACAATCTTTGAGATACCACCTTTGTTAATACGGGCATTCAGGTACGTCCTGATCTTGTGGTCTTCGATCAGTTTGGAGGCATAGTCTTTTTTATTTCCATACCAGTTAGATTCCCATCCGCGGATGATGCCGAGCCGGTTACCAATCGGATTTGCTTTTTGACCCATGTTATTGGTTTATTAATTCGTTTAGTTTTTTGATTCGTTGGTATCAACAATTACAGTTACATGATTACTGCGTTTGCGGACACGGTAACCGCGGCCCTGCGGGGCAGGACGCATACGCTTTAATGTTCTTGCCCCATCCACAAAAATGGTTTTAACCACCAGCTGGCTTTCATCTCCGCCTTCGTTCTTCTGCTTCCAGTTGCTGATGGCGCTTAACACCAGCTTGCGTAATGGCACGGCCGGGTGCTTGGGGTTGTGTTCCAGTTCGGCCAGCACTTTTTCTACTTTTTGACCACGGATGAGGTCAGCCAGCAGACGCATTTTGCGGGGCGATGTCGGGTAATTTCTGAGTTTAGCTACTGCTTCCATCTATTTGGTTTTAAGTTCGGAGTTTTAGGTTCGGAGCCTGACTACCGGCTCCCGACTACCGACTCCTGACTGTATTATGCTTCTACTTTCTTGCTTGAGTGCCCTTTGAACTGCCGGGTGGGTGCAAATTCACCCAGTTTGTGCCCAACCATCAATTCCGTTACATACACTGGAATAAATTTATTGCCATTGTGCACTGCAAAAGTGTGTCCCACAAAATCCGGAGTGATGGTGGAGCGGCGGCTCCATGTTTTCACCACGCCTTTTTTTGATTTTCCTTCGTTCATAGCCAGCACTTTCTTTTCAAGATGTGTTGCTACATACGGACCTTTTTTAATTGAACGAGCCATAGTTTTAAAATTCCAATTTTCAAATTCCAAATCCCAATTGATATTTGTGATTTGGCTTCTTGTTATTTTTATTTAGTCAGTTTGCTTCCGTTTTTCCTCTGGATGATCAGTTTGTCGCTCGACTTGCCCCTTGTTCTTGTCTTCTCGCCTTTGGCGTATTTACCGGTGCGGCTTCTCGGGTGGCCGCCCGAAGCTTTACCTTCACCTCCACCCATCGGGTGATCAACCGGGTTCATGGCCACTCCGCGGTTCCTGGGCCTGATGCCCCTCCACCTGTTTCGGCCGGCCTTACCCATGCTTTGCAGGTTATGATCGCTGTTACTTACCACCCCTACGGTGGCGTAGCAGTCAATCAGTACTTTTCTAAGTTCGCCCGATGGCATCTTCAGTACGGCATATTTATCTTCTTTGTTGGTCAGCTGTGCTGATGAACCTGCGCTGCGGGCCAGCTTGCCGCCCTGGCCCGGCTGCATTTCAATATTATGAACATTTGTACCCAGCGGTATATACTTCATCGGAAGCGCATTACCAACCTCAGGAGCCACATCGTTGCCTGCTTCCACTTTGGCGCCCACCTGTAACCCCTGCGGGGCAAGGATATAGCGCTTTTCACCATCTGCATAATTCAAAAGGGCAATAAAAGCAGTACGGTTCGGGTCATATTCAACAGATACTACAGTAGCTACGCCTGCTTTATTTCTTTTAAAATCCACAACACGGTATTTCTTTTTATGACCGCCACCAATGTAACGCATGGAAAGATGACCCGATGAATTACGACCTCCGCTTCTTTTCTTAGGCTCTACCAGGCTCTTTTCAGGAACATGGGTAGTGACCTCAGCGTATGCATTGCCGATCCTCCAACGGGTACCGGCTGTGACGGGTTTAAATTTTCTTAATGCCATTTCTTAAATTCTTTTTTATTAGTTCCCGGATCAGGTCCGGGATAAGTCCAACACTTCGCGGCGGTTGATTGCCATTCACCCGGAAGGTTAAATATTTGAATACAGGTCAATATTGTCACCTTCGGCTACTGTTACAAAAGCTTTTTTATATGCAGGTTTACGGCCTGATATAACACCGGCTTTTGTGAAGCGGCTTTTGTTTTTGGCCGGTGATACCGAAGTATTCACCCTGGTAACGGTAACACCATAAAAGCTTTCAACCGCTTTTTTTATTTCCAGTTTATTTGCTTTTCTTGAAACTTTAAAAGCATATCTGCGCAGTTTTTCCTGTTGTGCATTAGCTTTTTCAGTCAGTATGGGCTTTATCAGTACTTCAGAAAGTTTCATTGTTCTTTCTTTAATATGTTTTTAATTAAGCTTCGGTTTCTTCCTCTGCAAAAATTTTAGCTGCACTTTCCGTCATCACCAGTACATCTGAATTTACAATGTCATAGGTGTTGATGTCGCTCAGCAATACGCCCAGCACTCCGGGTACATTGCGTATGGAAAGCTCCAGGTTATCATTATACTCCGGCTGAACAAACATTACCTTCTTGTCCGCTACTTTCAGCTTCCCAAGAATATCAACAAACGTCTTTGTTTTGGGTGCATCCATGGTTATATCTTCCACCACTACAATGGCATTGTCCTTTGCCTTGTAAGAAAGGGCCGATATCTTGGCCAGGTCTTTTACCTTACGGTTGAGCTTAATATCATAACCATGGGGTTTGGGGCCAAAAACGGTACCACCCCCCTTGTACAAAGGATTCCTGATATTTCCCTTACGGCTTCCGCCGGTGCCTTTCTGGCGGTGCAGTTTGCGGCTGGCGCCCTTTACCTCAGCACGGGTCTTCACTTTGTGTGTACCCTGGTGCTGTGCTGCGAGATACTGCTTCACAGCAAGGTAGATCACATGATTATTCGGCTCAGCACCGAAGATGTCTTCGGGTAGCTCAACCGTTCTGCCGGTGGCCTTTCCTTTTGTATTTAAAACTTCAACCTGCATTTTATTTCGTTTTTATTGTTACCCTGATCCTGATAGCTATCGGGACGAAGGGTTACTTCTGAATTAAAACAATTGAACCATTGTGACCCGGCACTGAACCGCTGATCAAAATGTAATTTTTGTCCGGAAATACCTTCACCACTTTAAGGCCCTTCAGCTTTACCCTGTCGCCACCCATACGGCCGGCCATGCGCATACCTTTCATTACACGGCTGGCATCGGATGAGTTACCGAGTGAACCCGGGGCCCTCTGTCTGTCGTGCTGGCCATGCGATTGCTGGCCCACACCGTGGAAGCCGTGGCGCTTTACCACGCCCTGGAAACCTTTACCTTTTGTGGTACCCACCACATCCACATCATCGCCTTCGGCGAAAATGTCAACCGTTACGGTTTCACCTATATTTTTTTCTACAGAAAAATCCCTGAATTCTTTGGAAAACTTTTTGGGAGAAGTGGAAGCCTTTGCGAAGTGGTTTTTTTCGGCTTTGATGGAATGTTTTTCGTTTTTGTCGCCGAAGGAAAGCTGGAGAGCATTGTACCCGTCAGACTCAACCGTTTTCACCTGCGTTACAACACAGGGTCCTGCCTCAATGATCGTACAGGCAGTTTGCTTACCCGAGGGATCGAAGACGCTGGTCATTCCGATTTTTTTCCCAATAATACCTTTCATGTTTGTTCAATTTGCGCCTGCAAGGTTATTGGGACATCCGCCGGCTGGCGGATTCAATCCCCGTTTGCCACCGACCTTTTTCTTTATGGGAAAGTACCGGCAGTAAACAAACCCTGAATGGCTTGTTTTATATACCCCCAATCCGCCACATGGCAGAAGTTGAGAGAGGTGAAATTTCAGAGCTCTTTTTTCTTTCCATATTATTGAAAAGATTGAGAGATGAATACAATTTGTTTTATAAGAACTGTGCTTACGTCCGCCGGTTGGCGGATTAGGGTGTACTACGCTTTGATTTCAACTTCCACACCACTGGGCAGGTCCAGTTTGCTCAGTGCATCCACGGTTCTTGAACTCGACGTGTAAATATCCAGCAGGCGCTTATGCGTAGACAACTGGAACTGCTCACGGCTTTTTTTGTTTACGTGGGGCGATCGCAACACCGTGAATATCTTACGGCGGGTGGGCAGGGGAATTGGTCCTGTAACCACAGCCCCGGTGCTGCGTACTGTTTTTACGATCTTTTCGGCAGACTTATCCACCAGGTTATGATCGTAAGACTGTAATTTGATTCTGATTCGCTGCGACATGTGTGAAAACCCAATTTTCTTTTGGGAGTGCAAAGGTAGGGTTGGGCATGGTACCCTCCAAATAGTTGGGAAAGAATTTTCTATGCTGTGGACAAGCAAGAGGACAAGTTATATCCTTTACTCTACCGGTTTGATTTTCAAAGCCAATGTGGCAAATCCTCCAAGCTCCAGATGTTCTACCCTAAAGTGGTGTTTTCCTCCCAAACCGATCCTTATTTTTTTATTGGGTGATTCGTCAAAACTGTAGCGGGATGGGTTCCATTCATCAAACACTAAGTTCTCATCCACATATACCCTTACAGCATCATCCCAAGTAACAGATAGTTCATAATTGCCCGGCTTTATTTCTACAGTACCATTGGCCATGGTAATAAACTGGGGGTAATGAATACCGGCTTCTTTGATACCACCCCACCAGGCATAATCCAGCCTGTCTTTCTTTTCTGTTCTGAAAGGGGCTTTCTTTTCATACAAGGAAAAAAGCATACCTGTTGTGATGGGGTTGTGTGAAGCGGTATCAAGCCTGTAAAACATTACTTCCCAGTTTACCGGCTGAAAGAATTTCCTGAAACGGAAATTATACGGTTTGCCTGCAGGAATCTTCTCCCCCATTGCTGTTGTGAAAGATTCGCCGGTATAAACGAGTTCAATCAGTATATCTGTTCTCTCTCCCGTTTCCTTCCTGGCTGTGACGGATGCCGGGAAAGTTCCTTTCATCACAGATACATCTTTCAGTCCTTTTACAGATTTGATCTGCCAGTTGCCGTGGGGCCCGATCAGATCGAACCGCATTGTATCACTCGTATCCGCTGGGTTTGTATTCCAAA
This sequence comes from Bacteroidota bacterium, assembly GCA_016868455.1. Lineage (GTDB taxonomy): Bacteria > Bacteroidota > Bacteroidia > Chitinophagales > Chitinophagaceae > JJ008. The sequence continues at coordinate 56,807 of VGGV01000013.1, forward strand.
TGATGGGGTACCGGAAATCATAAGGCCCCCATTCGGTTATCATAATGTTTTTTCGGCCGGCAAATTTAGGGTTCCCTACAAATGGATCCATATATTTTTTAGTTGGCTCGATTGCCACTGTCGCAGTGTCTATCGATAATTCTTTTTCTAACTTCTGATTTACTGTTGTATCAAGTCCTGACACTGTTGAGTCTATTTTAAAAATAGCATCGCTTTGGGAAATAGTATTTCCATAAACACTTAAATTATTTGTCATTTTAAAGTTAAAAACAATGGGGATATTGTTGAAACTATTATAAACTATGGCATAGTCCCTGCTTTTAGTATCACGGAATTTAGCATACCCCCAATCAGTAGGTTGCTCATTTCTTGCCCAAAGTCTGATTGCTTCCTTATCACCTGAAAAAAGATTGTATAAAATCTTATTTTGTTGCCCATGCTCGATAGCAATAGCAATTCTGTTATTTCGGAATTGATTGTCGCTAATCGTTGATTCAAAACTATAGCCACCCCATATGCCATGATCACATTCAAAAATCCGGTTCTCAATAATATGATTTCTGCTAAAGGTAACCTCAACTCCATTCGTAGGTGCATAAGAAAAATCATTCTCAATAATTACGTTATCGTTGCAGCCGCCTTTTCCGCTATCCATAGTAGTCTGTCCAGCCCATAAAAACAATCCATCGCCTCCATGTGTCACATTATTGTTATAAAAACGATTATTATTACTCTGCTCATAAACTAATATCCCGGCACTGTCCTGCCCCCGGTTGTATACCCCATGGCTGTAGCCCCGCACATTAAATATGACCCTGTTATAGCTTACCCTGTTGCGGTTGCTGCGGTACATACCGATACCTATCCCTGAATTAAAGGAGAAATCATTATTGACAATTAACCCGTCATTACACCTCATCAGCATCAGTGCATTCTGGCCACCGGTTACTTTACAGCTTCTGACTGTGAAAAAACTACAATCTTTCAGGTACATCGCAGCGCCGTACCTCAGCCATTCATCCTTTTCATTATGATGATAGCTCATCCAGTCGGATATATCTTCTTTTTCCTGCGTACTGTTCAGGCGCCGGCGGTAGTTATAACTGAAGTCGCAGTTTTCGATCGTCAGCTTTTCTGTATTCCGGGCTATCAGCGCCACTTTATAACCCCTTGTCTTCAGGTTTTTGATCGTTATGTTTTTACTGTTGCGGATGTAAACCGCAATGCCGGAAAACTCATCCGGGGCCTTTGCGGAATTATCACCCCGTAATTCGGCCCCGCCAAAATCAACCACAATATTATTCCCTTCAATGTTTACAACACCCCGGGAACTGTCCGCCGGCCCGTCTATCTTATACACCGCTTTTTTAAACTTTGTTGTTTTGCCGACTTTCATTCCTGGTGAAATGGTGATCACCTGGGCCGATATGCCATAAACAAAAAAAAGCAGTGTAACAGCGGTAAATCCTTTCCTTTTCATAGTAATTTGTCAATTCAAATTACAGAAAAAAGAAGGACTCATTGCTGAGTCCTTAACCCGAGACCAGAACAAGTGTTTTTCGGTACGCCGGTCCCGATAGCTATCGGGAGGCAAGACGAATTTTAAAAACGGAGGGAATTCGTCTTTGTTAGAGCAAACAAAATGCCACCCGTGCGGTGTCCGGACTGATTACAGATAATAATTATACACAAAAAAGCCACCGGCCATTGAGCCGGTGGCTGAATTATTTTCAGTTTAAACTTAAGCCGAAACTTTTCCTTTAACTTTTGCTATCACTTCTTCAGCAATATTGTTTGGCGCCGGTGCATAATGAGAGAACTCCATGGTTGAAGAGGCCCGGCCCGAAGACAACGAACGAAGCTGTGTTACATACCCGAACATTTCGCTCAGCGGTACTTTGACCTTTATCACCTGGGCACCTGCCCGGCTGTCCATACCCTCCATCATACCGCGGCGGCGGTTCAGGTCACCAGTTACATCGCCCATATACTGGTCGGGAGTTACCACTTCCACTTTCATGATGGGTTCCAATATTACAGGTTTTGCTTTTCTGGCAGCTTCGCGGAATCCCTGTTTGGCACAAAGCTCAAAAGACATAGAGTCAGAGTCCACTGCATGGAAGCTTCCGTCAAACACCCTGAGCTTCATATTGGCAACCGGGTAGCTGGCCAATACGCCGTTTGACATAGCCTGCTCAAAGCCTTTTTGTATGGCAGGAACAAATTCACGGGGAATTGCACCGCCGAAAATATCGTTTACAAACTGATAGTGTTTATCCGGATTCTCCTGCTGCCATTCCTTGTCCACCGGGCCGAGTTCAAAAATGATATCAGCGAATTTACCACGGCCGCCGGTTTGCTTTTTCAGCGTTTCCCTGTGTTCAATTGTAGTGGTGAAAGCTTCTTTGTAAGCCACCTGCGGCGCTCCCTGGTTCACTTCCACTTTGAATTCCCGCTTCATCCGGTCAACAATAATTTCGAGGTGCAGTTCGCCCATTCCCGAAAGAATGGTCTGACCTGTTTCTTCATCGGTTTTTACACGAAGTGTGGGGTCTTCTTCGATAAGCTTGGCGATTGCCATACCCATTTTATCGACATCGGCCTGGGTCTTGGGTTCAACTGCCACAGAAATCACGGGCTCGGGGATGAACATGTTTTCCAACGTGATGGGATGATTTTCATCACAGAGTGTATCGCCGGTTTTTATTTCTTTGAAACCAACAGCTGCCCCGATATCACCGGCTTCAATGAAATCAATGGGGTTTTGCTTGTTGGCAAACATCTTCATAATACGGCTGATCCTTTCTTTCTTTCCGCTTCTTACGTTTAATACATAAGAACCGGCATCGAGGTGGCCGCTGTAACAGCGGAAGAATGCCAGGCGGCCCACAAAGGGATCAGTCATAATTTTGAAAGCAAGCGCTGCAAAAGACTCTTTCGGGTCAGCCTTGCGCTTCAGTTCTTCTCCGGTATCAGGATGTGTGCCAATGGTATCCGGAATATCAACCGGTGAAGGCAGGTAGCGGCAAACTGCATCCAGCGCCGTTTGCACTCCTTTATTTTTGAATGAAGAACCGCACATCATCGGCACAATGCTCAGGTCAATCGTGGCCTTACGGATGGCTTCATGCATTTCGTCTTCGCTGATGCTGTTAGGGTCATCAAAAAATTTCTCCATCAGTTTATCATCATATTCAGCCACAGCCTCCACCAGGCTGGCCCTCCATTCTTTTGCTTCTTCCAGCATATCCGCCGGTACTTCTATCTCATCAAAAGTCATGCCCTCTGTTTCCATATGCCAGATGATGCCTTTCATTTTAATCAGGTCTACCACTCCTTTGAAATCATCTTCGGCGCCAATTGGTAATTGCAGGGGAACTGCTTTGGAACCAAGCATCTCTTTCACCTGCTTCACCACATTCAGAAAGTCAGCGCCGGCACGGTCCATTTTATTTACAAAGCCGATACGGGGAACGCCATAACGGTTGGCCTGGCGCCACACCGTTTCCGACTGGGGCTCCACACCATCTACGGCAGAAAACAAAGCAATGAGCCCGTCCAGCACCCGCATGGAACGTTCTACCTCCACTGTAAAGTCAACGTGGCCGGGAGTGTCAATGATATTGAAATAGTATTGTTTTGTTTCAGGAGTGGGTTTTCCCAAAACAGTCGGGAAATTCCATTTACAGCTTACTGCGGCAGAGGTGATGGTGATACCCCGCTCTTTTTCCTGCTCCATCCAGTCGGTGGTGGCAGCCCCATCATGCACTTCGCCTATCCGGTGTATCATACCGGTGTAGCGAAGGATACGCTCTGTGGTGGTGGTTTTGCCGGCGTCAATGTGAGCGGCAATACCGAAGTTTCTTTGAAATTTTAAATCAGCCATCACTGCTTTGTTTTCAGATATTTAGGTTCTTCTTAAAACCTTCCGGTTTTGGAGGCGCAAAAGTAAGGAAAAAGCCTGAAAAGGGAGAATTGATGAAGAACTATAAATTACCCTGTGGATAACAGATTCTTTCAATATTTTCATAGCGGATTGATAAAAAAAGTGCCCCGCAGAAACGGGGCACCTTCATAATAAGCAATTGGTTTCTATTTATAAAAGCTCAGGGTAAGTTCTGAACGGCGGTTTTGCTGGCGGCCCGCTGCAGTATTATTTGTAGCGATAGGCTTAGTTTCACCATAACCGGTTGCAGTTATACGGCTCGGGTCAATACCCTTGGTGACGATATAATTCTTCACTGCATCGGCCCTGTTCTGACTGAGTTTCATGTTCATCTCATCACTGCCTACATTGTCCGTATGGCCGTCAATATTCAGGCTCATACCCGGATTTTCATTCATGATTTTTGCCCCATCATTCAAACCTTTAAATGATTTGGATTGCAGTTTATAGCTGCCTGTTACAAACAGAATGTTCTTGGCTGCTATATCCATCCTCTTCTTTATTTCTTCCAGAATAAGAGGGCACCCATAATTTTCCTTCACACCGGGTACGGTAGGGCACTTATCTTGTTCATCATTTACACCATCACCGTCCGTATCCGGAATCGGGCAACCCTGGTAGCGGGCCACACCCGGAACAGTCGGGCATTTATCTTCTTCATCATTAATACCATCCTTATCCGTATCCGGTATCGGGCAACCCTGGTAGCGGGCCACACCCGGAACAGTCGGGCATTTATCTTCTTCATCATTAATATCATCCTTATCCGTATCCGGTATCGGGCATCCATCATACTTGGCAAGGCCTTTTACATCAGGACATTTATCATTTTTGTCAATGATGCCATCACCATCCCTGTCAGGACAACCTTGTGTGGCAGCAGGGCCCGGGTCATCCGGGCAGGCATCCACATTATCGGGAATGCCATCCTTATCCCTGTCAAGCACCACAGGTGCTTTTTCCGGTTTCTTACCCAAACGGGCAGCAACGCCTACTCCATGCTGAAGATGATAATTAGAAGTTTCTACGGTAATCGGAACACGGTAATTTGAGTTAATAAAGAGATGCGCATCATCCAGGAAATTAATTTTCACACCAAGGCCAAGCGGCATGGTAACGCCATAATAGTTAAGGTATTTGTGACCACTTACACCGAGGGTTATATAGGGCTGTACCCAGTGCCTTTCGGTAGTCATTTTCAAATGCACGGCGCCGGTGGCATCCAGCAATAATTTATCGCTTGCAAAAGACTTATTGGGCATGGGGTAACGTAGGAAAGACCCCCCTAAAGTGACAGAGTAATCAATATGTTTTCTTATCCCCTTGAAATAGGTTATAGCCAGGCCTGCATTCATTTCACTCAGCTTGGCCAGCTTTTTGTCGGCAAGCACTTTTACCAATGAACTGGAACGGATTCGGGCCGGCGTGACAAAATCATTCATAAACAAACTGATTCCAAGAGCCTTTGGCCTAGTTTCATCATCTTGACTGTAACTGGCAGGTACAAGCAGGTACAGTGCAAGAAATGCAGACAGTATCTTCTTCATAAAGAGATAGTTTGGTTTTAAACTAAACAAAAATAACGGGTAAGTTTAATATCAGGAAATAAATTATTTAGCTATTATTCATAGGGTTGCGGAGGCTGGCGGGGTGTAGAAAAGATGTGAAAAAGCGGGCCGGCAGCGGAAAGAAAAGGCTATTTTCCGGCAAAGAATTTCTCCCGGATCATTTTATCTTCTCCGTACACATCATCATAAAAAACAAGGTTTCCGCTCCGGGCCTCACTGGTAATGTAGCGGATATAAACAGGCATTTTCTTTTTTACCATAATATGCCGTTTTATTTTTTGATGAAGCCAGGTTTTCAGTGAGTCGGCCATGTGGTAGCTTCCGGATGAATGAAGGCTGTCGTTGCGGAGGATATAGTAAGCCAGCTTTTGCCATTCCTGTACTCTTACACAACCATGGCTGAGCGACCGCATAGCATTTCCAAACAGGTAGCGCTGGTTAGTATCATGCAGGTAAACTGAATATTTATTATCAAAATGAAATTTGAGCACCCCAAGGGCATTGGCATCACCGCTGCCCTGTACAATCCTGTAAGGCACCCCCTTGTTGTATTTTGACCAGTCAACAGAGTAAGGGTCAACTTCATTGCCATCTTTGTCAAGCAGGCTGAAACCCTTGCGGGCCAGGTAATCTGGATTTTTTTTCACGGCCGGTAAAATTTCCTTTGTTACGATACTGGGCGGCGGCACCCATTGCGGGTAGGTGATGAGTTGGGAAATAGACCCGTTTAACAAAGGCGTTCGGGTTTTAGCTTTGCCGCAAATAATCCTGGAAGAGAACTTAACTGCGGTATCCTCCACAACCTCCAGGTTGTTTGATGCCGCATTCACCCAAATATATCTGGATGGCATTTCAGGCGGCAGTTTTTTGTACTTATCGAGGCTGATGGCAACCCGGATAAACTTCTCTGCGTCCGAAAGGTTAAGCATACGAATGGTGCCTTCTCCGGCCCGACCGTCTACCAAAAGCCCTTTTTCGTTCTGAAATTTTTTGACGGCCTCTGCCAGTTGTGCCGAATCGGCCATTACACTATCAAAAACAATATAGCCTCCTTCAAACAACCTTTTTTGCAAAGCAATCTTATAACCGGGATCATTTTTTGCCGGTACCCGGGTATGTTCCCGGAAATCGGCCTGTTGCAAAAATTTCAGAATGCCTTTCTTTAGCTGCTGATACCCCCGATGCCGGGGCTCGAGTACTTGTACCTGCGCTGTCATTGAACCTTGTTGTTGCAGGGTATTAAACTGCTGCAGGAAAAAGTCGCCGGTAAGCAGGGTATCCTTATTAAGAGTAATGCTGTCATCCGGCAGGCGGCCCAGTTTGATGTCTTTGAGGATTTGAACAAATGCATCGGTAAGCATCACATCCGATTTTGCCCAGATCATCGCATCTTTTTTTGCTGTCTTATTCAAACTGTCGGCTTCAAGCAGCCTGTGGATCATGAACAGTTCATTGGCATGATAATCCTGGGAGAACAACCCATATAATTTTGACTCCCGGATAAAGCCGAAAAGTGAGTCAGCCTGCCGTTTCCAGTTCCCCTGCTCAGACCACAGCGGAGTATTTCCATTTTTTTCGTACAGATACTTACAGAATGCAGGTTGATTTAGGTGCAACCTGCTGTCGGTTCTACTTCCTCCGCCTGCTGCAGTTTGCTGCAGTAACTTGCTGATAAAGCTTTTTGTTTTTTGCTGAAGCTCTTCCGGTGTGTCTGCAATATGCTCAGATTGGGTTCGTTTACTCCTGCAGGCATGCACTAATACCAGGCATACAGTAATACCTGCATACAATAGGTGCCTGGCTCTTTTTCTTCTCATAGAGGGTGTGTGGATGGGTGCTGTCTCCTGTTTTTACTTTAATTTACAGCATAAGCTGCCGCAGATGCTATACAAGTTACAAAAAGCTTTTTACAGCCGGGGTGCCCTGTTATTGTTTTTTTTAATCCCGTTTTTCCTTCCTGTTTTTTCGCAGGATACAGGTTATATACGGCCGCCAGTAACCTCCAAACTGAAAATTTATAAGAAACAGATAAAAAAAGACAGCTTGGGGAAGATGGTGGAGCTAAAAAGTCTGATACCAAACATTGTTTACGATCTGCGGTATGCCACCACCAATAATTTTATGCGGAGGATGATGTACCCTGCCGGAACGAATTACACATTTTTACGGCATCCTGCCGCTGATTCGCTGAAAGAAGCACAAAAAGAACTGAACAGTATGGGGCTGGGGTTAAAAATATTTGATGCCTACCGCCCCTACTCTGTAACAGTAGAATTCTGGGAACTGGTCAAAGATGAAAGATATGTGGCACATCCGGCCAAAGGCAGCGGACATAACCGTGGCGCTGCGGTCGACATTACTATTATGAACCTGGTAACCGGCAACGAACTGGATATGGGAACAGGCTTTGACAACTTTTCTGACACCGCTCATCACAGCTTCAGTAAATTGCCGGAAGAGGTGCTACAGAACCGGATTTTGCTGAAAACAACAATGGAGAAATATGGATTCAGGGCTTACAATGATGAGTGGTGGCATTATTCCTTTCCGGGGGCGGCCAGGTTTGAAATACTGGATATTGGCTTTAAAAAGCTTGCCAAAAACTATAACGGAATAACCCGGGTTACTGAATCGGTGTTAATCGCCCCATAAACATGCGGAAAAGTATCCTGTGTGGATGATGACCAGTCATAAATATATTTACAGGTAAGTTTATCGGTATCAATCACCAGTTTTACCAATCCTGATTGCCCGGCAAAAAAACGTTCCAAAACACCAGCCACCTGATGTTCATGTGAGCAATGGATAAAGCCTTCTTCTTTTAAGGAAGGATGTTCATAAAATCCTTTATTCAATGCTGCTTTCCATTCATTGGCAGTTGTGATGTGGTATATTACGGGCATAGAATTATTTTAACATGCTTTAAGGACAAAAAAAGCAAGGATGAGTGTGAATACAAAACTGATCCAGTGATTACTCTTTCTTTTTGGTAATTCTTCTTCATGCAGACTGCTTCATCAATTCTTTATAATACGTGGTATCCTTTGTTCCAGTAACATAAAATCAGCGAGCACAACAGCCGTTACAGCTTCAACAATAACCGGAGCCCTGAGCGCTACACAAAGATCATGGCGGCCTTTGACTGAAAAGTCTTCTGTTTTACCGGTATCCCAGTTCAGGCTGTTCTGCTCTTTTGGTGTGGATGAAGTGGGTTTTATGGCTAAACGGAACACCAGTTCGTTACCATTACTGATGCCGCCCACCACTCCGCCGGCATGATTGGTTCTGGTTTTACCCTCCCTGTTTTCTATAGCATCGTTATGCTCGCTGCCAAACATTTTTGCAGCAGCGAAACCGGTTCCGAACTCAACACCTCTTACAGCCGGTATGCCAAACAGGATATGTGACAGAACTGATTCAACTGAATCAAACCAGGGTTCACCCAGGCCCGTGGGCAAACCATTTACACGGCATTCTACAATACCACCCACCGAATCTTTGGCATCAATGGCTTTTTGTAACCCTTTTTCCAGATCTTTTTCTCCGGCAATTTCCGTTACCATGGCATGAATGCCGAGGCCGGTCATGCCGCATTTATTCATCATTATTTTTGCAATGGCTCCTGCCGCCACAATACCTGCTGTCAGCCTTGCACTGAAATGCCCCCCGCCGCGATAGTCTTCATTACCGCCAAACTTTTGATGCGCCACCCAATCGGCGTGCCCGGGTCTCGGTATGCTTCTTTGCTTATCATAATCTTCGCTGCGGGTATTTTTATTTTCAAATAAAATAGTGATGGGAAAGCCGGTTGTTTTGCCATTGAAGACACCGCTCTTAAAAAGCGGGATATCATCTTCTGTTCTGGGCGTGATGCCTTTGCCCTGCCCGCCTTTTCTTCGTTCCAGATCAGCAGCCAGATCTTCCGGGGACAATGATAACCCTGCAGGGCAGCCATCAATAGTTATACCGACACATTCACCATGTGATTCACCAAAAATGGAAATACGGAATATTCTGCCAAATGAATTCATAATCGTTGTTTAAAAATAATCATTCTTTCACTTTTCCCGGTTCACGGTTTTCTTTTCCCTTAATCCCTTTCAGGCTATCGCCTAATTTAACTCTCATCTCATCTGCCATTTCGGTCATTTTAGAAATAATATCCGGGTGCAATGCAAATACATTTGTTTTCTCGGCCTTGTCTTTACTCAAATCATACAGCTCCAACGTTTCCATTTTTACATTTGTTGTTTTTCCTCTTGCACCATCCATACCCGGCGTTTGTCCTTCGATAGAAATATAGGTATGCGGGAAATAAAGCTTCCAGTTTTTCCAGCGCATCGCCTGTAGTTCATTTGTTTTGTAATAAAAAAATAAAGGACGGTCAGGGTCAGCCATCTGGTTAGGCACTTGCAAATAACCCCAGATACTTTCACCATCAAAAGTTTTCTCAGGCAATTCAGATTGTGTAAGAAATGCAAGTGTGGGCAACAGGTCAATAGTCATTAATGGCGTATTAACCTTCGCTCCTGCTTTCATTTTATTTTTATAATACATGAGGCAGGGAACCCGAACGCCACCTTCCCAAACGCTTCCCTTACTTTCACGAAGACCGTTGGTTACTCCCGCATGATTGCCAAATGGCATCCACGGCCCGTTATCAGATGTGACGATAAGCAATGTATTTTCTTCGATTTTCAGTTCTTTCATTTTTTTAATCACCTCACCTACCGACCAGTCAATTTCTGCAATCACATCAGCATACAAACCTTTGCCTGTTTTTCCCTTAAATTTTTCAGAGGCATAAATTGGAACATGCGGCATCGGGTGTGCCAGGTATAAAAAGAAAGGAACCTTTTGCTTCTGTTCAATAAAGTCTAATGCTTTTTGTGTGAAGCGTTGTGTAAACCATGATTGTTCAATAACGGTATCAGCCACTTTTTCATTTTCATAAACAGGCAGCGATGGCCAGGTTCTCAATGTGTTTTTATACCACATATCATTGCTGTATGGAATACCATAGTATTCATCAAAGCCCTGTTTGGTTGGTAAAAACTCCAGCCGGCTGCCGATATGCCATTTGCCAAAAGCAGCAGTGGCATATCCTTTTTTCTTTAGCATATCTGCCATCGTAAGTTCATCTGTATTCAATCCAATCTTTGAATCAGGAAATAAAGCACCGTGAATACCAAGCCGGTTAGCATAACAGCCCGTAAGTAATGAAGTACGTGATGCAGAACACACCGATTGCGAAACATAAAAATCCGTCAGCGTTATCCCGTTATTGGCAAGCCATTGAAAATTGGGTGTGTAGTTTATTTTTTTATTGTAAGGGCTCACATCACCATAACCCATATCATCAATGTAAATAATAATGACATTCGGCGGGCGGTGTATTTTCTGGGCAATTGGTTTTAAACAAACGAAAAATACAGACAGCAATAAAGCTATTTTCATTTTCATTTGATTTATTTAGTTGTTAAGGTAAACCCATTTTTAATATCTGCACCCAATTGCTTCAGATGTTCATAAAAATCAGGATAGGATTTATTCACCGCCTGTGCTTCTTCTATTATCGTTATATCATTTGCTTTTAATGCCGCAACCGCACAAGCCATGGCAATACGGTGGTCATGATGTGAATGGACATCAGCGCCTTTAACGGTTCCTCCGCCATGTACAATCATTATATCATCTTCCAAATCTATCTGCACTCCCATTTTATCAAATTCATCCTGCAATGCAATTGCCCTGCTGCTTTCTTTGTGCGTAAGTCTTGAAACAGCTTTAATTGTTGTTGCGCCCCTGCAGTAAGCTGCCAGCGATACCAGTGGCGGAAAAAGATCAGGACAATCAGTTGCATCAAAATAAAACCCATCCATTTTCCCCGGATGTACAGTGATTCCTTTTGCATCCATTGCCATAGCTGCGTTGGCAGCCATCAGTGCATCCACAATTGCCCTGTCTGCCTGTACAGAAGACAAATCCAGTCCCCTTACGGTTAGTGGCCCGGCAATAGCGCCGGCTACTAATAAAAATGCACCACTGCTCCAGTCACCTTCAACGGTGTAAGCCCCCCTGAATCCCCCCGCAGGGGGGACCTTCAAAGAGTCATGATAAAATATAAATTCTTCAAAGTTTTTATTCTCAGGAACATTCAGTCCGAATTTTCTCATCACATCAAGGGTCAGGTTTATGTATGGTCTGCTTTTAAGATTGCGAACTTTTATAGTCATAGTTGAACTACGGGGTTCCAAAGTCCCTCTTTGGTAGGGATGTAGGGAGGCCGAATATGCCATCAGCAATCCCGTAAGGAATTGTGAACTCAACGAACCATCCACCTCTATATTCTTTGGCCGAAGAGGGCCTTTAATTGTTAGTGGCGGTTTTCCGTTATTACTTTTAATACTTACACCAAGTTGCGGCAGAATTTCATCAAAAAATTCCATGGGCCTGTGCAACAAACTCCCGGTTCCATTAATAGTTATTTCTTTATCACTCAGGGCAGCCAGGGGAGCGAACATTCTTATACCCAGCCCCGATTCACCGCAGTTAATTTCATTTGCAACAGGGTTTACACCTTTGCTTGTCACAATCAGTTCCGAATCATCTGTTTTAACTTCTGCTCCCAACACTTTGATGATTTCAAGCGCTGCTTTATCATCGTTACTATAACCTGGGCTGATGATTCTCGTTTCACCCCTGCTGAGTAATGCGGCGGCACAGGCCCGCTGCATGGAGCTTTTGGAAGCCGGGGCATGAACACTGCCTGTTAATTTCGATGGGCGAATGGTAATCTTCACTTATAAATCTCCTATAATTTTTCCAAGCTGATCTAATGAAATTGATTTAACCACCCCTTTACCGATGCTCTCCAGCAGCACATAATTCATTTCCTTTTTTTCCCTCTTCTTGTCCATCTTCAGCACATCAAATACTTTTTGCCTGTCAAAAGATGCGTAGGCGGGGAGGTTATATTGCTGCAATAATGCCGCAACTCTTTCCGTTTGTTTAAACCTGCATAATTGCCGGGAAATATGACAGGCATAGGTCATGCCAATGGAAATGGCCTGACCATGGGATAACTCATATTGCGTTTCCAGAGCATGGCCGATGGTATGACCAAAGTTCAGCAACCTTCTTTCTCCTTTTTCAAACTCATCCTTCTGCACCACTTTTATTTTGATGAGTGCATTCCGCTGCACCAGTTCACAAATGGATTTTTGACGGCTCCGGTATTGTTTCAGCGTTTTATTTTCCAGTTCAGCAAACAGGGCAGCATCCTTGATACAGGCATGCTTGATGATTTCGGCAAAACCATTTTCCCATTCCGGCTGAGGCAGCGAGTTCAGGAAAACCATATCATGCAGAATAAAAGAAGGCTGGCGGATAGTCCCTATCATATTTTTATAAACTCCCACATCAATCCCGTTCTTGCCGCCAATGGAAGCATCCACCAATCCCAGCAGAGAAGTGGGGATAAAACCAAAACGTATGCCCCGCATATAAATAGATGCCACATAGCCGGTAATATCTGTTATTACACCGCCGCCCACTCCCACCAGGGTTGTTTTGCGGTCAGCTTCCATTTCGGCTAACTGTTCAATGATGGCATCTGCCGTAGCCTGTACTTTGTATTCTTCTCCGGGTTTTAAAACAATAGTATTCCAGTTTTTGAACCGCTGGGTATGGGCGTTGTAAACATGTTCATCGGTTATCAAAACCGTGGTCAGCGGATCGGTTATCTCTTTTAAATGACTGATACCGTATGCAGGATAAAAATCAGTTGAGGAACCGGAAAACCTGAATGTAATCTTCTTCATTTATAGTTTTTGACACTCCTCCTTTGAATGCAGAGGCGTTACCCGTCTATCACTTTCTTCTGATGATTGATACTTTCCATATGTACTGCATCAAAGTACCGGGTGATGAATTCTTTGCTTAATCCCACCTTATCTCCCCGGGCCGTTGCCCTTTCAATTACCTCATTCCAGCGGCTGGTTTGTAAAATAGTAATGTTGTTCTCCTTTTTGTATTCACCAATCTGTTCGGCTATTTTCATCCTCCGGCCCAACATCTGTATCAATTCTTCATCCAGCTGATTGATCTGTTGCCGCAGTCTTTCCAGTGCCGCATGATATTCTTCTGAATTTACATCTTCCCTCCTCCAGATGATACTGTTCAGCATTTCTGCCAAACGTTCCGGCGTCACCTGCTGCTTCGCATCGCTCCATGCATTATCAGGATCCATATGGCTTTCAATCATCAGTCCGTCATAATCCAGGTCAATTGCTTTTTGCATTGTATCCAGCAAAGTATCCCGGCGGCCACAAATATGCGAAGGGTCATTTATGAAGGGCATACCGGGATGTTTCAGCTTCATATCAATGGCCAGGTGCCACATGGGAGCATTTCGGTATTCAGTATTACCATATGAACTGAAACCACGGTGTATCAGCCCAATCTTTTTTACACCGGCTCTCGCCACTCTTTCCACGGCCCCTGCCCACAGTTCCAGGTCGGGGTTGATGGGATTCTTTATCATGACCGGCACATCCACGCCCCGCAGCGCATCCGCCACTTCCTGAACACTAAAGGGATTTACCGTGGTTCTTGCGCCAATCCAGAGTACATCCACATCAAAGGTGAGGGCATCCTGCACCTGCTTGGCTGTGGCTACTTCTATTGTTGTGGGTAACCCGGTTAATTTCTTCGCCTGCTGCAACCATGACAAACCTTTTGCGCCAACCCCTTCAAACATACCCGGCTTGGTACGGGGTTTCCAGATTCCTGCCCGCAGCATATCAACCATACCTGTCGCTGCCAGACGTTGTGCCGTGGCAACCACCTGCTCTTCCGTTTCAGCGCTGCAGGGCCCGCTGATGATAAGCGGACATTTAGCCCAAACCACCTCTGTTTGCCCTTTTATCGCCTGTTCTGTTGTTTGCATCCGTACAAATTTATGTTATTATGTTGTCATCTTTAGTTCCCTGGGCATCGTCCCTTGCGTCGCACACTTCATCGTTCTGTTTGCTGCTCAGCTATACTTCAACGATTACATTCTGTTTTCAAATTTTCTTTCATTTGTATTTTATGTTGAACCCCTCCGGGGTTCTTAAAAACATTTCATTCATTGTTTACCCCGGATTAAAATCCGGGGCAATTGAGATATCGCCCCGCCGGGGCTGAGTTCACAATCACTCATCATCTTCCTTTTTTTCTTGCACTGCCATGTCCTTTATGCCCGCTTAACTTTTCTTCACATTTATGAACGATATTGGAGTTTGAGTCTTTAACTTCTTCAAAGTAAACATCCTGTATATTATCAATAATCCTTGTTTTATATACAATCCTTTCATCTGCAGAAGATTCATGCCCAACAATTTGTTCATACTTTATCTTCCGTGCTTTCAAAACCGGTCGAAGCCAGTTCAAAAATCGCTTTCTCTCCCTTTTCTTTTTCCAGCACCGTATTTGCCAGGGCAAAGGATGTAATATGGGAGATGTGACTTACATAGGCCGCATGCAGGTCATGTGCATTGGCCTCCATCTCCAGCAGGTGCATGCCAATTTTTTGATACATGTGCTTCACCCAATCCAGCGCATCTGCATCACTTTCTTCAGCATTGCAAATGATCACTGCTTTGTTTTCAAATGCATTTCTTACCGCTGCTTCAGGGCCGCTGTATTCCGTTCCCCACATCGGGTGAGTGGCCACATATCTGCCTCGCTTTGGATGACCTTTTACCACATCAATCAGTTGCGATTTAGTAGAACCTGAATCCAGCACTATCTGCCTGTCTGCTTTATCCAGTATTACCGGCAGCAGGGAAACCAAAGCATCCACCGGTATTGCCAGTATTATTACATCCGACTGCTGTATAGCTTCATCCAGCGGCATAATTTCATCTACCAGTTCCAGTTCCGCTGCTTTCTTTGCATGTTCCTCATTTACATCCACACCAATCAGTTTTGAAGACAGTTTCTTCTCATGAAGCTGAATAGCCAGCGAGCCGCCAATCAGTCCGACTCCAATTATTGTAATTCTTTTTCGTTCCATATTTTTTCAGGGCTAAAGCCCGGTTAAGTGTTGCTTCATACACCGGCCTTTGCCATAGGCATCCCGGCGGGGAAGGCCAGAGTTAATAACATGATCAGCTACGGGCTTTAGCCCTGATACGCTGCAAAGCCTCATCAATTTTTTCTTCCTTATTGCACAAGCTCACCCTTATATATGTTTCACCGGCGCTGCCGACTATTCCGCCGGGAGTGATAAATACATTTTTACTATACAGCACTTTGTCACTTAGTTGATACCCGTTTTTATATTTTTGGGGTACGGCTGCCCAAACGAATAAACCTGCCTGCCCTGTTGAATAAAGGCAACCTAACACATCCAGCAGCTCAAATACTTTTTTTCTTCTTGCTTTATATACTTTATTTACTTCATCATGCCATTCCTTTCCCAAAGTCAGCGCTTGGGCAGCAGCCAACTGCACAGGCAAGAACATGCCGCTGTCCATATTGCTTTTGAAACGCAGCACTTCCTCTATTCTTTCTTTTGCCCCGGACAGCATACCCACCCTCCAGCCGGCCATATTATGACTTTTGCTGAGTGAGTTCAGTTCAATCACAATGTTTTTTGCGCCCTCAATTGATAAAAGGCTAAGCGGATTTTCATTAAGTATAAAACTGTACGGGTTATCATGAACGACCATGATATTATGCTTCTTACCAAACGCTACAATTTTTTCAAATAATTCTTTTGAAGGCAGTTGCCCCGTTGGCATCTGCGGATAGTTGACAACCATGAGTTTTACCTTCTTCAGCTTTCGCTTTTCCAGCTTATTAAAATCCGGTTCATAATTATTCTTTGCCCGGAGTTTATATTCCACACATTTTCCTCCCGCCAGTTTTACAGCTGCACTGTAAGTCGGGTATCCGGGATTGGGCACCAGCGCTTCATCACCTTCATTCAGATACGTCATACACATATGCATAATACCTTCCTTGCTGCCAATCAGCGGCAATATTTCGGTGTCAGCATTTAAATCCACATTATACCATTTCTTATACCAGTCGCTCATCGCCCTGCGCAGTACCGGCGAACCCTTGTAGGACTGGTAAGCATGCACATCAGGTTTTGCAGATTCTTCCTGCAATACTTTTATCACATCCGGGTGCGGGGGCAGGTCGGGACTGCCAATACCGAGATTGATAATATTCTTTCCCTGTTTATTCAGCTCATCAATCTCCCGCAGCTTTTGTGAGAAATAATACTCGCCAATCCCTTTCAGTCTTTCAGCTGTTTTTATTTCCATAAGCCTCTTTTATATATTCCGTAAATTTTTACTGCTTCCGTCAATGGCCTTATTTCCTCCATTACGTTGTTAAACTGTTCCACCGTATCAAATTCCATATCCGCATGAAAAGCGTATTTAAAATCTGTGCCCGGAATGGGAAAGCTCTGCAGTTTGCTCAGGTTGACACCGCCTTCGGCAATTTTGGCCAGCACCCTGGCTAAGCTTCCCCTTGAATAGTTGGTGTGAAAAGTAACCGATGCTTTGTCAGCATTTTCTACCGGCACTGCCCTGTCTTCTTTTTGCAGCATAAGGAACCGGGTGTAGTTGTTCTTCATAGTATGGATGTTTGGTGCCATTACTTCAAGTCCGTACAGTTCCGCTGCCAGTTTGCTGGCTATGGCAGCAATATGTTTGCTTTTATGCTGGTGAATATGCTGTGCACTCAGAGCAGTATCATCTGTCTCCACCAGTTTCCATTTATACTTGTCCAGGAACTCATAGCATTGCTGCAACGCCATGGTATGTGAGTGTACTTCCCTGATGTCTTCCAGTTTTACTCCCTGATTCACCAGCAGGTTTTGCCGTATCTGCAGATAAATTTCGCCGGCAATTTTCAGGCTGCTTTTATGCAGCAGGTTATAATTAGGTAAAATACTTCCCGCAATGGAGTTCTCAATGGCCATCACCCCGCCATCGCTTTCTTTGCTATTGGAAGCCCCCCGTACCGCCTCTTTAAATGTATCGCAGGGAATTACAGTGACTTTTTTCCCAAAGAATAGCCGGGCTGCCAACTGATGGAAGCTGCCTTCGTAGCCCTGTATAGATATTTTTTTAACCATGTATAAAATAAAAATCCCGGCCTTTTCTGACCGGGATTCTTATGCTGATTTTTAGTTGTTTTTATTTGCCTGTCAGCAAAAGCATACCCGGCCTTTTTCCAAAAAAGAAATAATAAAAGTAATAGCCCCGGTATGCTTTAATGAACGTCATAAAACAAATGTAGTTTTTGATCCGCTTACTTCCAACAGGAATCCATAAATGATTTTCTCCGTCCTCCGGTTTCGGCGTCCCTGCCCGCCATCAATTATTTAATAATAATGTGATCAGGCGGGATTCATACGGATCTTTCTGCCACGGTAGTTCTTCCCATCAATAGCTTTTATCATTTTTTTAGCCGCTGACGAATCCACTTCTACCCAGCTGTTCATCTCCTTCATATCAATTTTGCCAAGTACCTCCTTTCTCAGGTCACTCATATCCAGTATGAATTGCAGAAAGCTGGCTTTGTAAAAACCATCCTTAGTACCAAGGTTTACAAACAAGCGCCGGTAATTACCTTCTCCGGATCTTCTTCCCCTTGTATCCCGGCCGTTACCTCTTTCCGGCTTCTCTCCCCGGCGATCTCCTCTTCTCTCTTCCCTGAGATTGAGGTCTGCAGCGTTCTCATAATATTTCAGAAAGCGGTCGAACTCCAGTGCCGCAACTTTTTGCAGTATCTCCTCTTTATCTATGTGTGCAAATTTCTCTTTCAGTACCGGCAGGTAGGTTTCGTACCCGCCATGACTGGTATCTGCCTGCAGCATCTTATCTATAAAATGAAAGAACTGCTTACGACAAACATCTTTTCCTGCGGGTATGTCCATTTTATGAAACTGGGTTTTCACCAGTTTCTCAATTTGTCTTAACCTGTAGATTTCCTTTGGTGTTACTATTGAAATGGAAATGCCGCTGCGTCCGGCCCTTCCGGTTCTGCCGCTGCGATGGGTGTAAACCTCTGTATCATCCGGCAATTCATAATTGATTACATGGGTGATGCCCTGCACATCGATTCCCCGGGC
>VGGV01000014.1 GCA_016868455.1 Bacteroidota bacterium
TCAGAAGGTCATAACCAACAATGGCATAATTCCTTTCATTACACCTTGTACCCAGGAATGATGCAGCCTGCTGAAAAGCATGGCTGCCATAAAAATCATCTGCATTGATGACGGCAAAAGGTTCCTTTACTGCATCCACCGCACACAATACAGCATGGGCAGTGCCCCAGGGTTTTGTTCTTCCCTGAGGTAGGGTAAAGCCTGCGGTAAATGATGCCAGTTCCTGGCAAACATATTCTGTGGCTATCTTTCCTTTCAGCCTGGGCTCAAATATCGTTTTGAAGTTTTCTGCAAACTCTTCCCGGATGATAAAAACCACTTTGCCAAACCCGCAGCGGATAGCATCATAAATAGAATAATCCATGATGGTCTCGCCTGAAGGGCCAAAGCCTTCCACCTGTTTCATACTGCCATACCGGGAAGCCATACCGGCTGCCAGTATCACTAAAGTTGGTTTTGCCATAAACTCATTTAAAAAAATGCGGGACGAAATTAAAGTAAATTCGCCAAGCCCATTGGTCTATTTTCCATGCAGGATATAAATCTCAATGCAATAACAACAGACAGGCTGACACATGCATGTTTCACCGAAAATGCAGTTGAAGCATCTATGCTGCGGTTGGATAAAATCCATCCGCTCATTTCCGGTAATAAGTGGTTTAAGCTCCGTTATTACCTCGAAGAAGCGAAACAGCAGCATAAAAAAAAGATAGTGACATTCGGAGGCGCCTGGTCAAACCATATCATGGCCACGGCTGCAGCCTGCAGGCTGCATCAACTGGAGTGCACAGGAATTATCCGGGGTGAAAAGCCGCCTGTATTATCACAAACCCTGCAGCAGGCCGCATCCCTCGGCATGCAACTGGTATTTATCAGCAGGGAAAAATTTTCCGATAGTTACATTCCTGATGAATTGAAAACTGACAATAATTATATTATTCCACAAGGAGGTTATGGAGAACCGGGAGCCAAAGGAGCTGCAGGTATTCTCAGAATGGCTGATAAAAAAAATACACACACCCATGTCTGTTGTGCTGCAGGCACAGGCACCATGCTGGCAGGGTTGGTACATGCGGCATCCCCGGAGCAGAAAGTGATCGGCATCAGTGTACTTAAAAACAATTATCAGCTGGAGAAAGACGTGGCAGGTTTGCTTAAGGAACCAGATCAGCGTTTTTCTGTTCTGCATGATTATCATTTTGGAGGTTATGCGAAATGCAGTACAACGCTTATACAGTTCATGAACGGCTGGTACCGGCAAACCAATATTCCGCTGGATTTTGTTTATACAGCCAAATTGTGTTTTGCGGCAATGGATCTTGCAGGAAAAAAATATTTTCCTGGGGGCAGCCGCATCCTGCTTATCCACAGCGGCGGATTAACCGGTAACGCATCACTCAAAAAGGGAACGTTAATATTTTAGGATTCTGCCACCCCTCCCCTATCTTTGTTATCATTGAAATAAGAATCCAATCCTGCATCCGTTTACAGAATATGAAAAAACTGATCCTGTGCATTTTTCTGGCAAACCTTATTGGTGTAAAATCATTTTTTGCACAGGATACACTTCCTAAATTCTCACTTATCAATGCCGGTAATAACCGGGTTATCATCGGTTGGGTAAATAAATTCGAGAACGTAAAACAGATCAGCATTCAGCGATCCTTTGACAGTCTTACGGGTTATAAATCCATTCTTACAGTTGCCGATCCATTATCTCCCCAAAACGGTTACCTGGATGCCAAAGCTCCGAATGATCGTATGTTTTACCGGATTTACATGATGCTCGATAAAGGCATGTACCTGTTCAGCGAAGCGAAACGGCCGGTAAAAGACACTCTTAAAGTGTCCCGAAGAACCATTCCCGGTTTGCCCGGTAATAACCCCGATATTCAGGATGGCGTGCCGATGCCCGACTCCATCGGAAAGGCCAAACCGGTGGTGATTCAACTGAACGGGTTTCCCGGTGCCGTTGATTCGGTGGCGGTACCCAATCCCGTTACTATGAAGAACAAAACAAACACCTTTGTTCCCTCGTTGTATGTGTATACCTGCCGCGATGGTTATGTGTGCATCCGGCTGCCCGATTCGGAAAAACCAAAAAAATATTCCATCAGATTTTTTGAAAACGAAACGCTGCTGTTCGAACTGAAAGAGATAAAAGAAAAGGAATTTAAGCTGGATAAACCCAACTTTTACCATGCCGGCTGGTTCTGGTTTGAATTATATGAGGACGATAAACTGCTGGAGAAACACAAATTCTATTTAGAGAAAGATTTCTGATACCAGTTCTGCATCGAAAACCCTTTCAAAATTCTTCCTTATTGTTTCTTTTGCTTCTTCCATATCCGCCGGGAGCCCCAGTTCTTTTTCAAGCGATGTTACCTGCTTATTGCTGATGCCGCAGGGAATAATATGATTGAAGTAGGAAAGATCGGTGTTTACATTAAAGGCAAAACCATGCATGGTGATCCAACGGCTGCACCGAACGCCGATAGCGCATATCTTTCTTTCTTTGCCTTGCACATCCGGATCTATCCATACGCCGGTTTCGCCGGCCGAACGGTGGCCCTTTATTCCATAATCAGCCAAAGTTAAAATGATGACTTCTTCAATGTTCCGCAGGTATTTGCCTATATCCGTGCCGAATTTCTCCAGGTCAAGAACAGGATACCCCACTACCTGGCCCGCCCCGTGAAAAGTAATATCGCCACCCCGGTTGGTGTGAAAAAACCGGATATTCTTTTCTTTTAGCGCTTCATCACTCAACAGCACATTTTCTTTGTTGCCGCTTTTGCCCAGAGTATACACAGGCGGATGCTCCACAAAGAGAAGATAATGCAGCGTCGGGAGTCCGGAGTCAGGTGCAGTTGACAGCGTTTCTTCACTATTTACTGCCGGCTCACGACTATAGGTTGATGATTTTCTTCGCACATTCTCCCGCAACAACGTTTCCTGGTAATCCCATGCTGCCCGGTATTCCATCAGCCCAAGGTCCCTGAATATGATCTTTTCTTTTTCCATGACAAGCTGCAAATGTACCAACAAACCACGGCTTTGTTTCAGCCGGCGATACCGTACACCTTACCTTTGCGGCCATGCAAGAAGACCTGCAAAACAACAGTTCCGGCCTTCAGGATAATAATGATGAACTCTATGAACGGTTCAGCATCACCATTGATAAAGGACAGGAGCCGCTGCGTATTGACAAATTTCTGATGCGGCGGCTGGAAAATGCAACCCGTAACAAACTGCAGCAGGATATCAATACCGGTATGGTGCTGGTTAACGGTAAAGAAGTTCGGCCCAATTATAAAGTGAAACCGGGTGACAGCATTATCATTTATTCAGACATGAGCCCGGAAGAAACGGATGTGGTTCCCGAAAAAATTGAACTGAACATTGTTTACGAAGATGAACACCTGATGACCATTAATAAACCGGCAGGTAGGGTGGTGCACCCCGGCAGCGGAAACTATTCCGGTACCCTTCTTAATGGCGTGGCCTGGCATCTGCAGCAGCAGAACCCCGCCGTATCGGAGGAAACACTGCCCCGGTTCGGGCTGGTGCACCGGATTGATAAAAACACCAGCGGGCTGCTGGTACTGGCTAAAACGGATATGGCCATGCGGCAACTGGCGAAACAGTTTTTTGACCATACTGTAAAAAGGCAGTATGTGGCGCTGGTATGGGGCGATATGGAAAACGATAAAGGCACCATCATCGCCCATGTGGGCCGGCACCAGCGTTTCCGGAAATTATTTGAAGCCTACCCTGAGGGCGAACATGGTAAGGAAGCCATTACTCATTACCGGGTTTTGGAACGTTTTGGCTATGTTACTTTAGTGGAATGTGTGCTGGAAACCGGCCGCACCCACCAGATACGGGTGCACATGAAGCATATCGGGCATCCGCTTTTCAACGACGATTTTTATGGCGGAGATAAAATTGTAAAAGGCACGGTGTATTCCAAATACAAACAGTTTATTGACAACTGTTTTGCCATCTGCCCGCGGCAGGCCCTTCATGCCAAAACGCTTGGACTGGTGCATCCGGCAACCGGCAAAGAAATTTTCTTTGATACCGAATTGCCTGATGATATGAAACAGGTTACAGAGCGCTGGCGCAATTACTGCAGTTCAGCGGGTAAAATCAAATAGCGTGGCTGTAAATATTCCCCTCTCTCTTTTTTTAAACACCACATCCCAGTTGCCCGAGTAGCGCAGCAGCTTTGGAACAAGATAATCGCCAAATTTCGTCATCTGCACTTCCATGTGCACATTAAAATCATACACACCGGCATCATAACTCATATTGTAGTTTCGGGCCATTACTTCCATGGTTTTGGTATTGAACCAGGTGGTCATGCCGTCAATAACAATGGCATTTCTTTCACTGCCGCTGAGGTCTTCTTTTGCTTTTACAGTAAATACGTAACAGGATTGCCCTTCGTAATCATCATAGTCAATACTGAAATCATATAGTTCGGCCCGGCCGGGATCAAAGATGTCAATCTTGTCTCCGATAAAAGGGATTCCGGGTATTTTTTTGCCGGGGTTGAAAAAAAGCATCTTCAGTTGTTCTTTGTGTCTGGCCATGCCGCTTTTTGACCGGGGTTTGAAATCAATCCCTTTGACAATATTATTCTCCCCGCACACTTTTCCGCTGGTAAAAAACAAACCGGCATACAGTTCGGCGGTATAATAATTATAGCCGCCGTCATCATCATAAAAATTACCGCTCTGTGTTTCATCCAGCACCTGCATACTGCGGCAGCCGTCAGTACGTAATTGTTTTGTTTTGCTTTGAAGGGAAGCTTTTGTATTGCCCTTTTTATCCCTGATACGGATATCGTTCCAGGCAGTAAAGCCCAGCACATGCAGGTTCCGGAAGGCTTTGTAAAAGGTGGTATCTTTTTTCACCTGATTCATAAAACGGGCTACATTCAGGTCGCTGCGGATCATTACTTCGGAAAGAGTCACCATTCTGGCCAGCCGTTCATTATCCAGTGAGTCTTCCTGGCAAAACAGGCACCGGGGTGCAACCAGGAGGGCAGCCGCAATCATCTGTTTCAGGTTCATACTGCAAATTACCGGATGTAATTCAACCAAAAATTTACATGGAAAATGCCTTGAAATCTAAGGGGGATACCCTATTTTTATCGGCTAATCAAAACACCTTAATGATGAAAAAGATTGTACCTGTTATACTGGGATTGCTGATGCTTACGGCTGCAAAAGCCCAGGATGCTGCAGCGATGAAAAAGCATTATCTGCGCACCTATGACAATGCCATTAAATACAACGATATCAATGTGGCCATAAATGCCCTGCATGGTTAGATAGCGGTGCCGGGTTGTCTTTGAGTTGAGACGGCTGGGGCGGGGCATTTCTTACCGGCGCTTCTGTTGCTGGCGCATTGCCCCAGCTTACATCGGCAGGAAGCCTGAACTGTTCAGGTACCTCTGGTGCGGGTTTGGGAGCCTCTTCTTTTTTTGCAACAATGGCCTGTTCCGTAACCACCGGAGCAGGTTTGCTGTACCCGTCATTTTCAAATTTTGGCTGGGCCGGTTGTGTTTTTGCAGGAACAGGTTTTGCATCAGGATCCATTGATGTTCCCTTAATATTTACCTGAACCTCAGGCGCCGGTTGGCTGGTGGCTGCTCCTTTGGGGAAAGGAACAGGCTCGGCTTTAGCTACAGCGGCAGGTTTTGGTTCTGCATTTTTTACAACAGCTGCTTCCTGTATTACTTCCGGCTCCACTGAAGAACCTTGTACATTCAGGTTGCGTTGTGGCTGAACGGGATTAGCAGACTGAACACCATCGTTCCGGCCATCTGTATTTGCTTTTGCAAGATTTTGGTTTTGAACAGCAGCCGCCTGTTTTGCTTTCAAAGCATCCTCGGAATCCTTTTTTCCCTTGTATGCTTTTTGTGTAATACGACAAGCTAAAAGTTAAATGGTTATAAATGCCACTAGGAACGGGGGAATGGCCGTTGACAGGATAATGGCGGCTTCCTAATGTGAAAACTTAACGAGTGGGTTTAAAAGGGGTCGGGAATATTAAATTAGAACTATAATCCGGAACACCAAATTAATTTTGATGATTTTTTGGAAAGGGGAAAATACCACTTTGGGGTTATCGGGTATTTAAGGTGTTCTGTACCGTAAGTAAGCCGAATGATGCCTTATCCGGGAAAAAGCATTTTATAATCTACGTTCACTTTCCCTTTCGAAATATCATTCAGTTTGCCCTTCATCAGTTTTCTTTTCAGCGGGGAGATATGGTCAATGAACAATTTCCCCTGGATATGATCATATTCATGGAGGATAACCCGGGCTGACAGTCCCGAAAATGTAGTTACCTGTTCCTGAAACTGCTCATCCCGGTATTGCAGGGTTACCGTTTCCTGCCGGTAAATATCCTCCCTGATTTTTGGGATGCTGAGGCAACCTTCGTTATACAGCCATTCATCCCCGTTCAGTTCCTTAATACGGGCATTAATGAAAACGGCTTTTGTACCGGTATCACCCGGGTACTCATTTTTTCCCTCCTCGTCCATGTTGCGGAACATCTGCTCTGTATCCACAATAAACAGGCGGATATCCCGGTTTACCTGCGGGGCCGCAAGGCCCACTCCATTGCTGGCATACAGGGTTTCCCACATATCTGCAATCAGTTTATCCAGCCCCGGATCATCTGCTTTAATATCTTTTGCCCGTTTCCTTAAAACAGGGTGCCCGTATGCAACGATCGGTAAAATCATCCGGCAAAATTACCCCGGCGAAACTGATTAACCAACCTGCCTTCAGAATAAAATGATTAACCGGAACCTCTCAGGTATTCCTGCAGCATAATCGTGGCGGCAATTTCATCAACAAGTGCCTTGTTGCGGCGCTGCATTTTCTTCATCCCCATTTCCAGCATGGCGTCTCTGGCCATTTTGGAAGTGTATCGTTCATCAACCTTTTGAACAGGTATTCGAGGGAAATGTTTCCGCAGTTCTCTGATACATTTTTCCACAAGGGCAGTGGCATGGGTGGCCGAATCATCCCAGTTAACGGGCCAGCCGATCAGGATCAGCTCTACCTGTTCTTTTGCAAAATAATCTTTCAGAAAAGGAATCAGTTCTTTGGGGTGAACAGTGGTAAGCCCGGTGGCAATGATCTGCAGCGGGTCGGTAACAGCGATGCCGGTGCGTTTGAGGCCGTAGTCTATGCAGAGGATCCTTGGCATGTTTCAAAGTTGAAAATGTTCATGGTTCATGGTTCATGGTCAGGCGGCCTGTGAACCATGAACTATCAACTATGAACCAAAAAACAAATCAGCAATAACAAAGATGGCGAAAACTACCGAGGCAACGCCATTGGCAGTTATGAACACCAGATTAACTCTTTTCAGATCATTTGGCTTTACAATAATGTGCTGATAAACCAGCATACTGAGAAATACAACAGTGCCAGCCCAGTACAACCAGCCGAAGTTTCCATAAAAGCCGGCATACACAATCGCTGCTGCACTTAATACATGCAGCAATTCAGATATCCGTAAAGCTTTTGTTTTCCCCAGCCAGGCAGGAACGGAATACAGTTTGTTTTCTTTGTCAAATTCTTCATCCTGCAAAGCATAGATAATGTCAAAACCGCTGACCCAAAACAAAACAGCCAGTGAAAAAAGAACAGGTAAAAAAGAAAAAACTCCGGTAACAGCGAGGTAAGCCCCCATCGGCGCTAATGACAAACCGAGGCCCAATACCAGGTGACAAAGCGGGGTAAAACGTTTGGTATAGCTATATCCCAAAACAACCAATAAAGCCACCGGTGATAAATAAAAACAAAGTTTGTTGATGAAGAAAGTACTGGCAATAAAAAACAGGCAATTGATAATTGTAAACCACAACACACTATTGGCCTTAATAACTCCTGCCGGGATCTCTCTTATGGCTGTTCTCGGGTTCTTTGCATCAAAACTTCTGTCGAGGTACCGGTTGAAAGCCATAGCGGCGCTGCGGGCAAAAATCATGCAGAGGATGACGAGAAGAAATTTTATACCCAATGCGTTCCAGTCAAACTGCGGAGGAAAAATCTTTTTGTGCCCCCCCGGAACAATTGAAGTGTATTCAACCATTCCGATAAAAAATCCAATCAACGCAAACGGCATAGCGAAGATGGTATGGGAGAATTTTATGAGGCTTAGATAGCTTTTGACCTTACTCATGCTTTTTTATTGGACACTGAAACACAGAAACACAGAGAAATCAGTGCCTCAGTGTTTCACCCGATAGCTATCGGGTGGCATTTTTATTCAATACGGTTACGAACCAATTCCCATAAAACGACACCGGCAGCGGTTGCAATATTCAGCGAATGTTTCATTCCCAACTGTGGAATTTCAATACAGCCATCGCAGAGAAGAATAGTGCTTTGCTCCACTCCCGTCACTTCATTTCCAAAAACTACGGCGATCTTTTCATCCGGTTCGAAACCGATGGCATTGAGTTTATAACTGTTCTCCGTCTGCTCGGCAGCATAAATATTAAACCCGGCTGTTCTTAATTCAGCAATGGCCTCAGCTGAGGTTTTAAAATATTTCCAGCTCACCGTTTCCTCGGCGCCCAGCGCTGTTTTTTTTATCTCTTTATGTGGTGGCTTAGCCGAGTAACCAACTATATAAATGGCTTCGATCAAAAAAGCATCAGCCGTGCGGAACACACTGCCCACATTATAGGCGCTGCGGATGTTTTCCAGCACCACAATAACGGGAAATTTCTCAGACTCTTTGAACACCTTCACCGACTTGCGGTCCAGTTCGGCCATGCTCAGTTTTCGCATCGGGCAAAAGTAATTCACAATCAGCAGATGGCTTTCGGTATCGGGTGCAAAGCCGTTATATTTGTCTTTCATGGCTAAAACAGCAAGCAGCGACACCCCGATGATGCAGCAGCACCGGGCCATCAAACAAAAGTACCCGGATGCCATCCTGCTTTTTCGTGTCGGCGATTTTTACGAAACCTTCGGACAGGATGCCATTACAGCCTCACAAATTCTCGGCATTACCCTCACCAGAAGAAATAACGGCGCCGCCGCATCTTCTGAACTGGCCGGGTTTCCGCATCATGCCCTGGATACTTACCTGCACAAGCTGGTAAAAGCCGGTCACCGGGTGGCCATCTGCGATCAGCTGGAAGACCCCAAACTGGCCAAAGGCATTGTAAAAAGAGGGGTGACCGATATGGTAACGCCGGGCACCACCGCGAATGCTAAACTGCTGGAACACCACAGCAATAATTTTCTGGCAGCTGTACATTTTGCCGATGCTGATGCCCGGCAGGAACAATACGGCCTGGCTTTCCTCGATATTTCCACCGGTGAATTTTTAATCGCTGAAGGCGACAGAGAGTATGCTGATAAACTATTACAAAGTTTTAAACCGGCCGAGGTGGTATTTGAGCGCCGCCAGCAAAAAAAATTCAAAGAGTATTTCAGCAGCAAAGTGTACACCTACACACTGGATGAGTGGATATTTGATACTGCCTATGCAGAAGATATCCTGCTGAAACATTTCCAGACCCACTCACTCAAAGGATTTGGCGTTGATGAACTGAAATACGGCCTTACCGCCGCCGGCGCCATTATTCATTATTTAAAAGACACGGAACATCCCAACCTGCAGCATATTGCTTCGCTACAGCGCATTGACCGGGATGATTTTTTGTGGTTGGACCGGTTTACAATTAAGAATTTAGAATTAATAAGTAATAATGCAGAAAGCAGCCCTACTCTTCTCAGCGTTATGGACAATACGGTATCTCCTATGGGAGCAAGACTTCTTAAAAGATGGATCGTATTTCCCTTAAAGGATATACAGAAAATAAACGAAAGGCTGGATACGGTGGAATACCTGATCAAAGAAACGGACCTGCGCAACAGGATTTCACAGCATACCCGGCAATGCGGCGATATGGAAAGACTGGTGTCAAGGATACCGATGAAAAAGATCAGTCCCCGGGAAGTGCTGCAGCTGGCCAGGGGATTGAAACAGGTTCATACCATAAAAGAGCTTTGTCTTACATCCTCCAATGAATATTTAAAACGGCTGGGTGATACACTGAACCCCTGCCCGTATATCGCTGATAAAATTTTTAAGGAGATCGTTGACAACCCGCCCGCCCTCGCCTCCAAAGGCGGCATGATGAACAGCGGCGTAAGTCCTGAACTGGATGAACTGCGCAGGATAGCCTTCAGCGGGAAAGAATACCTGACGCAGTTACAGTTAAAAGAAGCTGAGAGGACCGGTATCCCCTCGCTGAAAATCGGTTTCAATAATGTGTTTGGTTATTACCTGGAAGTAACCCATGCACATAAAGATAAAGTGCCTGCTGACTGGATGCGCAAACAAACCCTTACCAATGCTGAACGCTACATTACTCCTGAATTAAAAGAGTACGAGGAAAAAATTACCGGCGCTGAAGAAAAGATTTTACGGATTGAACTGGAATTGTATGAAGCGCTGCTGAATGAACTGCATGACTACCTGGCCCCGGTGCAAACCAACGGCAACCTGCTGGCCATTATGGACTGTCTTTGCTGTTTTGCACATAATGCCATGCATTACCGCTACAAAAAACCGCAACTGCACACCGGTGATGAATGGATGGTTAAGGACGGCCGCCACCCGGTGATCGAAAGAAACCTGCCTGCGGGTGAAAGCTATATTGGTAATGATGTGGAACTGAACAAAACCGGACAACAGATCATCATACTTACCGGACCCAACATGAGCGGTAAATCGGCCCTGCTCCGCCAAACCGCCCTCATCACCCTGATGGCGCACATGGGAAGTTTTGTGCCGGCTGCAGAGGCCAGCATTTCACTGACCGATAAAATCTTCACCCGGGTGGGTGCATCGGATAATTTATCCGGCGGCGAATCCACCTTTATGGTGGAGATGAATGAAACGGCCAGTATCATCAATAATATCACCCCCCGCAGTTTGATATTACTGGATGAAATCGGCAGGGGAACTTCTACCTACGATGGCATTTCCATTGCCTGGAGCATTGCCGAACATCTGCATAATTCTCCGCACCAGCCAAAAACATTGTTTGCCACCCATTATCATGAACTGAACGAACTGGAAGAGAAACTGCCAGGGGTGAAGAATTTTCATATTACCAATAAAGAGGCCGGAAACAGGATCATCTTCCTCCGTAAACTGGCCCGTGGCGGCAGCACGCACAGCTTCGGCATCCATGTGGCCAAAATGGCCGGCATGCCCGGCTCCCTGACAGAAAGGGCCACGGTGATACTGCAAGAGCTGGAAATAAGAAGTCAGACCCCGATAGGAATCGGGGCTGAAGTCGGAACGCCTCATACCGGAACCGTGCTTAAGAATCTGGCTGGGGCCAAACTACAGCTGTCCATTTTTGATGCACACAGCGAAACCTTTGAAGAGATTCGCAAACTGCTGGAAGGTATCGATATAAACCGGCTGACCCCGGTGGAGGCACTGCTCAAACTGCAGGAGATCAAAAGCAAATTTAAATAGGTGAATTGTGAATAGTCAAAGTTTAGCTTATGAAGGGCCGTCTTCTGACTAATTTAACCCCATTTGACATATTTTACCCCTTTGACTTATATGACTTATTTGACCCTCTTGACTTTTTCCCCCATTTCTAACAGCTTACTCACAGGGTTTTATGACCAGTTTTAAAAATCTTGCCAATTCAAAAAACTTCTTATTTTTACCTGAAATAGACCAAAATATGAGACTGCTTCAATTTGCTGTTTTACCATTTTTTGTGGTTGCCCTTGGCTCTGTACTTCTTTTGAGTTCCTGCGAACCGGATGCCGAACAAAAAAGGGTGACCGATTATCAGAAAAATGATATTATTATGAGTGGTGCACAGGAAACCCCTCCTGTTCCTTCCACCGCTATCGGTAAAATGAATGTATATTATACCAGAGAAACAAGAACCCTTACCTATTCGGTATCCTGGTCAGGGCTTACCGGTCCGGTTATAGCCATGCATATTCATGGTCTGGCGCCAACAGGTTATGCTGTCGGTGTTGTGCAAACATTTACTATCGCCAACATTGTGAGATGCCCTGCTTCCCCCACCACGGCCTGCGGAAGCTATTCAGGAACCTTCCAGGTAGATGGTTTTGTGGTAAGAGAAGCGGACCTGCTGAATGGTATGTATTATATAAATATCCATACCGCTGCCTATCCGGGCGGCGAGATCAGGGGACAGATCAGGTTTCAATAACTATCCGGCTTCGCCCAGAGTTTAACTGATAAATGAAAGGCCTCTTTAACCGAGGCCTTTTTATTTTACCTCAAACCAAACAGGTTTTGTTTCGTCGAAGTTGCCGTTGTAATTAATAAACAATTCTTCACCTGCTTTGATATCCCTGACGGCCTTAATGTAAATCTTCCCGTTTTCAAAATCCATTTCGTATTCACAGTTGCTTTTATAGGAGTGATTGTAAAGAGGCACATAGCCCAGCGCCATGCAGCATTCTTCTTTGCTCTCACCCCATTCAAAAATATAACCCTGCAGCAGTGTCTGGTCCAGGTGTTTCCTGTTACCGGCACTCATCACAATCACCGGCGCTGCTTCTACCAACGATCCGGCTGCCATATCCTGAGATGTAAATACACCACGGCCCATCGGGCCGGCGGAAGCAACAAACAGACAGGGAAGGATCATAGCCATTTGGAATTACGATTTACGAAGTAAAAAAATCTCTGCAAAATAAATTCCTTACAAATCAAAAATCATTTCCTGCTTCCTGCTTCTTGTCCCCCAGTTCGTACTTTTGATGCATGTTGCCCGAACTGGAACAACCCACCCTGCAGGAACAATTTCAGCAGGTCATTCAAACGGAAGATAAACTGGCCATCCGTACATTTCTGGATGACCAGAATATCAGCGATGTGGCTGCGCTTGTGGATGAATATCCGGAATACGAAGACGGCATCATCGCCCATATGTCCATCCACCGGGCGGCCAGTGTTTTTAAGATACTTGACCTGGCCATACAGAAAAGGATTATCCATGAACTGCCTCCCAACACCACCGCGACCCTGCTGAATGAACTGCCTGCGGATGACCGTACCGATTTTTTGGAAGAACTGCCCAGCAATGTGGTGAGGGAGCTCATTAAACTGCTGGAACCGGATGAAAGAAAAATCACCCTGTCGCTTTTGGGCTACCCTGAAAACAGCATTGGCCGGCTGATGACGCCCGATTATGTATATGTATACCCCTGGAATACGATTGAGGAGGTATTTGCCACCATCCGCAAATACGGAAAAGACAGCGAGACCATCAATGTAATTTATATTATCAATGAAAAAGGGGAATTGCTGGATGATATCCGCATCCGGGAATTCATTCTGAACCCCCCGGATAAAAAAGTGGAAGAACTGATGGATGACCGTTTTGTGGCCCTGCATCCTGAAGACGACCAGGAAACCGCCAGTGAGGTATTTAAAATGAACAACCGGGTGGCCCTGCCCGTAGTAAGCGGCAGCAACCAGTTGCTGGGCATTGTTACCATTGACGACATTCTCTGGGTGGCCGAAGAAGAATTCAGCGAAGACATGCAGAAAATGGGCGGTACTGCTGCACTGGAAGAGCCTTACCTCGATGTACCCCTGATTAAACTCTATAAGAAAAGGATCATCTGGCTCATCATCCTTTTTATCGGCGAAACACTCACCATCATTGCCATGTCTAATTTTCAGAAAACGCTGGAACAGGTGCTGGTGCTGTCCACTTTTATTCCCCTGATCATCTCCAGCGGGGGCAACAGCGGTTCGCAGGCCGCCACCCTCATTATTCAGGCGCTGGCATTGGGTGAGGTAACAGTAAAAGACTGGTGGCGCATTGCCCGCAGGGAAATAATATCAGGCTTGTTGATGGGAATTACACTCGGAATCGTCGGCTACTTCATCATATTCGGGGGGCACCGGATCTTCGGCCTGTTCGGGGAGCATTATATCCGCATCGGTTTTGCTATTGGCACTGCCATTGTTGGTGTGGTGGTGTGGGGCACCATCATGGGTTCCATGCTGCCGCTGCTGCTGAAAAAACTGGGGGCCGACCCAGCCGCTTCCTCCACTCCTTTTATTGCCACACTGGTAGATGTAACGGGGCTGTTGATCTATTTTGGAACAGCCTTTCTGATGCTGAAAGGAGTTTTGTTATGACAGATATCTATCGCCGGAACTTCCCGGTATAAATAAAATTTGCGGTTTTATGCCGGTTTATTTAAGGATGTTTTAAAATTAATATTTTTGTTCCTTGCTGAAAAACAGCAGACTAAAAGACCATCGATATGTGCGGAATAGTTGGATACACCGGCCCCAGGGAAGCTTACCCCATCATCATTAAAGGGCTGAAACGTCTTGAGTACCGCGGTTACGACAGTACCGGCGTGGCCCTTCATAACAGCGATGGCCTCAAAATTTTTAAAAAGAAAGGAAAGGTGGCCGAACTGGAAGATGCCATCATTGGAAAAAACCTGCATGCCACTGTAGGCATCGGCCATACCCGCTGGGCCACCCATGGTGAACCAAGCGACCGCAATGCCCATCCCCATCGCTCTGCCGGCGGAAAACTGGCCATGATCCACAACGGCATTATTGAAAACTATATCCAGCTGAAGCAGGAGCTTACCAATAAAGGCTACATTTTTACCAGCGAAACCGATACCGAAGTACTGCTGAATTTCATTGAAGAGATAAGAAAAAATAACCAGTGCTACCTGGAAGAAGCAGTGAGGGTGGCTTTAAAACGGGTGACCGGCGCCTATGTGATACTCATACTGGATGAAGACAACCCCGATACCATTATCGCCGCCCGCAAAGGCAGCCCGCTGGTGATCGGCGTGGCTAAAGGCGAACATTTTCTGGGCTCTGATGCTTCACCCATGCTGGAATATACCAAGGAAGTAGTGTATGTAAACGATTATGAACTGGCCATAGTAAAACCGGACCAGCTCATTCTGAAAAATCTTGGCAACGAAAAAATAACCCCCTACGTACAGAAGCTTGACCTGGAACTGGCCGCCATTGAAAAAGGCGGCTACGACCATTTTATGCTGAAAGAAATTTTTGAACAGCCGCAAACCATATACGACTGCCTGCGGGGGAGACTGGATGCCGAAGCCGGCACCATCACCATGAGTGGTATTCAGCAGTATACCGAACAGATTGTAAATGCCAACCGCATCATCATGGTAGCCTGCGGCACCAGCTGGCATGCCGGCCTGGTGGCCGAATATATCTTTGAAGAGCTCTGCCGCATCAATGTAGAAGTGGAATATGCTTCAGAGTTCCGCTACCGCAACCCGGTGATCAATAAAGGTGATGTCATCATCGCCATTTCGCAAAGCGGGGAAACAGCCGATACCCTGGTTGCTATTGAAAATGCCAAACAAAAAGGGGCAATCATTCTGGGAGTGGTAAATGTGGTAGGCTCATCCATTGCCCGTACCAGTCATGGCGGGGCTTATACCCATGCAGGGCCTGAGATTGGAGTGGCGTCTACCAAAGCCTTCACTGCCCAGCTCGCCGTACTTACCATGATTGCACTGAAGATAGGCTACATCAAAGGCACCATCAGCGAAGAACGGTACCGCCACCTGCTGAACGAATTGCAGCAGATACCCGAAAAAGCGGCCTGGACCTTAAAACATAGTGGCAAGATAAAAGAGCTGGCAGAAAAATATAAAGATGCCCGTGATTTTCTCTACCTGGGCCGTGGTTATAATTTCCCCGTTGCACTGGAAGGCGCTTTAAAGCTGAAAGAAATTTCCTACCTACATGCCGAAGGCTATCCGGCTGCTGAAATGAAACATGGCCCCATCGCCCTGGTGGAAAAAACACTGCCGGTGGTATTTGTGGCTACAAGAGATGCCTGGCATGAAAAAGTGATCAGCAACATGCAGGAGATAAAAGCCAGGAAGGGAAAAGTAGTTGCTGTTATCACCGAAGGGGATAAAACTTCAGAACAACTTTCTGATGATGTGATGATCGTACCCGAAGCGGATGAAATTGTCGCCCCGATGCTGAGTGTGGTGCCCCTGCAGCTGCTGGCCTACTATATCGGTGTGGCCAAAGGATACGATGTGGACAAGCCGAGGAACCTGGCGAAGAGTGTAACGGTGGAATAATTCCGCCTTAAAAGGC
Organism: Bacteroidota bacterium; assembly: GCA_016868455.1. Taxonomy (GTDB): domain Bacteria; phylum Bacteroidota; class Bacteroidia; order Chitinophagales; family Chitinophagaceae; genus JJ008. Next base: position 16,201 of record VGGV01000014.1, read on the forward strand.
AGCAGATGATTATCCCTGCTTTAGTAGGGGAAATAAGAAGATCTGAACATCGGCTTTAGCCCCGAACAACCAGAACCCCATGCTTTAGCATGGGGAACAGGAAGAACTGAACAAGGGCTTTAGCCCTGAACTCTAAGACAACGTATGAACCACATCAGCAAACAACCGCTCTCCTCCCTTGGCTACGGCTTTATTGACCCGCAATACATCCCCAAAGGAAAAGACGAATACTACCTGCGCAACCGGCAGAACCGTAACGGCATGCGCTACCGCAAGCTGACCGCCGCCGAGATCAGGATACTGGAGAAAAACGATAACAGTTCCGACAACTGGAACAAGGTGCTGGTGGCCGAAGCATTTGATCCCCGCCTGGTGAAACGCTGCTCCTTCTTCGGGCTGGTACGCATCGGCAGGCTGGAACCTTTCTTTCATGAGTTCAATAACCTGCGGATGCCGGCAGGACTCTGCAACAGCACCATCATCAGCTGCGATATCGGCAACAATGTCGTAATTGATAATGTAAATTTCATGAGCCACTGCATCACCGGCGATGATGTGATGCTGGTGAACATCAATGAACTGTCCACAACGGATCATTCCAAGTTTGGCAACGGTGTGGTGAAGCAGGGTGAAAAAGAATCCGTCCGCATCTGGCTGGAAATATGCAATGAAAACGCCGGCCGCAGTGTACTGCCCTTTAACGGTATGCAGGCCGCTGATGCATGGCTCTGGAGCAAATACCGGAATGATGAAAAACTGCTGCAGTGCTTCAAGGAATTTACCAATACCAAATACGATACCCGCCGAGGCTATTATGGCAAGATCGGCGACCGAACCGTTATCAAAAACTGCAAGATCATCAAAGATGTGTGGATCGGCAGTGATGCATACCTGAAAGGCGCCAATAAACTCAAGAACCTTACCATCAACTCAGGCCCCCATGCCCAATCACAGATTGGCGAAGGCTGTGAACTGGTGAACGGCATCATTGGTTTTGGCTGCCGCATTTTCTACGGAGTAAAAGCAGTCAGGTTTGTGATGGGTTCCAACTCCCAGTTGAAATACGGCGCCCGCCTCATCAACTCTTACCTTGGCGATAACAGCACCATCTCCTGCTGCGAGGTACTGAACTCCCTTATCTTCCCGGCGTATGAGCAGCACCACAACAATTCATTTCTCTGCGCAGCCACGGTACTCGGACAAAGCAATATGGCTGCCGGCGCCACCATCGGCTCCAATCACAATTCAAGAGGGGCCGACGGGGAAATTGTAGCCGGCCGCGGCTTCTGGCCGGGACTTTGCGTAAGCCTCAGGCATAATTCCAAATTTGCATCGTTCACTTTAATAGCCAAAGGCGATTTCCCGGCCGAGCTGAACATACCCATCCCCTTTGCACTGGTAAGCCATGATGTGGCCAGGGATCGTTTACTGGTAATACCGGGTTACTGGTTCCTGTACAATATGTATGCACTGGTAAGAAATGTAACCAAATACACCAGCCGCGATAAAAGAACCGACAAGTCCATTGTCTTTGAATACGGTTTCCTGGCGCCCGACAGTGTGAACGAAATGTTTGACGCTTTACAACTGTTTAAAAAATTTACCGCAAAGGCATGGGCAATAAAGTACAGGAAAAAACTTTCAGAAAAAGAACTGGCCGAAACCGGCAAGTCCGTGCTTGAAAACAGGTCTGCCGAAATAAATAAACTTGAAATACCGGCAGAAGGTTTTGAAAACAGTAACCGTAAAGTGCTTTTGCAAAAAATTCCGGAGGCGTATCGCTTATTCAAAGAAATGATCATTTACTATGGCATCACGGAACTGGTGCAGATGATTGAACGCCGCAAAATCAGCACATGGACCAAATTGCAGCAGGCCCTGCCGGGAAAAACTGAACGAACGGTATGGAAAAATGCCGGCGGGCTGCTGATAACGGAGTCTGCCGTGCAAACCCTTGTAAAAAATATCCGCTCCGGAAAGATCTGTGACTGGGATGCGGTGCATGAATACTACATCAAAAAAAGCAGGGATTATCCCAACGATAAATTCCGCCATGCGTGGGCATCACTGCTGGAAGTGCTGAACACCTCCCCTTCCGGGTTTACCAAAAAATTATTCATTCAGCTGCTGCTGCAGTCAGTGGCCACAAAGGAACGGATGACGGGGGCCATTTATGATTCAAGGGCCAAGGATTACAGCAATCCCTTCCGGCAAATGGTGTACGAAACAGAAGAGGAAATGGAAAAAGTGCTGGGTAAACTCAGTGATAACAGCTTTATCAACCAGCAGCAGGAAGAAACCGCCGCTTACCGCAGCCGGATCAGTTTACTCATAAAACAATTCGGCGGCTGATTTTATGCGGTATCTCTCATCAAATGAAGTAACCATTGGCAACCAAGTGTGGATGGCTGAGAACCTGAATGTAGACAAATTCCGCAATGGCGACCCTATACCGCATGCTAAAACAGCTGAAGAATGGACAAAAGCAGGACAAAACAAGCAACCGGCTTGGTGTTATTATGATAATAACCCAGCAAATGGCGCCAAATATGGTGGATTATACAATTGGTATGCGGTAAACGATCCCCGTGGTTTAGCGCCAAGAGGCTGGCATATACCATCAGATGATGAGTGGACTGTACTTACAGATTATTTAGGCGGAGAAGATGTTGCCGGTACAAAAATGAAAAGCACCAGCGGTTGGGAGGAAAATGGCAACGGCACCAACAGCAGCGGCTTTAATGGTCTTCCGGGCGGTCTCCGTGGCGGCAATGGCTCGTTCAGCAGCGTTGGTAAGTTCGGTGGCTGGTGGAGTTCTACGGTGGGCAGTACGAGCCTTGCCTGCCTGGGCCCGCCCCCTGTTTTACTACTATGGCTTTGTCTTCAGGAGCTACGACAATAAGGCTAAAGGGTTGTCTGTTCGCTGCCTCAGGGATTCAATGGAAACGAGCCCTCGGAAAACAGCCGGGGGCTTTATTTTACAATATGCAACTGGATTTATTTTCTTACATTGATTATCCGCAACTAACAGAGGAATTGTTTAGCGCCTATTTTGACTGTCGTATAAACAAACGGAATACATTAAGAGCATCTCTAAAAACTGTCATTTTTTTCAAGAAAAATCAGAAACTTATTTTTGATGCATTTTTTGTTTGAGTATTGGCAAATCGGCGCAAAAAATGCAATTTTCACAACGTATTTTAAGTTTTCCGTTTGTCCTTTTTCAGGAATGGGCACACTGATCCCATCAACTTCTTAATTCAACTTTAAGTTGAACCAGTCTGAAAAGATTATACGTACGATTCATTAACCCTATGCTGGCTGCATTCCTTTTAAAGCTACGACAGCATAAATACATTTCATTCATACTGTTTGTCATGAAGGCAAAGATGTGTTCAACCCTCGCCCTTGTTTTTGATTTCTTCCTATTGCTTTGTTGCTGGCGTTTTGTTAAGGGTTTGCCACGGTACCCTTTTTCATGAATACAGCTGTTGATCCCTAATGGCTTCCTGAAAAATTCAAAATCAATATGATGAGCCAATTGTTCCAATGGATCCTGCTTTTTACTCAGCTTCTCCAACCGAATTTGTTCATCAAATAATCCTCTTATTTTTGACATATGCAGTGTTTCTATCTAAGACAACTGGTTCCCCAAAAACATTGCTTCATACCTTAGGTTTTTAGAGATGCCCTCAACATAATAACCTGTGTTCTTACTTTTCCAAACTAAACAGGCTGTCCACAAACTCATGCTTGTTAAACACCAGCAAATCCTGCATTTTCTCACCCACCCCAATAAACTTCACCGGTATTTTAAACTGATTAGCAATTGCTAAAACAACACCACCCTTTGCAGTCCCATCTAGTTTGGTAATGGCTAATGCAGTTACATCAGTTGCCGCTGTAAAATGTTTTGCCTGTTCCAGTGCATTCTGCCCGGTACTGCCATCCAGCACCAGTAACACTTCATGCGGTGCATCGGGTATTGTTTTTTGAACCACTCTTTTGATCTTACTCAGCTCATCCATCAGGTGTGCTTTGTTGTGCAGGCGGCCTGCTGTATCAATAAGTACAACATCACTGCTTCTGGATAAAGCGCTTTGTACGGTATCAAACGCAACAGCTGCCGGATCACTTCCCATGGCCTGTTTTACAATGGGCACACCTACCCTTTCACTCCAGATAGCAAGCTGGTCAACTGCCGCTGCCCTGAAGGTATCAGCAGCACCCAGCAAAACATTTTTGCCCGCCTGTTTAAAATTATAAGCCAGTTTGCCAATGGTAGTGGTTTTGCCAACCCCATTCACCCCTACCACCAAAATGATATAGGGTTTTGAAGGAAGTTCAGAATCAAATGCATAACTATTGAAAGACGGTGCATCCACCAGCAGGGTTTCAATTTCTTCCTGAAGAATTTTATTGAGCTCCGACGAGTTCATATACTTATCCTTCGCCACCCGTTGCTCTATCTGCTCAATAATTTTTACGGTGGTCTCAATACCCACATCAGCGCTTACCAGCGCTTCTTCCAGGTTATCCAGTACTTCATCATCTACGGTGCTTTTACCTGAAATGGCCCGGCTGATTTTTTCAAAAAAACCCTGTTTGGTTTTTTTCAGTCCTTCATCCAGGCTTTCCTTTTCTTTTTTGCCGAACAGTTTATTGAAGAATCCCATAATTACAGTCAGTTATAAGTCAACAAAGCCATACAAGTCAAACAGAAGGAAAAACAACTGCCCGAAAAATCATTACTAAATTCATGAAACAAATCTGACCGATATGACTTATATGACCTGGATACATTAAAAAATAAAAGCCATTCGCAACCACGAACAGCTTTCTGAATTACGTTAGAAACCAACCTTACCTCTGCGCCAGAAATTCCTTCACCTTGTCCTTATGCACCATTTGCTCTTTAAAGGTATAGGCGCCGGATTTGGGGCTGCGGACAGCTTTAATCACTTTGGTATAATTCTTTGCTTCAGCGGCCTGTTTGGAGTCTTTCTTAATCGCCGTTTTTGCTGCTGTTGCCATAATTACTTGATTTCTTTATGAACAGTTACTTTTTTCAGAATGGGGTTGTACTTCTTCAACTCCAGACGTTCGGGGTTGTTCTTCTTGTTTTTTACCGTGATATAACGGCTGGTGCCGGGCTGACCACTGTTCTTGTGCTCAGTGCATTCCAGAATTACCTGTACACGATTGCCTTTCTTTGCCATGACTTATAATTTTTTCTTTTATTCCTTATTAACCCTGAGCAAAGCCAAAGGGTTAGATGTGCTGACCCTGAGCCCTCAGTTCTTTAACTACAGTGTAAAGACCTCTTTTATTGATGGTGCGGATAGCATCGGTAGTCAGCTTTAATGTTATCCATTTATCTTCTTCAGCAAGATAAAAACGCTTCTTCTGCAGATTGGGCAGAAACCGGCGCTTGGTTTTGATGTTGGAGTGCGACACTTTGTGCCCACCCACCGGCATCTTACCCGTAACCTGACAAACTCTGGCCATAATTGATACAAAATTTTGGACAGCAAAGGTAGGGGATTGATTTCAGATTTATGATCGCAGATTTTAGATTTTTTTACCCGTTTTCCACAAATATCAATTTGTTTTAGTAATTGGTTTTCAAGGCTAAAAAAGCATTTTTTGACCTGTAAATTTCCAACCAAAGTTCAATAATGAACTCCGGGTATCACAATCGGGCGGTTTTGCCCAATTCCCTCTTTTCGGATAACTTCGCCCCTCCAATCAAAAATCTGAAATCTAAAATCCAAAATACAAATGGCTTACGATGTAGTGGTTCTCGGAAGCGGCCCCGGTGGTTATGTGGCGGCTATCCGTGCCTCGCAGCTTGGTTTCAAAACAGCAATCATTGAAAAAGAAAACCTTGGCGGCATCTGTCTTAACTGGGGCTGTATACCCACCAAGGCCCTGCTGAAAAGCGCCCAGGTATATGAATATATCAAACATGCCAAGGAATTCGGTATTGAGGCCAGCGGCACACCCCAGTTTGATTCGGTTATCAAAAGAAGCCGAGGTGTGGCCGACAAAATGAGCCGGGGCGTTCAGTTTTTAATGAAGAAAAACAAGATTGATGTGATTATGGGGTTTGGTAAACTGGTAACCAAAGGCAAACTGGAAGTAGTGGATAAAGATGGTAAAAACCAGGTCGTGGAAGCTAAACATATCATCATTGCCACCGGCGGGCGCAGCCGTGAACTTCCTTCTATGAAGATTGACGGCAAAAAGATCATCGGCTACCGCGAAGCCATGGTGTTGCCGCAATTGCCAAAAAGCATAATTGTTGTGGGCAGCGGCGCCATTGGTGCTGAGTTTGCCTATTTCTACAACAGTATGGGCACTAAAGTCACCGTTGTTGAATTTATGCCCCGCATTGTTCCGGTAGAAGATGAGGATATCTCCAAAGAACTGGAAAAACACTACAAAAAAAGCGGCATCACCGTCATGACCAGCAGTGAAGTGACAAAAGTAGACCCTTCGGGTGCAGGTGTAAAAGCAACCGTGAAGTCTGCCGGTGGTGAAACAGTGCTGGAGGCTGATATTCTGCTGAGTGCCGTAGGTATTGCCGCCAATATTGAAAGTATTGGACTGGAAACACTGGGTGTTAAAACAGATAAGGGAAAAATTCTTGTTGACAAATACGGACAAACCAATATACCCGGCATTTATGCTATCGGAGACTGTTCACCGGGTCAGGCGCTTGCCCATGTGGCCAGCAAAGAAGGTATTGTTTGCGTGGAAGCCATTGCCTACAATGAAAACAAATACCACCATCAGCCGGAGCCGATTGATTACAATAATATTCCCAGTTGTACTTATTGCGTTCCGGAGATTGCATCAGTGGGGTACACGGAAAAACAGGCCAAAGAAGCGGGTTATGAAGTACGGGTAGGTAAGTTTCCGCTGAGTGCAAGCGGCAGGGCATCCGCTGCCGGGCACCCGGAAGGGTTTATCAAAGTTATCTTTGATGCCAAATACGGCGAATGGCTGGGCACCCACATGATTGGCTATAATGTTACAGAGATGATTGCGGAAACCGTTACGGCCCGCAAATTAGAGACCACTTACCATGAAGTGCTGAATGCCATCCACCCCCACCCCACTATCAGCGAAAGTGTGAAAGACGCCATTGAAGTGGCCTACGGTGAAGCTATACATATATAAACGTCATACAACTAAATTTTAAATAGTAAAAAAGACTACTTCCAGACTAGTAGTCTTTTTTTATTTTCATTTCATGAAGTGGAAATGGAGAATACCTTTTCTTTCGGTCATCGCAGTCATTCATGCTGTTTATTATATCTGTCAACTTCAGGTTTCGGACAGACAGGGTGCGTACGTCGCCATTGAAGCAATGGTTACCGGATATACGGTTATAGCAGGTATCTCTGCCATTACTATTGACCTGCTCCTCATTCGGTTCAACAGGAATAACCCAAGCTTTTATTTTATAGAGTTACTGGCTTTATTAACAGGGATTGTAATTTTTTACGGATAAAGAAAACCCCGGAGTTATCCGGGGCCTTTTGCTTGCCGTCCGATTATTATTTGGTTGCGACTACTGCTTTATAAACTTCAGCTTCAAAGACTCTCCATCGTCTTTTTTCGCTGCAAGAAAGAACATGCCTGCCTGCAATTTTGTTATATCAATTCGCTGGGCTTTGGCAGTAATCACTACTGTCATCAACGTTTGCCCCTGCAGATTTAAAATTCTTACAGTTTTCCCAATCCAGCGGATGTCGTATGCGAAGTCAAGTGTCAACTGACTGCTGGCAGGGTTGGGATACAGTTGCGGGTGCAGCCACCGGGGGTCTTCTTCGGGCAGAGGTATTGCATTGATCAGCGGGGGGTTCAGTCCGGTTGATATAAGCAGTTTATTCCTGGCTCCTCCCGGTGCAAACAAGGCCCTCATCCTTGCTTTCTGCCCCAGCGTAAACATATTCATACAACCGTCATTGGTCAGGTCCATATAGTTCATATACATATCGCCATAAGGGCCATTGTCACAGGTTACATTAATTACATTCGGGCATTCAATATTAAAGCCGGCTTGTTTGGGTGTGTCGGCCACACCATCATCGCCGCAATAATGGTCGCCCCACAAATGCCGTAACCCCAGCCAGTGAGCTACTTCATGCACAGCCGTTTTACCCAGTTCATAACCGGGCAAAGTGTTTATCGTCCCAAATGCACCAAAACCAATTACCACGCCGTATTTACCAGCTGCCTCGCCCGGTAAACTGGCATAACCGGCTACCCGGTTCAGGTTACACACCCATATATTTAAATAACTGTTGGGATCCCATGCATCATCATCCATTTCAGCTGAAAACTTCATCTTATCATCTGCTTCCCATTCTTTCATGGGAGTATACTTTCGGATACTACCGGTGGTTGAACGTCTTTGGGGGTCTGATATGGCCAGTTGAAATTCGAACCGGCAGTCAGCAGCCAGTGCCCTGAAATAAGAAGGGGTATTAACTGTATCAGCATTACGCCGGCGGAAGCACTGGTTCAGCGCCGTAAGCTGGCTCATCACCTGCTCAACGGTTATTTTTTCTGAAGAAAGATGATACAGGTTATGTATTACCACCGGTATTTTAACAACGGCTTCCTCCGCTCCTTCACCACGAAGAAATTGCCCGGAGCCTGTCTGCTGGTTAATAAATGATTCAATACGGCTGAAATTGTCAGCCAGCGCTGTATTTTCTTTTAATCTTTTCTGCTGATACGGATACGAGGAGCAGCTCTTTTGTGCAGCCAGTTGACTGTGGATAGCCAAAGCCCCGGTAAGAAGAAATAAACCCGCCTTCATAGTTTCCAAATCTTTTTGAGTTACGGCATGGCATTATTATAAAGCCATGAGTTGTTCATGCGGGATTGGATAAGAATACAACTACTGGGCAACGGCTTCGCAGCCTGAACACTACGCTAAAGCTTCGTAGTTAAAAAAAGATAAAAGGAAACTTAATTGAGGCGTTTCAGGGATACGATTCATTCCCGATGGCAATCGGGAGGAATTTTTCGAACAAGGCTTGAATCAGATGTAAATATAATTCTTTTAATGGATTGTGCAAGAGCCGGTTGTATCGTATTTTTACCATTTCCAAACATATCCCGCTAAAATGTTTAACAGCCCGGTAAATATGCAGCACTTATTTTTGTCCGAAATCAAATCTCTGATGAAAAAATTTGTTCCTGCCCTGGTGCTTATCGGATTTTTTGCCTGTAAAAACAAGGAAAACGGAGATGGCCCTGATCCCCGCCCTGATGGCCCCCGGATAATGAATTATTCTGTCATTGCTGCTTACCCTCATGATACCTCATCCTATACACAGGGTCTTGTAATATATAATGGTGAACTGTATGAAGGCACCGGCAACTACGGCAAATCCACACTGAAAAAATTGGATTTGAAAACCGGCAAACCATTGAAAGAAATTCCGCTCGACAAAGCCTTCTTTGGCGAGGGCATAACCATCCTAAACGATACAGTGTACCAGCTTACCTGGAAAGAGAATAAAGCGTTTGCATACTCGCTGAACGATTTTAAGAAAGTAAAAGAGTTTACGATTAATCACCAGGGGTGGGGTCTGACTACTGATGGCAAATTGCTTATTGCCAGTGATGGCTCCAGTACCCTGTATTATTACGAACCTTCTTCCTTTAAATTACTGAAGGCACAGGATGTAACAGAAGGTGGCAGTCTTTCCTATAACCTGAATGAGCTGGAGTTTATTGACGGATTCATCTATGCCAATCAATATGAGTACTCTTACATCTTTAAAATTGACCCTTCAAACGGTTCCATTGTTGCCAAAGCAGATCTGAACCCGCTGACCATCCAGGCTAAAAACAAATATTCAGGTGCAGAAGTGCTCAATGGGATCGCTTATGATGCAGCGGCAAAGAAGATATATGTTACAGGCAAGTGGTGGCCGGAACTGTATGAAGTACAGTTCAGTCAGTAATTATTTACTGATAATATAGATCACCGAACTGCAGTATCTTGCATCTGACCATGCTTTCAAATTTGACCGCAAGCCATTTAGAAAAGAGGTTACCAGGTTTGTCTTCCCGCTCTTGTACTTACTGCTTAACATAGAAATATAAAAACTGTCATACCACATAGGTTTATATTGTTGTATCCGCAATCCATGTTTTTCCATCAGTACCTGCATGGATGCTGGGGAAAAATGATATAAATGTCTCGGTACATCATAAGCCGCCCAATACTCGTTATAGATAGCTGCATCCTTTGACGTATAGTTGGGTACTGCTATAAATAAGCAGCCATCTTTTTTCAGCACTGATTTTAACTGAGTCATATAATCGTGCAGGTCATGCACATGCTCCAGCACATGCCACAGGGTGATGGCATCGAAGCTTTCTCCCGGAAACCTGAAGAATTCAGCTGCATCTTCCAATTGGGTTTTCAGTTTTTCCGCTGCTATCTTTCTTGCACCTTCATCCGGTTCAAGCCCTGTTACTTTCCAACCATGCGTTCTCATTTCATGCATAAAAGCGCCGGTACCGCTTCCAAGATCAAGTAAACTGCCTGTTTGCAACCCGGTAACCCGCTGAACGAGTTTTCTTTTCTGCTTCAATGTTCTTTTCCTTACTGACTGATACAGGCGGTTAATAAACCCTCTGGAAGTATCAGAATGTGAGATATAGTTTTCTGAGTTGTAATAAGGGTTTATCGAATTTGCATCAGGCGCTTCCTGAGTAAACCGCAGGGTGCAGCCGCTGCATTCCCAAAGAGCAAAACTATCATTGCTTATGGTATAATCCTTCACTGATAAAACCGGCTGAATGGCAGGTGAACCGCAAACGGGGCAGTTTGTATAATGAATGGTCGAACTCATGGAAATTTTTCAGCGGGAGGTCAACAAAGTAAACAGAAAATGATCAAATCACGGAAGTTCTTTGTAAGCAGCAGATGGTGGATCGCCGGGTACCAGTCGTTTGCTGTTGGCAGTGGCACCCAAATCCACTCCTTTCACAGAGAAATACCAGCCAATAAAAATTACGGCCAGTAAACCGGTTACCAGTGCATAAGCCCACCAGTAAGATTTTTTTTCTTCCGGTTTTGCCAGTATTTTCTCCATTTCGGCCGAGGTCTTTTCCTCTTCTCCTACCCTCACAGTATGCTCGGCTTTTTCCCGCAGTACTTTAACAGCCGGAACAGGTTGCTCTGTAATCGCAGGGTCATATGGCTGAAATTTGATCTCACCCGCCAGGCCTTTTTTAAGGGTACCTACTCCGCTCCAACTGATGGTATCGCCTTTGTCAACCTGTTTCTTCACCTCAAATACAAAATCGTTGAAGCGGATCACTGCATCCATTTGTGAAATACCCAGTGCAGTTCCCAGCCAGTTAAAAAAATTACCGGATGGGATGAGCGCAGAAGGCTGCAAAACCAGTGAATACACAGGGGGAAGTATCTGTTTATTGGGAAAATCCGTCAGTGCAGGTTTTCTTTCTATCATAAAAGTGCCGATGCCCGGCAGGGAAAGCTTTCTGTATTGAAGAAGGTATTGATACAATTCCGGGTACATCATCAGTTCTTTTGGTCGAACGAAAATACGATTCCGCCGACAAAATTGAACCCATATACCGGGTACTGGTTCCAGCGCTGGTAGGTTTTGTTGAAGATATTATTGAATTGTGTCCAGAGATTGATGTTTTTAGTTACGCTGAATTCAAGTCCTGCATTCAGGTCCATGGCCCCGTCCAGTTTACCAGGGCTGCCGTCTTTCTTTTTATAATGCGGGCCGCTCCAGGCAAAAAGGTCGCCTTTTAACCAAAGGTCCTTTATGATCTGCATTCGCATAGCCGTTTTCAGCTCCAGCGGAAGCAAACCCCATGCTTTGGCGTTATCTCTTAAGCCAGTGAACTGGTTGAACTGCAAACCCGATGTTAGGGAGAATTTTTCATGGAATGTTACGCCGATCTCAGCGCCAAAGTTCACTACATTGATGCGGCTTTCATTCACCACACGGAATGATTTACCTCCCAGGCCGGTGGTAGTATCATTTACAAATAAAGGCTGATTGTTGATTTTATTGAAAGCTGCTTTCGCCGCATAAGTAAAATGGTCCCCCACAGAACCTTTAAATCCGGCAAAGCGCTCCTCTATCCATGAGTTTTTAAATGTTTCGGGTATCCACAGCCAGGGATTTTGTGATGCGAGGTACATGTAGGTTGTTTTTCTTACATAACCTGTCCAGCCTGCCTGGAAAGTAAAACGGCTGTCACTGCTGCTGATATCGACCAGCACATTGGGAAACATTTTAAAGGTCTTATTGTCCCACGAAGGCCGGATACCTGCCTGTACATTGATATTTTTTGTTTTGTACAATACGGAGGGAGAAATAAAGTACATGGTGTTGTTGATAGCTGATTTATTTTTCGGTGACACCCTTGTCAGGTCAAAGGTCACTCCGAGGTTCACGGCAAATTCCTTCCCGATGGTTTTTTCCAGCGGCAGATTCACCACAGTATTGCTTTCTGAGTTATCATGGTTATCACCGAAGACATCAATCATTACTTCCGGTGAATAGGTTAATCCGAACGATGTTTTATGAATATTGTGAAAACCTAACCGCCCGCCGATAGTTTGAAAATTCTGTTTTAATGAATCGGGCTGAAATACCAAAGTCTGAGGTTCGTATCCGTATTTATAAGTTCTGTCCTGCTTCATCCCGATGCCGGCATTCCACTCCAGGTTATTGCCCGATTTAAAAAAACCGGTCATCCGAACATTCGTGCTGGAAAACTTCTGGTAATCTCTTTTGCCATCTGATCCCACATAACGGGCATAGATATTTAAACCGGCTGTTTTACCATCACCGAAAGAAATACCGGCCTGTACAAACGGAGTTCTTAAACTTCCAAAGCCGGCCTTTACGTAACTGCTGTTATCAAAAACTCCGCTGGTATCAATGTCAAGTGCTAACGGCTTTAAAGTACCCGGCTGGTAAGCAAATAATAAGTTTGGGTTGGGAATATCATAACTGAGCCTGGTTTTAGCCGTATCCACCGGCGCCGGCGAAGCGCCGAAATTGATCTTAGCCGTTTGCTTCAGCACCGGTTTAAAAGTTGAAACAATATCAATGCCCCCTTTACCTGCTGTATCTTTCTGTGCAAAAGAAGCCGTTGCGGATAAAAAACCCATTCCTGCAAATAAAAATCTGTATATCGTTTTTTTCATTGTTGTTTTACTTAGTTGCCAACCTTGCTTGATCTGCCTTCCTCTTCTGTAACCCTGTTCAGTTTAGCCTGTGCCTCGTACTTCAGTTCTGCATCTGTTGTATTGTCTACCACACTCTGCAAAGTAGCTTTGGCATTGAAATAGTCCTTTTGCCTGAAATAAATATCGCCAAGCAGTATATAGGCTTTTGTTATCCAGTAATCATAGGAGCCCGACTTGTTGATGGTTTCAAAAGCCGCCTTCTCAGATTCTGTCAGTTTGTTCAGCTGGAACCAGCAGTTGGCAATCTCATACCTTGCTTCGGCTGCCAGGGCAGCTTTGTTTAGTTGTACCACTGATTTCAAACTGCTGATAGCTTCATTATACTCTCCGGCTGCCTGATATGATTTAGCTATTACCATATTGGCCAGCGTTTTATCATCAGCGCTGCTGCCTTTGGCGGCCGTCAGTTCTTTGGCATTTTCAGATGCCTCTGTCCATTTTTGCTGGTTATACTGGCAGCGCAGCAAACCCCTCATCGCTTCCAGTTTCAGCTCCTGGCTGGAGGTGATCTGTTTTAACTGCAGGTAAAAATTCTCAGCCCTTGCATAGTTCTTCAGTTCAAAATAGTTGATCCTTGCGGCCGACAGTACCGACCGTTCGGCAAATGGATTGGGCGCCTCTGCCGCAACCGCTTCATACGCTGCTACTGCATTAACCCAGTCTTTTTTAGCATTGTAAATCTCTGCCCGGTTAAAATTAGCTTCCACCACATGTGCCCCGTTCGGGAACCGCTGTATATAACTGTTATAGGCCAAGAGGGCTTCATTCAGTTTCTGGTCATCGTAAAGTTTTTCAGCAGCAGCCCAGGTTAGTTCATCCTCTGTATTTGTACTTAATGGCTTCCCGATCTGCCGCATGTAGGCAGCGTATTCATCTGGTTTGCCGTCCTCAACATAAATGGTCTTGATATTGTCAAGGGCATCTTCCGCTTCAACAGAATTGGAGCACTTTTCCACAATTGTCTTGAACTGCCGCAAGGCCTCATCGTTATTATCAATATTATAATAGGCTGTACCAAGCTTCAGGTAAGCCTGCGGAACAAGGCTGAAGTTTTCCTTGTTTTCAGCAACAACTTTCAGGTACGGAATGGCCTCCCTGAATTTTTCATTGCCCATATACGTATTGGCAATCTCCATATTGGCTTCAATGGCAAGCGGTGATTTGGGAAATTTCCGGATCATGGTGTTCATTCCATTAATCTTGTCCGTGGCGCTTTTCACACCCGCCAGCATGGCTATCTGAAAAGTGGCATAATCTTCCGCCGGCCATGACAGTTTTATCGCATTATCGTACATGGACCTTGCCCGGTCATAATTCTTCATCATAAAATGATTATCGGCCGTACGCATATAGGCATCCTGCGAAAAAGCATCGGTATTCAATGCCGGGGCTTTGATAAGCGGTTCAAAAAAGGTAACGGATACTTTATAGTTCTCCTTACGCAGATAGGAGTAGCCAAGATTGTATCGGGCATTGACGGGATTGGCCTCCCCGGCTACGGGTGCACCCGCATCCATGTAAGCATGAAAATATTTGATCGCTGTATCTATCTGATTATTCCGGTAGCCAAGCTCTCCTTTCCAGAAATTAGCAAAAGGCAACACCGTTCTGCTGTATGGATCATAAATCACCTTAGTAAGCAGTGCATCCGCCTCATCTAATCTTCCGTCATTGATCATTTCGGTCGCCCTTCCAAATAAAATCCTCGGGTAAACCCTTTTTGAAGTTTCTGAAGGGTTCTTCAGGCTTTCCAGCATGGCCTGTGCATCCTTATAATTATTGGTATTGGCCAGCACATCAATCATCAGTTCCTTGGCCTCGGTATTATATTTTGAACCGGGATAATCCGTAATAAATGAATTCAGGCTGTTCAGTGCTTCATCCTGGAAACCGAGCTCATACGATAGTTTGGCATATTGGTATTTGGAAATCTCTTTTTGCTCCGGATTGCTGCTGGTGGATGAGCAAACCAGAAAAGCATTGCGGGCATTGCCTTTTTGTCCTGTTTTCAGGTAAGCATCTCCCAGAAGGTATATGGCATGCTGGCTGAGTGAATCATCCTTGCCGCTTAATTGTTTGAAACCGTCAATTGCCCTGTTATAGTTCTTTGCATGGTAATAGGAGTAGGATAATTCGTACAGGTCTTCCCTCCTCACTTTTTTGGAACGGCCCACATAATCCTCCAGGTAAGGCAATGCTTTGCCGTACTCCTTCTTTTCAAAATAAGCATGACCGATCAGTTGCTTTAGTTCCAGGTCATAGTATTGGGAGCTGCTGCCGGTTTGTAATTTATTCTGGATATAAGTGATCACTTCATCCTTTTTTCCCTGTATGTAGTAGATCTGTGCTATGTAATAGGGAACAACCGTTCCGTAATTTTTTTCATTCTCCACGGTCTTGAATGCCTCCAGCGCCTCACTATACTGCCTGTCCCGGAAGGCCAGGAAGCCGTAATAATAATTTGCATCAATATAATTAGGATCATCCTTAATGCTTCGGATACTGTTGAACAAGGGTTTTGCATCATTAAAACGCTGCAGGGCAAAATAGGAATACCCCTGGTGGAATTTCATATCAGCAATCTCCCGGTTGCTGAGGTTGGCAATATTGGCCCCTCCGTACAAACGGGCGGCATCCCCAAATCTTTCTTTGCGGAAATAATATTCGCCCAAATGAAAATTCATCATCTGTACCCGCGGATTGTTTTTTTGCACTTCAATGAACTCCAGCGCCACATCTTCCGCCCGGTCCTCATTCTGCTTCAGTGCGCAAACGGTGGTGTAGTATGCTATCTCCTGTACGGTAACCGGAATGTTGGCCTTATTGGTCTCCCTTACATCCTGCTTCAGTTCTTTGAACAGCGGATAAGCCAGGCTGTACTGCTCTTTTTGAAAGTACTTTTTGGCTTCCTTGAATTTTGCTTCGGGATCAGTATAAAAAGCGGTCTGCTGGGCAAATACGGAGAGGCTGAGGAAGATGGCCGGTACCAGTAAACTATGATTCTTCATTAAGATAATCCTTTAAACCCTATGGTGGTTAACGTTGCGAATATTCGAATTATTTCGGCTTATCCCAAACATCATTCCAAACAAGTGTGGAAAAGTGCTGTATGAAGAATGCTTTAACATTTTGTTGTTGATTTGGCAGCTTCACAATGAATAAACATGCTGATATTGCCCGGATAAAAGCAAAACGTATCTTTTGAGTATTATTGCAACCTTATATGTTTACTTCTGAAACACAAGTACGGGTGCGCTATGCCGAGACCGACCAGATGGGTGTGGTGTACCACAGCAATTTCTTTCCTTATTTTGAAGCGGCAAGAGCGGAGTCCATCCGGCAATTAGGCTTTACCTATGCTGATATGGAAAGGATGGGCGTCATTATGCCCGTGGTAGATGTACACTGCCGCTACCTGCGCCCCGCCCGTTATGATGACCTGCTAACCATTAAAACCTTCCTGAAGGAGTTGCCGGTTCATCATAAAATTGAATTTCATCATGAAGTGTACAATGAAGCCGGCGAGTTGCTGGCAGCAGCCCGGATAATCCTGTATTTTATGGAGGCCGGCGGCTTGAAACGAGCTACCATGCCTGCACAACTGCTGGAGAAACTGCAACCCTATTTTAACTAAATTTAGCGGATGGAACATTTTGAGGAACCTGCTAGAGAAATGCATAATGAAAACCCTTCGGCCCCAGCTGCAGAGGTTTTTATCTATCCGCCTAAATACCGGAAGCAGGAAAACCCTTCCAATATCTGGCTCCGCTCATTGATCAGTCTTGGTTTTTACCTGCTCATCGGGTATTATATCTTTC
The DNA here is from genome assembly GCA_016868455.1 of Bacteroidota bacterium. GTDB lineage: Bacteria > Bacteroidota > Bacteroidia > Chitinophagales > Chitinophagaceae > JJ008. The sequence continues at coordinate 33,298 of VGGV01000014.1, forward strand.
CAAGTTATAAAATCCTTCTGCTCATCACCGCTATTGTAATGATACATGAGCTGGGGCATTTCATTGCCATGAAGTTTTTCCGGTACAGCGACCTTGGGATTTTCTTTATACCGCTTCTGGGAGCCTATGTTTCGGGAACGAAAAGAGAAGTGTCGCAAAAAGAATCGGCAATTATTCTTTTAGCGGGCCCATTGCCCGGAATCATCCTCGGAATTATCTTTTACTGGCTCCGGCAAAGCAGTCCTGACGAAGGAGGCATTTCCGGAATTTCTTATGACACCATTTCTCTGCTGTTTATTATCCTGAATCTTTTTAATCTGCTGCCTGTTTATCCACTGGATGGCGGGCAGTTGCTGAACCGTGTTTTTTTCAATGAAAACAACTGGCTCAGCAAAATATTTATTTTTCTATCGGCCGGTTTTTTAATCTGGTTCGCCCTGTATGGTGGTCAACGGCCCTTGTACATACTGCTGATTTTACCGGCCATGATGCTCCTGCGTCTGCTGGGCGATCAAAAGATGACAGCTATTGAAAAACGGATTGAAAAAGAAGGCATCCATACCGATTGCGAATATGAAAACCTTTCTGATGAAAATTACTGGAAAATCAGGAATATACTGATACAGGATTATCCTCCCTTCAGGGATGTGCCGGCAACGCCGCCTTATGAATACCATGAAAAAGAAGAACGGATCATGACGACCATCCAAAGCCTGCTGCACCGCCATCTGATACAGGATGTTTCTATACCAGGAAAGATTTTTATTTTTCTTCTCTGGGCCGCCGCTATCGCTTCTCCATGGCTCCTGAACATGGATATGGCTATATTCAGCCGTCTTGGATTGTAGAGGGACCGGGGCAGCTTCGGTATATTTCTTATCTTACTTCATAAAAACCTATTATGAAAATTCTGATTTTTCCGGTACTGCTGGTTTGCTTCATGGCTTGTAATTCCACTGATAAGAAAACCCAGAATTCCTCTAATACAGACACAACGAGTCCGCCGCCGCCCGCAACCAATCCGCCGGGAGTGGAAATGATTCCTGCCGGCCCGGATATTATAAGCCTTGGGGATATAAGACTGGGACTATCCTATAGCGAATTAGTTAAACTTATTGGTGAACCAGACAGCAAATCAAAAGCCATCGAATGGGAAGCTGACGGCCTTTTGCATGAGGACCGGACATGGGAAAGCAAAGGGCTTGTGTTAAATATGGCATCTGAAATAAATGCACCGGCATCACTGGCTGTTTTTTCCATTACGGCAAAAGCCCCTGCACTTTTAAAACAAAAGCCGGTATGGGCATCGGCAGCAGTTATGCAGAAGTACAGGAAGCTTATAAGAATGATATTAATAAAGAAGAAAGCAGCAAGGATCAACTCACAATTGGCTCCATATATGGCGGTATCATCTTCACTTTTAAAAATGATAAGGTTGAAACCGTTTTTCTTGGCGCCGCAGCAGAATAGCCTCACTCCCTACCCCCTCTCATTGGGAGAGGGGCTTACAACCCTAAAGAAGAAAAACTTTGTTATGCCCGGTGATGGTCAGCCCGCCAGTTCTGAACAGCCATCTTGATCTCTTTTTGCGAGAGTTTTTCATCCACAGCTCTTTTCGCCAATGCAGGAAATTCTTCATCGCTGGCAAACCGGAGGCCAATGATCTGCCCCATCCGCAGCTGCTTATCCAGCGGCTTGCCTGTAAGAATATAATGCCGGAAATTTTCTTCTGCACGGATGGCCCTGTCCTGTGCTTTTAAGGCAAAGACCCTTGCATACCAAAGTATCAGTATGATCAGGAAGAATACAACAACCAATAATGCTGCTGAATAATGGTTTCCTGCATCGTGGTGGTTCAATAAATTAATAATGCTACCTACTACTCCGGCAAATGCCAGTAAAAAAGCTATTCCATGATATAATGGAATAATCCGGATGTGATTTTTAAAATTCTGTTCTGTCATAAAAATTAGTTTATTGTTTTTTGTTTCTTTTCAAGATCCTGAAAGTAGGGTATTTTCCTCTTTTTGGGCTGTGCATTGGAAAGTCCCTCTTTCGGAGGGATTTAGGATGGCCTTACTTCAACTCATCCAGCACTTTATACATCTTATTGACTACTCCAGAAGTTTTGCCATTATAGTTATTCACTAAGAATGAAAAGATATATTCTTTCCCATTAGTGGCTTTATGATAGCCACAAAATCCTTTTACATCACGGATGGTGCCGCTTTTCATTTTCATGCCGTTGTATTCAGGCAAAGCATCATAGAAATATGGGAACCAGTCTTTGGTCTTTGCATATTTTAATATCTCAACCTGTGCATGAGTGGTTACCCGGTTTTGGGGTGAAAGCCCTGAGCCATCATAGATATTCAGTTCATCTTTATCAATGCCTTTGCCTTTCCAGAATTTTTTGACGATAGAAATCCCGCTGTCGGTAGAACCAAAGCCCTGTTTTTCGTAAGCAAAAGTTTTTATTAATGCTTCTCCATACAGGTTGATACTTTTTTTATTGAACCAGTAGATGATGGAATCGAGGGAGGGGGAATAGTGAATTGTGATAACTGAATAGTTTTTAGGGTTCATGTCAAGCAGGCTGAAATTGTTTGGCGAAACAAAAACAGATTTGTGAACTCTATCAGACTTAATACCCAATGAAATACTAAGTTCCAAAAAGGCATTAGTGACTGCATCTGGATCAGATACTGATATTTTAAAAGATTTTTCGTCAACCGGAATCGTTCCGGCTATTAACGGGTTTTTCATCCCCTGGTAGATATAAGCGTAAGCATTATCACCGGTTCCTTTTGGAGCAGCTTTCAATTCATTAAAATAATTTAGATTGCTACCTAAAATTTTAACTTCACTGCCAACCTCGCTGCCGGATTGCAGTTCAATGTCAAATTGATTCTCCTTCCAGTTTAATATATCAGCAGGCGCTCCATAATAATTGCCAATATCCTGCCATATCCATCCGTCTGGAATAGATTTATGCGAGTAATCATTGTAGTTTCCGGTCAATATACCCGTAACAATTCTGATACCTGTCTTATTTAATGCTACAGCCCATTTTCTTTTTATGGCTGAATCTGTAGCATTTGCATATCGCCAACTTCCAAAAGCTGGATCGCCAGAAGCTTTTATATATAAATTGCCTTGTAAAGTATCTGTCTTAATATTACCTGTGTATCCCAATTCTGTTTTATACCTATAATCCTTCCCCAGCAACTCAAAAGCCGTAACAGCCGTAATAATTTTTTGTGTTGAAGCAGGCGCCAGCCCGATCTGGGAGTTCTGATCAAATACAACTTTGCCTGTTTTAGCATCTATTACATACAAGGAGCTGATGGCATGTTTCAGTTGCTCATCTTTTTCAAATGCTGTAAATGCTTTTTGCAACCTTTGCGTAACTGTTTGTGCTGATATACCAGTGACCAGCACCCAGCAACAAGCAACAAGGAAAACTTTTTTCATAGTGCAGTGGTTATAACTTTGAGGTCAAATTACTTTATTTCGCTCTAATCATTTCTGAAATGAGTTTGAATTCTGTATACGCCTCCATCATCACCATCGGCGATGAACTGCTGATCGGCCAGACGATTGATACCAATTCGGCTTTTATAGCACGGGAACTGAATAAGATCGGTGTATGGGTGCGGCGCAGGATAGCCGTAGGCGATGTGTACGATGAAATCTGGAATGCTTTGGATGAGGAAACCTGGGAGTCGGATATTATTATCCTCACCGGCGGTTTGGGCCCGACAGCCGATGATATAACAAAACCTTTGCTATGCAAATATCTTGGGGGAAAGCTTGTGGTGAATGAAGAGGTACTGGCACATGTAAAATATCTATTTGAAAAAGTGTTTAAAAGACCGGGGCCAATACTTGAAAGCAACCTGAAACAGGCTGAAGTGCCGGATAACTGTATTGTACTTCATAATAAAAGAGGAACGGCGCCGGGAATGTGGTTCCGCACCCCCACCCCCCGCAGGGAAGCCTCCCCAAACCCCTCACAAGGAGGGGCTTTAGAACCCGAAAGATTGAAATTTGATTATAGTTTCGTAACGAGTGACCCCATTATTTATAGTTTGCTTAAAGATTTTGTTACCGAACACCGAAAAAATCCAACTGAAGCGGAAAAAATTTTATGGGAAATTGTAAGGAGAAGAAAGATGGCAGGATTCAAATTCAGAAGGCAGCATATTATCTCAAACTACATAGCAGATTTCGTATGTCTTTCAGAAAAATTAATAATAGAAGTTGACGGTCTGTATCACCAACTACCCGAAAATAAAATTAGTGATAAAGAAAGAACAAAAGATTTGAACAGGCTGGGATATCAGGTTATCCGCTTTACTAATGAACAAGTATTACATGAGACTGATGAAGTAATCAATACGATTGTTGCTCGAGTAAAAGAGAGAAATACTGAACTGCCGGAATCTAAAGTCCCCCCTTGCGGGGGATTTAGGGGGGCTGTATTCATCTCTCTCCCCGGCGTACCCCATGAAATGAAAGGCCTGTTGATGGAAGAGGTCATACCCAGGCTTCAAAAAGAATTTAAACTGCCCGCTATTGTTCATAAAACCGCTTTTACTGCAGGCCAGGGCGAATCCATGCTTGCCGAACTGCTGAAAGATTTTGAACCGGGATTGCCCCCACATATTAAACTGGCCTACCTACCCAACTACGGTATGGTGAAGCTCCGGCTTACGGCAAGAGGTGAGAAAAAAGAAGAAGTTGAAAAAGAAATACAGCCATATTTCAGTAAGCTGCAGGAACTGGTAAAAGAATACCTTGTCACCAACGAAGATGAAGGACTGGAAACTGTAATTGGAAAAATCCTGAAAGCAAAAAACAAAACCATGGGCACTGCAGAAAGTTGTACAGGTGGTTATATTGCCCATCTTATCACAGCTGTAGCAGGTTCATCTGCATATTATAAAGGAAGTGTAATAAGCTATGCAAACGAAGTAAAGGAAAATATATTGGGAGTAAAAAAGCAAACATTGCAGACTGCGGGCGCTGTAAGCAAAGAAACAGTTACCGAAATGGTGAGCGGAGCCCTTGCCCGGTTGCAATGCGATTATGCCCTTGCTGTTTCGGGCATCATGGGTCCTGATGGCGGAACGGATGAAAAGCCGGCGGGTACTGTTTGGATCGCTGCAGGAAACAAGGATACTGTGCAAACCCTGAAGCTCAATCTCCGTTTTGACCGAAAACGAAATATTGAAATGACTGCGGCCAATGCCCTGAATCTTTTCCGCAAGTTTATCTTGTCAGCACCATGAGTTTCAGAATTCAGTGGAGATTATCCGGAAAACTTTACCTTTGGCCCGAACGATTGTAAACCTGTTTAAATGCCATGCCTTAACAGGCATCTCAATCGAAAATCTGACCCCGGTAATTATCGGGACTAAAATCTAAACTCGTCATATGGCTTTAGTTGATTTAGTAATGCCAAAACTGGGCGAAAGTATTATGGAAGCCACTGTACTGAAATGGCTGAAGCAACCCGGAGACTCCGTAAAAATGGACGAAACAGTGCTCGAAATTGCTACAGACAAAGTGGACAGCGAAGTGCCCAGCACAGCCGCCGGAGTGATTGAAGAGATATTGTATAAAGTAAATGACGTAGTGCCTGTTGGCACGGTAATAGCCAGGATCAGAACCGGTGCGGCCGAAAGTACTTCATCAAAGCCTGTGTTTTTTGCGCCTGTTAAAGAAACAATTTCTCAACCTGTACAAGAAGCCGTAGTTGTTGAGTCATCACAACCTCAAACCTCAAACCCGATAGCTATCGGGTTCAAACCTCAAACATCCAACGGTTCTTCCAACCGCTTTTATTCCCCCCTTGTTCTCAATATCGCTGCCAGCGAAGGCATAAGCATGACCGAACTGGAATCGATTCCCGGCACGGGCAATGAGGGAAGGGTTACAAAAAAAGATATACTGCAATATGTAAGCGGAAGAAAGACCGGTGGTCAGAGGGCGGGAATCAGAACTGCAACTGCAGAAATGGTCATCCCTCTTGCAAAAGTGGAGCCCGGCAGACAAACAACTAACGACCAGCAACTAACGACCTACACGGGCAATGTAGAGATCATCGAGATGGACCGGATGCGCAAGCTGATTGCCGAACATATGGTACGCAGCAAGCATACCAGCCCGCATGTAACCAGTTTTACCGAAGCGGATGTTACCAACCTGGTTTTGTGGCGGGATAAAGTGAAAAAAGAATTTGAAAAAAGAGAAGGGACAAAAATCACTTTTACCCCCCTGTTCATTGAGGCTATCGTACGTTGCATCAAAAAATTCCCGCTGATCAACTGTTCGCTGGATGGCGACAGGATCATTGTGAAGAAAGACATCCATATCGGCATGGCTACCGCCCTGCCCAGCGGCAACCTGATTGTCCCTGTAATTAAAAATGCCGACCAGCTTAATCTTGTCGGCCTTACCAAACAGGTAAATATGCTGGCTGATAATGCCCGAAATGGTAAACTGAAGGCTGATGATACGCAGGGCGGCACTTTTACGCTGACCAACGTCGGCACATTCGGCAGCCTGATGGGCACACCCATCATCAATCAGCCGCAGGTGGCTATTCTCGCTGTTGGTGCCATTAAGAAAAGGCCGGTGGTAGTGGAAACCCCGGCAGGCGACAGTATTGCCATCCGCCACATGATGTACCTGAGCATGAGCTACGACCATCGTATTGTGGATGGCAGCCTGGGTGCAACATTCTTAACGGCAGTGGCGAAAGAACTGGAGAATTTTAACGGAGACAGGGAGTATTAAATAACCAAAATATTTTTTGACTCAGGTAAATTCCCGGTTTTTATTTTGACTGCGCCCCGTACTTCTCATTCTTAAACTCATAACGGCTCCTCTTTCTTTTCAGGATAAAAAGATTGTCATATTCACTGTCTTTCAAATCCCCGGGCACTACGGTTTTACCGGCAAGCTTATTGACAATATCATCCACCGTGTTGGAATGGCCAACGATCAGCACATCGCCTTTTTGAATTCTTTTTATCTGCAGAATCAATGCCTCCAGCGAATCCGGTTTGCTGCTGTAAAGCTGAACCGGCATACCAAGATATAATTCCTTCAGCGGACGGGCGGTGGAAATGGTACGCACAGTATGGGTTGAGAAAATATATTTTATGTTTTCGCTGCTGAGCACTTCCTTCAGCTTTAATGCCCTCTCCTGTCCCGCCGGGCTCAGCGGGGGGTCTGTAAAAGGCTTCATGGTGGCCATGTCAATGCCGGTTTCTTTTTCTGCATGGCGAACGATATAGATGGTATTACTGCAGGAGAAAAATACCGGCAGGAAGAGGAGTGACAGGTAACGCATACAGGTTTTTTTAACAGGATAAAAATAAACCGCAATTGCATTCATTCCGTCTTTTTTGTACATTAGTTGAACTAAACCCGTTAAGCTATGAAGAATTTGTCCGAAACCTGGTTCGCCGAAGGCCGTATTGATTTTGAACTGAAAAAATATACCCTGCTTGCCTACCTGCAGGAGGTGAACAAATACTTTAACGAGAATAAGCTGTATCCTCAGCTGGCCGATATCATTTTTCATTATCACAACATCATCGCCTTCAGGGAAAATAAAAAATACCTGCAGGAGCATTTTCCTAGAAAACTGACTGGGGTACAGCTGGAAAAACTGCAGATACTGTATAAGCAGATGCTCGAAGATGATGAACTCATGCAGGAACTGGAAGATATCATTCACTATGCGGCATCAAGAATAAAACGAACCATCAGCAGCGGAACGGAGATATACGAATTTGTGGAAGAAAAAATTGATATAACCCCCGTAGGGATTATCCCGCTTGATATACATGAGGGCTACTTCTTTTTAAGCAGCGGTAATACGAAACACACTTCTGTTTACCATTACCGCCTTTCTATTTTTGAAAAGCATGATGAGAAATACCGGAGCATGAGAATCTTATTTATTGACGACCGGACAAGAAGTTTCAGCACTACCTATGAACACATCAAAGCCGAGCTTATCAGGAAACACAAACACCTGCCTAACCCGGCGGTTTATTCTATTGAAACTTCTTTAAGTATCCCGGTTGAAGAAACATTACTGCCGGTGGCAAAGAGAAGCCTGGTGAAGTTTATAAGCGCAGCAGCGTAATGTAATAGTCATGCCGGGCCAGACCCGGCATCTCTCAATACAATGTATTTAATAAAGACCCCGGATCAAATCCGGGGTGACAAATTCCTTAATCAACTATCTCCAGCCCCCAATCCTTTCCCTTTTTTACTGCCGGTACACCTTCGGTAATCCATCTGGCAGGTTTTTCACCTTTCAGCATATAATCAAAAAACTGCTGCATGCGGATATGGTAATCCCGCATATCCTGCCGCTGGGTGAGGCCATGGCCCTGTCCATTATAATTGAAGAGCCATACTTTTTTATTCAGTCTTCTTAACGCTGTAAATAACTCAATACCCTGATACCAGGGCACAGCACCATCCGCATCGTTGTGCATTATCACTACAGGAGCAGTTACTTTATCCAGATGAAACAAAGGTGAATTCTTTATGTACCATTCAGGTTTTTCCCACAACGTAGCGCCAATTCGGCTCTGCGCCTTTTCATATTGCCATTGACGGTTTACGCCGCTCTCCCATCGGATGCCTCCATAGGCGCTGGTCATGTTGGCAACAGGCGCCCCGGCCCATACAGCTTTAAAGAGTTTTGTCATGGTGGCCAGTTGTGCAGCCTGGTAACCGCCCCAGCTATGACCTTGTATCCCGATGCTTGTACTGTCAACCCAACCTTTCTTTACCAATGCCCTGGAGCCACTTACGATGTAATCAAAAGCACTTTGTCCCGGGTAACCAATCTTATATTCAAGATCCGGCATAAAGATGATGTAGCCGTTGCTGACAAAATAAGGTACGTTGATAGCGCTGCGGATGGGCGCCGGTTCTTTGTAATCATGTAAAGCATCGCTGAGTTTTTCATAGAAATAAACAATCATTGGGTATTTTTTCTTCGGATCAAAATTTTCGGGTTTGTAAACGATGCCGGTTGCGTCTTTGCCATTATAGGCTTTCCATTTAAAAAGTTCCGCCGTGCCCCAGAGATAGTTTGATTGCTGGGGGTTGATTGTGGAAAGTTTAATGCCATCAGTTCCTTCATCTGTCATGTACCAGTGGTAAAGATCAGGAGGTTTGCCATAGGACTCCATTGTAAAAATGTAGTTCTCTGAATTCCTAGATTTCATTAACTGAGATATAAGGTAGCCATCATCTGAATGCAATGGCAAGAGTTCTTTGTGAATCCCTTCATTATTTCTGTATTTGGCTCTCCAGAGACCTGCATGTTTGTTCAATTCATTAAAGGAGGAGAATATCAATTGCTGACCATCCCGTATAAACTTTTCCTCAGGATCAGTCTGGATATATCTGTACCGGAGCCTTTTGCCCCGCTCTCCAATGATATAAACCGGATCTTTATTTGTAACCGGATGAACTTTCCAGATACCATACCGGTCATAAATTAAAACATGATGATCACCTTCCTCCCATTTTACTATCCCATAATTCGCCGGTTCATCCGGTGTATCCCAGTCTTCCTGGCACAACGGCGCTTTTATTTTTTCAGAAATGTTTCTTGATGTTCTTCCGTCCCAAACAAAATAATTCCTCGCTTTCCGGTCATACCACATAATATACTTTCCTGTTGAGGACGGGTACACCTGCCCGTGCAGGTTTTCTTTCACCCGTTTTTTTTGTCCTGTATTTATATCAATGGCATAAATATCCTTCCGGGTTGTTCCCAGCCACTGGCTTTCTATCCTTTTTCGAAAATCAGATACGCCTACAAACGTATCGCCGTCGCCTTCGTTTGTTTGCATCACCTGAGGAATTTCTTTACTGCCTAACTGTTTGATGGTTTTTGTTTCAATGTTATATACAGCCAAAAAATTTTCTTCACGGGCCGCTTTTAATCTTGCTGGTAAGTTTTGTACCGTTTGCAGGTAATCATCCTTATAATGCCAGATATCCAGCTTTGGCATATCTATTTCTATAATCGTTGTGTCTTTCGGTACGGGTACAGGCGCCACTCCGAAAAACAATCTTTTGCCGCTTTTACTGAAACTTACATTGCCATACTCGCTTACTGTCATTCCAATTTTCATACCAACTGAATTTTTATCCACCAGCATTTCAGCGCTGTCCATACCCGCTTTAAAAAACCAGAGTTTATAATACTTCACCAGGTCTTTTGTCCCGAAAGCTATCGGGATTGCATCCCTCTCAGCTACATAGGCCACCTGCGAGCCATCATCCGTCATGGCAAAATTTTTATATTCGTTTCCTCCTTTGCTGAGCGTAACGGATTCCCCTTTTTTCAGGTCGTATAACACTACTTTTTTTGTGCTCAGCGAGTCTGAAGGATTCTTTGCCTGTTCCATGAGCAGTTTATCACCTGTTTTGGAAAAATAGTATTCCAGCACTTTGGCAAACACCACTTCTTTACCCGATGTCAGTTCTCTTACCACCAGGTCATTGGCCGGTTCGGGAGCAGCGCCGGCTGCATCGTCACCTTCTGCATCGGCCGCTATATCATCGTATGTGTAATCTTCATATTCTCCCACTTCATCCTTTATTTTCTTCTTTTTTTGCGGTATAGATTCAATCAGTTTTTGCAATGAATCAATGACACGGTTCAGGCTATCGGTTACCCGGCCGGCTGCTTTTATATCCGTTGTTTTGGGTTTTGCAGGAGGTTCAGGTTGTTTTTCCAGCTGGTAAGCCACCCATCCAAATGATTTTTGTGGCGCTTTGTAATTCTTTACCATTTCTTTTTTCCAAGCTTCTTCTTTACCCAATTCCACTATAGCCAGTGAATCTTTGGGTATATCCTCCAGCTTCTTCTTTTTAATTTTTGCTTCTCTTGTGTCCTTAAACGGGGGCTTTATTTTAAATACCACATACCGGCTGTCTTCTGTAATTACAGCCGTATACCCCCTGGATATTGTTTTTTTGTATTTGGCATCGGATGATTGTATCACCAGTTCATTGTCACCCACCTGCGGGTCAATGGTATACACCACCCATTTGCCATCATTGCTGATCATCCTTTCACCGATATGCTGCCAGCCGTCGTACACAGTGTGATCCAGCGGTTTTTTTTGCGCCTCTGCATAACAAACAATCAATAACAAAATGAAATTGGCGGCAACCCTCTTCATACAGGAGATTTTAATTTTTCTAAGATAGGGAATATAAGGAAAAGGTATCAGCGTTTTATGCCGGTTATTAAGCCGTATTGCCAGAGGCCTTTTTTCATTCCTTTGTACTGATAGCTGCAGGCCCTGATATTTTTCTTTTGTATTTCGGTTGCCGGTTTTGAGAACCGGATCTTCTTCCAAAAAAGGTAAAGACTGGCCAGGTAATAAACCCGGTTAAGCCTTCGGGACGAATGAGATACTTCTTTGGAAATATCCCGGTACTTAACTGATGTAAAACCACTTTCCAGCAAAAATTGCTGAAACCGCTCCGGTGTCTCCAGGTAATTTACCTGCCAGCCTTCCAGCCATTTTCTGATAAAGGGGTGTTTATTATTCCCGAATACAGACACAAAGCCATCTGCCACCACAAGCCTTCCACCGGGCTTCAGCAGGCGGAAGGCTTCCTTTATGAATTCTTCTTTACTGTCAGCATAGCAAATGCTTTCACAGCCCCACACCACATCAAAACTTTCATCAGGAAAATCTGTTGCGGAATAATTCATTATTTTAAACTCGGCCAGGTCATTCAGGTCATTCTTTTTTGCATTGACCGAAGCCTGCTGCGCTTGTCTTTCACTCAAAGTAATACCGGTAACCCGGCAACCCAGGAGAGAAGCCAAAAAAATACTGCTGCCCCCTACTCCGCAGCCGGCATCCAGCACCCGGTCAGATGGTTTGATGTCAGCCGCCGTCATCATAACTTCATTCATCCTAATCAATGATTCCGGAAAGTTTTTTACATACTCATCCCAATAACCATAGTGAATGGCAAGGCTGTTGTTCAGGTCCCATGAATCCTTATAGGCATTTTCGGTATCCCGGTAATAATCAATAATCCGCTTATGATATTCAGAGGGCTGCATGTGGTTTGTTTTTTCTTTCTTCCCGCAGCAACATCAGCACATGAATTATGAGGGCGGCGGCAATCATGGCAAAGCCGATAAAAAACCATTTGCTGAGCAATTCATTTTCCCTGTAAACAATAAAGGCTAGCAAAATTCCATATACCGGCTCCATGTTGAAAGTGAGGTTTACTGTAAAGGCAGATAATCTTTTTAATGCGTAAGCAGTGAACTGAAATGCAATAACCGAGCAAAGCCATGACAGAACCAGCAGCCACATCCAGTCATCCGCATCAGGAAAAATGTAAGCTGTTGGAAATTGCTGCAAGTAGACTGGCATTACAGCCGAAAGGGTTATCAGCCCGCCAGTAAGCTGGTAAGTGAGCAGGGTTTCGGGATTGATGCGTTTTACAAATTGCTTCAGCAGAATTATGACTATGGAAATGAAAACGGCCGACAAAATTCCCAGAATAATCCCTTTTTTGTATTGCGGGTCAAAATGAAAGATCAGGTATATACCTGTCATTACTACAAGCCCCAGCATCACTTCAACCCACTTAAACCTCACCCGGAGAAGAATTGGTTCCAGCAGTGTTGTAAAAAAACCTATAGCCGAAAAACAAACCAATGCAACCGAGACATTGGCATACTTTATTGAGCCATAAAAAGCAACCCAATGTAACGCTGCCAAAAAACCAATGCCCGACAGTTTCAATATATCTTTTACAGGTATCTTTTTTATTTTTTTTGTTATGGTGAATAGCACCCACATAGTGGCTGAGGTGATGAGTAATCGGTACCATACCAGCAGCCCTTCGTTGAGATCAATCAGCCTTCCAAGAATTCCGGTAAACCCCGCGAGAAATACAGCAATGTGCAGTTGAATAAAGGCCTTTTTCATCGGCCTGCAAACTAAAGAAAAGATAGAAACAGGGAATTGTTATTTACTTTCCGCCAACATTTCGTTTGAAGAAATCGTTTTAACAACGGTTGTGCCATTTTCCGCATTTCTTACCCCTTTGCGGTAATTGGTAAACCAGCTTTCCCAGCGAAGCTTAAGGACACCAAGAATACCTTCTTTTACAATATCCTTGTTCATTTTTGACATACCATATACCCTGTCCTTAAAAACGATAGGTATTTCTATTAATTTAAATCCCAGTTTCCATGCAGTAAACTTCATGGCAATCTGGAATGCATAGCCAACAAAGGGAATTTTGTCCAGATTAATGGTTTCCAGTACTTCTTTTTTGTAACACATAAAACCGGCTGTAGGGTCCTTTACGGGCAACCAGGTAATCATCCAGGTATAAAGAGATGCTCCTTTTGAAAGGACTATCCGGTTTTTGGGCCAGTTTACAACACCCCCGCCTTTTATATAGCGGGAACCAATGGCAAGATCGGCCCCTCTGTATTTGCAGGCATCATACAGTTTCGGAAGGTCTGCCGGGTTATGTGAACAATCAGCATCAATTTCAAAAATGAACTGATAACCATTTGCCAGCGCCCACTTAAAGCCGTGGATGTAAGCAGTGCCCAGGCCCAGTTTCCCTTTTCTTTCTTCGATAAAAAGCTGACCGGCAAATTTTGCCTGCAGTTCTTTTACAAGTCGGGCAGTGCCGTCCGGGGAGCTGTCATCCACCACGAGTACATGAAACCCTTCGTTCAGGCCGAAAATGGCATGAAGGATGCTGCTGATGTTTTCCTTCTCATTATAGGTTGGTATGACGACTAACTTTTCCAGATGTTTCTGTACTGGTGAAACCCGAATTTACAATAAATCAGCACAAGCCATGTTAAAAATTGTTCACCTGCCCGTTTGCCTTACAGGCGGGCAAATATGTCTCAGCTTTTCTTTAACAAAGTACGGGTGTAGATTTCGGTGAGCTTTTGCTTGGTGTGCTGGGGGAAATCGCCTTTCATCATCCAGTCGTAATACTGTGGTTCAGCCTTCAGCACATCGGCCACAGGGCGGCCTTTGTATTTGCCAAAATTGAAGACTTCTGTCCCGTTTTCCATAACAAACCGCCGGGCAAAGTCAACCACCTGGTCCTCTCCGAGTATTTTGAGTATGGACTCAACCGAGTTTCCCAGCTCCGGATATTTTCCCAGTTGGGCTTGTAGTATTTCGTATGTGGCCGATGCGTCAATTTCGGCGCTGTGCGCCCCATTCAATGTTTTATTGCAATAAAATTTATATGCTGCGCCCAGTGTACGGGGTTCCATTTTGTGAAAAATATTCTGCACATCCAGGAGCTTTCGGTTTTTCATGTCGAAATCCACCTGGGCCCTCAAAAATTCTTCCATGAGCAATGGTATATCAAACCGGTTGGAGTTATAACCCGCCAGATCGCATCCATCCAGCATTTGCTTCAGTTCCTGCGCCACCTGTTTAAAAACAGGGGCATCTTTTACCATTTCATCGGTAATACCATGTACATCACTGGCTCCTTTGGGAATTGACATTTCCGGGTTAATCAGTTTTCTCTTAATGCTTTTTGTTCCATCAGTAAGGATCTTTACAATCGCAATCTCTACAATCCGGTCAGTACCCAGGTTTACACCGGTGGTTTCAAGATCAATAAAGGCCAGGGGTTTCTTCAGTTGAAACATCGGGGTCAGTAATTACACTTAGCTATAAAATTAAACCCGCCCCCGCTCAGGTTGCGGCGGGCAAGGCGGTAAAGTTAATGGATTGCTATAGTTAACAAAATCAATTTTTTATCTAAATCTTGCCTGAAATCAAGATAGTCAACGAATTATACTATGTAATTCTACCCTTATCTTTTGTAATTTTTCGCTGGCCTGTTAAACCAAGCTGACTATCTTTACATTGGTGTAATAACGAGGGTTTTTTATCGTTTAAACAATCAAATATCCACCAATATGAAAAATAAGTTACTCATCGCTTTAGCGCTTCTCACACTTGTTGTGTTTGTTGCCTCTTGTGCCAGCCAGAAATATGGTTGTCCGGGCAATCCGTCTGCCAACACCAAATTCAAGGGCTGATTTATTGCACAGGTTTGCCGGTTCTTTTTCTGAACAGTCTTAACCGGCGGCGTTCCTTTGATTGTTTATCGGTCGTCAAATAAACTGAGTGCAGTTCTATTTCCTGCTGTTTCCCCTTCAGCTGAAACCGGCCCATCATATCCGTTTTTAAATAGCCCGGCATCTCTGTTTGATGTAATACCCAATCGGATGTAAGCAGGTCCGATTCCATTTCATGGCATTTACCCAGCATTCTTGCGGTGGTATTCAGCACATCGCCATGATATGCAATTTCAGATTTGTATTTTCCTACTTCAGAAACCACCACTGTTCCTCCGTGAACTGCTGCCTTGAATACAGGTATCCGGCCATATCTTTTAAAATAATAAGCCCGGTAGCGGCGAATCTGTTTTTGCACGGCAAAATAACACCGGAGGCAAGTCCAGGATTCTCTAATCAGCTTATGGTCATCAACAAGCAGGATGGTTATTTTTCCCATACGGATCTTGGGTGGGTTAGGTTCGATAAGGTTTTTCCCGGATATAAATTACGTAAAAAAACTAATCGGGCATTGCAAATGAACTATTTATAGGGTATAATATGATAAGAAAATAAAAGAATTAAGTAAATCTACTTAGTAAATATTTATCATTAAAAAACTATTTGACTAAAGTCATCAACAGAAAAAATTCAGCTGATCGAACCGGATATACAAAAAAGCCGCCATCGTCCCGTTTAAAGCGGTACGATGGCGGCCGATAGTGGAGGCGAGGAGAATCGAACTCCTGTCCAAACATATTCTTCAAAAGCTTTCTACATGTTTATCCTGTTTTATTGTGTCAGAAACCAACTGGAAATCCACCTTCGCTTAAGCTACGGCGGATGAACGGGCAACCGATTGATTTCTTAGCTGCATAGTCTTAAACAGCCAGCACAGCCTTTGGCTGGAGCAGCCGTATTTTTTGTTGATTGGGCGGGACTTCTGGCTACGGCCTGCCTTCGGTCCGGCCATAATGACTACTTAATCACTGATTAGGCAGCCATGGCATACTGAGTATTGCCATTTATGGTTTACGTATTCAGATTTAACTGCTAATTACGCAACGCAGTACATGCTTATACTTTCAAAGATCTATGCTGTCAAAACCGAACGCCCCCTTTTGGAGTCGTTAGTCATGAGTCGATAGTCATTGGTACTGACCCGAGACTATAAACTATGAACTATAAACTACCAACTTACTTCCCCCAGCCAAACCAGTCATTACCATTGGCATAAAGCATCAAACCCAGCAGTAATACCATTCCGGCTATTTGTGCATATTCCAGAAATTTTTCGTTTGGCTTTCTTCTTGTGATCATTTCATATAAGGTAAACATTACATGCCCGCCATCCAATGCCGGGATGGGCAACAGGTTCATAAAAGCCAGCACAATGGAAAGAAAAGCTGTAATTCTCCAAAATGCTTCCCAATCCCAGCCATGCTTTGGAAAAATTGAACCTATCGCTTTAAATCCCCCCACGCCTTTATACCCGCCTGTTTTAGGGTTTAATATTTTTTTGAACTGGTCAATATAAAACTTCAGCTCGGTTCCCGCCTTTCTTACCCCGGCAGGAAATGCTGAAATGAAACTGTATTTGGTCACATTCAATTTAAGCCAGCCAAGACTGTCCATTTGCTGGTAGCCCATGGCCCCATAAGGCACAAAGCCAATTTTACCCTCCTCATTTACAGGCACAGTAAGAGTTGTTTCCTGTCCGTCTCTAATTATCGTTAACAGTGCTTGCTGACTTTTTCTCCTGTTAAGCTCATTTTGCAATTCATCAAAAAATTCAAATCTCGTTGAGTCAATCCCAACTATTTGATCGTTCTTCCTGAGCCCGGCTTTATATGCCTTTGACGTATCATCAAGATAGAAAACGATAGCAGGCCGGCGGGGTTCCACAAAACCGCTTATTTCCTTATTTCTGTTTTCAACCAGCTGCCCGATCAAATCAACCGGAAGATCCAGTTTAATCTCCTCATCATTCCTGAGGATGGTCATATTGCTGCCAAGCAGGATTTTCCGTCTTAATCTTTCATAGTCTTCGATGGGTTCGCTATCTACAGACAAAATCTTGTCTCCATTCCTGATACCAATTTTATACAAGGTGCTGTCCACTACATGCACTCCATATTTCATGGAAGCAGTCGGAATCTTTTTTTCACCCCAAATCATCAGGATAAATGCATAAATAATAAATGCAACAATGATGTTCATAATCACACCGCCCAGCATGACAATCAGGCGCTGCCAGGCCGGTTTACTTCTGAATTCCCATTCCTTCGGGGGCTGTTTCATAGCTTCTTTGTCCATGCTCTCATCAATCATCCCCGATATCTTTACATAACCGCCCAAAGGAAGCCAGCCAATACCGTAAACAGTATCGCCTATTTTCTTTTTCACCAGCGCAAACCAGGGATCAAAGAACAAAAAGAATTTTTCCACCCGGCATTTGAACCAGCGGGCTGTGATATAGTGACCAAACTCATGCAGTATGACAAGGATAGACAATGCCAGCAGCAATTGTCCGACCTGTAATCCGACGTTTGGCCAGTTTATAGCAAGTAGATTCATATTGATTATCAAAAAAAAATCTAAACCCATGGCAGATTTAGAATTGGTGTTTACAGTTTGATGATGTCGGCCGCAAAGGTACGGGCCTTGCCATCGCTTTCAAAATATTCCTCCAGCGTGGGTTGCTGAACAAAGGGGATGGTCTCCATCGTTCTTTCAATTACATCGGTCATATCCAGAAAGTTGATGCGGTTGCGGAGAAAAGCAAATACGGCTATTTCGTTGGCAGCATTCATCACACAGGGGAGGTTACCGCCCCGGTTCAGCGCTTCGGTGGCCAGCGCCAGGTTCCTGAATGTTTTAACATCGGGCTCCTCAAAAGTCAGCATGTTTACTTTTTTAAAATCATACCGGGGAAAATCATTTCTTAAGCGTTTGGGGAATGCAAGGGCATACTGGATCGGCAGTTTCATATCCGGCAGACCCATTTGTGCCTTAATGCTTCCGTCCTCAAACTGTACCATGCTGTGAATAATGCTTTGGGGATGAATGACCACCTGTACCTGCTCCGGCCGCAGGTTAAAAAGCCATTTTGCTTCTATCATCTCAAGCCCTTTATTCATCAGCGTGGCTGAATCAATTGAAATCTTTGCCCCCATCGTCCAGTTAGGATGCTGCAGCGCATGCTCCCTTTTTACATTCACCAGGTAATTGGGCTTTCGGCCGATAAATGGCCCGCCGGATGCTGTAAGAATTATTTTTTCAATCCGGTTTCTCATTTCACCCACCAGGCATTGAAAAATTGCTGAATGTTCCGAGTCAACAGGAATAATGGGTACTCTTTTTTCAATTGCCTTCTTCATCACTATATCACCCGCCACCACCAGGGTTTCTTTATTGGCCAGCCCGATGGCCTTTCCGTTTTCAATTGCCCTAAGGGTTGGTTTCAGGCCGGCATAACCCACAATGGCGGCCAGCATCATATCATAGCAATCAATAGCAGCAGCTTCTTCCAGTGCTTTTTCTCCTGCAAATACTTTTATATCAGCAGATGCCAGCGCTTTTTTCACACTCTGGTATTTATTTTCGTCCCCAATCACCACCAGGTTGGGATTGAACCTCAGCGCCTGCTGAACCAGGAGTTCATTATTGCTTTGAGCAGTAAGTATCTCTACCGAGAACTTATCCGGATTGGCCGCAATCACATCCAGCGCCTGTGTACCGATGGACCCGGTGGAGCCGAATATAGCGATACGCTTTAAACTCCCGCCTCCTGTCTTTGCCAAATCTTCTGCAGGCAGGCCTGAAGGGGAATCAAAAGGTCTTCCGGTATTTGTAATTTCACTCATTGGATCAGAAAGCTGGTATCAGGCTGTTTGCAGGTCAACTGCCCATTTTTTTAACTCATCTGCAATTTTTCTGTCATTACTTAATCTGGGAACCTTGTTTTGCCCCCCGAGTTTACCGACTGACTTCATATAATCAATAAAGCCGTTCTTTCGTACCGGCGTTATCTTCAGTGACTGCAAAATATTACCGGCAATCAGGTCGTCATAGTATACATTTTTCCGCCGCAGGTAATGGTCCAGTTTCTCAGCGAATAAAAAAAGACTGTGCGGCAGGTTTTCAAACTCCACAAACCACTCATGGTACGATTTTCCTTCATCGCTGCTTACAAAAGGCGCCACAGTAAACTCGGTGATATGCACATCCTCTTCCTCAGCTGCTTTTAATATACTGGCTTCCACCTCTTCACCAATAACATGCTCACCGAAAGCTGATATGAAGTGTTTGGTTCTGCCGGTAACTACCAGGCGATAAGGGTTCACAGAAACAAACCTTACCGTATCGCCGATATTATAGCCCCATAAACCTGCATTGCTGTTGATAATAAGAGCATAATTCTCTCCTGCCTTCACATCCTTTAAAGATAGCCTGGCAGGGTTTTCATTAAATATCTCCCCTGCGGGAACAAATTCATAGAAGATACCGCTGTTGGTGTTCAGCAATAATCCTTCTGCGTTTTGTGAATCCTGGAAAGCAAGAAAACCTTCACTGGCAGGGAACAGTTCAATCGTATCCACTTTCCGGCCAATGCTTTCAAGGAGTTTTGCCTTGTATGGTTCAAAATTCACCCCACCCTGCACCATCACACTGAAATTGGGGAATAACTCTCCTACATTCTTACCACTTCTTTTCATCAGCTCATCAAAATACATCTGCACCCAGGGCGGTATGCCGCTGATCAATGTCATATTTTTATCAATGGTTTCATCCACTATTTTCTGCAGCTTGGTTTCCCAGTCTTCAATACAGTTGGTTTCGTAAGATGGCAGCTGATTACTGCGGAGATACTTCGGCACATGGTGGTTAACTATTCCGCTCAGCCTGCCGGTGGGTATACCCCCCACCCTTTCCAGTTCAGGCGATCCTGAAAGGAATATAAGTTTGCCGTCAGCGAATTTGGTATTGCCCGTTTCAGCCATATAGCAAAGCAGGGCATTGCGGGCTGTGTTGGTATGATTGGGGATGGAATCCTTGGTAATCGGTATATACTTGGTGCCGCTGGTAGTTCCGGAAGTTTTAGCGAAATAAATAGGTCTTCCTTTCCACAGGATATTATGCCTGCCTTCTTTAATCTTGTCAATCCAGGGCCGCATTTCTTCATAATCCATCAGTTTTACGGCCTGTCTGAATTCATCATAAGTATTCACTTTATCCAGTCCGGCACTTTTTCCCAACTCAGTATTCCGCCCGGTTTTCACCAGCATTTTCAGGATATTATCCTGATCTGAAAGGGCAGTGCCCATACCTTTGCGGATGCCTTTATATATATAGGAAGCGAACGGTTTCGCTAAAAAAGACTTGATTTTCATACTCAATGAAACAAAACTCCCGGAGGGGTTACAAATATAACGGAACCCCGGGCAATCGGGGTTATTTAATGTTCATAATTCTTTGATTCCCCGTTTGCAGGTACCATTTTTAACCTTACCTTTGCCGCCCCAACTTCGTCCCGAATGCTTTCGGGACTTCGTTGGTCAACACTAAATTTTAAGAATATGCTAGCTGTAATAAAAGTAGCCGGACAACAGTATAAAGTGGAAAAAGACCAGACCCTGTATGTTCCCCGCCTGGAGGGAAATGCCGGTGATAAAGTGGAACTGGAAGTGCTGCTGGTGGATGCAGACGGTAAACTGTCCGTTGGCGCCGGTCTAAAATCGAAAGTAAAGGCGGAAATACTGGACCAGGTAAAAGGCGATACCGTGATTGCGTACAAACAAAAAAGAAGAAAAGGGTTCCGTAAAAAGAAAGGCCATCGCACTGAGTATACAAAAATTAAAGTGACTTCGATAAAATAACAAGAAACAAAACACAAACTCCGTTGCTGACAGGAGTTGTGATTTGTATTCCGGAATTTAAATAAAATAATTATGGCACATAAAAAAGGTGAAGGCAGTGTAAAGAACAACCGTGACTCACAAAGCAAGCGCCTTGGTGTAAAAATCTTCGGCGGCCAGCCTGCCATCTCCGGCAACATCATTGTTCGGCAGCGTGGCACTGTTTATCATCCCGGTAAAAATGTGGGTGTAGGAAAAGATTACACACTGTTTGCATTAAGCGATGGTGTAGTTGAATTCAAGAAAGGAAGAAACAACAGAACCTACGTTTCAGTGATAGAAACCGGTGCATAAGCCAATCAGCTGTTCAGAATTTTGTGGAAAAAAAATTTGGGTAGTATAAAATAATTATTATTTTTACTGTCGTTAACCCATTTTTACTAAACCCTAAATTCTAAAAAATGGCTACAAAGAAAAAAGCTGCTAAGAAAAAAGCTGCTCCTAAGAAGAAAGCTGCTAAGAAAAAGAAATAAGTTTCGACAAGTTTCTTAAATGAAATAGAAAGTCCCGGTTTAGTTCGGGACTTTTTTTTGTCCCTACTGACCTCCCCTGAAGGGGAGAAACCATATACCGCCTGTTTCAGTAGAACCTGTATGGATAAAAGCTGATTGGCCACTCATAAAGTATCCGCTCCATTCAATTTCATATCCTGAACATTGACCGAAGTAGCAGATAAAAATTTAAATTAGAGGTATGGATAATTCCGCCATAGCCGGCAATTTTGACCTGCTAGCCAAACTGATGGATATTAACGGGGAAAATTCCTTTAAAACAAAAACCTACTCCATTGCAGCTTTCAATATTGAAAAGCTGCCCATGCCGCTAAAAGATACTCCAAAGGATAAACTTTTTACCATAAAAGGCATAGGCGACAGTGTGGGAAAGAAGATTATTGAGATGCTTGACACTGGCCAATTGGCTGTTCTGAATGAGTATATCCAAAAAACCCCGCCCGGCGTAATTGAAATGCTTAGCATTAAAGGAATCGGGCCAAAAAAAATTCATACCATCTGGAAAGAGATGGGTATTGAGTCCATCGGTGAACTGCAGTATGCCTGCAACGAGAACCGCCTCACCCTTTTCAAGGGATTTGGCGAAAAAACACAGCAGAATGTACTGGAGTCCATTGAATTTTATTTTCAGAGCCAGGGGCACTTTCTGTATGCGCAGCTCGATGAAATTTTTCCCCAGGTAGAGGGCTATCTGAAAAAAATATTCTCTCAGGACAAAGTAAGGGTTACAGGTAATTACCGCCGGCAGGCGCTGACCATTGAAGAGCTGGAATTTGTTGTTTTGGAAACCAATGATGTAATCAAACCAAAATTTCAGACGGCCCAGCCGCCTGAACTTCTGGAAGAAAAACCCCGCACCCTTTTATACAAATTAAAAAATGGTTTAAAACTGCGGTTGTACACCGGGAGCACAAACCGTGCCGGAGAATTATTTAATACCACCGGCAGCGCTGAATTTATTGAGGCATTTAATAAAGCTTTCCCCAATCTGAAATACAAGGGTGATGAAACAGAAGATGATGAGATCATCTTCAGCAGGGCCGGAATTGAATACATACAGCCATGTATGAGAGAACCAGCCGCTGTAATTGATAAAGCAAAGAAGAAGCAGTTACCACAACTTATACAACCGGAAGATATCCGGTCAATCATCCACAGCCACAGCAACTGGAGTGATGGCAGCAATACCCTTGAAGAAATGGCAGACGAATGTATTAAAAGAGGATACGAATACCTTGTCATCTCCGACCACTCCCAAACGGCGGGATATGCCAATGGTTTGAAAGAAGACCGCATCCGGGCGCAGCACAAACAAATTGACGAACTGAACAACCAACTCAAACCGTTTAAAATCTTCAAGAGCATTGAAAGCGATATTTTGAATGATGGCAGCCTGGATTACCCCG
Source organism: Bacteroidota bacterium (assembly GCA_016868455.1). Taxonomy (GTDB): domain Bacteria; phylum Bacteroidota; class Bacteroidia; order Chitinophagales; family Chitinophagaceae; genus JJ008. The sequence goes on from VGGV01000014.1 coordinate 56,282, forward strand.
ACTCCGTATTAAAAACATTTGACCTGGTGCTTGCCTCCGTGCACAGCAACCTGAAGATGACAGAAGAAAAAGCCATGGCCCGCCTGATCAAAGCGATTGAGAACCCTTTTACCCGCATTCTCGGCCACATGACAGGGCGTCTGCTGCTAAGCCGTAACGGCTACCCGGTTGACCATAAAAAAATCATTGAAGCCTGTGCTGCCAATAAAGTGGTGATGGAAATAAATGCACATCCCCGCAGGTTGGATATGGACTGGAAATGGATTAGCTATGCAATGGAAAAGGGTGTGCTCCTGTCTATTGATCCGGATGCACACTTCCTCTCCGGTTATGATGATGTGAAATACGGTGTGCTGGCCGCACAAAAAGGGGGACTGACCAAAGAATGGAACCTGAGCAGTTTTGGGTTGAAGGAATTTGAGGAGTGGATCAAACTGAAATAATATTGAATATCGAATAAAGAATGCAGAATGGCGAAATTATCAGCATGCTACTTTTCTCCTTCATGATCAGAATTCATTGTTCTTCAGTTCTTCTGTTCCCCATTCGCTACCACCCTATCCTATAATCCTCCCCGGCCTCACCCTCTTATCCCCCTCCTTCAGAGAGGGACGGTACTGCAGAATAAATCCAAACTGTATAACTACCACATCAGCTATCTGCTACTATCAGCATTTACCATCCAATCCCATAGTCCTCTCCATGATTAGATGAGCCTCCCCAAAAACTTCCATGCTTCCAGTCAAAGTAAATGGCATTGATGGGGCCGCTGGTGCGGTTGCCGGTAGTTACTTTATAACCCATATTTTTCAGTTCATTCCTTACTGTTTCCGGTGTGCTGTTGCCCACTAATATTGCACCTGGCCTTGGTTTTCGGTCTTCCATCTTTGTTCCGCCCAATGAAAGCCAAAGCTGATTGCTATTCACATTAGCTGCTTCACAGGCCTGTTGCACCGTCATACCAAACTCCACCATGTTCAGGAAGAATTGCAGCAGGTTCTGGTCCTGTGTATCGCCGCCCTGAACGGCAAAGGATAAATAGGGTTTCCCATCTTTCATAGCCAATGTTGGTGTTAATGTCACCCTCGGTCTTTTGCCCGGTTCAATCACATTGTATGGGTTTAAGGATGCATCCAGCACAAAACTCTGCAGGCGCTGGCTCATACCCACACCGGTATTGCCGGCGATACAGGCAGGCAGCCAGCCGCCGCTGGGAGTAATAGACACCACCCAGCCTTCTTTGTCGGCTGCCTCAACAGAGGTAGTACCACGCCACATCCTGTCTATGTATGCGGCCCCCTCTAAATCTCCCCCGTTAGGGGAGACTTTACCATCCCACAAGCCCCATAGCTCTGCATTTCCTGCAACAACTTCATCAGTTTTAATTTGCGAAGAATACGCTACAGAAGTTGAATCATGTGCCGGAACAAAATTCCGGTTGCCATCTCCTGATCTGTTCCAGTTCCTCAGCAGTTCGGTATAAGGATTTGTTTTGCCTTCAAAAGGATAAGGATCGCCGGGAGCAATCAGGGGGTCGTTCTTATCCTGGTTAATTTGCGCTGCTCTCAGTTTTGCATATTCTTTATTCAACAAACCTTTAATGGGTTCCTGCGGAGCGAAATAAGGATCGCCATAATAAAAATCCCTGTCGGCAAAAGCCAGGTTCATCGTCTGGTAAATGGTATGGATATACTTTGAACTGTTATACCCCATTTTTTTCAGATCAAAATTCTCCAGTATGTTCAGTGATTGAAGCAGCATCGGGCCTTGTGTCCATTGCTGCAGTTTGTACACATCAATACCTTTATAATTTACAGAAAGAGGTTCTTCTTCCAGCACTTTCCATTTTGAAAGGTCCTCCATTGTAATTAATCCGCCCTGTTCCCGGCAACCCCTTACAAATTCCGCGGCAATATCCCCTTTGTAAAATCTGTCGTATGCTGCCATAATAGCTTCCTTTCTGCTTTTCTTTTTCTTCAGCGCTTCCCGTTCGGCTTCCACCATTTTGCTGAGTGAGACCAGCAGGTCTTTCTGTACAAAAATTTCTCCGGCTTCCGGGGCTTCTCTTTTTTCACCAAGATGAGGCAGAAAAACTTTGGCGCTATAGGGCCATTGTTTAATCCTTTCTTTCCCTCTTTCCATGGCATTGGCGGTTTGTGCCTCAATAGGATAACCGGTTGCCAGTTCTATAGCCGGTTTTAGCACCTGTTCCAGACTCATCGTTCCGTAATTCGCTAGCATATAACACAAACCACCCGGAGTGCCTGGAGTAACAGCAGCCAGCGGCCCGTACTCAGGCGGAAAAGCGTAGCCTTTGCTTTTAAAGAATTCAACCGTAGCGCCAGTGGGGGCAATTCCCAGTGCATTTATCGCAATTACTTTTTTTGTTTTGGGATTATATATGAGTGCCTGCGTCTCCCCTCCCCAGCTCAGCACATCCCACATAGTGCAGGTGGCCGCCAGCATGGCGCAGGCTGCGTCCACAGCATTGCCACCCTGCTGAAAAATCATGGCGCCTGCTGTAGCTGCCAGTGGTTTACCTGTAATGGCCATCCAGTTTTTACCGTGCAGGGGTGGTTTTTGTGTTGGCTGTGCATAAACGGTAAATACTGCGATAAGAAAACTGAAGAGAACTGCAATCTTTCTCATACCGGAAATTTATGCTTAAAGATAATGAGCCTCCTGAACAGGAATACTGATTGGCCAAAGGCGCTTGTACCTCTTTAAGCTGAAGCTAAGGGAAGCAACACATAAAAAGTAGTGCCCCTGCCCTGTTGCCGGGTCTTCATTATATAGCGGCCGGCCTGTAGCATCAAACACATAAAGCCGGGTATCATACTTGTTCAGGTAGCCGGTGTAGCTTTCTGTAATAATACTGTCTCTTATTCTTTTTCCTTCTTTGGTATTGTAAACCCGGTGAAAATTATCCAGTAAAAAATCATTATCCAGATAGGTAATGGCAATATTCATCAGCCTTTCGCTTGACGGATCTGTTTGCAGGGCGATCTTTTCTGCCATCCTTTTTCTTCTCTCCCACTCCGCTTTCCTGTTTTCATTAAGCATGATAACAGCGATGGATACGGAAAAAACAAATATCCGGGAAAGGATGGCGGCAATATTGATTCTGATCCGGCTGAATATCACTCCCTGCCTGCTGATGAGCCAGGTATACACCAGCAGCCATACCAGTACGGGTAAATAAAACAACACTCCAGGGTGGCCTGAACGGGCAGTAAGATGAAGCAGGCCTGTAAAGCCGATGGCAAACCAGATAATAATCTTTTGGCGGGCAAAGAGGGGGAAAATAAGCCGGAAGAGCAACTGGGTGAAATAATAATACGACAGCGATAAACAGGCCAGTACCACAAATTCAGCCACCGTAAAAAAATGCAGGGAAAAGAAATTAGCAACATCAAATGATATTTTTGAATCAGCCACCATGCTCCTGATAACGGAAGCAAGAATAAAAGTGGAGGACACAAGCAACAGCAGTGCAGCAATTCCGGTTATCCATTTCCATTTGCCTGTCAGCCCTTCAGCCAGGTTATCCTTTTCATGCAGTTTTGACCAGGCAAAAAGAACGATCCAGCAAAAAACAACCGCATTGATGAGCAAATCACCCAGCGACCGCTGCACCGGGTTTGATCCATACCATACGGGGTTAAACAGTTCAAACTGCCGGAGGTTTAATACCGAAGGGAAAAAGTAACTGGCAAGCCGCAGTAAAAGAAGCAGCAATATCAGCAGGGCTATGGCTTTCCAGGGGCCTTTATTCCGGGAGGTGTATTCAGCCTGCAAATGGATAAAGAGCAAAAAAAACAACAACCCTCCAAAACGAAGTATAAGGGTGAGAAGATTATTATAAGGAACGGCGCCGGAGGCTTTTTTATCGAGGTAAAGAAGTATTTTACCCGATGGGGATTAAACCGGGTACTCTGTAACCTGTTTTGCTATCAATACCCTTTTATCAGCAATTTTGCTGTGTGCAAATGATTCAGGCAGGTAATCTGTTTCAATAAAAAATTTTGATTTTACCAGCCCCATGGCGCAGGCAATGGAACTATCGGCCGGCAAAGTTTTTCTGATCACATAATAAGCGCCGTTGGATAATTGAAGGAAATAATCGCCATCCGGCCCGGACAGTATTTCAGGAGGGGGGGGGTAATCAGCTGCTCACTCCAGAAGGTCATTTCCGGTCCGGCAAACCGGATGTTCCTGTAAAGAAATATTCCATAAGACTTTGCTGCAAGCTGGTCGAACTCTTCTTTAGTTTCCTGCCGGTCAGCAATCGGCTTATAAGGGCAGTATCCGCTAACATATCTTCAAAATCCTTTTGCTGCCGGGCCAGGTGCCTTCCCAGCTTATTCATTTCCTGGGTTACGGATGAACGGTTGCTGTAGAGTGTATTGAATATAAACGAAAGAGCGAATAAAAGAATCGCTGCAATCAGTATGATATACTTCCCGGAATAAATATTTCGGAGTAGCGGCTTCACAAATCTGGGCGCTATTGTTTAATGTTATTCCAGATGGCATCCATTTCCTGCAGGCTCATCTCGCTGAGGTTTTTCCCGTTTTTGAGTGCCTCTTCTTCCATCCTGGTAAACCGGTGAATGAACTTTTTATTGGTCCGTTCCAGAGCATTTTCAGCATCCAACTGCAAAAACCGTGCATAATTGATAAAGGAAAAAATCACATCTCCAAACTCTTCTTCCGTTTTTAAGGGGTCGCCGGCGGCAACGGCCGCTTTCAGCTCTGCCATCTCTTCTTCAACTTTTTCCCATACCTGCTCTTTGTTTTCCCATTCAAAACCGGTTTGTTTGGCTTTTTCCTGCAGGCGCATCGCTTTTACCATGGCAGGCAATGAAACAGGCACTCCGCCCAGAACCGATGCTTTGCCTTCTTTAAGTTTCAGTTTTTCCCAGTTGCTTTTTACATCTTCCGCATCATTCACCTTTACATCACCGTAAATATGCGGGTGACGGGCCACCAGTTTGCCGCAAATGCCATTGATTACTTCGTACAGGGTAAACTTAGCCTGCTCTGTGCCGATTTTCGCATAGAAGACAATATGCAGTAACAAATCGCCTAATTCTTCCCTGATACCCTGCCAGTCTTCTTCTGTAATGGCATCAGCCAGTTCATAGGTCTCCTCAATGGTCAGTTGCCGCAGTGAGGCGATGGTCTGTTTTTTGTCCCAGGGGCATTGTGCCCTCAGTTCATCCATGATGGTTACAAGCCGCAAAAAAGCATCACCGGTTTTTCTGTCCATAATTATCACAGGTTAAATGGTAAAAGTTGAAAAGAAGTAGAAGATGGCCAACAGCACCAGCATCATCAGTATAGAGAACAATGATACAATTAAAAATTTGACAATAGTTTTCCATCTGCCCTGCCCGTAAAAAACCCGCATGGCTTTATAGAGATAAAAAAACAGCAGCAGGTAAAGCAGCGCAGTGAGGTAAGCAATCTCATCCACCTTCACCATATCCTGCAACTTGCTTATCATGAAAATCAGCAGCAGCAGGATAAGCGAAAACACATACAGGTGAATGGTAAAAATGCCGTGGTCCGCATAATAAAACTGCCGGCGGCGGATATATACAAGTTTCAGTATAAGGGCAAACAGGGGAAGTGAAACAAAAAGCATATAAGGAAGCCGGTGCAGTATATTGTCAGCAAGTTTTTTTACGGCCTCATCCGGGTTTTCCCGGTATTTTTCATTGATCTCAATCTCTTTTTTCATCAGCCGCCGCATAAACCATCCGTCCCTTTGAGAAGGTGGCAGTGACTGCTGAACGGAATCATACTCAGCCATACTTTTAAACGTTCTGTCGAAAAAACCGATTGTGAAATGCTGAGCAGTAAGGTCCTTCACTTCTTTTTCAGTAATGGTGCGGGCAGTGTCTTTTGCAATCGCCAGTTTTGCCTTCAGCAGGCTGTTGCCCGTATCCTTCTTCAGGGTGTCCTCCGGTTGTTTGATATAGGAGTTTCTTTCTTCCCCCTGCAGAGGTTTGCTCATATTAATGGAAATGTCGGCGGAGGGGGTAAAAAAAAGGAAGAAAAGAAGGAAAAACATGGCCGAGGTAAATACATACATCTTAATGGGGTGCAGGTAGCTGGCCCGGCGGCCTTTGATATATTCCTTCGATAAAAAACCCGGTTTAAAAATGAGCCGCTTTATAGTACTGAAAAAATTGCCGTCGAAGTTGGTAATATCATACACAAAATGCTTCGCTATGTGCCAGAAAGTTTCATGCGGCACCACATTTTTCTGGCCGCAGTTATGACAATAGGGCCCCCGCACAACCGTGCCGCAATTCAGGCAATCCTTTTCCCTGCGCTGTGGAATATGGGACAATGAAAATTTTTCTTAAAAATACTACTCCCAGATACAATGAAGCCAATTTTCTTTGTTTTTTGCGTTTTTATAAAAGTTCTCCCGGCCTGCAGTACAGGGATGTACAAAAAATACAGGATGGCTTTCTTTTCCGTTACTGAACATTTCAGGTAACTTTGAACGAAAACAATATCACCCGGATGAAAATACCACTATTGGCCCTCGCCTTTTTAACTTCCTTTAACCTGCAGGCGCAATACTATTACAATGACATAGTCGCAACGCATGAAGCCAACAGCCAGATGCAGGCTTACCTGAACAGTCAGGTGAAAATGATTACAGCCACCGGGTATGATGCAAACAACGTAAAAGCCACTGATTTTGCAGAGGCGAAGGAAATAAGTGAAAAGGGCAGGCTGCTGAAAGTAAGCACCCGCAACAGCGGCGATTACAGCGTTTATTACAACAGGTACGATGAAAAGGGCAGGATTATCAGCACAACAGATTCATCATCTGAACTGATCCGGAATATCATCACTTATCAGTACAATGATGCAGGCAGAATTACCAGTATCACGACGGTATTGAAAGATTCTGTCAGTGAATTCAGTAAAACAGATGAGCACCTGTGGAAGTATGATGCAGCCGGGAAGCCTGAAAAAATGTGGCGTATTATCAATGGCGCCGACAGTATTGAGATCAGGTTTGTGGCGGAT
>VGGV01000015.1 GCA_016868455.1 Bacteroidota bacterium
ACCACCGAGCAAACGCCCCAAAGACGGTATGAGGAATCCGTAAAAAAAGCTGCCTGAAAAATTGTAAATGAAAAAAACCTTAACTTAACAACCTGATCCTTTGGTATCGAAAATGGGGAGTATTATATATTATTTCCATAAGGAAAAACACCACGAAGGTGAAACCATCCTGATTCATCTTGCAGAAGAAGTTTCATTCCTGAATAAGGCGAGTATCAAGCTTACACTGGAACACCTGCCTGCCAACTCAACAGTGATTATTGACGCTTATGACAGCCAGTATATTGACTATGATGTGCTGGAACTGATAAGAGACTTTAAAGAAGTGCAGGCACCGGCCAGGAACATTACCTGCAAAACGGTTGGATTCAGGGAGAAGTACAACATTGCGAATACAGACAATGTTCAATCCATCCAGGGGTATATACCCCGCTATCACTCTGTTATTGTAGGTAAGCCGGTGAAAAACATACCGGTAATTAATTAATCAGCTTAAATTATTTAAATTATGAGAACACATAACAAAGAATCACAATCAACCATGACACCTGCCATGGCATTGCAGATACTGCAGGATGGCAACAAGCGGTTTGTAAGTAACTTAAGACTCAACCGTGACCTGCTGCAGCAGGTAAATGAAACGAGGGACGGGCAGTGGCCTTTTGCTGTGGTACTCAGCTGCATTGACAGCCGCACCAGCGCTGAATTGATTTTTGACCAGGGGCTTGGCGATATATTCAGCGTACGCATCGCCGGCAATATTGTGAATGAAGATATACTGGGCAGCATGGAGTTTACCTGCAAGGTGGCGGGATCAAAATTCATTGTGGTGCTGGGCCATACCAAATGCGGGGCCGTAAAAGGCGCCTGCGATCATGTGGAGATGGGTAATCTGACGTCGTTACTTGCCAAACTCAGACCCGCCGTGGACGATGAAACAACCACAAACACCGGACGCAGCTCAGCCAACGGTGAGTTTGTGGAGAATGTTGCCGCCATCAATGTACGCCGTACTGTAAAGGATATTTTGAACCGCAGTGTAATACTGCATGATATGATTGAGAAAGGAGAAATAGGTATTTGCGGTGCTATGTATAATGTGGAAACAGGTCTGGTGGAATTTTATAATGACACCAAAATCATAAAACCTTCTCCAAAACAGGCAAGAATGCAGGGGACTCTTTCATAACAAGGGTTATTTTAGAAGCACAGATCCCGCCCGTCAGGGGCGGGATTTATTGAATGGATATGTATGAAAAAAAAGATCTTATTTCCTTTTTTCATTCTTTGTTATTTCAATGTCGTTGCCCAGAACGACCGGGTGAATGATTATAACTATCTCAACTGGGTGCAAACGTTCAACACTGTTTTGCTGAATAAGAAATGGAGCCTGCACCTGGAATACCAGTGGCGAAGGGATGAAGGATTAAAAAACTGGCAACAAAGCTTATTGCGCATCGGCGCTAATTATAAAATCAATGATAACGTAACAGCGCATCTCGGTTACGGATGGATTGAAACATTTTCCTACGGCGATTTTCCCATTGCCAATAACGGAACATTTCCCGAACACCGCATTTATGAACAAATCAGTTTTCGGCAGCCGGTAAATAAATTTTTATTTACTCACCGCTTCCGTATTGAACAAAGATGGCTGGGCCGTGTAAAAGCCGGCACTGTCGGTAACCGGGAGATTGAAGACTGGTTTTTTCTGCACCGCTTCCGTTACCAGTTCAGGATGCAGCGGTCAATGTGGGCAAAGAATGATAAACAACTTTATGCCGCCGCAGCCGATGAAATTTTTATTGGCGCCGGAAAAAATCTGGGTGTGAATATTTTTGACCAGAACCGGATTTTCCTGCTGCTCGGTTATAAACTGAATAAAAATCTTTCCATTGAAGGTGGTTATATGAACCAGACACTGCAGCAGGGAAGAAGGATAAATAACCAATCTATTATGCAAAGAAATAATGGGTGGGTGTTTAGCACAATTATTAATTTATAAAAAGTAATCATGAATTATGAAATAATTATCGGATTCCTTACGCTGATTGCATTGGAAGTAGTGCTGGGCATTGATAATATCATTTTTATCTCCATCCTGGCATCCAAACTTCCCCAACACCAACAGAAAAAGGCAAGGCGTATTGGTTTGCTGCTGGCGGCTATAACCAGGCTTACTTTGCTGGCTTTGATATCTGTTATCTTGAAACTGGAAAAAGACCTCTTTACTGTTATCAACACAGGCATTTCGGGGAAGGACCTGATATTGATTGGCGGCGGATTATTTCTATTATACAAAAGTGCAACAGAAATATATCACAAAATGGAAGGAGTGGAGGGCGATAAAACAATGAAACTGAAACCAGCCTCCTTTAAAGCCGTTATCGGGCAGGTGCTCATTATGGATATGGTTTTTTCCATTGATTCAATTATTACGGCTGTGGGAATGGTAAAAGAAATATGGATAATGTATGCAGCTGTAATAATTACCGTGGTGATTATGTTATTCGCGGCAGAGCCGGTAAGTAATTTTGTAAACAGGCACCCGGCATTTAAAATGCTTGCCCTGAGTTTCCTGCTCTTGATTGGTTTTGCCCTGCTGGTGGAAGGATTTGATATGAAAATTCCGAAAGGATATATTTATTTTTCTATGGCTTTTGCATTATTCGTGGATATCATTCAGATGCGGATGCAGAGAAAAAAGACAGCGCCTGTTCAGTTACATGAGCACTGGACAGAGAAAGAAGCAGGAAAAAATAAAACAATATTGTAAAAATCAATTGTCAAGTTCCTTTGACTTCCACGGCAGGTGATCATATTCACCCCGGAAGGCGTACCATCCAAAAATAACCAACCCGGCAGCGATGGGGGTGAAGATGGTGATGATGATGATCCAGATCACCGGGTTGTTGATGTCTTTCTTACCCGCAGAATCAATATTGGCAACAGCACCGGCAACCAGTTCATAAATAACAAGAGGAGCCAGTATTAAAAATAAAAGGCCGAAATATCTTTTAAAGGCGTTGAATTTTTTCATAGTTCAATCGTATATATTTCTGTCAATTTTATTTCTCAGGTATAAAGAGCCGATTACAAAACACAAAGCCGCCACACCAATCGGGTACCACAGGCCCACCAGCGGGTCGACGGGATAAGTGGTTGTCAATAATAATCCAATAAAGGGGACCAGCCCGCCAAAGATACCGTTACCGATATGATAAGGAAGCGACATCGAAGTGTAACGGATTTTTGTTGGAAATAATTCAACTAAAAATGCTGCGACAGGGCCGTAGGCCATGGTGACAAACAGGATCATAACAAAAACAAGGAAAATAAATTTCCAATAAGAGGCTGAATTAATGCTAAGGCCTGAAAACACCGGTTTTATATCGGGCCGCAAAGCAGATGGTTTGTCCTGACCTAATGCATTTAATGGGGGATATTTTGTCCGCCCTCCGGTTGTAGTGAGTGTATCATATTTTTCTTCGCTGAAGTGATTTCCTGAATATTCCCATCTCTTTTTTTTATGAAGAACTACCGTGTCACCGTTTACCAGTGTGTCAGAGTTTATAATCTTTACAACATTTAATGAAGCAATTTTAGATTCATCTATTACCCACTCCTTCACATTTGTATCAGTCAGGAAAATTCCAAAGATTGGTCTATAAAAAATAATTCCACCCAACAACCCAGCCATCATGATCCACTTCCTTCCGATTTTATCGCTTAGCCATCCCCAGAAAATAAAAAATGGGGTGGCAAATGCAATAGCCCAGAGCATGATGGTCCGGCTTTGCTCAAATTCAATATTGCATTTTGTCTCTAAGAAATTTTGCGCATAAAACTGGCCTGTGTACCAGATCACTCCCTGCCCCATTACAGCGCCGAACAATGCCAGGAGCACCATTTTAAAATTTGCTTTGTGCCTGAAACTTTCTGTTATCGGGTTTACGGATGTTTTACCTGCCGCCTTTAACTCGGCATAAAGCGGGGATTCCTTCATCTTCAAACGGATGTATATAGAAATGCCAACCAATAAGATTGAAATCCAGAAAGGATAACGCCAGCCGCCCCATTCAGCGCTGAATTGTGCATCGGGCATATTCAGCTTTACCAGCATAATAACGCCAAGGGCAATAAATAAACCGAGAGTGGCAGTTGTCTGTATCCAGGAAGTATAAAAACCTCTTTTGCCAATTGGTGCATGTTCTGCCACATAAGTGGCGGCGCCGCCGTATTCACCACCCAAGGCAAGGCCCTGCAACAATCTTAGAATTAAAACTAAGATAGGGGCAGCTATGCCAATACTCTTATAATTCGGTACACAGCCGATTAAAAAAGTGGATACACCCATGATGACAAGGGTGAGCAGGAAAGTATATTTTCTGCCCACCAAGTCACCAATGCGGCCAAAGACCAATGCTCCAAATGGGCGGACAATAAAACCCGCAGCAAATACAGCCAGGGTACTCAGCAATGCAGCAGTAGGATTTCCTTCCGGGAAAAACTGGGTGCTGATGGTTTTGGCCAGCATACCAAAGATGTAGAAATCATACCACTCAATCATGGTGCCTACTGAAGAAGCAGCTATGATTTTGCGTATGGCCCAGCCGCCGGTTTTTGTTTCGTTCATGGGATTAAAATACGAATAGATTTTATGCTGCGGATAAATTTTTTGTCTTCGTACTTTTAAGGGGTAAAAGATTGCCTATGTCATATCCATTTCAGATAACATCGCTGAAGCAATACCATAAAGACTATAAAAAAAGTGTGGAAGAACCCGAAGCCTTCTGGACTTCTGTTGCAGAAAATTTTAAATGGAGAAAAAAATGGGACAAGGTATTGGAATGGAATTTTAAAGAACCCAAAATAAAATGGTTTGAAGGAGCAAAACTAAATATCACAGAAAACTGTATTGACCGTCACCTTGCTACCATGGGCGAAAAGCCAGCTATCATCTGGGAACCAAACGATCCTAATGACCGGGTAAGGATTGTAACCTACAACCGGTTGCATAAAAGAGTTTGCCAGGTGGCGCAGATGCTTCGCAACAATGGAGCAAAGAAAGGCGACCGTATATGTATATATATGGGCATGGTGCCTGAGTTGGTGTATGCGGTGCTGGGCTGTGCAAGAATTGGCGCCATTCATTCAGTCATCTTTGGCGGCTTCAGCGCACAAAGTATTGCCGACAGGTTAGATGATGCACAAGCGGAATACATCATTACCTGCGATGGAGCTTATCGTGGCGGAAAAGATATTCCGCTGAAAAGTGTTATTGATGATGCACTGATTGGAAATAAAACAGTCAAGAGAGTGATTGTTTACACTAGAACAAGAACTCCTGTTTCCATGATCAAGGGCCGGGATGTTTGGTGGGAAGATGAAATGGATATATCAGAAGACCAAATAGAAAAAAATGGTTTTGTCTCTTTCCCTGCCGAAGAAATGGACGCAGAAGACCCTTTGTTCATTCTTTATACATCAGGTTCCACAGGTAAACCTAAAGGGGTTGTTCATACCTGCGCCGGTTATATGGTGTGGACTACTTACACTTTTGTAAATGTATTTCAATACAAACCCGGCGAGATTCATTTTTGTACTGCCGATATTGGCTGGATAACGGGGCATAGTTATATTGTCTATGGTCCGTTAAGCGCCGGCGCCACTTCATTGATGTTTGAAGGCATCCCAACCTGGCCTGATGCAGGAAGGTTTTGGGATATTGTTGACAGGCATAAAGTAAACATTCTTTACACCGCTCCGACAGCTATCAGAAGTTTAATGGGATTTGGTACCGAGCCGCTGAAAGGAAAAGATTTATCATCATTAAAAATTCTGGGAACAGTTGGCGAACCCATCAATGAGGAGGCCTGGCACTGGTATGATGAAAATATTGGTAAGAAAAAATGCCCGATAGTGGATACCTGGTGGCAAACGGAAACAGGAGGTGCGCTGATTTCAAACCTTGCAGGCGTTACTCCGGCTAAACCAAGCTGGGCCACACGGCCCATGCCGGGTGTACAGCCGGTACTGCTTGATGAGAATGGAGCCCCCTCCCAAGCTCCCCCCGGAGGGGGAGGCGTCATTTCCGGCAATTTATGTATTCAAGCGCCATGGCCGGGTATTCTTCGTACCACTTGGGGAGACCATGAGAGGTGCAGACAGAATTATTTCGTCACGTATGAAAATTTATACTTCACCGGCGATGGAGCCTTGAAAGATGAACAAGGGAATTATCGCATTACAGGAAGAGTGGATGATGTATTAAATGTAAGCGGCCACCGTATTGGTACCGCTGAAGTGGAGAACGCAATCAATATGCATGCCGGAGTAGTGGAAAGCGCTGTGGTGGGCTACCCGCATGATATAAAAGGACAGGGCATTTATGCTTATGTGATTTATAAGGGTCACCACGGTGATGAAAACCTCAGAAGACAGGATATTTTACAAACTGTGACAAGAATCATCGGCCCGATTGCCAAGCCCGATAAAATCCAGTTTGTTTCCGGGCTGCCCAAAACAAGAAGCGGAAAAATCATGCGGCGAATTTTAAGAAAGATTGCAGAGGGAGAAATCTCCAATCTTGGCGATACCACAACATTATTAGACCCGGGAGTGGTGGAAGAGATAAAGAATGGCCGTTTATAGCAGATGTTGTGTTCCGCTCTCCTGCCGGAGAGGGGTTAGTAGTGAGGTTTTGATCCCGGAGTGGAGGAGGAAATCAAAAAAGTAAGCTGTAATGAGGGCTTTCAAAATACCCACAGCAGGGTATCGGGTTATTGATGAAGAGAGATTAGTTTGAAGAAACTTGTTTCATGTTCAGAGTTTTATATTTCCTGTTTTTCCTGGTTTCCCACCTCTCTTTTGCCCAGAGGCTTAAAAGGGTTGAGCTTAACCTGCCGGCTCTCCCAACCATCCATTGCACCCCTGTTAAAGATCAGCACATGTCTTCCACCTGCTGGAGTTTTTCCAGTATTTCACTGTTAGAAAGTGAATTAATTAAAGCGGGCAAAGTTGAAGTGGACCTGAGTGAAATGTTTATTGCCCGTCATTCCATGCTGCGGAAAATTCACCGGCATCTGAAACTGAAAGGAGGTAATTTTTTTACTCCCGGCGGCCAGTTTCATGATGCGGTATGGGTAATGAAAAATTTCGGCCTGGTGCCGGAAGAAGCTTACCCTGGCAAAGGCCGCGGTGAGCTAAACCATAATCACGCAGAAATGGACACCATTTTAAGCAGGATGGTAAAAGGGCTAATAGAAAAAGGGGTTGTGGAACTTGATCAAAAGCAAAATGAAACCTTGAACAAAATCTTTGATTATTATTACGGACCGGTTCCCGCTGAGTTTATTTACAGGGGCCGGTTGTACACTTCGTTTTCGTTTATGGAGCAATATCTTGGCATCCATCCGGATGATTACATTGAGATTACTTCCTATACCCATCATCCATTTTATTCAAAATTTGTACTGGAGGATCAATATAACTGGACCGGCGACGAATACTGAAATGTGCCATTAACTGATTTTTCGGCAATTACAGATTCAGCGCTGGCAAAAGGATATACGGTGGCCTGGGACGGTGATGCCAACGACCTGTATTTTGAATACGGGGAAGGTGTTGCATATATGCCCGGAACAATAAAAGATTTTAGAGTGGAAAGACAAACTGCCTTTGAAGACCAGACCACCCAGCTGAACCATATGATGCATATCGTTGGAAAAGCAAAAGATAAAAACGGCGACACCTGGTATTATATCAAAAACTCCTGGGGCCATTATTCCAATCCGCTCGGCGGCTTTATCTGGATGCGGGAAGATTATTTTAAAATGCGGACACTGGCGGTTATTGTAAATAAAAATGCCATTCCTTTTGGCATCCGGAGGAAGCTCGGCCTGTAAAAATTGTAACGGTACACCTGCCGTTATTGCGGGAAGCGGGCAGCCTTAATAGACTTTTCACAATCAGGCCATTACCCCGTTAATACTGATTTTTGGGTATTGACTGCCTGAAGCAGCTGTATTAGCCCCCGCAACACTTTTCTATATTTGCCGCAAAGCCTGAAGTTTATGAATGAAAAACTGGTACAACGCATTGCCAAAGAAGTAGAGGAAATAAAAGCATCCGGACTATATAAAACCGAACGGATCATTGAAAGCCCCCAGGGGGCAGAAATTGTAGTGAATGGAAGAAAAGTGCTGAATTTTTGCGCCAACAACTACCTCGGCCTTTCCAGCCACCCCAAAGTGATAGAAGCTGCCCACAAAGCCATTGACCACCGCGGATATGGTATGAGCAGTGTGCGGTTCATCTGCGGCACACAGGATATTCATAAAGAACTGGAAGAAAAGATCTCGAAATTCCTCGGCACGGAGGATACTATATTATATGCCGCCGCATTTGATGCTAACGGAGGAGTGTTTGAACCCTTGTTCAACGAGCAGGATGCCATCATCTCCGATACGCTGAACCATGCAAGTATTATTGACGGCGTTCGTTTGTGCAAAGCCCAGCGCTACCGCTATGAGCACAACGATATGAATGACCTGGAGGCTAAACTAAAAGAAGCAGCCGGTGCCCGCAGCCGCATTATTGTAACGGATGGTTCGTTCAGTATGGATGGCACCATTGCAAAGCTGGATGAAATAGTTAAACTAGCAGAGCAGTACGATGCCTGTATCATGATTGATGAATGCCACTCTTCCGGCTTTTTAGGAAAAACAGGAAGGGGCACCCATGAGTACCGCGGTGTGATGGGTAAGATCGACATTATCACCGGCACATTGGGTAAGGCTTTAGGCGGGGCCTCCGGCGGTTTTACATCCGGAAGAAAGGAGATCATTGATATGCTGCGGCAGAAGTCAAGGCCTTATTTGTTCAGCAACACCCTGGCGCCTTCCATCGTTGGTGCCTCCATTGCTGTGCTGGATATGCTTACAGAAACAACAGAATTAAGAGATAAGCTGGAATATAACACCAAATACTTCCGCAGCAAGATGACCGAAGCCGGCTTCGATATCAAACCCGGCGATCATCCCATCGTTCCCATCATGCTGTATGATGCGGTGCTGGCGCAAACTATGGCCGCTAAACTTTTAGAAGAAGGCATTTATGTTATCGGTTTCTTCTTCCCGGTGGTGGCCAAGGGCCAGGCAAGGATTAGGGTGCAGCTGAGTGCGGCACATGAACAGCAGCACCTGGATAAAGCAATAGCTGCGTTTACCAAAATTGCGAAGGAACAGGGAGTGCTAAAGGAACAGCAGGCCTGATTTTAGAGGCCAATGCTTGCAACAACCCCGGGTTTTTACGATAACTAAGGCTTATCCCGTAGTTTTCCGATAAGGCTGCGGAAAAAAAACCGGGAAAAACTATAAGAAGTAATAATCCGGCATTATTTTCGTTTCTAACTACTACGATGGTCTAAACACTACCCACCAATCATCCCTTGGAATTTCCTTAACTGATTGTTGAACTGTACGCCGCAGCATCCTGAGCTTGCCGAAGGATCAAGGCAGTACCCAATTTGAAACAAAACATGAAAAAAATCTTGTTTACCCTGGCCCTCGTTGCCACAGTAATGTTTGTATTAAGTTCATGCGCTGCCACCAAAAGGGATTGTAATGGAGTAAGACACTACAAACAAAAAGGCGGATTTTATCTTTAATCAGGAAATTAAAAGAGTTTTGTCATCCCGCCTGGCGGGATTTTTTATTTTTGAAAAAATCTCTGTATGAAGTGTTTGTTATTTGCAGTTCTTATTATTGCATTTTCTTTAACCGCAACTGCACAAAAAGGGTCTTTTCCTGAAAGCTGGGTGGGCAGTTGGAAAGGTGAATTGCAATGGTTCAAAGCTGGCAAAGCTGATCCTCAAAAAGTGAATATGGAGCTTCATATCCGGCCTGCCGACAGCACCGGTCATTTCACCTGGCAAATTATTTATGGCAAGGCTTCTGAAGATAACCGGCCTTATTTATTAAAACCCAAAGATGTTGCAGCAGGGCATTGGGTAATTGATGAACGCAATGGCATTGTGCTGGACCAGTTTTGGGCGGGAAATAAGTTCAGCGGTGCCTTTACGGTGCAGTCGAATACGATTATAAACAGCTATTCGATGGAAAACAATCAACTAATGGTGGAGTTTTACAGCATCGGGGCCAAACCGCTTGCCACCAGTGGTGGCGGTACGGAAGAAAGTCCCAAAGTCGACAGCTACAAAATGAACAGCTATCAAAAAGCCGTTTTAAAACGGGCGCCATGATGTTACCTTTGCCAAAACTTTTTATACCGGATGAAGAAAATAGTCTTTGCGTCGTTTACCGCACTGTTTTTAACAGCCTGCTCGCAGAATAATGTAAAGCAGGATAAAAGCCTGAAGAAATACTTTGATGAAAATAAAGTAGAAGGTTGTTTTGCGCTGATGAATAATGCCACCGGCAAATTCACCGTATATAACCTCGGCCGCTACCGCGACAGCAGTTACCTGCCGGCATCCACTTTCAAGATTGTCAACTCCCTGATCGGTTTGCAAACCGGTAAGATTATTAATGACAGTATGGTGATTAAATGGGATGGGGTAAAACGATGGAATAATGACTGGAATAAAGACCTTACCATGTATGAAGCCTTTAGGGTATCATCACTGCCATATTACCAGGAAGTGGCCCGCCGGATAGGTAAGGATACGATGCAGCTCTGGCTCGATAGTTTAAAATATGGTGCAAAAGAAATTTCAGAAAAAGTAACCATCAAAACTGCAATAGACAGTTTTTGGATTGATAATTCACTTAAAATTACCCCCGACCAGCAACTGGGACTGGTAAAGCGGTTGTATTTTAACCAGCTTCCTTTTTTTAAAAGTTACCAGGAAGTGGTAAAAAGGGCCATGCTGTTTGAAGATAATACCAATTACCGGTTGGGTTATAAAACCGGATGGGGGTTTACAGAAAAAGATCATGCCATTGGCTGGATAGTTGGGTGGATAGAGGAAAATAAACATCCTTATTTTTTTGTGTTGAATATTGAATCACCCGGTAAGAAATTTGATATGATACCGGTCCGTATGAAAATACTGAAAGACATTTTGAAGCAACTGGGATTTTTTGAAGGCAAAATGTAGTTAACCAACCCCGTCAGCCGCTGAAAGCGCTGACGGCAGTTGTTGAAAAATTGATGACGGCTTGATTTTTGAACATCATTTACTGATTTGAAATTTAGTTTTGAACATAAAGAACTTAGCGGGCTTTTTATCTGCATTGCTGTATTGATATTGCTTTTTTCAGCATTTCTGCATTGGAAAAAGAAAGTAAAAAAAAGGATTGGCGATGAACAACTGGTGAATGTTCTTATTGCCGGTTATTCTCCCAGGCGGTTTAACCTGAAATATATTTTATTGTTTGCTGCTTTTGCAGCCGGGATCATTGCTGCCATGAATCCGGGACAAACAGATGGCGTTGATAAACTGCAACGTAAGGGTATTGATATTGCCGTAGCATTGGATGTAAGTAAAAGTATGCTGGCTGCGGACATGCCGCCGAACCGGCTTGAAAGGGCTAAACAGTTTGTGAACCGTTTACTGGATGAAAGGCCGGATGACCGGGTTGCACTTATCTTGTTTGCAGGCAAAGCCTATATGCAGATGCCCCTGACCACAGACCACGGGGCCGCAAAGCTTTTTGTTTTATCGGCCGGCCCGGATGCGGTGCCTCAGCAGGGAACCGTTTTGGGAGATGCCATGGAAATAAGCAGCCGGGCATTTAACCCAACCGATAAGCGGTTTAAAACAATCATTCTTATTTCAGATGGAGAAGACCATGATAACAGCGCTGTAAAAACAGCAAAGGACCTGGCGGAACAGGGAATCATGATCAACACAGTTGGAATCGGAACAACAGAAGGCTCAGTTATTACCGATCCGGTTACAGGAGAAAAGAAGGACGAATCCGGCAATACGGTTGTTTCAAAGCTGAATGAATCAGTGCTTAAAGAAGTTGCTGCCGGCACAAACGGGATTTACATCAACCTGCAGAATAGTTCAGAAGCAGTTGTGCTGGTTAAGCGCCAGCTTTCTCAAATTGAAGGCAAAGCATTCAATGATATATCACAAATGAATTTCCGGACTTTCTTTATGTGGTTTGCCGCAGCCATGTTTGTATTGCTGCTGGCTGAAAACTTTGTCCCTGAACGTAAAAAAGCACTGGCATGAGCAGGAAAATGTTTATACTGTTTTTTTTATTCCTGCCGGCTTTTGCTTATTGCCAGTCAAGGCAGGCAGAAGGTCTGATACATACGGGAAATGAATATTACAAAAACAATGAATACGATAAAGCTTCAGCAGAGTATAATAAAGCGCTGCAGGCTGATCCGTCCAGTATGACAGCCAGGTTTAACCAGGCAAACTCTTTGTACAGACAGGAACAGAAAGTAGAGGCCGTGCAGCTGTTCACCGCAATAGCAAGGGAAGCAAGCATTACGAATCTAAGGGCCAATGCATTCTATAATAAAGGCGTAATTCTAAGCCAGCAAAAAAACCCGGAGGAAAGTATTGAAGCGTATAAAAATGCCCTTCGCAGCAACCCGGCTGACAAAGAGGCCCGGGAGAACCTGCAAAAGGCATTGCTTGAACTCAAAAAGAAAACTCCGCCTCAAAAGCAAAACGAAAAAAAAGATGAAAAGCCGCAGGACCGGCAAAAGCAAAAACAACCGCAATTTAAAATGAGTCCTAAAGAAGCTGAGCAAAGGCTTAAACTGCTGCAGCAAAAAGAGAAAGAAGTACAACAGCGCTTGCAAAAAGAAAAGAGTAAATCAGGCGGTTCTCAACCAAAAGACTGGTGATTAAATTGGTTAATATGCTGTTCCAAAGCCCTGCAACTCCATTCTTTAGTAACTTCGCCAATCAGCACATCAGCATAGTATAACATTAGCAAATTACTCATGCAATTTTATTGCGAATCACTAACGGAATACAGACGTCTTAAAACGAAAGAAGTCAGCATCGGAGGCCTTTTACTGGGAAACTATCATCCCATCCGGGTGCAGACGATGACTACTACCGACACGATGGATACTATTGCCACGGTTGAACAAAGCATCCGTTGCATTGAGGCTGGTTCAGAACTGATACGTATTACAGCCCCGTCGAAAAAGGAGGCAGAGAATTTGCTGAACATTAAAAATGAGCTCCGCAAAAGGGGATATAACACACCCATTGTTGCCGATATTCATTTTACACCCAATGCTGCTGAAATAGCTGCAAGGATTGTAGAAAAGGTAAGGGTAAATCCCGGCAACTACGTGGATAAGAAAAAATTTGAGCAAATTGAATACACTGATACAGAGTATGCAGAAGAGATTGACAGGATAAGGGAACGTTTTACACCGCTGGTTAAGATATGCAAAGAGTACGGCACGGCGATGCGTATTGGCACCAATCACGGGTCGCTCAGCGACCGCATCATGAGCCGTTACGGAGATACGCCGACAGGAATGGTGGAAAGCGCCATGGAGTTTTTACGGATAGCAAGGTCAGAAGCTTATCACAATATTGTGCTGAGTATGAAGAGCAGCAATCCGCAGGTGATGGTGCAGGCTTATCGCTTATTGATTAAAATGATGTATGATGAATTTGGCGAAGTTTATCCTTTGCATTTAGGTGTAACGGAGGCAGGCGATGGAGAAGATGGAAGAATAAAATCTGCAGTTGGTATTGGTACTTTGCTCGAAGATGGTATGGGTGATACGATAAGGGTCTCCTTGACGGAGGATCCCGAATTTGAGATGCCGGTATGTAAGGATTTGGTGAAGAGATATGAGGTAAGAGGCCAGAAGTCAGAGGTCAGGGATGAAAATGGAGAGATCAAACTTCCATATTCACCATTTGAATATAAAAGAAGGGAAAGTTTTCCTGTTGGTAATATTGGAGGTAAGCAGGTGCCGGTGGTAATTGCTGATTTGAGTAAGATGGATAATATCACTCCCCAGCACCTGCAAAGCATAGGGTATAGTTATGATGAGAAAACAGACAAATGGTTTATCAGTGATGCGGCAGCTGACTTTATTTTTACCGGGCATCAGTTATTGGATTTTGCATTACCGGGCACGTTAAAAGTGATTGTTTATCCTGCTGCATGGCAGGAGGCAGAGGATAAGGCAAAATATTTTCCCATTTACAGTGATAAGGGGTTTGCTGAAGCAATCGAAATAAGCGACAAAATCAATTTTGTAATGCTGGATTGTTTCAGCGATGACACATCAATTAATGACTTTGCATACCTTGACAAACTGGCAAACAATCCATCTGTTGTTATTTGTTTAAGTTCAACAAGATTAAATGCGGTACAATCCATTCGCCATATGTTTGTTGAACTTATGAACGGGGGAATAAAAAACCCTGTTGTGCTGATTGCAGAAAGTAGCTGGCAAACCCCCGATGAGCACCTGATACATTTTGCCACAGAAACCGGCGCTTTGTTTTTAGAGGGGATGGGCGATGGAATTTGCCTGGGCTACAACAGTAAAGCTGAAATGAAAAACCTGCGAGTAACCGGAAGAACTTATTTACCGGTAAAAGACTTTTATCAATTCACCAACAACACTGCTTTTAATATATTGCAGGCTACAAGAACAAGGATTTCCAAAACCGAATACATCAGTTGTCCCAGTTGTGGCCGCACTTTGTTTGACTTGCAGGAAACCACGGCTAAAATAAGAGCAGTAACCAATCATCTGAAAGGAGTTAAAATTGCCATTATGGGTTGTATTGTAAACGGCCCGGGTGAAATGGCCGATGCAGACTTTGGATATGTGGGCAGCGGTCCGGGTAAGATCACTCTTTATAAAGGCAAAGAAGTAGTGAAGCGTAATGTAAACAGTGAGGTGGCTGTGGCTGAATTGATTAATTTGCTGAAAGAAAATAACGTCTGGGTAAACCCCTTATAGATAGATGAAAAAGCAAAGCCTGATAATTTTTTTCTTTCTGGTTCTTCTTGTTGATATTATCGCCGTGGAAACCGGCAATGCCCTTCTCCAGTATCTTTCCAAACCTTTGCTGATGCCGGTGCTGGTATTGTTTTTGGTTTTCAACACGTCAGCAATTACCTCGTCTTTTAAAAAGTGGATTGCAGCAGCGCTTTTCTTTTCCTGGTCCGGCGATGTGCTTTTGATGTTCCAGGATAATATCCCTGATTTTTTTCTTTTTGGTCTTTCGGCTTTTTTGCTGGCACATATTTGCTACATTATCTTTTTTCACAATATCAGAAGAACAGAAGGTCTCAAGGGAAAGCCAGGATTGTTTCTGCCGGTGGCCGCATATTATACGGGTTTAATTTTGTTGCTTTTTCCGCACCTGGGTGAAATGAAAATGCCGGTGGTGATATATGGCCTTATTATCAGCTTTATGCTGGTACTGGCTTTACACATGGCGTTCATCCGAAACAGAGAAACCGGTAAACTGCTTGCGGCAGGTGCCTTACTATTTGTTATTTCTGATTCAGTTTTGGCTGTTAATAAATTCTATCATCCATTTGAGATGGCCGGTGCTGTAACCATGCTTACCTATGGACTGGCCCAGTATTTAATAATAAAAGGCGCTTGTTTATATATACGATCAGGCTATCAAAAATAATTTGGCTTCATGCGACAAACAGATTTTTTGGTCATCGGTTCAGGCATTGCTGGGCTCACCTATGCCCTGAAAGTAGCCAGTCATTTTCCCGATAAGAAAATTTTGATAATAACCAAAGCCGCTGCTGATGAAACAAATACCAAATATGCGCAGGGCGGCATTGCTGTGGTAAATGATCCGGAGAATGACAGTTTTGAAAAACATATTGAAGATACTTTGATTGCCGGAGATGGCCTTTGCAATGAAAAAGTGGTAGAGGTTGTGGTGAAGGAAGGCCCGGACAGAGTGCGGGAAATAATTGACTGGGGCGCCCGGTTTGATAAAGAAGCAGACGGAGATTATAAAAGAGGAAAAGAAGGAGGGCATTCGGAGTTCCGCATTCTGCACCATAAGGATGTTACAGGAAAGGAATTGGAGAGAGCTCTGATTGAAGAGGTGGCAAAACAGAAAAATATTGAATTTGTCAAGCATTGCTTTGTGGTTGATATCATTACCCAGCACCATCTGGGTTACCTGGTAAACAAAGCAACGCCTGATGTGGAATGCTACGGAGTGTATGTTCTGAACCTGGAAAGTAATATGATTGAAAAAATATTGGCAAAAATCACCTTGCTGGCAACCGGGGGCAACGGGCAGGTTTACAGAGCAACTACCAACCCCTCCATAGCAACAGGAGATGGTGTGGCCATGGTGTACCGTGCCAAGGGCCGGGTAGAGAATATGGAATTCATTCAGTTTCACCCAACGGCATTATACGAACCAGGTGTAAAAGGGCAGGCTTTTTTAATTACCGAGGCGGTGAGAGGCGACGGAGGTATACTAAGGAACCGGAATGGAGAGGCTTTTATGGAGCGCTATGATGAAAGAAAAGATCTGGCGCCCCGTGATATTGTGGCGAGGGCGATTGACAGTGAAATGAAAAGAACTGGTACAGAACATGTATGGCTTGACTGCCGGCATTTCGGAAAGGAAAGATTTATTGAACATTTTCCGAATATTCATGATAAATGCATGAGCATTGGTATTGATATCATAAAGCACATGATCCCGGTATCGCCGGCAGCTCATTACAGTTGCGGCGGTATTAAAACAGATGAGTGGGGCAGAAGCAGCATACGTAATTTATATGCCTGCGGTGAATGTGCATCAACCGGTTTGCATGGGGCAAACCGCTTAGCCTCCAATTCTTTATTAGAAGCGATGGTGTTTGCGCACCGTTGTTACATGGATGCTGTGAAGATTTTTGAAAAGGAGGAAACAAGAACCCCCCAGCGGGGGGCAGGGGGGCTTTTTCCTGACTGGAATGCACAGGGTACTGCTGAACCCAGGGAAATGATCCTGATCACCCAAAGCCTGAAAGAACTGCAATTGGTGATGAGTGATTATGTGGGTATCGTCCGCAACGACATCCGTTTACAAAGGGCCATGCGACGGCTTGATCTTTTATGGGAGGAGACAGAACAGCTTTACGAAACATCTACGCTTTCGCCTCAGCTCCTCGAACTTCGCAATATGATTACTGTTGGCTACCTGATTGTAAAAGGCGCATCTTTCAGAAAAGAAAGCAGGGGTCTTCACTTTAATACAGACTATCCGGATAAGAGCAGCCTGGTTCAGAATATCGTACTGTAGTGGTTATCTTTGCCGGCTATGTATTATGTTGTATATGGAATATTGCGGCTGCTATCTTTATTGCCCCTAAGGTTACTTTATCTTTTTTCAGCTCTCTCGTTTGGTATCCTTTTTTACCTGGTGAAGTACCGGAAGAATGTGGTAATGAATAACCTCTCAATAGCTTTTCCTGAAAAAACGGAAAAAGAAAGATTAAAAATTGCAAAAGATTTTTATCATAACCTTACAGACACTTTTATTGAGACACTTAAATTTTTACATTGGAATATCAGCGATGTTGAAAAAAGATTTGTTGCCGATTTATCAGGGATTGAACAGGCCTATGCAACCGGCAAGCCAATTCATGCGCTGGGCATGCATAATATGAACTGGGAATATGTAAACTGGGGGCTTGTAAAAAAAGTAAAAGTGCCTTTTTTAGGTATATATCTCCCGGCCATTAATAAGACGATGGATAAAATAATATTTGATATCCGCAGTAAATACGGCACTATATTGATTCCTGCTACTGATTTTAAAAACTCCTATTTAAAATATATTAAACAACCGCATTTATTAGCTTCGGCGGCAGATCAAAGTCCCGGGCATCCGCTTAATGCCTACTGGATTAATTTTTTTGGCAAACCAACACCCTTTATTAAAGGCGCTGAAAGGGGAGCTGCTGCTATAAATGCTTCTATCGTATTTGCACATTTTTATAAAACGAAAAGAGGACATTATCGTATTGATACCAGGTTTATCACTGCGGATGCTGCCACCATGAATGAAGGGCAAATGACAAAAGCCTTTGCAGCATACATTGAGCAGGCCATCCGTTTTCAGCCATCTAATTATCTTTGGAGCCACCGGCGGTGGAAACATGAGTACAAACCTGAATACGGGGAAATTATTGAATAGGCAGGAGTGATAAAAGAACAGGGAAGAAATGCATACATCCCCTCCCTGCCTGAAAATAACCCGATATCTTTCGTCACTGCCTTTTTTTCTTCTTCAGTTTTTTCAGCTCAAGGTAATCAAGAAAATAAATCACTTTTAAAGAGATGTTGTTGTTCTGATCTGATTCTATTGTCTGCCTGAAATTCTTGAAATAACTGTCTTCCACATTACGGGTAAAATGCTGGGCTGCATCTTTCCATACAATGTTGATAAAACTGCCCGGAGCAAACTGCCAGGTATACACCATATCAATATTGAACAGGTTAAAATTCTGATCCGCTTCGTTAACAAAAGCAGCAGGTTTGAGGCTGCCGTCTTTTTGAAGTAAATAAAACTTTTTATTATACACATTGCTCAGGTAATGCCTTGCCCGGAAAGTAAGGCCCATTTTGTTGGTAAAACTGTATTTGACAAAAAGAATATTCTCAATCGTATTTCTCCTGCGTCTGGCAAAATTGATCTCGCTGCTGTTGGGCACAAATGCATAACCGATATTGTTGAACCAGGGGTTGGTATTTATCCGGTGTGATACGGTAAGCTTATTATTGAACCGGTATTGCTGGCGCAGCGAAACCTGGTAGCTGAAGCCGTTGTAAAAATTGAAAAAAGTACGGGTAAAAACTTCAGAACTGAATGAATATTTCTTGGCTTCATTGCTTTCAAACCATCCGCCAAATACCAGGCGGGCGCCCCGCCTGAAAAACCATCCATTTTTTCTTGGCTCATAAAAATCATTGCCGCGGAACATCAGGTTGGTAAAACTGCCCAGCCACCAAAGTTTTTTTGACTGGATGTTGATATTAAAATTTACATTGGCTTCCTGATATTGCTGGTCAATATCACCAATTGGTTTCAGCAGTTTACTGAAACGCCAGTTGGAATTCAGGAATATCCGGTTGTAAAAGCTTTTGGGTTCAATCCATTTATATCCCACCCAAAGACCCTGATCCATGTAATTATTGTTGGTCCAAAACCCAAGATCACGGTGGGTGTACTTTGTATTGGCTCATTCCTGCCAGATATTAAAATTGAAGCGTCCGCGCAGGCCGTATTTCAGATCCAGCCCCCCGTTTACCTGACTGGTCCAGTTTTTTGATCCGGGCTGATTGCCAGGAAAATGATTGGCATAAACGGAGAAATAAGGTGAAAACTGCAATCGCAAGGGAGGCTTTATATCTGTAATACCTGTCCACATCCCTTCCTGAGTTTAAAAGCCGTTTACATTCGGGTCAATAGGATTCCAGGTGAATTGCTGTTCGGTTTTTCTTCTTCTCCGGGTAATGTTCAGACCCCAGTTTTGTACTTCTTTTTTCCCGAAGCGGATAGCCGCATAAGGAATGAACATTTCAAAGCTCCAGCCATTATCATGTATTACGGCCCCGCTTTGCCATACGGCATTCCAGCTGAAGTCTTCGCTGTTAGCCATTGGTGTTGGGCGACATCTTGGCATCCCATTGCTCACCCAGCGGTGTGATAAAATATTCAAATCCATTCAGCTTGTCATAATAGGTATCAAATATCAAACCCACATAATCGTTTGTGCCGAAACCGTCACGGCCCGCCAGTTCGGTAGCAATGCTGTCTTTGGTTCTTTCATAACAATGACCGCCGAAGTAGATACCTTCATCATTGTACATGAGGTAAGCCACCGTTTTTGTTTCCGGTGCTTCTTTAGCGCCCACTTTTGGGCGAAACTCTGTCAGGTCGGTCATCACGGCAGCATCCCTCCATGCCTCATCATTAATAAGACCATCAATTTTAACTGGTTGGTTAGTTCGTTTTGCCTGCAGTTGAAGCGGGGCGGGGTTCTGAGCCTGCCATGAGCCGCTTATAAATAACAGGGCAAGCCCAAGGGTTGCATTGATTTTGATTTTCATGGCTATACTTTGTTATGACGGTTAATGATTTTTACTGGTTACAGCTGGTGTGTGTCATAACTACTAAAATCTTCGTAGAATAAAAATAACCTCTTCAATTATGGATTTATTCTGTTTTCGGCGAATGGCGCTATTGGCTTGGCGAGTGGCGAAAAAAAAGGGGCGTTAACTTTTTATTGGGAAAATAAATAACTATCATAAATAGTTACTCATATCCTCTTTAAGCGATATTTACTACTTTCGATCCTGCTTTTTTGTATTATAAAACCTTAAACATGTCTTCACCAGCCCCTGCCATATTCTGGCCTCACAGTGAACATTGGTCTGTAAAAATTCCGGTCAACACCAGTCATTATGAAATGCCCGTAATGAAAGATAAGGGCTATGTTATTATGAAGACACTGGATATATCTCATATACCCTCCTCTGAATGGGAGAGCCTGGTGTATATGGACTGGAAAAGCGGCGGCGATACCAACTTTGCCCCGCTGGCCTCCTGTGATGGTACATTGGAATGTAAGGGCTTTTGGGAAAACGGCAAGCCGGATAAACATGCTTTGTTTACTCCCAATACTGATAAATGTCCGAACCTGATGGCTTACATAAAATCCATACCGGCCAATTTTGGCAGGGTGCGGATCATAAAGCTGGAACCTCAAAATCATGACCAGGCCCTTCGCTCTGTTCACCGTGATGATAACAATCGTTTAAATCCCGAAGGCGAAGGCTGGGTGGTAAGGATGTGGATTGAATTAACTGATAATCCTGACAGCTACATGCTGCTGTACGACAGCGATGAAAATAATCTCCCCATCAAAGAATCAGAAGCCCATGTGCCTATGCCGAAAGGGGCGCATTTTGTGGTAGATAGTCAAAGGTTATGGCATGTAGGTGTTCACAACGGGACAAAACCAAGAAATGCAGCCATCATCAGCTGCGAGAGTTCTCCGGAACTGGATGCGTGGATAAAGTCAAAAATGTAGGCTCCGGGTTTGAAAATTAATGACCCCGTCTTATTAAGCTTGCCGAAATAATGACAGTTTTTTTGTTAAGCTAAATTAAGATGCCGGATCAAGTCCGGCATGACAAACAATCTTTCTTAATTAAGTACACTCTTTTCTTTCACTATTTCCGCTTTTTCCAGTTCTTTTATTTTATTCCAGCCGCCCAGCACATTCCTGAGGTTGTGCATCCCCTGTCTTTTTAACAAAGACGCAGCAATAACACTGCGGTATCCCCCGCCGCAATGCACATACAGGTTTTGGGTTTCTTCCAGGCTGGCTATACTGCCGGGGTCTGTCATTTCATTGAGCGGAATATTCACAGCATTTTTCAGATGCCCGTCGGCAAATTCAGTTTCCCTGCGTACATCTAAAACTACAAGGTTTTTATCATGCGGAATGTCCATCATCAGTTCATCCGGTTCCACATCCACAATCATATCAATACCTTCCCCGGCATTTCTCCAGGCCTCAAAGCCTCCTGCCAGGTAACCTTTCATTTTATCAAATCCCACCCTGGCAAGGCGCACCATACTTTCTTTTTCCTTGACGGGTTCTGTTACCAGCAGTATTGGAACATCAAAAGGCAGCAGGCTGCCCGCCCATTCTGCAAAACGGCCTTCCAGGCCAATACTCACAGAGCCGGGAACAAAGCCCTGGGTGAATACGGTTGCATTCCGTGTATCCAATATAATGGTCCTTTCATCCATTTCTTTTTTGAATGCCTCAACCGTTAATGCCTTCATTCCTTTTTCCAGCACTTCTTCCAGGCTATCGTATCCTTCCTTATTTATTTTGGCATTGATGGGGAAGTATTGGGGCGGATCTGCAATGCCGATGGTAACAGCCCTGATAAATTCATTTTTGGTGGCGGCCTGGAGGGCATAATTATATTTCTTCTGCTCGCCAATGGTACTGAAAGTTTCTTTGCCCAGGTTTTTACCGCAACTGCTGCCGGCGCCATGCGCCGGGTAAACGATTACATCATCTGCCAGCGGAAATAGTTTGGTGTGGATACTGTCATACATCATAGCGGCCAGGTCATTCATGGTAAGCTCTGCCCCTTTCTGGGCCAGGTCGGGCCGGCCTACATCACCTACAAACAGGGTATCGCCGGTAAAAACGCAATGATCTTTCCCCGCTGCATCCTTCAGCAGAAAACAACTGGACTCCAGTGTATGGCCGGGGGTATGCAGCACCCGTATGGTCAGTTCTCCAATTTTAAAGGTTTCACCGTCTTTGGCCACATGTACGGGGAATTTGGTATTGGTATTGGGCCCGTATACAATCGGGGCGCCGGTGGCATTGCTCAAATCAAGATGGCCGCTTACAAAGTCTGCATGAAAATGGGTCTCAAATATATATTTGATCCTTGCTTTTCTTTCATTGGCAAGCGAAAGGTAGGCATCAATATCCCGCAGGGGATCCACCACAGCCGCCTCGCCGTTGCTTTCAATATAATAGGCTGCTTCACTCAGGCAGCCGGTGTATAACTGGCGGATAAACATAGTCGCTCTTTTGGCTGTAAAATTACCGGATAATTGCTTTTACTGAAGAAAGACATCTGTATGCGGCTGATATTTAACAGTGCAGGCTGAAAATCAGGCAATGAGCCTGCCGACCAGAGCATTTACCTCCTGTAATCGAGCGGTATTGATTGAGTAGTAAATAAATTTTCCCTCCCTTTCTGTTTTTACAAAACCGGCCTTGCGCAATATGGTCAGATGCTGTGATGCAACAGACTGTTCAAGCCTTAACTTAAGGTACAATTCGGTTACGGTTATTTTACCATGCTCATCAATCTGTTTCAGAATTTGCTGACGCAGCTTGTGATTAACAGCCCTCAATACAAGGGCAGCCTTTTTGATATTCAGCAGGTTTATCGTACTTGTACCGCTTTTGTCAGGCCCGGTGTTGATCGTCAGGGAATGATTGGTCATGGCTTATTCGGTTTAGCAACTCACGGTAAATACGGTTTACCCGGCTTTTGAGAATTTATCTGTACTAAGACGTAAGCACCTGTCATTCCTTTCGGGCGGGGCTGTAAAATTCTTTTACATAAAGGGGTTCTGAATAAGCGAGATCAGCAAATTGCTTTTCCATATAGCTTTTTTGGGACAAACGGCCAAAGGATTGCGGGGATATGACCGATTCAATAAAAAAAGCATTTGGATGATGCTGCAAAGGCCGCAGTTTTTTACTGCCCATTCCGCAAAATAATACAACCTGAGAGTTCAGCCACTCCATAAAGCTGTGCTCATTCAACACCCGTGCATGAGGCGGTTTTATTTCCTGTACATTTTTGTCGTATAATGCAGCATATACTTCCATCCGCCGGGCATCAATAAGGGGGCATATCAGGTCAACGGACTTATCCTGTACTGAAGCGGCAAGCAGTTGCAGTGTTCCAATGGCAATAAGCGGAATATCTAACGCATAACAAAACCCTTTTGCTGCCGAAAGACCGACCCGGAGGCCGGTATAAGAACCCGGCCCGATACTTACTGCCACTGCATTCAGCCGGTTAAGGGTGATGCCTGTTTGCTTAGCAAGAGAAGATATGGCAGGATGAAGCCATGCTGCATGATCTTTTTGGTCATTGCTGGCGGCAACCTGCAGCACTTCACCGTCTTTTACAATGGAAACAAAAGCTGATTCAAGAGCGGTATCTATGTTTAGTATAAAACTCATGGGGCAGCGGCTTCTTGTTGCAGCAGGGCTGCAGGTGTGTACCGGGGGTTTGGTTCAGCCATCTTCAGAAGCAATTGATGCACATTAGCGGGACCAATAAGCTCACTCCACTCAAAAGGGCCGTAAGGATAGTTGGTGCCGAGTTTCATGGCCGTATCAATTTCATCCCGGCTGCTTACTGCCTCCTCCAGCGCAAAATAAGCTTCGTTGATGATCATGCTCACCACTCTTGCCGTAATGAAGCCGGGAACATCCGGCGCCCACTCTGTTTTTTTGCCAAAGCAGGATAATATCTTTTCTGCCTGCAGTTTTATTTTCTCATCGTTGCAGGCAGCTTCGGTAATGGGTCTTTTTAAAAAACTTTTCCAGCCATTAATACGGATGAAACCGTCAGGCAAAGCTGACGAAGTAATGCAAACGGCATTCACAATTACTATAGCCGGTTGCAAAGCCTGCAGGCGACTAATCCTTTCTGCCGAATAAGTAAAAAGCAAGTCGATATAAGCAGCTGCACCGGGAACAATCTGCGGTCCCGGCAGCCATTCCACCCGTACATCGTTTTGCAGACCCTGTGCCTGCAGTTCACCTTTCAGCCAATCATTGGTGATCACGGCTATTTTCATTACCAGTACAATTTTTTGCAAAGAAAACGTATAAATCGACATGAAATTTTTCATGCCGAAATTATAGAGAACAGGCATGAATCCCGAAAGCTTTCGGGATCATCAAAGATTCTTCCTGGCCTTATTACAAAATAATAACTTACAGGAAAAAGCTAAATTCGCTGAACTGAATTTTGATTATGAACAAAACCATCATCACCACCCCCCATGCACCTGCTCCCATTGGCCCCTATAACCAGGCAGTTCTTACAGGAACTATGTTGTTCATTTCAGGGCAAATATGTCTTAACCCCGCCACTGGCGAACTGAAAAATAAAGATATACAGGAAGAAACCCACCAGGTAATGCATAACCTGAAAGCTATTTTGCAACAGGCAGGAATGGATTTCGGGAATGTGGTAAAAACAACCATCTTTCTTACAGACATGCACCAGTTTGGCGCTGTGAACGAAGTGTATGGAAAATATTTTGAGAGCAACCTGCCTGCCGGACAGGCAGGTTTTCCCGCCAGGGAAACCGTTCAGGTATCAGCCCTTCCCAAATTTGTGAATGTGGAGATCAGCATGATTGCAGTAAAAGAATGACGCTATGCGGCGGCTGCTCCGGATATTATTATTAAAACCCATTCTTTGGGCAGCCGCTAAATTTTCATCCAAACCGGACAAGGAAAGAATTTTCAAAGCGCTGACAAAACTTTATACCTCCCTACAAGAAGAACCGGGTAAGCGGGGCCTGGTCATTCCTTTTGAATACAAGACCAGTAAATTCATCATCTTTTCCGATCAGCATAAGGGCCGGCGCAACGGGGCTGATGATTTTATGCTTGCGGAACCCAATTACCTGTCGGCGCTGCAGCATTACTATGAACAGGATTTTTACTTTATCAATCTTGGCGACAGTGAAGAACTCTGGGAAAACAGCCTCCGGCAGGTAAAGAAAAAGAATAAAGCCAATTTTGAGGCCGAGAAAAAATTCCTGGGTCATAACCGTTATATCAAGGTATTCGGCAATCACGACCTGTTTTGGGACAACGATCCGCTGGCTTGGTGGCACCTGAAGAATATTTACGGGGAGAAAGTGAAGGTGTATGAGGGCGTTGTATTGCTTACGGAGGTCCCACCCACTAATTCCCGATTAACAAATTCCCGGTTAACGATTTTCCTCACCCACGGCCACCAGGGCGATGCCAGCAGTGATGGTAACTGGTTCAGCAAATTCTTTGTAGCGAAAATATGGGCGCCGCTCCAGGCTTTCCTGCGCATTAACCCCAATACGCCGGCTTATGATGCGGAGAAAAAAACATGGCACAATCATATCATGTACGAGTGGTCGGCCGAACAACAAAACACTTTGCTGGTAACCGGCCACACCCACCAGCCGGTATTTGCCTCGCTTACTCATTTGGAAAGGTTGTATAAAAAATACCAGTTAGCGGAAGCTGCAAATGACGATGTAAAGAAAAAAGAACTGAAAGCGGAGATACAGAAAAGGGAAAAAGAATTTTCCGCTGTATCGGTTGACTATCTGACGATGAAACCAACCTATTTTAATTCCGGCTGCTGTTGTTTCAGTGATGGAGATATAACAGGGATTGAGATTGCAGGTGGATGCATAAGGCTGGTGAAATGGACTATG
Source organism: Bacteroidota bacterium (assembly GCA_016868455.1). GTDB lineage: Bacteria > Bacteroidota > Bacteroidia > Chitinophagales > Chitinophagaceae > JJ008. Next base: position 26,021 of record VGGV01000015.1, read on the forward strand.
CGGGAAGGGAAACCGGTAAGGATGCTTTTGGAAGAAATTTCTGTTACTGAACTGATAGGCAAGTTTTGATAGTGTTACGTCGGGTCTATATCTGGAGATTAGCTGAATGTCACTCTTGAAGGCTTAATGATACTTTGCTTTGTGTCCTTAATGACATCATGCCTGTTGGTATAGTTTCCTGTGTCCCTTCATATGAAAGCCATCTTCCTTTTGTTATTGAAAATTTTCCAATTGCTTTATGTTTGAACTCCATTAGAATATTATCCTTTTTTTTGGATAAGAAACCTCCACCTTTGCCTGAGACATATTCAATCAAGTCATAACTGATAATGGCAATCATCTCATTATTGATTCTTGATATGTCAGTAAGAGTGACTGAGTTTAATTTATAGGCAGAGTCACAAATAAATCCTTCGTTAAAAAAGATATAGTTAAAGTCAACTGGCCAGCTGTCGCCAATCTTTATTTTCTTATTAGGGAGTTGAAAATAAAAGGCAAGATAGTTTGTCTGGGGTGAGTAAAAGCTGTGCATTACACCATTGTCATACACAGAACCACGGAGTACGGTATCACCGGGAGTTGATTTTCTCCATATTAGAGCCGTCGAGGTGTCTGCTCCGATCGGCCTGATTGATTCGTTATACGTAACCCAATCTATGTTTATGATATTTTTTCTTTTTTTAGTCAAGTTGCAAATAAAAGTGTCAGTTCCTGAGTAGGAGTCTTTCGGGCCGTAAAAAAATCCTTTATGTTCAATAAAAATTGTGAAGTGTCGGATTTTTTGTTAGAAAGTACATCCTGATGGATTGTGACCGCATAAGTCCGTGTTTCATTTGGTTCAATTTTCCATCTCAGGAAAACGCTGTCAGAGTTTTGCCCTTTGCAAAGTGATTGTAATAAGAGTGTCAATATGACTAAGAGAACTTTCATTCACAGGTTGAAAAATTGATTGCTGCCATCTCACCGATTTGTATACCTCTTGTTCCAAATTTAAATGATTTTGATTTTCAATCTGAACAAGAAACTAAAAGCCCCTTCAGAAAATGAAGGGGCTTTTGGTCAAAACGCTTTCTTCTTCCAGGTATTATTCGCCCGGTCCCATTCGGGCAGTTTTTTATCGGGGTCCAGTATCACTTCCTTTACTTCCGTAGTGGTGGGCACATCAAATATCCACACAGCGCCACGCTGCCATATTTCCACCGGCAGGTTCAGTTTATGTTCCTTGCCATTGGTTTCTTTTACCAGCACGGTTACCGGCATGGGCATTTTCTCTAAATTTTCAATGGATATTTCTGCACCGTTGGCCGGTTCATCCTTTACATACTTTACAGCCTTTACTGTTTGGTCAAGGCGCCAGGCGTTGAGCACCCATGCCCGCCAGAACCAACCCAGGTCTTCGCCGGAAACATTTTCCATGGTATGAAAGAAATCCCATGGCGTGGGATGTTTGAAAGCCCAGCGGTGAATATACTCCCTGAAAGCAGCTTCAAAACGTTCTTTGCCAAGCACAACATCTCTTAATGCTGTAAGCATTTGCGCCGGCTTCAAATAGGCGGCAATGCTGAGGTTATCCTGCTGTATCACTTCCGGGATATGATACAGTCCATCCATCTCATCGCCAAAACTGTATTTTACCATAAAGGATGAATTGGGGTCGGCAAAAAAGCCGCCTTCTTTAAATTCTCCGTTGTTAAATGCTTCGGTAGAGCCATCATTGATAAAGGTGTTGAAACCTTCATCCATCCAGGCATACTTTCTTTCATTACTGCCCACAATCATCGGGAACCAGGTATGGCCGAACTCATGATCCGTTACGCCCCACAATCCCGATCCGGATGCACCGGCGCTGCAGAAAACGATGCCGGGGTATTCCATACCGCCCACGATGCCCGCCACATTGGTGGCAGCGGGATAGGGATACTCGGACCATTTTTTTGAGTAATGTTCAATACTTGCTTTTACAAATTCGGTGGAGCGCTGCCATCCGTTCTTCTTTATGCTTTTGGCCGGGTAGGCGCTGATGGCAAGACATTTTTTTCCGCTTGGCAAATTAATTTTCGCTGCATCCAGTACAAAGGCTTTGCTTGCAGCCCATGCCACATCCCTTGTATTGGTAATTTTAAATTTCCAGGTCAGGCTGGCTTGTTTGGGTCTTGAAGCAGGGTTGGTTACTTCCTGGTCGCTGCGGATAGTTACTGTTTTATCGCTGGCTTTGGCGGCATCCCACCTCTTCATTTGTTCGGCCGTGTAACATTCCTGCGGGTTCAGCAGCTCGCCGGAGCCAACAACAATCAGGTCGGCAGGAGCGGTTACGGTAAAATCAATATCGCCAAATTCAAGATAAAACTCACCGGCGCCCACATAGGGCATGGTATTCCATCCCTGTATATCATCATACACACACATCCGGGGAAACCATTGCGCCACTTCATATATCCACCCGTTTTTTGCCAGTTTACGGCCCATCCTGTCTGTACCATATTCAGGAACGGTGAATTCAAACTGGATAACCAGTTTTGTTTTACCGCCGCCCGCTTTCAAAGCTTCGGGCAGCCATGCCTGCATGCGGGTATCGGTAATAATGTATTTAGGTGTAAACGATTTTCCGCTGCTTTCACCCAAAACAGATTTAATGATATAGCCATCAGTAAATTTTGCGTTGGCCCAGCGGCCGCCGGTTTCTGTGGTGGTGGCAGAGCCCCGGGAATCTTTTTTATAAATGTTCTGGTCAAGCTGTAACCAGAGAAATTTCAGATTATCGGGACTGTTGTTTGTGTACAGGATCTCCACTGTACCGCTTACACTGTGTTTCCCGGTATCAAGAGTACAGTTGATCTTATAATCTGCCCTGTTTTGCCAGTATCTGGGGCCGGGTTCTCCGCTGGCGCTGCGGAAATCATTACCGGGATAAGGATAAAACTGGGGATTGAATGCTTCTTTGTGGTCATAAATGGAAACAATCGTTTGATTTTGTCCGTATGAAATAAAGAGCAGGGAAAAAGTTACAATGCTCAATACTGATTTCTTCATATAGTACTTATTGTTTTATGGGTGAAAGATAATTGAAAACCCGGCTACCGCTCTACCGTTGAAAGGGTATTTGCAATATTTTAGTGAATGGGGTCATTTTTCTCAATAAAAGAGTCTCCGGGTACCGGGTGCTCATTGCCCATTGACTATTGACCATTCACTTCGGAAACAGCGCTTCTGCCAATGCCACACTTTCCGGCTTGCCCACATCCACCAGCCGGTCGCCGGTATGGTCATACCCCATAATAAGATGGACAGGTGCCAGTTTCAGGTACACATCAATTAAAGAAAATTTGCCGCTAAATCCGGCTTCCTCCGTCAGGCGGAAGATATCATATTCAAAAACAACTACACAGCTATAAGCCTTTTCATGCTTCACTTCTTCTGCTGGCATTGCCATTTTTGTTTCACCGGTAGTATTGTTTATCCAGCCAATTAACCGGTAATCTTTATTGAAAAGCAGATTCCGGGATGTTTTGCGGCCGGTAATACCAAAGGAGATCAGTGCATGATTGGCAATATGAAAAGCAATCAGTTTGCTGATGTCAAGATCAGTAAGAATATCTACATTGCAGGTAATAAATCTTTCGCCGGGAGTAAATAAACTATTTGCTTTGAGCAAGCCGCCGCCGGTTTCCAGCAGTTGATCTCTTTCATTGCTGATGATAACCCGGCTTCCCCAGCCTTTTGTTTTTTCAATGGCTTCTTCTATCTGCTCTGCAAAATGATGAACGTTAACAACAACATCTTTAATTCCGTACTGTTGAAGGTATTCGATATTGCGTTGCAGCAATGATTTGCCATTCACCAATGCGAGGGCTTTGGGATGTGAATCAGTCCAGGGTTTGAACCGTGTGCCTAATCCTGCTGAGAAAATCATTACTTGCATACCTGAATTTTAACCGAAAAGAATATGAAAACGCTGGGTTAACGTAGAGGCTCTCTGCAAAACCCCTTTATCTTCTTTTCTCTGCGGTGAAAAAATTATTTCTTTTCCGGCAATGGGTTTTGCCATTTTTTTTCTTCCTGAACAATATGTTTTAGTTCAATTTTCACTCTGAACTTGTTTTTTAAATGCCTTGCCAGCTCATCGGCTGCATACACACTGCGGTGCTGTCCGCCGGTACAGCCAAAACTCACCATCAGGCTTTCAAATCCTCTTTTGATGTACTCCTCAACGGTAGTATCAACAATATCAAATATGCTGTTTAAAAACTCCGGCATTTTGGTTTCCTGTTCCAGGTAATCCTTTACTTCTTTATCCCGGCCGGTCAGTGTTTTCATACTGTCAATTCGTCCCGGGTTCAGTAAACCGCGGCAGTCAAACACAAACCCGCCCCCGTTACCTGTTTCATCGTCCGGAATACCGCCGTTGCGATAAGAAAAGCTGCAGATCTTTACTATCAGCGGAGTATCTGCATTTGCCTGTGTGGGGGTAAACTGCCGGATGATCTCACTGGCTACGCAGATGTCCAGCACTTTTCTGAATTCGGGTACAGCGATGCCCACACTTTGTTTGCCGAAAAACGCCCCAAGGTTTTTTAACGCCATCGGGATGCTGGTGAGGAACTGCGCCTTTCTTTCAAACAATCCCCTGAAACCATAGGCGCCTAATACCTGAAGCAGGCGTATCAGCACATAGCCATTAAACTGGCTGCGGAAAATGGTCCGGTCAATTTTTTTCCCAATCGTTTTTTCAAATGAACTCATGTAATCTTCCAGCAGGTCATTTTTCCAGTCTTCCGGCAAATTGGCCCTTGCCTGCCAGAGCAGGGAAGCCACATCATACTGCGGGGCGCCCTTCATGCCGCCCTGGTAGTCTATGAAATAAGGCTGCTTTCCTTTAATCATGATATTCCGGCTTTGAAAATCCCGGAACATAAAGTATTTATATTCGGTATGAGTGAGGTAGTTGCTCAATGCTTCAAAGTCATCAATCAGTTTTTGTTTGTCATAGGGTTTTCGAAGCGCATCAAGAAAGTAATATTTAAAATAAAGAAGGTCTGCCATGATCGCCTGCTTGCCAAACTCTTTATTGGTCAGGCATTTACTGTAATCCAGTTTTTCATCGCCTTTCACCTGCAGCAGGGCCAGATTCTCCAGGCTTTTTCTGAAAAGCTCATATACTGCATCAGTAAGCCCTTTTGTTTCCAGGTGGTTCAGCAGGGAGGTATCACCCAAATCCCCCTGCAGGTAAAACAGTTTATCAGCGCTTACGGACAGAATTTCCGGAACAGCAAGATTTTTACTGCTGAATTTTTCAGTGAAGTAAATAAACGTTTCATTTTCTTTGATGTTGGCGCCGTAAGTTCCTATAACTGAACCGCCATTTCCATGAAGGCGGAAATAACGCCGCTCACTGCCGCTCTGCGGAAGAACATCTACAGAAAGGGGTGCGCCGCCAGCCCAATCCCGGTATAATGCTGCTATTGATTCAACAAGATGCTGCATCAGGCAAATGTAGGTAACCACCTGCAATTGCGGTGGTTGCCGGGGCTAACAGGCATAAGCTTTTTAAGTTAAATTTGCACTTTACTGTTATTTATGGGCTATTCTCCTACCAATAAGGTTCGTATAGTTACGGCAGCCAGTCTTTTTGACGGGCATGATGCTGCTATCAACATCATGCGACGCATCATGCAGAGCAAAGGCGCTGAGATCATTCATCTTGGTCACAACCGTTCAGTAAAAGAAATAGTGGAAACGGCTATTGAGGAAGACGTGCAGGGAATTGCCATTACCAGTTACCAGGGCGGCCATGTGGAGTTCTTTAAATATATGAAAGACCTGCTGGAGGAAAACGGCTGCGGCCATATCAAAATATTCGGCGGCGGCGGCGGTACCATTTTGCCCGATGAAATTGAAGAACTGCATCAATATGGCATCACCAGAATTTATAGCCCGGATGACGGAAGAAAAATGGGACTGGAGGGAATGATCGAGGATGTAATCAGGCAATGTGATCTGCAACTGAACGGAAAAACAGACTTTAAAACGCCGCTGAAATTAGAAGAGGTAAAAGATATAAGAAAAATTGCAAGAGAAATTACAAATGTTGAGAAGGGAACACAGCCGGGAGCCGGGAGTCGGGAGCCGGGAGTTAGTACGATTCCCGTACTGGGCATAACAGGAACGGGTGGGGCAGGCAAATCATCTGTGACCGATGAAATCGTCCGGCGGTTTCTTAACAATTTTACTAATAAAACGATTGCCGTTATTTCGGTTGATCCTTCCAAGAAAAAAACAGGCGGGGCGTTGCTGGGCGACCGGATAAGGATGAACTCCATCAACCACCCCCGGGCATATATGCGCAGCCTTGCCACAAGGGATGATAACACGGCACTGAGCCGTGCCGTACAGGAAGCAATTGTTATCTGCAGGACTGCCGGTTTTGATTTTATTATTCTTGAATCGGCCGGGGTGGGACAAAGCGATGCCAGCATCCTGGATTACTGCGATGTAAGCATGTATGTGATGACGCCTGAATACGGCGCTGCATCACAACTGGAAAAGATAAATATGCTGGACTATGCGGATATCGTCTGCATCAACAAATTTGACAAAGCAGGCGCATTGGATGCGCTGGCAGATGTAAGGAAGCAATACAAAAGAAACCACCAGTTGTTTACAGCTAAAAATGAAGAACTTCCCATTATAGGTACTATGGCCAGTAAATTCAATGATGATGGAGTGAACCATCTTTTTGAACTGATGCTGAAGAAAATTGAAGCTAAAACAAAACTTACATTTGGGGAATTTCATTTTTCAGAAACGGCCAAAGTGTCGCAGGCGGTGATCCCTGCCAGCAGGGTGCGTTATCTGTCAGAAATTTCAGAGAATAACCGTGATTATGACCAGCTGGTAAAAGACCAGTCGGCGATGGCTTCTACATTATACCAATTAAGCGGTTCTTTAGACACACTAAAGAGTAATGCTGATAAAAGTTTGCTTGGCATTATTCAAAAGCAGATTGAATTTTATACAGAACAACTGACACCGGTTGCCAGGAAACTCATCACTAACTGGCCAAACAAAACAACGGAATACCAGAAGGATTTCTACGAATACACGGTAAGGGATAAAGTGATTAAGCAGGCCATGACCACTAAAAGCCTGAGCGGAACAAGAATCCCCAAAGTGGTGTTACCTAAATACAAAGACTGGGGAGATATACTGAAATGGCAGGCGCAGGAAAATGTTCCGGGTCATTTCCCCTTTACCGCCGGAGTGTTTCCATTAAAAAGAGAAGGAGAAGATCCGACAAGAATGTTTGCCGGTGAGGGCGGGCCGGAAAGAACCAATAAAAGGTTTCATTATGTAAGCATTGATCAGCCTGCCAAAAGACTGTCAACCGCATTTGACAGCGTAACGTTGTACGGAGAAGATCCGGATCATCGCCCCGATATTTACGGGAAAGTGGGCAATAGCGGCGTCAGCATCGCCACTGTTGATGATGCAAAAAAACTTTACAGCGGCTTTGACCTCTGTGACCCGAAGACATCGGTATCCATGACCATTAACGGGCCGGCGCCGATGCTTCTCGCTTTCTTTATGAATGCAGCCATTGACCAGCAGTGTGAAAAATGGATTGAAGAAAATGGTAAATGGGATATGGTGAAGAATACATTGAAGAAAAAATATCCTGTTGGCAATATGCCTGTTTATAACAATCCTTCTTTTCCCGGCAAGTTACCCGAAGGCAACAATGGCCTGGGTTTGAAATTACTGGGTTTAAGCGGTGACGAAGTATTGCCAGCTGATGTTTACAGAGAATGCAAGGAAGCAGCATTGCAGCAGGCAAGGGGAACTGTACAGGCTGATATTCTGAAAGAAGACCAGGCCCAGAACACCTGTATTTTCTCCACCGAATTTGCACTGAAGCTGATGGGGGATGTGCAGGAATATTTTATTCTGAATAAGGTCCGCAATTTCTATTCCGTTTCCATCAGCGGTTATCATATCGCCGAAGCAGGCGCTAACCCCATTACGCAATTAGCCTTTACACTGGCCAATGGATTTACGTATGTTGAATATTACCTGAGCCGGGGAATGGATATTGATGATTTTGCACCCAACCTTTCCTTCTTCTTCAGTAATGGCATGGACCCTGAATACAGTGTGATTGGAAGGGTGGCCAGACGCATCTGGGCCAAAGCGATGAAGTATAAATATAAAGCCAACAAACGCAGCCAGATGCTGAAATACCATATTCAGACATCCGGAAGAAGTTTGCATGCACAGGAAATTGATTTTAACGACATACGTACAACGCTGCAAGCCTTGTATGCTATTTATGATAACTGCAACTCCCTTCATACCAATGCCTATGATGAAGCCATTACAACACCGACTGAAGAAAGTGTGAGACGGGCAATGGCGATACAGTTAATCATCAACCGGGAATTAGGCTCTGCCAAAACAGAAAATTTTATACAGGGCTCATTCGCCATCGAAGAACTGACCGACCTGGTGGAGGAAGCTGTACTCGCAGAGTTTGACCGCATTACCGAGCGGGGCGGTGTACTCGGCGCTATGGAAAGAATGTACCAGCGCAATAAAATACAGGAAGAAAGCCTGTATTATGAACACCAGAAGCATACCGGCGAATTGCCCCTGATAGGGGTAAACACATTCCTGAACAAAAAAGGTTCTCCCACTATTATTCCTTCTGAAGTGATACGCAGCACCCCGGAAGAAAAAGAGCAGCAGATAAATAACCTGAAGGCATTCTGGAAGCGGAATGAACATAAATCGGCCGCAATGCTGAAGCGGTTACAAACAGTAGCCATCAATAACGGCAATCTTTTTGCGGAGTTGATGGAAACTGTAAAATATTGTTCACTGGGCCAAATTACACATGCTTTGTATGAAGTGGGCGGGCAATACAGGAGGAATATGTAATCGTCCTGTATTTTCAGCTACCTTCGCTCCTTAAAAAAAGAACCGAATTGCGATTTACCGATTTCAAATTTCATCCGAACCTGCTTGAAGGCATTGAGGCATCCAACTATGAAACGGCCACCCCGGTGCAGGAACAGGTTATTCCCCCAATACTCGAAGGCCGGGATGTGATTGCCTCCGCACAAACCGGAACAGGAAAAACAGCCGCTTTTTTATTGCCCGTCATGGACCGCCTGCTGCAAAACCATGTGGACGGGCAAACCGGCGCATTGATAGTTGTGCCTACAAGGGAACTGGCTATTCAAATCTCACAACATATTGAGGGGCTTTCTTATTTTACCCACCTGAGTTCAATTGCCATTTACGGGGGCAGCGGCGGCGATAATTTTATCGCTGAGAAAAAGGCATTGCAGAATGGGGCGGACATTATTGTCTGCACACCCGGTCGTATGATAGCCCACCTGAACATGGGTTATGTAAATATGAAAGGCCTGCAGTTCCTGGTGCTGGATGAAGCGGACCGCATGCTCGATATGGGTTTCCTGGATGATATTACTAAGATCATCAAGACCCTGCCTGCAAAAAGACAGAATCTGTTGTTCTCTGCCACCATGCCGGAAAAAATCAGGCAGCTTGCGAAGAGGATTTTGCATCATCCTGCAGAAATTAATATCGCCATTGCCAAACCGCCGGAAAAAGTGGTACAAAAGGCATTTGTGGTGTATGAGCCGCAAAAACTTCCTTTAATAAAAAAACTGCTGAAAGAAACGCCGTATAAAAATGCACTGGTGTTTTGCAGCCGAAAGCAAACGGTGAAACAACTGACAAGAGAACTGAAACACGGAAAAATAAATGTAGCAGAAATTCACAGCGATCTGGAACAGGCAGAAAGGGAAAATGTGCTGGGCGCATTCACAGCAGGCCGTATTCCTGTGATGGTGGCCACCGATATTCTCAGCCGCGGTATTGATATTGACACCATTGACCTGGTGATCAATTATGATGTGCCTGGCGATGGTGAAGATTATGTGCATCGCATAGGCCGGACAGCCAGGGCTGAAGCCGACGGTGTTGCATACACTTTGGTGGGAGAAAAGGAGCAGAATAAATTCGCTTCGATAGAAAAACTGATTGACAAAGAAGTAGAGAAAGGATTGGTTCCGCAGGAATTAGGGCCCGTACCCGCCTATTCACCCCGGTATAAAAACAGCCGTAGCGGGCCAAAAAGAAGATTTTACCGTAATCCTAACAGCCATAAAAAATAAAAAAGTTAACTTTAAGGATGCAATCAAAAGCCGCCAATTCATTACGGAAAGCTTTTGTCCTTATCTTATTTGGCTGTGGCTTACGGCTTTTTGCTGAGGCTTAGCCCGCAAAGCCATCCAATGAGGCAAAGGAAATCTTGCAGAAAGGATCCGTATTGCCCGGAAAAGATTCATCAGAAATTGCGGATGAAAAAAAACTGCTGGTTCCCGGTCTAGGCTCCTTGCTGGCAAAATTTGGCAGGGCCAACGAGCTATACAGTGCGATGGTAGATTCACTTTCCAGGGTTCTTTTCAGGTATCCCCTGATTGATTCCGCAGGGCTTACTTATTCTGCTGAATGGATAGGCACCCCCAATATGGGATTACGGCGTCCCAATTATGTAATCATACATCATACTGCCAATAACAGCTGTGAAGAAACCTTACAGGAATTCACCACAACCGGCGGAAGAGAGGCCAGTGCACATTATGTGATCTGTAAAGACGGTACGGTTCATCACATGCTGAACGACCTGCTTTGTTCTCACCACGCCGGCGAAAGTAAATGGGGAAACAATACGGACCTTAACTCAAGCAGCATCGGCATCGAACTGGTTAATAACGGCTCGGAACCTTTTACCGAAGAACAAATCAATAGCCTGGCTATTTTACTGGAACGGCTGAAAGCAGCATATAAAATACCGGATGCCCATTTTATTGGTCATGCTGATATAGCCCCAACCAGAAAAGTTGATCCCAGTTCAAAATTTCCGTGGCAAACTTTAAGCGATAAGGGTTTTGGGCTCTGGTGGGATGATACCACCGTTGTACAGGTACCCGATAACTTTGATTACCTGATGGGGTTAAGAATTATCGGGTATGGTATTTCAAACCCCGATGCGGCGGTGGCAGCCTTTAAGCGGCATTTTATGGCTGATAACTCCAGGGCCATGAATGCACAGGTCAGGAAGATCATTTATGTTTTGTATCGTAAGTTTGAATAACGGTCAAAGTTTCATCTTTCCTGCACTAACTATTTCTCATGAGATTATCAGCTAAAAGGGTCATAGTCTTTGCAATGATTATTTTATTTGCAGCCTGCTCTCCGGGCAAATATGCAACAACCAACAAAGTATATAAAAAGCAGGTAAAAGCATATGCAAAGTTACTGCTTGAATACCCGGTTAAGGATTCAGCGGGCCTGCCTTATGCGGCTGAATGGGCTGGAACCACCAATTTTTCCATGCGCAGTCCTAATTATGTCATCATTCATCATACTGCCCAGAACAGTTGCGAACAGACACTGCGGACATTTACACTCGCAAGAACACAGGTGAGTTCCCATTATGTGATTTGCAGGGACGGAACCGTGTACCACATGCTTCATGACCTGCTGAGGGCACACCATGCCGGGGTGAGTAAATGGGGAAATACCACTGACTTAAACTCGTCGAGTATTGGTATTGAATTGGACAATAATGGTTTTGAACCATTTTCAGAATTGCAAATGCACAGCCTGCTGCTGCTGCTCGATCGCTTAAAAAAAGCTTATAGTATACCGGTTCCCAATTTTATTGGTCATGGTGATATTGCACCCACAAGAAAAAATGACCCTAACTGGAGGTTTCCCTGGCAAATATTAAGTGAAAACGGTTTTGGTTTATGGTGGAGTGATACTACGAATGTGCAGGTACCTGAAAATTTTGATTACCTCAACGCCATCAGGATTGTTGGGTTTGATATTAAGGATACCACGGCAGCCATTACTGGGTTTAAAAGACATTTTTTGCAGGATACTACAAAAAGAATGACACCTGCAGCACAGAAAGTGCTTTACTGTTTATATAAAAAATACCAGTAGCTATTGAAGCCCGCCGGCAGGCTCATGATCATCATACTTATTTCGCAGCTTTATTAACTCAATCTTCATTTGCTGAACCAGGGCCTGATGAGCTGCAGATTTAATCAGATTATGCTGTTCCTGCATGTCGGTTTTCAGATCATACAGTTCCCATTCACCTGCCGTATAAAAATAGATGAGCTTATACCGTTCCCCTCTTATACCCAGGTGGGGTAAAACATAATGATCTATAGGATATTCATAGTAATGATAATAGAGATATTTTCTTGAGAGAGAAGTTTGTTTGCCGGTCAGAATTGGTAACAGGCTGATGCCTTGCACCCATTCGGGGATCTTTATCCCCGCAATATCCAGGAAACTGGGAACGTAATCAATATTCTGTACCAAAGAAGTGCATACTGAGCCTGCTTTTATTTTTTCAGGCCATCTTATCAGCAACGGCGCTTGCATGGAAACATCATACATCCACCTTTTGTCAAACCATCCATTTTCGCCGAGGTACATTCCCTGGTCGCTGGTGTAAATAACAACAGTGTTTTTGGCAAGATTGTTTTTATCCAGGTATTCAAGCAGTCTGCCAACATTTTCATCTAACGATGCCACGCAAGCCATATAATCCTGCATATACCATTGGTATTTCAGTTTCAGTACAAGACGATCATTGCCCCATGCTTTCAGCAGTTGTTTTCCCCTTTCGGCATAAATTTCCTTCATTCTCTTCCGGTCGGTTTCCGGGATGCGGTTCATGCTAGCAGTATAGCCACGGATATCTGATGAGTCAATGGTATACACTCCAAGCTGAGGTATTATTGCGGGGTCCACTTTCAGGTCGGTAAAAAGAGTCAGGTCTCTCAGAATGCTCATCTTTTGTGTTCGCCATGCCTGTCCATATTTACTCATGTCAGCAAATAAAGTAGCAGGCTCGGGAAAAGATTTTTTGCTGAAAACCTCCAGCCATTTCAGTGTTGGCACAAAATTTCTGTGCGGCGCTTTGTGGTGGTATAATAAAAGAAAAGGGTTGGTCTTATCCCTGTTATCAAGCCAGTTGATTGCTTCATCGGTTATCACATCAGTTGCATATCCTTTTATAACAGCAGTATCGCCGTGCATATTTATCATTCTCGGGTCATAATATAACCCCTGTCCGGGTAAAATCTTCCAGTAATCAAATCCCGTGGGGTATGAATGCAAATGCCACTTACCAACTATTGCTGTTTGATATCCGTTCTGCTGAAAAATTTTCGGCAGGGTAAGTTTCGAGGAGTCAAACCTTGTACGGTTATTCCTGATACCATTTTTGTGCGAATGTTGGCCGGTGAGCAGGGTGGCCCTTACGGGTCCGCAGATCGAATTAGCGACAAAATTCCGGGTGAAAAGCATACCTTCCTTTGCCAGCCGGTCTATATTTGGCGTTGAAATAAATTTTATATTATAAGTGCTGATAGCATCGGCATCATGATCATCGCTCATGATGTAGATGATATTAGGGCGTTGCTGTGCCAAAATAATTTGTGAGAAACAAAGCGCAAACAATAAAAGCCACCGCATAAAATAATTTTAAGAAAGGTACAATTATCAGCTGACTTGAAATCAGAGTGATGGAATCTTTGATGCATCCAGTTTTTTGATAACTGATTCATCATCTTTTTTACGAGTACGGATGGTATTCACTGGCCAGGCTTCAAGCTTATTTTCAGGAAATTCAAAATGAATAATATCTTCAATTTCTTTATCGGTTAATTTTTCATCCAGCCATTTTAACGCAAGTTCTTTTGTTAGTATCAATGGCATGCGATGGCTGTTTGGTCCGCCGTTATGAATTTTATTCATCAATGGATTACCCGGGCGGGTAATAACAGTAAAAGTTCCAATAGCCTCACCTGTTTCTTCATCTGGTATCGGTGAATAATTATATAACCCACCAAAACAAAAAACATTTTCATCTTTTACTTTTATGAAATAAGGCAGTTTTTTTTTCTCACCTATATCCCTGTGTTCAAAAAAACCGGTGGTGAATACCAGGCAGCGATTCTTCCGGATACGATGCCAGACCGATCGTTTATCGTCAATAATTTTTTCACTTCTTGCATTGGCCATGCTGGTACGGTACTCCTTTATTTTTTCAGGAGTGTTCATATAGTCGGCAATCATACCCCATTCAAATAATTTTATTTTTAATCCGTCATCATTCACTACTACCGGCCATTTGCTGAATGATTGCGCTACTGCGTGGTAAGTCGGCTCAAACTCCAGCGTTGACGGTTTTATATGCAGGTAATCGCTGATGAGTTTGATGTTGCTGAAAAAGCTCATGTCATAGCACATAAAATGAAGTTTTCGATATCTTCCAAAAGTACTTCAGTTTGCTGGCCCCGCCATAATAATGCGATGAATAATTCTCCGTAGCGTTCTTTCAGTGTTACATTCAGTTTGTCGGCAGGTGAATAATTCCACCAGGGCAATTTATCTTTTAGATAGCTGCTGATCTTCATTTTCATTGCGTCGGTTGCTTTCCATTTTTTGGGTAAAAGGTTGATGAAAATTTTGTAGCCGCCGGGTTGTGTTGCAGCCAGTTTTAGTTTTTCATAGTGTTGCAGGTTTTTACTGTCATATAAAAAACGATATGGGTCTTTATATAATAACCGTATATGCCGGTCTGCTCTTTCTTTATCTGTGTCATTATGCAAATAATGTGTCAGCAGTATTGGAATCGTGTTTTCATGTTCGAATACGTTACCTCTTGGGAAATGCTGCCTGACAAAATACATTGGTTGGTTCAGCATTGTTGAAAGAATTTCCGTTGATAATATGACATAAGGATTGTACATCACCGTATTTCATAAAGTTCATCCCACCTTGTAGTGAATCGCTTGCTGCGCATTTCCTGTCGCATTTTCCAGTTACGTTTCAAACCCGTAGCAGCATATTTTATTACATCATCCCGCTGGCTGAAATTGATGTTGTCTACTGTTTCCATCAAAAACTTTTTGCGGTTTTTTGTTTCGCCAAAAAATAGATTTGCCTGGATGGAATTATCGGGCACCAGACCGCTTAATATCACACCTGCTTTCAGGTATTTTATTCCTGGCTGATATAGTTTCTCTGCCAGCGGTAATGCGTAATGGATCAGTTGAGCTGTATCTGCTGTTGCTTTTGGAAATGTGGCGTACTGGTATCTTGACTGCGGATTATATTCATACTTTTCATTGCGGTTGCCATTTGTAACTACAAATACCTGTATCATTTTTGCTGCGCAATATTGACGGCGCAGTTTTTCAGCGGCTCTTGAAGCATAGGTTGCCACGGCTTCTTTGATATCATTAAGTTCAAAGACAGGTTTGCCAAACATTCTTGTTGTGGCGATCATCTTTTTTACTTCCAGCGGATCCTTCATCGGTATGCAGGAAATGCCATTCAGTTCTTTTATCAGCCGCACACCCACCACACCGCCCAGGTTTTTCCTGGCCCATTCTTCGGGCAAATGTTTTAATTGCCATCCATTGTTGATGCCGTAACTGCGAAGCTTTGATGCATACTGCCGGCCTACACCCCATAGATCATCCACACTTGTTTTCTCCAGTGCTTCCCTGATTTTTTCAGGAGTATCGAGTACCATTACTCCTTTCGTTCCTTCATTATCTTTCTTGGAAAGCCGGTTTGCCACTTTGGAAAGCAGCTTGCCGGGGGCAACGCCAATTGAAACTTTGATACCAGTCCATTGTTCGGTGATTTCTTTTATCTTTTTAGCAGCAGCATATAATTTTTCCGGGAGAATCCTACTGAGGTCAAGAAAAGATTCATCTACCGAATAAACCTCTACATTCTCTTCGCCAACCAGACAGCGCAAAGTATCCATCACCCTCATGCTGAGGTCGCCGTATAAATTATAGTTGCTGGAAAATACAGCTACATTGTTTTTTTCAATGATGTCACGGTTCTGGTAATAAGGCGCTGCCATGCGCACGCCAAGTTTTTTTGCCTCATCGGTTCTTGAAATAATGCAGCCGTCGTTATTGCTGAGAACAACAACGGGTTGCTCCGCCAGGTCGGGCCTGTATAGCCTTTCGCAGGAGCAATAAAAACTGTTACAGTCAACAAGGGCTTTCATTACCGTCTGTGAAAACCCCGTCAGCGGTCGCAGACCCTGACGGCGGTTTGCTGTTTTCTAGTATTCTATAATATAGTTTTCCAATTCATCATCTGTAGTAAAGGCTTTATGAGCCTCTTCAAATTTTTGAACACTCCCAAACCGTTTTATAACTTCATCAACTGCTACAATATTTTTATCATTTGCCAAAACAGAATGGTAGGAAGAATACTCCCATTCACGCAGGTCGTTTACAAACTCATGACGAACGGCATTACGGTGACAGTAGAAAATCATGGACTTCATATAGCTTTCGTCATCAACCAGTTTTCTTTCAAAAGGGGATTCAAACAATGGCCCGGTGCGGTTGTATGCTTTATTAATAGACTGAGCATATGAATTAAAAAAATGGCCAAGTTGTTTTGATGCATTCAATCGGAACATTCCTTCTTTACCATCACGACGGGGTACTTCTGCATTTTCTTTTATTCGTACTAATAAATGAAAATGATTTTTTAACAGGCAATAAGCCAGTGTTTTCAGAATATCGCCACAATAGAATTTATATTTTTCAAGAAAATGATAATAGTTCCTCTTTTCCTTAAAAATCCCTTCGCCATTTACTCCACGGTTGTAGATGTGGAAGTAGCAGCCTTCAATAATGGGTTGTATATCCATACAGTTTATTTTTTAGAATAACCGCCGTCGGGGCTTTCAGCCGCCGACGGGGTGAATAGTATATATCACCACTCCCCACACGGAGAAGTTAGTAAACCCTGCCAGGTTGATATTTTTATATCGCTCATTTTCTGCAATCAAAAATGCCGATGAAAAATTTTTATGAAACCGCCTCACCAGCAGTTCGCCGTTCAGTACCGCCACAATCACTTTGCCATTTACCAGCATAAGCGAACGGTCAACAATTAAGGTATCGCCGTCAAATATGCCGGCCTCCTTCATGGCATCGCCTTTCATCCTGAAAAAGAATGTAGCCGGCTTGTTGCGGATAAGCTGTTCATTCAGGTCAATACCCCGCTCGGCATAATCATCCGCAGCGGCGCCAAAGCCGGTGGCGTTAGCTGTTTTCACCTGCTGCTGGGTGAATTGTTTCGAACCTTTATAAGCCGCCCCATAAAATTCTTCCTCCTCCATAAAATAATTTTTGTAATACTAAATTAATTAGTATTTTTATACTAAACAAATTTGTAAACAGATTTTTAAAACCGGTGCGTATGCGGTTGCAGACAGTGACAACGGTTACCATCCCCGGCTACAGGATATATGAATACCTCCTGGTATTAAGCCCGCATGAAGAGTTGCGGGAGCGTATAATGAAGGTGAAAGAAAAATTTGCCGAAGAATACAAATCTGACTATGCCCGATGGGGCAAACCGCAGATTATCCTTTCAAATTTTTTGCAGTATGAAATAATGGAAGAACGGATTGTGAACCGTCTTCACCAGGTGGCAATGAGTTTTCCTCCGTTTAAAGTGGAGCTGCATGACTTCGGCAGTTTCCCTTCCCATACCATATTTATTAATGTAACAAGCAAACTGCCGGTGCAGGGCCTGGTAAAACGAGTGCGTTCTGAAGCGCAGCGGCTGATGAAACCCAACGACGACAATAAACCGCATTTCATCATGGAGCCGCATTTAACAATAGCCAGAAAATTACTGCCCTGGCAATATGAAAAGGGCTGGCTGGAATACAGCAATAAACATTTTACAGGGCGGTTCATTGCGGAAGGAATGACGCTGCTGAAACGTCCGCTTGTTGAATCCGAAAACACCCTGGTGAAATATCATACTGCAGGTAAGTTTGCATTCCAGAACCTGCCGGTAATAACTAAGCAGGGGGAATTATTCGGATAACAGTTAATCCGTACGTGGTAACAATAAACAGCGGGAGGCCTGCCGACAGGCGGGCGGGGGTTAGTGAGTAAGGAGAATAAAGAGTAAGATTAAGTGAGAGCGGTAATGAAAGGAAAACTCTTTATTCTCCTTTTTTTATTTGTACAAACAAAAACCAATTATATGTCAGAACCATTACAGCAGGATCATTTCAGGGTAATTCCAAAGAATAATGACTCTTCCCAAACCTCCCCCTTGAGGGGAGGTTTGGAGGGGGCTTACCTCTCTGGCCGAGGAGCCCAGATCAATACTAAAAACCGCTTCCTGAAAAATGAAATAACGAGAGAACACATTGAAGGCATTGACGATTGGGAAGACAACAATGTACCCACTATATACATGGAACAGGAAAGCAAAACCATTGTAAACAAAGTGGAAAGTCCGGATGTGGGAATGATGTACAGTATGAACCCCTATGCCGGTTGTGAGCATGGCTGTATCTACTGCTATGCCCGCAATGTGCATGAATACTGGGGCTACAGCGCCGGGCTTGATTTTGAACGAAAGATCATTGTAAAGAAAAATGCACCGCAACTACTGCGTAAATTTTTACTGAAAAAGGGATGGGACGCCACGCCGATAATGCTCAGTGGCAACACTGATTGTTATCAACCAGCTGAACAAACTTATCGCCTAACAAGGAGCTTACTGGAAGTATGTAATGAATTCAACCAGCCTGTTGGGATACTCACCAAAAACTCCTGGATACTGAAAGACAAAGATGTGCTGCAGGAAATGGGAAAAAAGAGAATTGTTTCAGCTATGGTGTCTATCACTTCATTTAATGAAAATTTAAGAAGAGTGATGGAACCCAGAACCACCACTGCCAAACAAAAATTGAAAGTAATTAATGAACTCAGCAGCGCCGGTGTACGCATGGGTATTATGATGGGGCCAATGATACCCGGCCTGAATGAACATGAGATGCAAAGAATAATGAAAGCGGCAAAGGATAATGGAGCCACTTTTACCGCATACACTTTTATACGCCTGAATGGCGCTATCAAGTTTTTATTTCACGACTGGCTGTATAAAAATTTCCCTGACCGGGCGGACAGGGTGTGGCATAATATTGAACACAGTCATGATGGAAAAGTGAATGACAGCCGCTGGGGTGTACGTATGCGGGGCGAAGGACCCATTGCACAAATGGTGGCGCAGCAATATAAAAAGTATGGAAAGTTATATGGCATGAATGCCGAAGAATGGAGTTTGGACAGAACCAAGTTCCGGGTGCCGGGCGGGCAGATAAGAATGTTTTGAAGATGGTTTTAGGATTCTTCTTCCAAAACTAAACCACATCATAAATATATTTTCATTGTTACTCACACCTTCACATAAATCTTCTTCTTGTCCATCCACCAGCAGATGGCCCACATGAAGAGGATAACGCAAACAGCATAGAGCAAAGAACCATTTTCTTTGGCTCCCGGTGTATGGATCAGCATTTTTTTATACGGCCAGTTCCACGGGTTTACGCCTTCGCCAAGGCGGATTAATGCAAGGCCTTTAGGCAGAAAAGCGCTAAGTGCAAATACAAACAGTGCATTTTTCCCAAATACATCAAAGAACCTGGCAAGGCCACCTTTAATGTTCTTAAACTCTATCATGTAGATCATGACGGCGATGGTGATCATGGCAAGACCGGTTGTGTACACTACATAAGAGCTTGTCCATATTTTTTTATTGATAGGAAAAACCATGTCCCAGAAAAAACCTGCCAGCAGAAATGCCACCCCGGCAACAAAAAGTCCGGTGAGCATTTCATGCGTCTTTCCTTTTTTGATAATATAATCACCTGCCATGTATCCAAATATCACCTGAACAATAGCAGGAAGTGTGCTCATGATACCTTCAGGGTCGAAAAGCATTCCCTCACCTTTATACATGTGGGCAGCGCCAAGAACGGTCTCATCTATTTTATTACCAAACCAGCCGTTCATGCTGTAGGGATCTGTCTTATCGCCCAGCATGGCACAAAGTATCCAGTACAAGAGCAGCAGAATCACTCCTGCAAAAAAAGCTTTGCGCAGCCTCAGATAATAAATCAGGATTGCAGCAAAAAAATAACAGAGGGCAATGCGTGGCAGCACTCCCAGAATGCGTATACCCTGCGGATTTCCTTTATCATCAATATATGACCAGGGTTTGAATACCAGTTCATTTCCCGACCATTTAAAGAAGGGCCACCAGGCCAGAAAAAGACCGATGGCAAAAATGAGCAGGCTACGCCTGGTAACTTTCTTCCAGAATACCGGGTCACCACCCGCTTCCAGCCGGGGCATCACAAAAGCAAGGGCATTTCCTACGGCAAATAAAAAAAACGGAAAGACCAGATCTGTGGGAGTCAATCCATGCCAGGTGGCATGTTCCAGCGGGTCGTAGATGTGACTCCATGTACCGGGATTATTCACCAGTATCATCAGGCACACCGTGGCGCCGCGGAATACATCCAATGAGTAATAGCGTTGGTTCAAAGCAGGCATTAAAAACTAAATGTAAGAATTTGAAAGGTATTCGGCGGGCAAACGGATAAAAGAAGTATTTTGCTGTAATGGCATTGGAAAATTTTTTTGTTCATCCCAGTTCTTTCGTGGAAGATGGCACCCCAATAGGCACCGGTACCCGCATCTGGCATTTTTGTCACCTGATGCCCCGGTGCAGGGTTGGGGAAAACTGTATAATTGGTCAAAATGCATTTATAGATAATGAGACCGTTATCGGCAACCGGGTAAAAATTCAGAACAATGTATCAGTATATAATGGAGTAGAACTTGAGGATGACGTTTTTATAGGCCCTTCAGTCGTATTCACCAACGTAATTAACCCCCGCAGTTTTATAGAAAGAAAAACCGAATTCAAAAAGACAATAATCAGGAAAGGCGCAACACTTGGTGCCAATGCCACCATACTTTGCGGAATAAAAATAGGAGCCTATGCTATGGTTGGCGCCGGAGCCGTGGTAACCCAATCTGTTCCTGATTATGCGCTTATTACAGGTAATCCGGCCAAACAAACCGGCTGGGTTAGCGCTGCCGGGTATAAGCTTGATTTTAAAGACGGAGAACTAAGCGTTTGCCCTAAAACAGGCGAAAATTACAAGATAGCAGGCAATCGTATTTCCCCGGTCAAATAGTTATCAACTGATGGGAATACTTCACTCATAATTAGCGTATTTTATCTTACTTCCACTCCCATTCTTCTCCTATATTTGCTGGCACACAGCAATTTCCCAATGAAAAATTGCTGTTGATAAGTTTTTTGCTGATAATCAGTCATGTAAAAAAGAATAATGTGACTGAAGTGGCGAAGCTGTGCAATGAAAAATCCGGCATCTATACGTAAATGGCTGGCTGTATATACTAGGCCAAGATGGGAAAAGAAAGTTAACCAGCTTCTGGCAGCCCAGGAGCTGGAAACGTATTGCCCGCTAAACAAGGTACGCCGTAAATGGAGCGACAGGATAAAAACAGTGGAGGAGCCTTTGTTTAAGTCGTATGTATTTGTAAAGGTGAGTGATGAAGACCGGGCAGCTGTGCGGATGACAAACGGCGCTATAAATTTTGTATACTGGAACGGTAAGCCTGCTGTAATCAGGGAGAAGGAGATCACTGCTATCAGGCGATTTCTGAATGAATACGAAAATGTGATAGCAAGGCCCATTGACCTGAAACTCAATCAGCGGGTAAGAATCACGGCCGGCACCCTGATGGACCAGGAAGGTAAAGTGCTGGATGTTCGCCGCAAGACCGCCAAAGTGGCTATTGACAGTCTTGGGTATATTTTAATAGCCTATATTGACAGAACTAAATTAACTTCGGCGCCGGCCAGGTAAAACCCAAGCCTGAAATGAGTTGCAGGGCGCAGGCTGTAAAACCATAACCTATTAAAGACGCACCAATGAAATTCAACCGGATTGTTTTCCTGCTTGTCCTTCCTCTTTATTTTTTTTCCTGCAAGCCGGTACAAAAGCTCCCCAATTATCTGGAAAATGTAAATGATACAACAGGGAAAGGGGGGGTAAAAATTCCAGACCTGAAGATTCAGAAAAATGATGAACTGTCAATCCAGATAGTGAGCCTCAGCCTGGATCCGGAAAAAATAGATGTACCGTATAATTTTCCTTTTTCTGTTTCCGGCAACTCCGCCATGCCTGTTTATTCCGTAGATAATAATGGCAATATCACCCATCACCGGCTTGGTGTAATTCATGCAGCAGGACTTACTAAAAATGAACTGGCTGCAGAAATAAAAAAACGGCTTACCGAACCCGTTGAACTGTTAAAAGACCCGACGGTGATTATCCGCATTACTAATTTCAGGGTAACTATACTGGGCCAGGTAGGAAGGGAGGGTGAAATAAAGGCGCCCGGTGAAAGGTTGACGATTTTTGAAGCCGTAGGCCTGGCCGGCGGCATTACCGATTACGGAAAAAAAAATAATCTTAAAGTAGTTCGGGAATCCAACGGAACCAGGGAAACAGGTTATATTGATCTTTCATCCAAAGATGTATTTGAATCCCCGTACTACTATCTTACGCAGAATGACATGATCTTTGTGGAAGCTACCAATCAACAACTGAAAGAAGCAGAACAGCTTAAAACGATGCAAAAAGTTTCGTTTGCGCTTTCATTAGTCACCGTGGCGGCAACGCTGGCCACTATTTTTATCCGTAACTGATCCTGAAACAACCATTATCCTCATGCAAGAAGCAAACACTAACAATCACCCTCATAAAAGCGAACTCTGGAGCCTCAGCTTACGGGATTTATTTTATAAATACATCCGGTTTATTCCGTGGTTTGTATTATCGTTAGTGGTGGCATGGTTTGGGGCATATGCTTACCTGAGGTATGCTACCCCTATCTACAGCACATCAGGGATTCTTGTCATCAAAACGGAAAAGCAGGGGAGCAGGAACGATAAATATGAAGATATTTTCAGCGGCGGAAAATCGCAGGATATTCAAAGCGAAATTGAGGTGCTGAAATCAAAGGCGCTGATGACAAGGGTTGTTCAGAAGAAAAATTTTCAGTTCAGTTATTTTGTAAAGGGGCGTATCAAAAAAGAAAATATTTACCGCAACACTCCGTTTAACCTGTATGTTTATAAAATCAATGATTCGCTCCGGTCCTATACAATTAAATTAAGGTTCCAGGATAATCAGTCCTTTAAGGTAAACAGCGATAATACCGTTTACAGGTTTGGTCAGCAGATACGAAGCCCTTTTGGTGAATTTATGCTGGAACGAAACCCATCCTTTCCCCTGTCAACAGATTACAGTGTTATCTACAGGCCCCTCAATTCGGCTGCAGCCAGTTTTGCCAAGGCTGTTCAGGTTGTGCCTAAACTTGGAACAGGTATTTTAAAAATCACCATGGAAAGTCCCAACCCCTTGCTGGCGGCGGATGTAATCAACCAGATCATGGATGAGTATGGCGTATTTACCAGGGAGTTGAAAACAAGAACGGCAGACTCTTCTCTGGCATTTATTGCAAAAAGGCTGACTGATTTCGGCAGGGAACTGGACAGCGTACAAGATGAGTTGCTCCGCTACATGCAAGCGAATAATATGACGGATGTTGAAAAACAATTTTCTTCTTTTTTTGATGTTATCACTGAAACCGACAGGGCCATTAATGAGCAACAACTGCAGTTAAATACTGCAGATTTTATTGAAATATACCTTCGGGATAAAAAAAATACATACAGCCCGGTGCTGGTGCCTTCTTCACTGGGTCTGAATGATGCTACCCTGAACGCTCTTATAAACAATTATAATACAATGCAGGTACAGCGGCAAAGCCTCCTGGATGGAAATGCCCCTTCGGGACATCCGGCAGTAGTAGAGCTGAATGAACAAATTGAAAAAATGAGGATCAGCCTGCTGGAAAATATTGCCAATATCAAACGGTCATATGTAAAAACGATGCAGGCCCTGAGGCAAAACAGCAGCCAGGCAGAAGCACAAATCAAGAATCTGCCATTAAAGGAAAAGGGCTATATGGATATCAGGCGGCAGGTAGATAACAAGCAGACGTTATACAATATCATGCTTAACAAAAGAGAAGAAACAGCGCTTTCAAGAGCCGCTACAATTGAGAACTCACAAATTATAGACAAGGCCTATGTCCCGGGTTCGCCCATTAAACCCAAGAAAAGAACTATCCAGTTAATGGCCATACTGATCGGACTGGCTATTCCCGCTTTATTCGTATTTGCCGGCGAGGTATTTAATGATAAGGTAACCACCCGGTTTGATGTGGAGAAGATAACCACAGCGCCCATTCTCGGAGAAGTGGGACACTCTTATTACAACACGATGCAGGTAGTAAATAAAACCACCCGCAGTATGGTGGCAGAGCAGTTTCGTATTATACGGTCAAATCTTCTGTATATTATCGGCAAATCGGATAAAGCAACTATCCTGGTAACATCTTCATTCAGCGGGGAAGGCAAGTCATTTGTAAGCGTCAATGTGGGCGCCGTAATGGCGCTGGCCGGTAAAAAGACAATCATTCTTGAACTCGATATCCGCAAACCCAAAGTGCTTTCTGGCCTGGGCATACCGAAAGGTCCGGGAATTACTACCTATCTTATCGGCAAAGCCGCCATTGAAGACCTGGTTATACAACTGCCGGGCCAGGAGAATCTGTATGTGCTGGGCTGCGGGCCTGTGCCCCCTAATCCTTCTGAACTCTTACTCGACGCTAAAGTTGAAGAGATGTTTGTATGGCTGAAAAAAAATTTTGATATGATTATAGTGGATACCGCCCCCGTGGGTATGGTAAGCGATGCACAAACCATCAGCAAATTCGCCACCTGCACTTTATACCTGGTGCGCCAGGGGCATACTTTCAAAAAGCAGGTTACGCTTGTTGATGAGTTTTACCGCGACAATAAACTGCCGTCCATTTCCATTATTATCAACGATGTAAAAATGAAACCGGGTTATGGCTATTACTATGGCCGGTACGGGTATGGCTATGGTTACGGCTACAGCAGTTATTACGAGGAAGAGCACCCTCCCAAAAACAAGCTGGAAAAAGTGCTGGAAAAAGCGGATCCGAGAAACTGGTTTGGTAAAAAATAATCTTCGGTCACCTTCATGCGTATTTTGATTACCGGCGGCGCCGGTTTTATCGGTTCTAATCTTATTGAAGGATTATTGAGGCTTCACCATGTGTCGCTGGTAAGGGTGCTGGACAATTATTCTACCGGTTCACCAAAAAATATTGAAGAATTCAGCACACACCCCCGTTTTGAATTTTGTGAAGCGGATATCCGCAGTTTCCATGATTGTTTAAGGGCCTGTGAAGGCATGGATTTGGTAAGCCACCAGGCGGCGCTGGGGTCGGTGCCCCGCTCCATTTATGACCCTCTTACCACCAATGAAGTAAATATTACCGGTACAGTAAACGTTTTTACAGCGGCAAAGGAGAATAAAATTAAAAGAGTGGTATATGCAGCCAGTTCTTCCACCTATGGCGATCATCCGGGATTACCTAAACAGGAGGATAAAACCGGCAATCCCCTTTCACCGTATGCAGTTACCAAGTTTGTAAATGAGTTGTATGCAAGAGTATATGCTTCAGTGTATGATATGAAATTTATCGGACTGAGGTATTTCAATATTTTCGGCCCTAAACAAAATCCCGGCGGACCTTATGCAGCAGTGATACCTTTGTTTGCCGAAGCTTTGCTGAATAATAAAGCTCCGGTCATTAACGGGGATGGCAGCCACAGCAGGGACTTTACATTTATTGACAATGCCGTACAGGCCAATATTCTCGCTCTTTTTACTGAAAAACCGGAGGCCCTGAACCAGGTATATAATATCGCCTGCGGTAAACAGACTTCCCTGCTTCAATTATTTGAATTCTTAAGAAAAGAAGCAGGCAGCGAAATAAAGCCGGAACATGGCCCCGAGAGGAAGGGAGACGTAAAACACAGCCTGGCGGATATTTCCAAAGCCAAAATTTTACTGGGGTATGAAGTGAAAGTTCCGGTGGAGGAAGGGTTGAGAAGAACGTTTAACTGGTACAAGAATAACAGAAATTGAGAAAGACAATCATCATTACCGGCGGCGCCGGTTTCATCGGCTCACATGTAGTCAGGTTATTTGTCACCAAATACCCTGATTACAGGATCATCAACCTGGATGCATTAACCTATGCAGGGAATCTTGAAAATCTCCGTGACCTTGAACAGTCGCCCAATTATATTTTCAGGAAAGCCAATATCCTGAATACCGGTGAACTGGAAGATATATTCAGCACCTACCAGCCGGACGGAGTGATACATCTTGCAGCCGAAAGCCATGTGGATCGCTCAATTCTCTCTCCTCTGGATTTTGTTTATACCAATGTAATTGGTACAGTAAACCTGCTGAATGCCGCAAAAAAACATTGGTTGCAAACTTCTTCACCCGGGGGTGGAAAATGGGAAAACACCAGGTTTCATCATGTTTCAACAGATGAAGTTTTTGGTGCCCTGGGCGATACTGGTTTTTTTAGCGAGGATACAAAATATGATCCTCATTCACCCTACAGCGCATCCAAAGCCGCCAGCGATCATTTTGTAAGATCGTATCATGATACCTACGGGTTGCCTGTAGTGCTCACCAACTGTTCCAACAATTATGGCCCCAACCATTTTCCGGAAAAACTCATTCCTTTATTCATCAATAATGTCATTAACCAAAAACCACTTCCCGTTTATGGGGATGGTCTGTATACCCGTGACTGGCTGTATGTAAAAGACCATGCCGTTGCCATCGACACAGTTTTTCATAGAGGAAAAAACAGCGAGACGTACAATATCGGCGGGTTTAATGAGTGGAAAAATATTGACCTTGTAAAATTACTTTGCCGGCTGATGGATGAAAAGCTGGGCAGAAGTAAAGGGGAAAGTGAGCAATTGATTACTTATGTAAAAGACAGGCCGGGGCATGACCGGCGCTATGCTATAGATGCATCCAAAATAAACAAAGAGCTGGGATGGAAGCCGTCTGTAACTTTTGAAGAAGGGCTTTCATTAACTATTGACTGGTATATGGAAAACGGTGAATGGCTGAAGCATGTAACTTCAGGTGAGTATATGAAGTATTATCAGGAGCAGTACGGGGATTAGGGAGTGGATTTGTTTATTTGTTGATTCGTTTATTTGTTTTTTGTTTATAGCATGCATATTTATTCGTTTGAGAAATTAGAAGTTTGGCAGGACTCCAGGATTTAGTCAGACAGATTTATTCGATATCTGCAAAGTTCCCAACAGAGGAAAAATTTGGAATTATCAGTCAAATAAGAAGATCAGCTGTTTCAGTCAGCTGTAATATTTCAGAAGGATCAGGACGAAAAAGCAAAAAAGACCAGGCGCAATTTTACTGAATTGCATTTGGCAGTACATTAGAAACATTAAACCTGCTAATACTTTCTGCAGACCTGAAATTTATCAATGAAATTCAACTTATCGAATTGAGGATGTTGGTTGAGAAGATTTCCAATAAACTCAACAGGCTGATTGAGTCACTCGCAAAACAAATAAACGAATAAGCGAAAAACATTCTCCATGAAAGGTATTATTCTTGCAGGCGGAAGCGGCACCCGGCTTTACCCCATCACGAAGGCCATCAGCAAACAGCTGATGCCGATTTATGATAAGCCGATGATATATTATCCGCTGTCCATCCTGATGATGGCGGGGATCAATGAAATACTCATCATCACTACTCCGGAGGATAATGCACAGTTTAAAAGATTGCTGGGAGATGGCAAACAACTGGGCTGCAAATTTGAATATGCAGTGCAGGAAATACCCAACGGACTGGCGCAGGCATTTGTAATAGGGGCTGATTTCATTGCCAATGATAAAGTAGCGCTGATATTGGGTGACAATATATTCCACGGCACCGGACTTGATAAACAGTTGAAAACGCTTGCCGATGTAGAAGGCGGTTATGTGTTTGCTTACCAGGTATCCGATCCCGAACGTTACGGCGTGGTGGAGTTTGATGCTAACATGAAAGCTGTTTCCATAGAAGAGAAACCGGCTGTTCCCAAATCCAACTATGCGGTACCGGGTTTATATTTTTATGATAATGAGGTGGTGCAAATTGCCAAAGATTTAAAGCCTTCTGCACGGGGCGAATATGAGATAACCGATGTAAATAAAGCCTATCTGCAGGTGGGCAAGCTGCATGTATCCGTACTTGATAAAGGAACGGCCTGGCTGGATACTGGTACATTTGATTCGTTGACTGATGCCAGTGAGTTTGTACGGGTGATTGAAAAAAGACAGGGCACAAAAATCGGCTGCGTGGAAGAAGTAGCCTATAGACAAGGTTTTATCAACAAAGAACAATTACTCCAGCTTGCCAATGAACTGGCAAAAAGCGGATATGGCGAATATTTGAGAAAGATAGTTAGGGGTTGAGAACTCTGTTTAAGGTCATTCCGGACCCGATCCGGAATCTTTTCTGTAAGACGTACTAAAACAGACTATTTTAAAATGCAAAAAGCCAGTTATAGTATTTCCGATTTTTCACCACACCTGTTCTGGGATGTGGACAGTAATAAGCTTGACCTGCATATAAATAAGCAGCTAATAGTGGAAAGGGTGATTCAAAGAGGTAGTCTCTCAGATTTTAAAATAATTCTTTCTTATTACGGGAAACAGGAAGCTGGCGAACTGTTAAAACAAGTTCCCTGGCTTAATGACAAGGACATGAACTTTGTACATGTTTTTTTTGATATCCCTTTTACGGAAATGAAATGTTACGCAAAGAAACAGTCGACCCGGTATTGTTAGGGCCTTATTGGAATGGGGGCTAACATTATCAAAAACTGTCCGGCAGAAAGCAAAATGGTTGGAAACCCTGCTAAAAACTTGAATGGAGATAAAGCAAAGTGATATTTACACTTTAGCCGACTGGGTTATTCCCACATAACACTTTTTTAATTGTGAATAGAAATAAGAGTACCGAGCAAAGGCTGGGAATAGAATGGGATAAAAATAATTTATTAAATAATTACTTATTTAATATCCTGACCCAATTTGGAGCTGCGCTGGTTTCATTTTTTATTGTATGGACAATAACACGGTATTCCGGCACAGAAATTTTAGCGGTAACAGTTGCCGTTACTGCCGGTTCGCAAGCAGCGGTATTATTTTGCAACTGGACCTCAATCGCCGTGATAAGACTGGGAGGCGAAGAATACATTAACACACACGGGATATCATTTATCTTTTCAGCGAGGACGGTGATCCTCCTTTTTAATATCGCTGCTCTCATACTTCTTTATCCTCTTTGGAACAATTTTTTAACCAGCCTTTTAAAGATACCCGGGGATACCGGTCCTTATCTTTTGTGCCAGTTTGTTTTAATGTCCATTCTATCACATTTTACCGCAGGGCTCCAGGCGGTAAAATTGTTAAGGTTACAGGGGGTATTATTGTTACTGGAAAAAGGGATATCCCTGGTGATCATACTGCTGGTTTATTTTTTTTTTAACATAAGCTGGCAGAATATCATGGTAGCTTACCTGATAGCTGTCGCCGTTTCCTGTATTTGTTCTTTTTTTCTTTTACGCAAGTATTTTTTGTTTCGTATAGAAAGAAAGCATTTGAAGCAAGTACTTTATTTTTCTTTTCCTTTATTGCCTTATGGGATCACAGCATTTTTATCTACCAATTACCTGGATACTTTTTTTATTTCAAATTACCTGGAAAGAAATGACCTCGGTATCTATTCAGTGGCCTACCAGTTTTATGGTGTTTGGTCGCAACTGCCGACCATACTGGGTGGATTAATGATGCCCATGTTTCTATCTTATTTAGTCCGGAACCATTTGCATGTGGTAGAACGGTTTCTTAAGGAAAGCATGCATATAGTAGTTCTTATCTGGACGATGTTGAGTGCCATACTGGCCTTTGCCTTGTGTATCATAATACCCGAAGCTTTTAATATCAACCACCCTCAACTCAATTCCATTTTAATAATTTTCATACTCGGCACGGCTTTTTTAATACCGAATTTTATAGGGTTCAATCCATATATACTGGCAAGAAAAGTTGTTTTTTTTGCCTTTCCATTGACCATTATTACAGCAGGACTCAATTTGCTGGGAAATTTTTTATTAATACCCAAATATGGTCTTATCGGGTCCACCTATTCCACTATTTTATCTATGTTAACTGGTTTTATAGCCACTTATTTCTTTTTGACATATTACTTCAGGGTTAATGCAATTCGTTGTGTCATGTCTCTTGCTCCTGCTTTACTGGGTATTTTGCTTTGTTTTTGGATCTCCAATATCCTGGTTATCCTAGGCAGTGTTTTGTTCTCAGCCTTGCTATTGTTATTCCTGTACAGGAATAATTTTGAGTCTGTGATAGGGTTTTTAAAGAATAGTTTGCATACCAGGTCAATTGTATAAGATGCGTTCCTCGAATATTTTATTGTTTAATATGAGTGCCGGTCACAATCCGTCAGATCTTTCTCCTGGGAGCAATACCTGGCAAGTAAAGAATTATGAAGAGATCGCTGATACAGTGTATGTGCTGTTTCTTGGAGCGAAAGGCAATAAAAAAATTATCAGGAATGGGAGAACGATCATCCTGTTAGCCGGAAAAGGAAAGACCAGTTCCGATTTTTTCCGGGCTCCCTGGGTTATTCATAAATTGGTAAAAAGAAAAAAGATCAAACTGGCGTTCACATACGAACAGGTCTTTACATGGTGGTTCATCCTGTTCGTAAAAATGATGACAAAATGCCGGGTTATATTGGTACCATTGACCCTTCCTCCCGTGATGTATAAGATAACAAAGAGATCATTATCCATTTTTCTACCGATATGGGTTGAAAAGATCCTGAGACGCATGAGTTCATTTTTTGTGCGATCTGTCATTTTCCCTCGGATGATGGGCGATTATAAAACATGGTTGATGAGTGACCGGGTATTCAGAAAAAAAATTGTAATGCTGGATACGGTCGTGGAAGAAGTCCCTTCCCCCTTTTTTTTAAAAGCGATTGATGAACAAAGGACGAAACCTGTACAAAAAGATAATAAGTATCATCTTTTATGCATAAGCAGGTTGCGAAAAGAAAAACTGATCGGAGATGTGCTTAAATGCATGCAATATCTGGTCAAAACAAATCCCAATTTTGTATTGCATATTCTTGGGGAAGGAGAGGACAAGGATTATTTTAACCAGCTTATAAAGGAACTGGGCATTGAAGATTATGTAAGACTCCATGGTTACATGCCTTTGACCGATATCATTCCATTTTATTCATTATGTGATGTGTATGTCTCTGCAATGACCGGGAGTGCACTCAGGGAAGTGGCTCTTTTTGGCATGCCTGTAGTGGCTTATGAAATGGATTGGTTAAAAGGAACATTTACTCGTGGAATAAATTATCTGGGTGTCGAACCCTATAATTATCAAATGCTGGCCCGGGAAGTAATGAATATTGTTAATGACCCAAAGCTTGCGGAATCATTGCGGACAAATATTCGTAAACTGGGAGAAGAGAATTGGTCTCCTCTTGAATTAAGTGAAAGCTATCAAAAAGTATTGTGCTGACCCTGTAGTAACTATTGTTTTATAATGCTGAAGCCCTGTTTTTGAAAAGATTATTATATACGCTTCTGGATCTTATAACCCTGAAAAAAGGAGTTTCAAGGAAAATAAATAAAATTAAGGTTAGATTTCCTGCAAGATATAGCCGCTATTATAACAAAAACTATGAAACGGATAATTATCTCTTTCTGCAGCAAGAACTAGAAGCAGGAATGCAGGTTATAGACATAGGAGCCCATATAGTATTATTCAGTGTTTGCTGTTCTAAGTTAACAGGGCCCGGAGGGAGAATTATTTGCTTTGAACCAACACCAGGTACTTTTTCTATTTTGAAGGATACATTACGGCTGAATCATTGTAGTAATGTAATAGCCCGGCAAGCCGCCGTTGGCAGTAAGAAAGGAACAGCGACATTCTATGTCAATCACACTGCAGGCTGCAATAGTAACAGTCTTGTGAGAAACACATCCGGTAAAGACCAGTTTCCTTGTGAGGTAGTATTGGTAACTATTGACAGTATTGTAGCAGAGTATGAAATGTGTCCTTCGCTAATTAAAATTGATGCGGAGGGCGCCGAACTGGATGTTTTAAAAGGAGGAATAAAAACATTTAAAGATCATAGACCCAAGCTAATACTTGGATTGCATCCTGTCTTTATAAAGCAAAAAGGCGATTCCCTGGAAGCCATATTTGACCTGTTATCAGAAAGCGGGTACCGGATTAGTATGGCAGGTAAATTATTGACCAAACAAGATTTTTGCAATCACTTTTTGCTTTTTGATGTTCACTGTTTCCCATTATCAGGGGAGTATTTGTAACAGGACCCTCTTGTTGCCAGTATACAACTTACTTAGAAAAAATTATGAAGCTTGCCGGGCACTTATAGCAAAATACTAGTATACTATCCCGACAATAAACGTTCCGTTGCTGTTGAAACATTAATCAGAACCATCGTAGACGCAGGTTATGAGGTAATTGTATTAACATTGACAGCAAGAGGTCCCTTTCATGAGGAACTGGAAAAGAAAGGCATCCGGACATTGAGCCATGTGCTGGTCCGAAAAAATGCGTGGACATATTTTTATAAACATTCCCGTTTTCTGGCCCGTTTTTGCAAAAAGGAAGGTATCAATATTGTCTTAAGCCATTTGCAGGATGCTAATTTTATTGCGGTTCTTTCTTCATTATTTCTAAAAGCAAAAGTGACCACATTCCGGCATCATGATGAGTCATCATTTTTTGCAGAATATGGAGAAAGGGTTAGACTAAAAAGAAATAAAAAAGAAGTATTGATTGACTGGTTCATTAACCGATTTTCTAAGAAAATAGTTGTTTTGTCAGAACATGTTAAAGAGTCTATGATAAGGCATGAAAGGTGCTCTGAAAAAAAGATTGTTGTTTGTCCCCTTATTTATGATTTTTCTATGTACCCTTTACCCGAACCAGCTGTAGTATATGAAGTAAGGCAAGCCCATCCCTGCAATCTTTTATTACTAATGGTAAGCAGGTTCATTTCAACAAAACAACATTTGCCTGTTTTTGAGGTTGTATCAGGATTGATAAAGGAAGGTCTGTCAATAAAGATAATTGCATTAGATGAGGGTCCATTAAAGCTGGAAATGGAGAAGTTTGTGATGAATAGATCTTTAGGAAGCTATATATATGCCCGGGTATAGAAATGATGTAATAAACTTTATAGAGGCCGCTGATCTGTTAATTCATCCTTCCCTAACCGAGGCTAGCAGCAATGTTATTAAGGAGGCGGGGCTAAGGGAAAAGGCAGTAGCAGTTTGCGAAGGGGTTGGTGATTTTGACGATTATTTGGAAGATGGTGTAAATTGCTTTTTGATGCGAAGGGAAAACATTAAAGTATCTATTGAAAAAGTAATAAGGGCTGCTTATAATAACAAAGAACACCTTCATAGAATGGGCAAACTTTTAAAGGGAAATGTAATAAATAAATTTTCAGATTCGGTGTTAAATAAACAAAGGTTAAAAAATTTAATATAGAAATATGTCGTCAGAAAGGCAATTGTTAAATAAAAGAGACCCCTGGTGGGGTGAACATATTCATCGTTATAACGAAGTTTTGAAATATGTTAGGGCAAATGATGTAATTCTAGATATTGCCTGCGGAACCGGGTTTGGATCACAAATACTGGCACGGCATACAAAAGGGGCAGTTACTGGTGGAGATATTGCAGAAGATGCAGTAAAAGAGTGCAAAAGAAACTGGCAGCAACCGAACCTTGATTTTAAAGTGCTGGATGGGACCCAACTTCCATACAGTGACGAGTATTTTGATATAGTTGTTTCCTTTGAAACTATTGAACACACAACTTTGTACTGGAAAATGATAAAAGAGTTTTTCCGGGTACTAAAGCAAGGCGGTACTGCATTAATTTCAACACCTAATTTTCCTATAAACAGCCCAACAGGAAAAGTTACCAATCCTTATCACACACAGGAATTTGACTACAATGAATTGAGCCAAATCTTAAATAGTGTGTTTTCAAGTGTAAAAATTGAGGGACAACAATTTAATCGATATAATAAGAAAAACTTTTCAACCTTTATGGCTAGACTGAATTATGCTTTTTTCAATATTATTGGCATTCGAAAATTTACTCCGTTTAAAATCAAAAATTATTTCTCTAAACTTTTTTCTGGTTATCCTTTTTACCCAACACCATCAGATTTTGTGTTAGTCGATGAAAGGGAAGAAATAATTAAGTGTAAAACATTTTTCTGCATATGCAAAAAGCATTAAAAATGGTAGAGGTCTCAATTATTATACCGGTTTATAATGCAGCTAGCTATATTAAAGAAACTATTGACTCAGTTTTAGCCCAAACCATTTCAAGTTGGGAGCTTATAGTAATTAATGATGGGTCAACTGATGATAGCGAAAGCATTATTGCTTCCTATAGAGATAGTCGTATTAGCTTGTTTAACCAAAACAATCAAGGGGTTTCAATAACTAGAAACAATGGTTTGCGGCTGGCAAAAGGAATTTGGCTGGTTTTTTTAGACGCTGACGATGTTTTGGGAGTTGATTTTTTGAAGCAACGTATCAGTTTTTTAAAAGATAATCCGACTGTAAGTTATGTAGGAGGCGATATTATTTCATTTCCTATAAAAGCAAAAAGATATCAAGCAGCCTTAGGAAACAATCCTGAGGAAATTCTTTTTTTTAAAAAAGGTTTTTCAACGGTACCATCAAACTATCTTTTTAGAACAGATTTTTTAATTACTAATCAGATTTACTTTAATAAAAATTTAAGCAGCACAGCCGATAAATATTTTTTATTGCAGCTTTCAAAGGCCGGTAAAGGTGCAAGGGTAACCAATTCACCAGAAGGATTTTTGCATTATAGGATAAGCCCAAATAGCATGTCAAGCACAGTTGATTATAAGCTTATTTCAGATAATGAAAAGTTCTTTTTTGAAGTAGTAAAAGAAAAACTAGTGTCCGATAGGTTGTTCAAAAGATTTAAGTGTTTTTTTTCTTTTTCACTGGCTTCTAGCTTTGCCAAAATAAGGTATTGGAAAAAAAGTTTTTTTTATTTTGCCAAGTCGTTTACTACCAACCCATTCCATTTCTCAAAATATTTTATAAGTCGGATGTTCAAGTAAATATTTTAAAAGATGCTTGTAGTAATAGTATTTGCATCAATACCAATAAGTGTTAACTCTGGCTACATTAATACGCCATTTTTTATTAATAGCTTATTTTTTAATTCTTACAATTTTCTCCCATCAGACTATGTGCGGTATTGCAGGGTTCATCTCCCGTAATTACAACCAGGAACATCTCCGGCTTTTAACGTCGGCTATTAAACACCGCGGCCCCGATGCAAAAGGGTTTTACTTTAATCTCCGAACAGGCACCGGCTTAGGCCACAGGCGTTTAAGCATACTTGATCTTTCGGCTGCTGCAAACCAGCCGTATTACTCAAGGGATGGACGCTATGTAATGGTTTTTAATGGTGAGGTATATAATTTTAAGGAAGTAGCAGCAAAATACAGGATTGAGACCAGAACCACGTCCGACTCTGAAGTACTTGTTGAAAGCTTTGCCAGGTATGGCAGCAAATGCTTTGCCTGGCTTAATGGTATGTTTGCCATCGCTATTTGGGACAAGGAATCGAAAGTATCCCCTCCTTTATAGTAGTAGTGATACACTAAGCCAATAAAGATTGCTCCTGCAATTTTTGCGGATAAACCTGGTATAAAATATTTCCTTAGCGGGTGTTCAGTTTTATAAAAATG
>VGGV01000016.1 GCA_016868455.1 Bacteroidota bacterium
AGCCGGCGGAGGCAAATTTGCAGCTCCGGCCCAGCGGCTGGCGGATTTTTGTGAGAATAAATTGTCTCCTACACTGCCGGATTGTTCTTATCTGCCGGGTATTAGTCCGGCGCTGTTAAAAGAAGTGCTGCCTGCCTTTATTTATAAAAGCCTGCAGCAGGGTTTTAAAGAATTTGGGAAAAAGATGAGCGGATATTATACCAATGAAGCTGTGGTAGTGGCCACAGAATCAAGAACCTCTTCTCCCGTAAGAATACCGAGAGACAAAGAGACCCTCCAGCATTCTCAAATAAAAAACCTGTATCCCTGCGGAGAAGGCGCCGGCTATGCCGGCGGTATTGTAAGCGCTGCCATGGATGGAGAAAAAGTGGCAGTGCAGATGGCGTTATCAACCTGACGGCTTACGGCCTGTATGTGCAATTCACCCCGTAAAAAAGATCATTCACCTTTTCCCTTATGTCAATTCATCAGGAGAACTAATTTTGACTAACAATACCAGAACATGGCATTACTCGAACTTCAGCACCTGAAAAAATATTTTGCTTCCCAAAAAGCGGTGGATGATATCAGTTTTTCCGTTGAGAAAGGACAAATATTCGGACTGCTGGGACCCAACGGCGCCGGAAAAACAACCCTCATCCGCATGATTACCGGCATTTTTTACCCCGATGAAGGACGAATCATTTTTGACGGGAAAAAATTTGAACCGGTTAACGACGTTTCCATGATCGGGTATATGCCGGAAGAAAGGGGACTATATAAAAAAATGAAGATCGGGGAGCAAACCATATACCTGGCGCAATTAAAGGGCTTAAGCCGGGCTGATGCGCAGGCACGGATTAAAGAGTGGTTTGTAAAATTTGAAATGGAAAGCTGGTGGAACAAAAAAGTAGAAGACCTCTCCAAAGGCATGAGCCAGAAACTGCAGTTTGTCACTACCATCCTTCACAACCCCAAACTGATTATATTAGATGAGCCTTTCAGCGGGCTTGACCCGGTGAACACCAACCTGATCAAAGATGAAATATTCAAACTGGCGCAAAACGGCTCTACGATCATCTTCAGCACCCATCGTATGGAACAGGTGGAGGAAATCTGCGATCATATCGTACTGGTGAATAAAGGGAAGAAGATACTGGACGGCTCCGTTACACAGGTAAAACAGGATTTCAAGGAAAACCTGTTCAGTATCGGCACCAGCCAGCTGCCTGCTGGTAACGGGCATGCTCCGTTCGATGTAGTTGGGGCAAAAGACCATGCTTTGGTTGTACGCATCAGGGAAGGAAGCAGGCCAAATGATGTATTACAGTTCCTGCTTCAACAGGGGGCCAGCATTCAGTCATTCAATGAAATCCTTCCTTCTCTCAACGATATATTTATAAAACTGGTGGAAGGAACACCCACAGCCCGGCAGTTTCAGACGGTAAAAGCATAATTCAAGCATAAAATATTTCTCATGCACAAGATATGGCTCATTATAAAAAGAGAATACCTGACAAGGGTCAGGAAAAAAACTTTTATTATTTCTACCCTTCTTTTCCCGTTGCTCTATGTGGCATTAATCTTTGGCATGGGCTATATCGCAAAGGAAAGTGTACAGAACCTGAAAATAGCCGTTATAGATTCATCCGGGTACTTCTCCGAATCCATGGTGACCAGAGAAAATAACGCAGATAAAAGTTCCTCCTTAATTCTGATAAAGAATAGCCCTGAGAAAATAATTGCAGATTATAAAACAGCCGGGTATGATGGTTATATTGTCATTCCCCCCATTAACTGGAAGGAAGGAACAGACAGTTTATTTTTTAAGTCGAATAAATCATATGGCTCATCTGCAACCGTATTAGTTGAAGCAAAACTTAACCGGATTTGGAATGAAATCAAAAATGACAGCTTACAGATAGATGCAGACAAGCAGAAGATTCTTCTTGCCAGCCATCTTGGGTTAAAATCAAAAAATATTAAAGACGCAAAAGCAAATGCCAAAACAGCCGAAGGTATTGGGTATGTTGCCGGGCTTCTTATTTATTTAATACTTCTTATCTATGGCTCGCAGGTAATGATGGGTGTAATGGAAGAAAAAACAAACCGGATTGCCGAAGTAATCGTTTCATCCGTCAAGCCTTTTCAGATGATGCTGGGAAAGATTTTGGGTATCGGTCTGGTTGCCCTTACCCAGTTTTTTATCTGGATTGCCTTTGTATTGGTTATTTATAATATTGCCAAAGCCACAGGCTCAGGCGGTGGCGCAGCCAATGCCATGGTGGGGCAGATGCAAAATATGTTTTCCAGCGTGGATGTGCCGCTTATTTTATTCTGCTTCGGGTTTTATTTCCTGGCAGGTTTCTTTTTCTATTCTTCCTTATACGGGGCCATTGGCAGCGCAGTAAACGAAGATATGCGGGAGGCGCAGTCGCTGAGTTTTCCC
This sequence comes from Bacteroidota bacterium, assembly GCA_016868455.1. Taxonomy (GTDB): domain Bacteria; phylum Bacteroidota; class Bacteroidia; order Chitinophagales; family Chitinophagaceae; genus JJ008. The sequence continues at coordinate 2,429 of VGGV01000016.1, forward strand.
ATCACTATGCTGGTCATTCTTTCTATTGCCCTGATGACTTCTACAATCTCTAACCCCACAAGCCCGATAGCTGTATGGGGCAGTATCATTCCTTTCAGCTCACCCATTGTCATGATGGCCCGGGTTCCGTTTGGTGTTCCCAACACGGTACCCTGGTGGCAACTGGGACTTTCGATGCTGATGCTGATACTGGGTTTTATCTTTACGGTATGGTTTGCCGGCAAAATTTACCGTACCGGTATCCTGATGTACGGTAAAAAGCCAAGCTGGAAAGAAATGCTGCGCTGGGCTTTCAGGAAGAACTGATTTTCGGGCATCAATTTATTACAACTCCCGAAAAAGGGTTTATTTGTTAAATTTTTCTTTATACCATGGGAGCCTGTGATAAATACGAAACTAGTCGTATATTTGATACGAAATGTTTCGTTGATATTGCTAATCAAAACAAAAAAATGAACCCGGCGATTTTTAAAAAAGGAGCCCTCCTGCTGGCATTATTTGCGATCCTGTTCACAGCAGTTCTTGTATCGTGGGGGCAAAAGCAAACACCAGACAACTACGGGCACCAGGTAAATGACACGACACCCAAAAAGCCTGCCCGGCCCGGTGACGGGAAGGACCCGGACAGGCATAAAAAAGTCCGTGACCTGGATGATGTGCTGGATGAGCTCAATGAAGCAGCAATTGATGTGGATATGGACAAAATAAAAGAGGAAATTTCTGAAGCACTGAAGAAAATTGATGCTGAAAAGATAAAGATGGAGATTGAAAAAGCCCCGAAAGAAGTGGATATAGCCAAAATTCAGAAAGAAGTGCAGGAGTCGCTGGCCAAAGCGGATTTTGAAAAAATAAAAGCAGAGATAACTGAGGCCTTGAAAGAACTGGACATAGCAAAAATCCAGAAAGAGATTCAGGAATCAATGTCAAAAGTGGATTGGGATAAAATGAAGGAAGAAATGCAGCAGCTGAAAGAGGTGGATATGAAAAAACCGGATGAAGACATGAAAAAACTGCAGGAGGAGATGAAGGAACTGGGCCCCAAAATGGAAAAAGAGCTGGTCAAAGCAAGGAAAGAAATTGAAAAAGCAAAAAAGCAGATCAAAGAATTCAAAGGATTTGTGGATGACCTCGAAAAAGACGGCCTTATCAGTAAAAAAGAAGGTTATACCCTGAAGCATAGGGACGGCGAACTCTTCATTAACGGCAAAAAAGCAGCAGATAAGACTTATAATAAGTACCGCAGCTTTCTGGAAAAACACAGGAAGTTCAATATGGAAAAAACTGATGACGATTTTGATATGGACCTTGACTAAGGATAATTCAAACTGAAACAAACCCTGAAAAAAGCAGTCCCGCTTCGGTTAAGCCAAAGCGGGACTGTTTAATTATGATTTATCCGGGATAAAAATCACATACCGCTGAAATGCCCCGGGGAAGGCATAATATCAAAATCGCCGTACCCGGTCATTTCAATATCCATCTGGAAACCTTCATCGGTTTTTACCACCAATTTTTCACGGGTGGCCTTGCGGAAACCTGCCTTTTCAAATACAAACTTATAAGTACCGGGTTTCAGGTCATCAAATGAGAAAGCGCCATCCTCATCAGTAAGCACTACCTTTTCCTTTTTGGTAACATTGTAAGCGGTGATACTTACATCCTTCAATGGCTTCCTTGTTTCAGCATCCACTACCAAACCACCGACACCTTCTTTTTTACCATTGCCAGGCCCTATACCGTTTGCCCTGGCAGCAACAAACCCCAACAGACAAAATCCCAGCAGGAAAAGTTTTTGTCTCATCGTTGTGTTTTGAATGGTTTACAAGAACCCTTTACACATATTCCTTTATTGGTGGTGCAATAAAATTAAAGCTTTTTCAGGGGTTCGGCCAAACCGTTCATAAATTCCTGCCATACTTTTTTTACGATGTCGCCGGCCGGTAAAATACTGTTCAACAGAGCGCCTGCCTGCCCTATTTCCAGTTCACCCTCTTCGAGGTCGCCTTCAAACATTCCTTTTTTGGCCCTTGCCCTTCCTAATATCATTTTCAACTCCTCGGCGGTAGCCCCCCGGTGTTCGGCTTCCTGTACCTGCTGAAAGAATTTGTTTTTGATCATCCTGACCGGGGTGATCTGCTTCAGCGTAAGCTGTGTGCTGCCCTCTTCCATATTTATCACCGCCTGCTTAAAATTAAGATGCGATGAAGCTTCTTCACTGGCCACAAACCGGCTGCCCATTTGTACCCCTTCTGCCCCCAGCACCATGGCCGCCAGCATCTGTCTTCCGTTTACAATTCCACCGGCAGCTATCACCGGTACTTTTACAGCCTCTGCCACGGCGGGAACCAGTACCAGGGTTGTTGTTTCCTCTCTTCCGTTATGTCCGCCTGCCTCAAAGCCCTCAGCCACCACCGCATCACAGCCGGCTTCTTCTGCTTTTCTTGCAAATTTTGAAGAACTGACCACATGGACCACTGTAATTCCCTTTTCTTTTAAAACACCCGTCCATGTTTTGGGGTTACCGGCTGATGTAAAAACTATTTTCACTTCCTCATCCAGAATGATCTGAATATGCTTATCAATATCGGGGTACAGCAGGGGTACGTTTACACCGAAGGGCCGGGTTGTTGCAGCTTTGCATTTACGGATATGTTCCCGTAAGACATCCGGATACATCGAACCGCTGCCTATAAGGCCCAACGCCCCGGCATTGCTCACTGCACTGGCAAGCCGCCAGCCGCTTGCCCATATCATTCCTGCCTGAATGATGGGGTAGCCGATACCGAAAAGCCGGGTGCTACGATTGGAAAATTCAGTCATGAGTCGTTAGTCTTTAGTCACTGATGTTGGCGGGGTAAAGATAGTTACTGACGACTCACTAATTACTTAACCTATCCCAGATCAATGCTTGTATTATCCCCGATGTTAAGCGACCGGCTGTCACCACGTAAATTGGTATCGCTGCCAATTACAGATTCATTTAGTACTATATCAACCAGGTTGGAAAACGAACCGATAATGGAGTTCTTTACAATGGAATAATAAATAGTGGTATTGTCGCCAATAGTAACATCTGGCCCGATAATGGAATTTTTGATATTACAGCCTGAGCCAAAACTTACGGGCGGGATAATAACCGTGTTTTCATATTGAGAAGCATCCGTCGCAGGTGCAAACTTTTTAAGCAAAGTGGCGTTTGATTCCAGCAGGGTTTCTTTTTTGCCGCAGTCAAACCAGTTTTCCACTTTAAATGATTTAAACTTTGCACCCGTCTGCAACATGCAGTCCAGGGCATCGGTAAGGCTGTATTCACCATGGCTTCGCAGCCCCTGGCGGATATTACTTTCCAGGCACTGAAACATCTGCTCGCTTTCTTTTATACGGTATACACCCACCAGGGCCATATTCGATTTGGGTATTTGTGGTTTTTCCACCACATGGCTTATAAAGCCGCTTTCTTCAATTTCCGCTACGCCAAAATCACGGGGATCATCCACCTTTCTCACCCCAATCATGGAACAGGGGCTTTTCACCACTTCCTGTATATCGTATTCGCAAATGGTATCACCCAGTACCACAAACACTTCATCATTGTTTACAATGTTCCGGGTAAGGCGGATGGCATGGCCTACACCTTGCCTGTCTGTCTGGTGCACAAAATGGGCCTTTATTTCCGGGTATTTGCTTTTTACATAATCCTGAATCTTTTCTCCCAGGTAGCCCACAATGAAAATAATTTCTTTTATGCCCGCCTGTTTCAGCTGATCAACGATGATACTGAGTACCGTTTTGCCTGCCAGCGGAATCAATGCCTTGGGTTGCGTGTAACTGTGAGGACGCAGTTTGGTACCTGCACCGGCAGCCGGAATGATAGCTTTCATTATAAGCTAAGTGGTTTGGTAACTAATCAAAAGCCAACGAAAGTAAGACTTTTGAATTAAACGTTATCGGAACGGTTTATCGGCCATTATTGCCCCTGCTCTCCTAATTTTGCGCCATGCAAAAAGACAACCTCGTATTTGACCTCATTAAAAAAGAACTCGAGCGTCAGCGCAACGGAATAGAACTCATTGCCTCGGAAAATTTTACCTCACTGCAGGTCATGCAGGCCATGGGCACTGTGCCCACCAATAAATATGCGGAAGGATACCCCGGCAAAAGATATTACGGGGGTTGTGAAGTAGTGGATGAAATTGAAAACCTCGCTATTGACCGGTTAAAGAAAATATTCAACTGCTCTTGGACCAATGTGCAGCCGCACAGCGGGGCCTCGGCCAACGCAGCCGTCTTTCTTGCCGTGATGAAACCGGGAGAAAAATTCATGGGGCTCGACCTGAGCATGGGCGGGCACCTTACACATGGAAGCCCCGCTAACTTCAGCGGCAAAACTTATCATGCCATTCATTATGGCGTTACCAAAGAAGGTATTGTGGATTATGATCAGCTTGAAGCCAGGGCAAGGGCTGAAAAACCAAAAATGATTATTTGCGGCGCTTCAGCTTACAGCCGCGACTGGAATTATGAACGCATCCGTGCAGTGGCTGATGAAGTTGGGGCCATCGTGTTCGCTGACATTGCACATCCTGCTGGATTAATTGCAAAGGGCTTACTAAACGATCCGTTTGAACATTGCCATATCGTTTCATCCACCACGCATAAGACATTGCGGGGGCCAAGGGGCGGTATCATCATGCTCCGGAATGATTTTGAAAATCCCTGGGGCATCAAAGACCCAAAAGGAAATTTGAGAATGATGAGTTCACTGCTTGACCTTGCCGTATTTCCCGGCAGTCAGGGCGGACCACTTGAACATGTAATTGCCGCCAAGGCCGTTGCATTTGGCGAAATACTCAGTAATGAATTTGCTTTATATGGAAAACAAATCCTTGCAAATGCGCAGGTGATGGCCAAAGCTTTTGTAAACAGGGGGTACAACCTGATCAGCGGGGGCACCGACAATCATTTAATGCTGATTGATCTGCGTAATAAAGGAATCACCGGAAAAAAAGCTCAGGAAACGCTTGACAGGGCTCATATTACCGTGAACAGAAATTCTGTACCTTTTGATGATAAATCACCCTTCGTTACTTCGGGCATGCGACTGGGTGTGCCTGCAGTTACCACAAGGGGTATGAAAGAAGAACACATGGAAATGGTTGCTGCCATGATAGATAAAGTGATACTGAATGTTCATGATGATAAAACAGTGGCCGATGTCCGTGTAAAAGTTAAAGAAATGATGCAACAATTTCCCCTGTATCCTGAATTAGGTTAACCGGAAATATTTTTTTTATGATTCAACGCCAGCAAACACTCTGGCTTTTACTGGCCAGTGCAGCAGCTTTACTAAGCTTTATGTTTCCCTTTGTAACCGGGAAAGTGATGGAAAACGGAGTAGAAGCGGATAAAGTATTAAAAGCTGACAGTAGTTTTCTTTTGCTGATTTGCACCGGAGCTTCGCTTATTCTTTCAACAGCCATAATTTTTTTATACAAAGACCGGAAACTGCAGATGCGGCTTTGTCTTGCAGGTTTGTTGCTTGCTGTCATTATTATCGTTCTTTACATCACTCAAATGAACAAGATAACCAAAAGCACCCTCGCTTTATTCTGCGTATTGCCCTTTGCGGTACTGGCCGGTTATTATATGGCTTTCCGCAATATCCGTAAAGACGAAAAGCTGGTAAAATCGCTGGACAAACTCAGGTAATCAGAGATACCTGGCTGTATAACTTTCTTTTTGCTTTTTGAGATCAGCGGGTTTGCCTGTAAAAACAATGTTTCCTCCGCCATCGCCTGCTCCAGGCCCCAGATCAATTACCCAGTCTGCTGAGCGGATCACATCGGTATTGTGTTCTATAACAATAATAGAATGTCCCTGTTCAATCAATGCATTGAAGGAAGCCAGCAGTTTTTTTATATCATGAAAGTGAAGTCCGGTGGTCGGTTCATCAAAAATGAAGAGAATCTTGTTTCCGCTCCTTCCTTTTCCAAGGAAAGAAGCCAGTTTTACCCGTTGCGCCTCGCCGCCAGATAATGTGCCCGATGATTGTCCCAGTTTTATATAACCCAATCCCACATCACTAAGCGGTTGCAGGGCATGACTGCAGGAAGAAGGTAAAAAAGAAATTGCTTCATCCACACTCATTTCCAAAACATCATAGATGCTTTTGTCATTAAACTTCACTTCTAAAACTTCCTCTTTAAATCTTTTTCCCCCGCAGCTTTCGCATATCAGGTGCACATCGGCCAGAAATTGCATCTCCACTATTTGTTCGCCCTCTCCTTTGCAGGAATCACATCTTCCCCCGTCTACATTAAAAGAAAAATGTTTGGGCTGTAAACCCCGCATTTTACTCAGCGGTTGTTTTGCAAACAAATCCCTTATTTCGTCATAGGCCTTTATATAAGTAACCGGATTACTGCGGCTCGATTTGCCGATGGGGTTCTGGTCCACCATTTCAATTTGTGCAATACTCTCCACATCGCCGCTGAGCTGCTTGTGATACCCTACTTTCTCACCGTATTCGCCTTTTATCTTTTGCAGGGCAGGATACAATATTTGTTTAACCAATGTGGTCTTGCCGCTGCCGCTCACTCCGCTTACCACGCAAAGCACATTCAGCGGGAACTCAACTATGATGTTCTTTAAATTATTATGCCGGGCCCCTTCCACCTTAATGGAGCGGTTCCATTTACGCACTGTTTTAGGCGGCTCAATAGTCAGCTCATGGTTTAGGTATTTGCCGGTAAGGCTGCCGGGGCTTGAAATAATTTCATCATAATCACCTTCGGCCACCACTTCACCGCCAAGATGGGAAGCCAGCGGCCCCATGTCAATGATATGGTCGGCTTCCCGCATCATCATCTCATCATGCTCTACCACAATCACCGTGTTTCCAAGGTCTCTCAGCTCTTTCAATACTTTAATAAGATTAGCTGTATCCCTTGAATGAAGCCCGATAGAAGGCTCATCCAGTATGTATAAAGAATTGGTAAGGTTGCTGCCCAGGCTTCTTGTCAGTTGTATCCGCTGGCTTTCGCCCCCGCTCAGTGAGTTGGCAAGACGGCTCAGCGTAAGATAACCCAGCCCCACTTTGATCAGTGTGCCCAGGCGGTTGTGCAGTTCAGTTAAAATTCTTTTTGCTATTTCCAGATCCTGCCGGCTGAGGGTAAGGTTATCAAACCATGCTTTCAAATCTTTTACCGGCATGGTGCTGAGCTCACCAATATGTTTTCCGCCCACTTTCACATACAAGGCTTCTTTCCGCAGGCGGTAACCATTGCAATCCGGGCATTCTGTTCTTCCGCGGTACCGGCTTAATAAAACCCGGTACTGCACCTTGTAGAGCTGTGATTCCACATCTTTAAAAAAATCGTTGATGCCGATACCATCCACCCCTTCCCAAAGCTGCCGGTATTGTTTTTCTGTCAGGTCGGCGATGGGTTTATGAACCGGGAAATTGACTGCCACGGAACGCTTGATAAAATTCTTCCGCCACCAGTCCAGTTTCTCGCCCTTCCATGGCGCTACGGCGCCTTCATACACACTCAGCCGCCTGTCCGGTATCACCAGGTCGGGATCAATGCCCAGCACCTGAGAAAAACCTTCGCAGGTGGGGCAGGCCCCAAAAGGATTATTGAATGAAAATAAATTGGGCTGCGGTTCTTCAAACTGCATACCGTCCAGTTCAAAACGGTTGTTGAAATGCAGCAGTTTGCTTCCATTCACTTCAAGATACACATCGCCCTCGCCTTCATAAAAAGCAGTACTGATTGAGTCGGCCATCCTGTGCCTGTCATCTTCATCAAACTCTTTTACAATTACCCTGTCAACAAGTATATGTGAAATCTTTTTTTGCTTCAGCTCTTTATCATTTAACTCTGTCAATTCCTCGATTCTATAAACAACTCCCTGTTTCTGACTATTGACTCCCGACTCATGACTATAGACTCTGCTAAACCCCTTTTGTGTCAGTATGTTCAGTTCCTCCCTTGTATCCCTGTTCCTGTGTTGTTTAAAGTTGGCAAGAATAAAAACTTTATCCCCTTCATTTAATTTAATGATTGCATCCAGCACATCTGTCACATCATCTTTCTTAACCTCCCGGCCTGAAACAGGTGAAAGGGTCTTTCCGGCCCTCGCAAACAGCAGCCGGAGGTAATCATATATTTCCGTCATGCTCCCAACAGTGCTCCTCGGTGTTCTGGTAATTACTTTTTGTTCGATGGCGATGGCGGGGCAAAGGCCTTTGATGTAATCCACATCAGGTTTATTCATACGGGTAAGGAACTGCCGGGCATAAGCGCTGAGGCTTTCGGCATAGCGGCGCTGACCCTCGGCATATAATGTATCAATAGTAAGCGATGACTTGCCGGAACCTGAAACCCCTGTCACCACAATCAACCTGTTCCTCGGTATCGCTACCTCAATATTCTTCAGGTTATGCACCCGGGCGCCTTTGATGAGGATGTTTTCTGCGGAAATTACGGTCTTCGGTTTGGCGGGATTTTTCCCTTTTATTCTCGTCTCCATCGTATGTCACACAAATGTAAACCCTTGAGGGGCTTGGTTTTCACCCGAAATCATTAACAATTCTTTGGCAATTAAAGTTACACCAGCAGGTTACAAATCTTTGGTTTTTTCACAGAAAATTCTATTTTTAAACCTCCAATATCCGAAATATGATTAACCCAAAACTTTTCCAGCCTATCGCATAACTTCTACGTTGTTTTTTTAACCGTTTTTTTGTAACCAATATCCATGAACCAATCCCGGACAGTGATTGCTTTTCGGGACGCAACCCAAATCTGCAGGAGTTATGAAAGCTTTAGTAAAGAAAACCGACCATGAACTCATCCATCTGTTCCAGGATGGAAATCTTGATGCCCTGGAAACCCTGGTGCTGCGGCACAAGGATAAGCTGTATACGTCAATTCTGTTCCTGGTAAAAGACAAATACCTGGCCGAAGACATTTTTCAGGATGTTTTTATCCGCATTATTGACACTATGCGGGGCGGCCGTTACACCGAGGAAGGAAAGTTTCTTCCCTGGTCCATGCGTATAGCCCATAATTTATGTGTGGATCATTTCCGCAAAGTGAAACGTTCGCCCACCATCCGCAACAGTGAGGACAAAGATATATTTGAGGTACTGAACTTTTCGGAAGAATGTGCAGAATCAGGGATGATCAGGAGACAAAGTCATGACCGGGTAAGGGATATGCTGCAAAGCCTGCCCGATGACCAGCGGGAAGTGATCATATTACGTCATTACGCCGATATGAGCTTTAAAGAAATTGCTGCCGCCACCAATTGCAGTATTAACACGGCATTGGGACGTATGCGATACGGATTAATTAATTTACGCAAGCTGATGACACAAAAACAAATTGCATTGTAAGTTGAAAATAATTTGCTCCTCCCCTCTCCACAGGGTGGAGAGGGGCAGGGGGTGAGGCTCTTGTCATTCTGTATCTCCATCCGGAGAAAAGATTTCTCTTCAGGGATCTTTTGTTTGCTTGCCAAACCGGAAGGCTGGTACAGAATGACACCAAACTGAAAATCCCGGTATGTCACTGGCAGACCGGGATTTTTCTTTTATTACAGCGATGTGTTTATTTTTTACTTTTCTTAAATGCATCCAGTCCGCATTTAAGCCACTTAATAAACTCTGATGAGTTGGGGGTATAGAACTTTGTTTTGACCAGCGCTTTCTGGTCTGATGATAAAATAGCATACTGCGGCTGTGAAACGGCTTCAAAATTCTCTTTCTGAAAGGCGGTCCATTTATCACCTATGGTAACAATCGTTTCCTCATTTCCGGATGAAGCAGCGTAAGTAACCCTGTCTTTAACGGGCAGTTTTGTTCTTTCATCCACATACAGGGAAACTACAACGAATTGCGTTCGCATAAGTGAATCTACATCCTTATTGGTCCATACTTTTTCTTCCATTCTCCTGCAGTTAACACAGGCCCAGCCCGTAAAATCAATCAATACCGGTTTATTCTCCCTTTTTGCCCTGTCAAGCGCTGCCTGCAGGTCATTAACTATCGGTGCTACTCCTTTTGCATGTAATACATGATGGGGATAGATGCTATAGGATAACGGTGGCGGAAAACCGCTCAACAGTTTCAGGCTTGCCCATTTTGAATTAAAAAGCCCCGGTACCAGGTATAAAGTAAACGCCCCAAACAATGCGGTGAATAAAATGCGGAAGAAAGAATATGTGGGTATTACATGTTTTGCCTTTTTTGAAAATACTCCTGCCAGGTAAAGCGTCGTCAAAAGCCCAATAATTATCCAAAGTCCCACAAAAATTTCTCTTTTAATAAGGCCCCATTGGTTTACATTATCAGCATTAGCAAGAAACTTTACGGCAAGAGCCAGTTCCACAAATCCCAGCACGACTTTTACCGAAGTCATCCAGCCCCCGGATGTGGGCAGTGACTGGAGCCAGTTGGGAAACATGGCAAATAATGCAAAGGGCAGACTTAATGCCAGACCAAATCCTGCTGCACCTGCTGTTAGCGGCCACGGGCCTTCCTGCAATTGGCCAACCAGCAACGTTCCAAGTATAGGACCAGTACAGGAAAAAGAAACAATGGTGAGGGTAGCAGCCATAAAGAAAATACCGCCCAGATTTCCGAGTCCCGATTTCGATCCTGCCCTGTTGGCAATACCGGAAGGAAGTGTGATTTCAAATAAACCAAAAAAAGAAAGGGCAAAAACAACAAAAATCACAAAGAATAAAAGGTTGAGCCAGACATTGGTTGAAATATTATTAAAAATCTCGCTTTTGGTACCGTCAAGAAAATGAAACGGAACAGTGATCAGGGTGTATATAAGAAAAATAAAAAGCCCGTACATCGTCGCATTGAAAATACCCTGCTTCCTGTCCTGTGATTTTTTGGTAAAAAACGTAACAGTAACAGGAATCATAGGAAAAACACAGGGGGTGAGTAATGCAATAAGACCTCCCAGAAAGCCCAGCAGAAAAATGCCCAAGAGGCTTTTGCCGGAGGTTCCTTCATCACCGCATTGATTTACCGGGTTATTAATATTTATCGCCTCCACCTTTGGTTTCCATTCCGATTCCACACCTCCCTCCAGGGGCACATTAAAATCAAAAATAGAAGAAGGTATGTATTCCTCATCTCTGCCATAAGTATAAAGCATAGTGCCCTGCAGCCTGGCCGGAACAGAACCCTTTATGACAATGATACTTTTCCAGGAAGCCTTTCCTTCAAATACCAGTAGTTCTGCTCCGAAAATAGAGCTTTTGATTTTTTGTGGCTGTCCTTCTGTAATAAAACTTCCTTCTTGTGTTACAGAAGAATCCGGAAAACTGAGACTGACTGAACTGACGTCACCCGGCGCCTGGTTGGGAGCATACACCTGCCAGCCCTGTGCGTCCGGAAGATTAAATGACAGTTCATATTTGCCCTCTCCTATCTTTTTGCTTTGCACCGTCCAGCCCGGCAGCCCGGAACTATCCTGTGATAATACAGCCTGCGATACCAGTAAAAAAGAAAAAACAAACAGTTTCCGAAGTTGGTTACTAAAACACATATTCATTCTTTAAAAATAAACGAGTTCTTGAGGGAACTCGTTTTCATATTATTTTATACGCCAAATATTTATTTTATTTCTATAGAAATATTTACCGTTTTTGGCGGCAGGCATTTCTCGTCATCACAGGTCTGGTATTCCACATTGCCGTTAAGTTTTGTTTTGGCGCTTGCTTTCAGTTTCACTTTTTGAACAAAGGTGACGGTATTCGAATACTGGTTGGCCGAAACCCCAAGCGTCTTATCATAAAACTTTTCCATTTTGCCCACCTCTTTCACTTTCCCATCCAGGACCAGCAACGGATTGGCATTAAATTTAAAGGTCGTAGGAATGGCAATAGCATCTTCCGGCTGGCTTTGCGAATACAAATGCCATTTGTTCTGAATAGTGGCTATCATTTTTACTTCATAGCGCTTTTCGCCGATTTTATTGGCACTGAAAGACCAGGTAACAGGATTCAGCTGTGCCGTTGCTATCAACCCGTTCATTAAAATAACTGCAGATAATATTCCTTTTCTCATTCTGTTCTTTTATAATACTTACGCAAATATCCTGCTCAGGGAGCATACATTCTGTTAAATATGCTGTGCAAATATACAACTGGTCTCACGGCCTTTCTGTAAGGAAAATGACGAAATCTGACAAAATAATGATAAGATGACCGGTTCAGGAAACAAGTTGCTCAGCCATTAGCAGGTTTTTAATGATTTCCCGGCCGTCTGTATTGCCAAGGGCTACTGAACAGGCTCTTTCAGGATGCGGCATCATGCCAAATACGTTACGACTGGCATTACAGATACCGGCAATATTACGGATGGCTCCGTTAGGATTTACTTCAGCTGTTTTATTGCCGTTTTCAGCGCAGTAAGAGAATAGTACCTGGCCATTGGCCTCCAGTTCATCCAGCGTTTTCTCATCAGCATAGTAGCGGCCCTCGCCGTGTGCTACAGGGATTTTATACACCTTCCCGGTTTCATTTGTAATAAACACATTCTTGCACACAAACTGCTGGTTCGCATTTCTCAGCAAGGCACCTGGTAATAAATGAGACTCACAGAGGATCTGAAAGCCGTTGCATACACCGAACACTTTTCCGCCTGCATGGGCAAACTCAATCACACTCTGCATCATCGGGCTGAAGCGGGCAATGGCGCCGCAACGCAGGTAATCACCATAAGAAAACCCGCCGGGCAGAATAATGCAGTCTTCTGTATTGAATTTACTCAGATCCCGGTCCTTGTGCCAGAGCAGGGTTACATCCTGGTTCATCTCATATTTTAACGCATCATACATGTCCCTGTCGCAGTTAGAGCCGGGGAATACCACCACGCCGAATTTCATAGCAGAAGAATTTGTTATAAACGGCACAAAGATAAGAAAAGCCGCAGCCACAGCCCTTTGCTTTATCCCCAACCGGCAATATAGTAATACTGGTAGCCAATAATAAATGCCACGGTAAGCCAGAATAGCAACAAGGGCAAAATGCGGAATGACGAGTACAGATAGGTGCAGGCATGAAAAGCTGCCAGCGGTATGGCTGCCATAATCCAGTTTTCAAAATTGTCGGTACTGTTTACAAAAGGTATAAAAAGACCCCCAAACAGGTACAGCAGCAGCAGGCTCCATCCTTTTCTTACCTGTATCAGCATCCTTCGAAGGCCTTCCTGAACATAATAGCCGCCTGCCAAAAAAGGAACAGCCAGCAGAAAAACACTGCCGGCGAGCCAAACAGATTGCTGCACTACCGGAAGATTGATGGAAAAATATGGCCACAGCCGGCTCCAGCTCCAGTTATTGGTCACAAATAAATAAACAGTGTAAAAATAAAATGGCGTAGTTACGCCTAGAATACAGACAAGCCACTCATTCAACCGGAAAGACCGCATCACGGCAAGGGCAAGTAATATCCATATAATAAAAGTTATGGAAGGAAAAAAAACAAAAGAAGCCACGCCGAGAGCAATGCCGATATTGAATACCGAACCCAGTGCCCGGGGCTGATTGTATATTTTGAACAACCTTGACAATACAAGTACAAGTATAAAGTTTATCAGTAACGGGGCTGAAAAATAATTCCATTCGGGAAACAGGGAAGTAATAAGCATATAAGCCATGCCGGGAAAATAATTGGCCCGGCTCATCATACGCTGGGTGTTAATAAAGCCGGTAAGCATTACCGCCTGCAGATAAAGAAAAGTAAAAGAAAGAAAAGGGTAGATAATGGGGTTGGCTTCACCGTAAGGTTTCAAAAGGTCAAGCAGCGCTTTAAAAAGAATACCATCGGTTGGCTTTTCCACCGGAATGTGGGGATGAAGAAACGCCGGAAGCTTCAGGAGCGACCCGAAGACCAGCAGCAAAAAAATATTTGCCGGATTTTTCTGTTTAAATATTCCTGTCACAGATAAAGAGGGCCGGTTTTATCAGTTCTGGCTGTAATCAACTTTGGCAAAGCAAATATAAGTACGATAGATGCACGGTATGATCATTTGCTTTGCACTTACCTGTTTGCCGTATTTGGGCATAAACTCATAACCTTTATCAAGGTTCTTTAAAGTGGGGTTGCGGGTCAGTTCTCCGGCCGGTGAAATGCTGTAGTCGGTAAGCAGGTTGATTCTCCTTTCCTGCAGGTTAAAGAGAAAATGCAGCTGGTCGCCGGTATTCATCAGGTGGTAGGAGACCATGTCATCAGTTTCATCATTAAACTGGCTTTTACCCACCACATTGCTCCATTCCAGTTTTCCTGTTGCATCAAATGAAAAAACGGCTACATTATCTGCATGATAACGTACTGCCTGGCTGCTGCTGAAGCGGTTGTTCCAGTATGCGTTGGTAAAATAGGGTGAATAGTAATAGATATTATCGTAATAAGGTGAATAAAAAGGCGAGTTGTAAAGGTAATTCCAGCGGTTCCAGTTGTTGAAGCGGGATGTGGTATAAAAGGCTTCACTGCCAATGATAAATCCGCCGTCCCGCCGGATGATGATCTGCCGGATAAAATAATCGTTGAATGCCATTTTAACCGAAGCATCTCCCCTTGCTTCACGCCTTATTTCTTCACTGAAGGTGACTGTATTCTCATATACCGGCCGGGCCGTTGTTTTATCCCATACAAAAAAATAAAACCCGTCAATATTCCCCTTTCTCTCCTTGTAAAAAAGGGAAGTAAGCAGGTAACGCCTGTTGAAATTATCCACTTTGATATGCACCTCATCCAGCAACGTTTTTTCAATATCCAGTTCCTTTTTCATCAGAGAATCGGCCATAGCGGGCTTCATCATCATGGCAACCTTGCTGATATTGTCATTACTGTTGCGGAAAAACCAGGAAAACACAAGGTCGCCTTCATTGTCCAGGCTGAAATCTCCAAGGTTTTCATTCCGCTCTTCCATGGGTATTTGCAGCCGGCTTTTTTTCAATAACTGCAGTTTACCATCATACAGCATTGTAGTCATCACAAAAAGTTTGCGGTTGCGGCTGTTGATTTTAAACACACTAATGCGGTTTTTGTCCTCGCTGCTTACCGCAGTGTATATCCTGTTGTTGGCTGAGAACCCGATATGGGTGGTGTCCAGTTCCATGATATCGCCTGTTAGTTTGCCGTTGCCGTCAACACGGGAAGCCATGCAATACACTACATTTTTACGCTGGTACTGGTATATGATATAGCAAAAGTCGGCGTTGGGGAAAAAATCAATATTGATCACCCGGTCATTATTCGGCATATAGCTCTGTTCGGTTTTGGCCACCTGCTGCATATCATTATCAAAAGCTACGATCCAGTGCCTGTTTTTAGTGAATTTATACACCAGGAAGTTGCCGCCTGTCTTGCCGGCCACTTCAAAAGGCATACGCCGGCTGTCTTCCCTTTCGTAATCAGAGTAGATAATTTTTTGTGCGGAAAGAGACATAACGCCGCACATCATTGCCCAACCAAAAGCCCATATCCGGAGTTTCATATCGCAATTTTTTCTGAATAAAGTTACAGGTTGCCGGAATATCCTGCCCTGATTTTGGTACGGATGCGCCGGGTTGTCTGATTACATTAACGACGTCTTAAAATAGATCAGCGCTGCTTTTGTTTTATATAAACAATAGCGGCGGCTGATAAAAGGCAAAAATCCTGCCCTTATTGGTGATACCAGAAATTTGCTTATACCTTTGCAGGCAGTTGCCTCCAGAACCGCAGTTCGTACCTGGCTGATCACACCTGTAGTAAAGAGACGGCGCACTGGCAGGGAAACACAGCACAACCACTGAAAGTGAAAGCACCGACCAACAGAGTTACCGCCGCCGGACTGATCATAGCACTTGGAATTATTTATGGCGACATCGGAACATCGCCGCTTTATGTGTTCAATTCCATTATTGGCGACAGGGTGGTAAGTGAAGAGCTTATCGCGGGTACGCTGTCCTGTATCATCTGGACGCTTACCATTCAAACCACCATCAAGTACGTTATTCTAGTACTGCGTGCCGACAACCGGGGGGAAGGCGGCACATTTGCTCTGTATGCCCTGGTGAGGCGGAGAAAAAAATGGCTGGTGATTCCCGCCATGATTGGCGGGGCCTCCCTGCTCGCTGATGGCATCATTACTCCCCCCATTTCCATTACCTCGGCTGTTGAAGGATTAAAAAAACTTCCGGCGCTGGGCATTGAAGACGGCAGCAATACGGTGGTAATAATTGTTCTTACAATCCTTACGCTTTTCTTTTTCATGCAACAGTTCGGCACCGCCTCCATCGGGTCTATGTTCGGGCCCATGATGTCTGTTTGGTTTACGATGCTGCTTGTCCTGGGACTGGTGCATGTATTTGACGATATGGCCATTTTTAAAGCGCTAAACCCATATTATGCGGTCAGTTTTCTTAAGAACTATCCTGAAGGCTATTGGCTGTTGGGAGCTGTATTTCTATGTACCACCGGTGCCGAGGCATTATACAGCGATTTGGGTCACTGTGGCCGCGGCAATATCCGTTTCTCCTGGATTTATGTGAAAACCTGCCTGCTGGTGAATTATGTGGGACAAGGCTCTTACTTGTTATCGCACCGAAAAGACCTGCATATAACAGAAGAAGTTAAAAGCGCTTTAAGCATAAATGCCTTTTATGACCTGATGCCTCATTGGTTTATTATCCCCGGTGTGGTAATTGCCACTGCCGCTGCCATTATTGCCAGTCAGTCCATGATATCCGGCGCTTTCACCCTCATCAGTGAAGCCATGCGGCTGAACCTTTGGCCCAAATTAAGAATACGGTACCCATCCGAAGCAAAAGGCCAGCTATATATACCCGCCATTAATTTTATTATGTTCGCGGGGTGCACCGGCGTGGTGTTGTTCTTCCGCAAATCATCCAATATGGAAGCAGCCTATGGCCTTGCCATTATCGTAACCATGCTGGCCACAACCATACTGTATGCCAACTACCTGGTGCTGCAGCGGGCGAAATCCTATTGGATATACCTTTTCCTTACTGTTTACCTGGTGGTAGAAACCGGCTACCTCGTAGCGCTGATGGTGAAGTTTACCCATGGCGGTTATATTACTCTTGTTATTGGTTCTGTCATGTTCTTTGTTATGTATATCTGGTACAGGGCAAGAAAAATTAAAAACCGCTATGTGGAGTTTGTACGGCTTGAACATTATATACCTAAGATACAGGAGCTGAGCAACGACAAATCAGTACCCAAATATGCCACCCACCTGGTATATCTTACCAGCGCCAACAATCCCAAGGAAATTGAGCATAAAATCATTTATTCCATTCTTAACAAAAAACCAAAACGGTCCGATATCTACTGGTTTGTACATGTGGATACCCGAGATGACCCTTATACCTGTGAGTACAAAGTGGAACACATTATACCCAACGATATTATCCGGGTTGATTTCAGGCTGGGTTTCCGGATGGAACCCCGCATCAACCTGATGTTCCGCAAGGTAGTGGAAGATCTTGTGGCGAATAAAGAAGTCAATATCATGAGCCGTTATGAAAGCCTGGCCAGCAGCGGTACGGTTGGCAATTTTCAATTTATGGTAATGGAAAAATACCTGAGCCAGGATAATGAGCTCCCCTTTATGGAACGGGTAATCATGAAATTCCATTTCTGGCTGAAAGAACACAGCCTGTCTGAAGAAAAAGGGTTTGGGCTGGATGCCGCCAATGTAACAGTGGAAAAATTTCCGCTCATTGTTGCCCCCGTTACCAACCTGAAACTAAAGAGGGTGAACGAAGATTAGCCATCAGGGCTGCATAAAACGGGTGGTTTACACCAGATAAAGTTTCTTTACTTTCAGGTACCAAAATCAATTTCTTGCCTCCCTTTATCTGGTATATTATTGGCGGTATTGCCGTTCTTTCCCTGGTGGCTTATTTCCTGCAGGAAAAATTCATCTTCAAACCCGAAAAACTAAAGCAGGATTTTGAGTTTAAATACGACGCTCCCTTCAGAGAATATTTTTTTGATATAGAACCCGGCGTTCGTATTAACGGGCTGCATTTTTACCGTGAGAACCCCAAGGGCCTGATCCTTTATTTTCATGGCAATACCCGGAGTATAAAAGGCTGGGCCCGCTACGCCAAAGATTTTTACCGGTATGATTATGATGTGGTGCTGGTGGATTACCGTGGCTTTGGTAAAAGCACCGGCAAACGAAGTGAGAAAGAAATGCTGAGCGATATGCAGTTTGTCTATAACCGGCTGAAAGAAAAATATACCGAAGACCATCTGATTATTTACGGTCGCAGCATGGGCAGCGGCTTTGCCACCAAACTGGCCTCCGACAATAATCCCCGCTACCTGATCCTGGATGCCCCCTATTACAGCTTCCGGAAGGTAGTGGAAAGGTTTTTACCGGTTTTACCTGTACGGATTGTGCTCCGGTTCCAGCTGCGGACAGACAAATGGATAGCAGGAGTAAAATGCCATACCTATATTATACACGGCACCAAAGACTGGCTGATACCCTTCCGCCACAGCGTGGCGCTTCAAAAAATCAATCCGAACAAAATCACCCTGATACGGATACAGGGAGGCGGACATAACAACCTTTCTTCTTTTGATGAATATCATAATTTCATCAGGGATATTTTAAAATACTGACCGACCATGAAGAATCCGGGTTTTGCAAAAGGATGGAAATGGCTGAGGATGATTGCCAGCATTTATGTACTGGGAGGTGTAGCCTTGTATTTCCTTCAGGATTATATTCTTTTTCACCCGGTAACACTTAAAAGAGATCACCCGTATAAATTTCCTGAACCCCACCGCGACATCAGCATTCCCGTAAATAATGAAGATACCCTGAACCTGGTTGATTTTTTTTCAACTGATACCATTACCCGTGGTATTGTGCTGTATTTTCATGGCAATAAAAAAAACATTTCCTGGTACTCCAAATACATCCCGTACTTTACCCGGCATGGCTATCAGGTACTGATGATTGATTATCCCGGTTATGGAAAAAGCAGGGGCAGGCTTACCGAACAGAAACTGTATGACTGGGCACTGCAAGTTTATAAACTGGCCATCAGTCGTTTTCCTGCCGACAGTATTATTATTTATGGCAAAAGCATGGGAACGGGTATAGCGGCACAGCTTGCTTCGGTAAGAGACTGTAAAAGGCTCATATTGGAAACGCCGTATTATGATTTTCCTGAAGTGATCAGGCACTACCTGCCTGTGTATCCCGTTCGCTGGATGCTTCATTATCAACTGCCTACCTGGCAGTACTTGCAAAATGTTTCAGCTCCCGTCACCATTTTTCACGGCACAAAAGACCGGGTCATAGTATATAAAAATGCAAAGCGGCTGAAACCTTTTTTTAAAGACCCGGATGAGCTGATTACCCTCAAAGGCGGGGGCCATAATAACTTATTTACCTATCCTGAAACCATACTCAAACTGGACTCCCTGCTGCATCTGCCATAAATACCTCAAAAGTGGTATTGACCCCCGCTGAAGGTTATTCTACTTTTGTACCATGAAACACCTTATCCTGGTCGGACTGTTGTTGGGCAGTGCCTGTGTATTTTCACAGGAACCCCTCTCCTACAGCCGGATGCTGGAGAATACAAGGGAAATTGATCTGGCAGACAGTCTTCAGTTTGATACCAGCCCGGCAGAAGTAGTTGCCCTTGACAGTTTCACCGTTAAAAAATGGTTTGCTCATGTGTTGCCTGCCAATGCAGGTAATAAATTTAAAAACCGGAGGTTTTCGCTGGCAGGAAAAATTACACAACAGCCAAATTTTGACCTGTTGCTACTGTTAGAAGAAAAAAAAAGCGACAGCACCGGTATGCAGGTTATTTATCTTATTTCAGTAAAGAAGAATGGCGATTATATTGCTTCACTGAAAGCCGCAGCCGGCGGAACGAAGAAGCGAACAGGTTTTAATATCTCATCCTGCCTGTACAGGGATTACAAGATCGTTCAGGACTCCCGGATCACTATTGACGACAAAGCCTATTATGATATGGCTTATTACAAAATCAACAGCGGTGGCAGGTTTGTCAGTTACCCGAAATTTGATTAATCACACTCCTCCAGTACCACTTTTTTCTCATTCACCTTAAACCGGTGCCTTACGCCTACTTTAAGGGCATAGTTTTTATCGGAATGGCTGACAGGAAAGTCAAAGCAAACCGGGTAATCGTACTCCTTTACAATATTCCATAAAATTTCATGCAGGGGCAGGCCAAAGGGCCTTTCCGTATCTTTATTGTCCGTGAATATGCCGAATATTAATCCGTTCAGTTTATCCAGCTTGCCCGCTCTTTTCAGTTGCCGCATCATCCGGTCAATATTGTAAAGATGTTCGCCCACATCTTCAATAAACAGGATCCTGCCCTTTGTTTTGCAATCAGAACCGGTACCCACCAAATGGGCCAGTATGGCCAGGTTACCTCCCACCAGTTCACCTTCTTCACCGCCCTTGCGGTTAAACTCATTTCCGGAAACAGTATAGGACAGTTTCTTTCCTTCCAAGGCATCTTTTAACGACAACACATACTCGTTGCCGGCGCCCCCGTTATTAAAAGCGACCGCCATGGGTGAGTGCAGGGTGGAAATGTAATAATTGGAATAAATATGCGAATGCAGCACGGTAATATCGCTGTAGCCCATTATCCATTTGGGATTTTTCCTGAACTTTTTAAAGCGGATGCTCTCTATGATCCTGCCTGTTCCATAGCCGCCTCTTGCACAAAGCACGGCATTCACTTCATCATCGTCCAGCATTTGCTGAAGATCAGTCAGCCGCTCTTCATCGGTGCCCGAGAAATAATTCTCCGAATTACTTTTTACCGTTTTGCCAGCTTTTATTTTATATCCCCATTCCTGCAAAGTATTGATGCAGGCAAGGGTCTTTTCCTCATCCATATAACCGGCCGGGCAAATAAGGCCAATAGTATCTCCTTTTTTCAAGTAAGGCGGTGTTTCGATCATAACATTATTTGAATGATAAAGTTATTGTAAATCACTCATTTTGGGAATGGCCTGCATTACGGTATTTTTGCTGGCTATTAAAGAAAGGTTGTATTAATGATTAATCCCAAACGATATTTGGTTACCGCCGCCCTGCCCTATGCCAACGGCCCCCTGCATATCGGCCATATCGCCGGCTGTTACCTGCCTTCGGATATTTATGTCCGCTACCAGCGGGCGCAGCAAAGGGATATCAAATATATCTGCGCCAGCGATGAGCATGGTGTACCTATCACCATCAGGGCCCTGAAGGAAGGAGTAAGCCCCCAGCAGATAGTGGATAAATACCATGCGCTGATGAAGGAAACTTTTTCACAACTCGGCATTTCCTTTGATATTTATTCCCGTACTTCCGGTAAGACACATCATGACACCTCATCTGCTTTTTTCAAAAAACTGTATGATGATGGTTTGTTTGAAGAAAAAGAGACCGAACAGTATTATGATGAAGAAACAAAAACCTTTCTTGCCGACCGTTATATAACCGGCACCTGTCCCGTATGCGCCAACCCCAATGCGTATGGCGACCAGTGCGAAAAATGTGGTTCATCATTAAGTCCTGAGCAACTGATAAACCCCCGCAGCATGCTGAGTGATGCGGTACCGGTGAAAAAGAAAACCAGGCATTGGTATTTCCCGCTGCAGCGGTATGAACCCTGGTTGAAAGAATGGATACTGCAGGGGCACACCGAATGGAAGAATAATGTATTTGGCCAGTGCAAAAGCTGGCTGGAAAGCGGGCTGCAGAGCAGGGCTATGACAAGGGACAGTAACTGGGGCGTGAAGGTGCCGCTGCCGGATGCCGAAGGAAAAGTATTGTATGTGTGGTTTGATGCGCCCATCGGTTATATCAGCGCCACCAAAGAACTGACTGATCAATGGGCGGATTACTGGTGCAGGGAAGACCTGGCTGCCGGACAGGCAGGTACAAAGCTGGTACACTTTATCGGAAAAGACAATATTGTTTTTCACTGCATCATTTTTCCTGCCATGCTGAAGGCGCATGGCGGTTTTGTGCTGCCGGATAATGTGCCGGCCAATGAATTTCTGAATATCGAAGGGGATAAAGTGAGCACCAGCCGCAACTGGGCCGTATGGGTGCATGAATACCTGAAAGATTTTCCCGGATGTGAAGATGTGCTGCGCTATGTGCTTTGCGCCAACGCACCGGAAACCAAGGATAATGATTTTACCTGGAAAGATTTCCAGGACCGTAACAACAATGAACTGGTGGCTGTGTTCGGCAATTTTGTGAACCGCACATTTGTGCTGATGCACAAACTCTGCGGCGGTAAAGTACCCAAACTGCATGAAGAGATACTGGATGAGGCTGATAAAGCCATGATTGCTGAATTTCAGAATACAAAAGCAGAAGAGCAGTCAGCGCTGGAATTTTATCATTTCAGGGATGCCCTGTTCCAGGTTATTGAACTGTCAAGAAAAGGCAATCAGTATTTGCAGAAGAAAGAACCCTGGAAAAAAGTTCCGGGCGGTAAGATACAAGCCACAAGCGCCGAAAATCAGAAACTGATAGATAATTGCATCCATATTTGTCTGCAACTGACGGCCAATCTTGCTGTGCTGATCAACCCATTCCTTCCGGGCACCGCAAAGAAAATGCTGTATATGATGAAAGTGGTGGATAAAATGCTGGATTGGGAAAATGCCGGAAAACCCAACCTGCTGCGTGTGGGTTACAGTCTTCGTCCCCCTGAACTGCTTTTCAGGAAAATTGAAGATGAGGAAATAAAAGCACAGGTTGAAAAGCTTAAGGCTGGTCTTGTAAAACCTGCAACAATAAAAAAAATGGAAGAAACAAAATCAACAGGTAATCCTTCCTCCGATAAATCTTCGGCAGGCAAGCCAGAGATCGTTTATGACGACTTTGCCAAACTGGAAATGAAAGCCGCTACCGTCGTTGCCTGCGAAAAAGTAAAAAATGCTGATAAACTCCTGAAACTGGAAGTTGATCTTGGTGCAGAGAAAAGGACCATTGTTTCAGGTATTGCACAACACTATACGCCCGAAGAGATGGTGGGAAAGCAGGTGATTGTAGTTACCAACCTTGCCCCCCGCAAAATGAAAGGCATCGAAAGTCAGGGCATGATATTGACTGCCGAAGACAGTGATGGCAAACTGCAATTACTAAAACCGGAGAACCCGGTTAGCCCCGGGTCAGTTGTAAGCTGATGGATGAACAGAATATTTTAACCGCTCTGCCTTTTTTCACTACAATGTTTTTAGCATCCGTGGCTAAAGTGGTTAAATAATGCCTGCCATATCGAAGGCATTGTATATCTTTTACCTGCCTTAACCTTTCCGTATGATAACAGCCTGCCGGTACCGGAAATATTTTTCCCTGTCTTTGTTTTTCTTTTTTTATTCCCTGACCGCAGTTGCTCAAACCCAGGAAGAGTTTGATCAAAGGCTGACGGAGATATACACCGTTAATACTACCGATAAAAAAAAGGTGCTGACGATGGCCAAAGAGCTTTACAACATGGCTGAAAAGAAAAAAAGAGCTTCAGACCATCACCAACTATTACATGCTGAAAAACCTTTTTGAGAATATAACGCCGGATGCGGCGCTGGCCAAAACCTGCGCAGAAAGAGCCGACAGGCTTACCAGGGAATCAGTAGGTAAAGAAGTACCCAAAGCCGATTACGGAAGCGACAGTATGAATCTATGGTATAACACCCTGTATCCCGGTCTGTACGAAACCAAGAACCCGGACAATGCCAAAAAAGCCCTTGCCTTCCTGGATACATACACTTCTTTCCGCACTATGGCCAACTACACCGGCATTGCCTATGCCTTTGAAAGAAACGGTGATTTTGAAAATGCCCGCAAATATTATTTACATGCACTCAGCTTTGCGGGTGATGAGAAAAATGAACATGTTTCTTATCTCTACTATATTCTTTTCCTGACCCGCTCAGGCGATTACCTGAAAGCGGAGGAACTGATAAAAAAGATTGAGGGTCTGGCTCAAACCGCTTCTACTGATATTCTGAGGATGTCGTACCGCAATGAGGCTTTATCGGCGCATACATTATACTATTATTACATCGGCGATTATGAATCGTATGTAAAATCATCTGAACTGCAAAACAGGGAGCCGTGGAGTTCTTCCGCAGCGCTGTTCCAGCCTGTTAAATTAAACTGAAGGTCGGTTTGAATAACCACATGCTGGCGGGTCGTAAATACCTGTGGATCTACTACCGCCCGGTGGGCAACGGATAAATAATCAGCGTGTAATCCCTTTACAAAACGTAAAGCGTTTGCCTGGTTCATAGTATTGGATTAGTTGGTTCTACATAATGCCGGCTTAAAATAGAAAAAATACAATTAAAAAAAATCTATGGTATTGAAATGTTACGGGAGTTTCGTAAAACCCCGGGGCAAAAATCGTTTTTTTACGGCTGGCTAATGGTATCCTATTACCGGCCAAAGAAGCCGGTTAACTTCCTTACTGTCAAGAGGAAATATCTACTTTAGTAAAAACTACTACCTTCGGACAGTAAATAGTTGCATAACTAACTAATCAAGGGTATGTCAAAAAGGACAATTAAGAAAGTTGCCGTTCTGGGAAGCGGTGTGATGGGTTCCAGGATTGCCTGCCACTTTGCAGGCATAGGGGTTCAGGTTTTATTGCTTGATATTGCGCCGAAGGATTTACCGGCAGAGGCAAAGCCTGCTGAAAGAAACAAGATTGTGAATGATGCGTTAGCCGCTGCAATAAAATCCAATCCCTCTCCTGTTTACCATAAGGATGTTGTAAAGAAAATAACCACCGGCAATTTTGAAGACAATATGAAAGATATTGCCGGCTGCGACTGGGTGATTGAAGTGGTGGTGGAGAGATTAGATATCAAACAGAAAATATTCGAACAGGTTGAAAAATACAGGAAGTCCGGGACTTTAATTACTTCCAACACATCTGGAATTCCCATCCATATGATGGCTGAAGGCAGAAGCGATGATTTTAAAAGGCATTTCTGCGGCACACATTTTTTTAATCCGCCCCGTTATTTGCGTTTACTGGAAATCATTCCTGCTCCTTTTACAGATCCCGAAGTAATAAACTTCCTGATGAGCTATGGTGATCTGTATCTGGGTAAAACGACAGTGCTCTGTAAGGACACTCCCGCCTTCATCGCTAACCGGATTGGTGTGTTTGGCATGATGGCCATCATGAATGTCAAAGATAAACTCAAACTCAGTATTGATGAAATTGATGCCCTCACCGGGCCAATTATTGGCCGCCCAAAATCAGCCACCTTCCGTACCGGCGATGTAGTTGGTTTGGATACATTAGTGAAAGTGGCAAAAGGTGTTGCTGATAACTGTCCGGGTGACGAAGCAAGGGATGAATTCAATATTCCCGCCTGGCTGGATAAAATGATTGCCAATAACTGGCTGGGCGATAAGTCCGGTCAGGGTTTCTTTAAAAAGACAAAGGGCGCCGGGGGTGAAAAAGAAATACTGACCCTGGAACTGGAAACGATGGAATATAAACCAAGGGTAAAGGCAAAGTTCGCCACTCTTGAAGCCGCTAAACCGTTTGATGATTTATTTGCAAGATTAAAAATGCTGGTGGCCGGGCAGGATAAGGCCGGTGAGTTCTATCGCCTCTTCCATTATGGTTTGTTCTCTTATATCTCTCACCGCATTCCTGAAATCAGTGATGAACTGTACCGGGTGGATGATGCCATGATGGCCGGTTTCGGCTGGGAGATCGGCGCTTTTGAGAGCTGGGATGTGCTTGGGGTTGCAAAAACAACTGAAGCCATGAAAGCAGCCGGATATAAAGTAGCTCCGTGGGTGGATGAAATGCTGGCCGCAGGCAATAAATCTTTCTATAAAGTAGAAGGCGGTACAAAATATTGCTACGAACCTGCGAGTAAAGCATATAAAGTATTGCCGGGTGGTGAGGCCTTTATTGTAATGAGTAATTACACAGATAAACAAATCTGGAAAAACGGCAGTTGCCGTTTGTATGATTTGGGTGATGATGTGCTGGGTCTGCAATGGTTTACCAAAATGGGAAGCATTGGCGGCGATGTGCTGAGCGGTATTCAGACAGCCATAGATAAAGCCGAAAAAAATTATAAAGGACTGGTGATTGCCAATGAAGGCCCCAATTTTTCTGCCGGTGCCAATGTGGGTATGATATTTATGCTTGCCATTGACCAGGAATATGATGAACTGGATATGGCCATCCGCTTATTCCAGAACACCATGATGAGGGCCCGTTATTCCGCAGTACCGGTTGTGGTGGCGCCTCACGGCCTTGCACTGGGCGGCGCCTGCGAACTGAGCCTGCATGCCGATAAATGCTGCCCCGCTGCTGAAACCTATACGGGGCTTGTTGAACTGGGTGTAGGACTGATTCCCGGCGGTGGCGGCACCAAAGAATTTGTGCTGAGAGCATCTGATGAAATGCATGAGGACGAACCGGAGACAATAACATTGAAGAATCGTTTTTTTACCATTGCCACGGCCAAAGTAGCTACTTCGGCACATGAAGGGTTTGGAATTGGCGTATACAGAAAAGGCCTTGATGAAATAGTAATGAACCAGGCAAGAAGAATTGCAGAAGCAAAAAAATCAGTGATTGAAATCTTTGACAGCGGTTATGTGGCGCCTGTTCAGCGAAAAGATATAAAGGTACTAGGCCAGTCGGCCCTTGGGGCTTTGTACTCCGGCATTCATGCCATGAAAACAGCCAACTATGCCACTGAACATGATGCTGTGGTGGCGATGAAACTTGCATACGTTATGTGCGGCGGTGACCTTAGCGAGCCGACTTTAGTTTCAGAACAATATCTGCTTGACCTGGAAAGAGAAGCTTTCTTATCTCTTTGCGGTGAAAAGAAGACTTTGGAAAGAATACAGAGTGTGATGAAAAGCGGAAGGCCTGTCCGCAATTAAATCCGGGTTGGATAGTCTCTCCTCTTAAACTGCAGCAGCTGAAAATTCAGTCAAAAGACTTACTTTAGACATTGCATTAACCAATTTAACCAGGGTCTTATGAGAAGAATATTTCTTACCATCCTGTCGCTTTTGTCCGCCATACTTTCCTTTAGTCAGAAAGATTTAACCGGCGCATATGGTTACACTATTCCGTTATAAAAACCTCAGCCCCCTAAAGACAAAACAGCTATTCCCGGCGGACAACTGGTATTAATCAAAATGGAAGACAAAAAATACCGCTCCTGGCTGGATGTGCTTACAGACCCTCCCGGTTACAACCGGGGCGAAACAGACGGTACCATCACATTTGTAAACGACACTGCCTCCTTCGACAATACTTTTGAAAATGCTGAAAATCCCTGCATACTGAAATTCAAATTTACCGGCAGTACCATTAACATCAACAGCCAGTCCACTTCTTTTAACTGCGGATTCGGTAACGAGGTAAATGCCGATGGCGACTACTCAAGACAGAAAACACAACCTGTACTGGACAATAAATGGTTGCGCAAAGAATATCCCAGCACACCCATGGCATCCGTAACTGCCAATAAAGCCGAACTCTTTCAGAATGAGAATTGCCTGGTACCCTTTGCCCCTAAAAGATTTTTTAATAAAGGTGACAGTTTTCTCAGCATCGCAGAGACCACAAAAAGTATTTACACCGAATACATTCCTTCCCCGGGAAAATTCATCTGGGGCTGGATAAAGAAATCAGATGTAAAAAAGTAAGAAGCGAGGGAAACTGGGGAAAGGAGAGATACGAGGTGACCAAATCACCATTTACTCATATATCATTACTTATGGCAACGCTGCCACGCCGGAGCTGACGGAAATGATGCGGGAGGAGATTGAGACCCTTTGGAATGACCCAAAGGGAAGTTTATATATTGATGGAGAAAAACGGGATGTTGTTTTTTCCATCGCTGCCTCGTTTCTGCCGCTAATTACCGACATAGAGATTTACCAGAACCTCGATCCCCGCAATAATTTTTTCCGCATCGAAGAATTTGCATATGGCAATATTTCTTTCGTTGATGGCATTGGCTGTAACAGCGGCTATTTCAAGCTGGAAAACCTTTACAAAGGTTCCACTACCGCAGCGCATGAATACGGCCACACACTGGGACTTGACCACCCTGATGATCCCGACCTCCGGGGCAAGGGTGTACCGGGCATCATGTACCCGAGAGGAACCCTGGTTGACCCGCAGTACCAGTATGATGCTTCCAAACCAGCCGGTGCTGTGGGCGGTACCCTTCATCCCATGCACCGGAGGGTTTTGAAAAGCGATATTGAACAGTTAAACCTGCACAAACTCCGTTTTGAAAACGGGAAAGCAGCGATTGGTGAGTTCACCAACTGCTGGCACTCCAATCATTCAGATGTTGACCCGCATGATTTTTTGGCTGATTATATTTTCTTTAAGGCTGACTGAATATCCGGGTACTTAAACTGAAAACCGGTTTGTTGAATTTTGCAGCAGCTTACAGTTGCACTTTTCAGTATTTCAGCACTCAGTTCACCCAAAAACAAGCGAAGAAAAAAAGAAGGGATCCTGAAGGGAATAAAAAACCGCCTCCGGCTCCGGGCAAGCGCCAGCACCAGTTCCCTGTTAGAAACAGGATTTGGCGACACAGCATTATACACACCATTCATGTTTTCATTTTTAATAGAAGCGATGAATATATTTACCAGGTCGTCAATATGTATCCAGCTCATCATTTGTTTGCCTCTGCCCGGTACAGCGGCAATGCCCCATCGCAACGGTTGTATAAATTCTTTTAATGCCCCGCCCTCCCTGCTTAATACAATTCCGATGCGGAATATAACGAGGCGTATTGGCAAAGTTGCTACAGGTTGGATGCTTTCCTCCCATTGCTTACAGGTGTATCCAATAAAATCAACGGCGGAAGGCATTTCTTCTGTAAAGGGATAAGGTGAAGGCACGGTTGTATCTGGCCCGTACCAGCCGATGGCTGAAGCGCTGATAACCGCCCTTACTTTATTCGGTATCTCCCGTAAACTTTTTACCAGCAATTGACTGCTTTGCACCCGGCTGTTTACAATTTCGTGTTTTCTTTTTTTTGTCCATCTTTTTTCAGCTACGCCTTCGCCGGCCAGGTGAATAATATAGTCGGCACTGCTGACAGCCCCTCTATCAATCATTTGCTTCCCCACATCCCATCTGGCATATGAAAGTGCCGGTTCGGATGATTGTGCAGGGGTTTTTCTGCTGACGATGATTACTTTGTAACCTCTTTTCAATAATGCCCGTCCCAGCGCTTTGCCAATTAAGCCCGTGCCCCCGGTGATGAGTACAGTTGACATAATCGTTATTGCAATTTAACAACCATTCACCGTTATTGTTTGGTCTGCATCAAAGGAAACCCATATCTTCAAACCGCAATATTATCAAACAATGAGTATAGTTCTATCTGTAAAAAATCTTTCTAAATCATACAGTACCGTCAGGGCATTGAATGATGTGTCATTTGATGTGCCGGAGGGCAGTGTGTTTGGTATTCTTGGCCCCAACGGCAGCGGTAAAACAACTTTACTGGGTGTGGTGATGGATGTACTGAAGGCCAACAGCGGCAGTTTTTTATGGTTCAGCAGGCACGGAACTTCTGAACAGCGAAAAAAGATCGGATCGTTACTTGAAACACCTAATTTCTACAGCTACATGTCCGGTTCTGACAATTTAAGGGTTACTCAGGCCATCAGCGGCCGGGGCGCTAAAATTGATATTGATGCCGTGTTGAAAAAAGTGAACCTGTATGACCGGCGCTGGGCGCCGTTTAAATCCTTCAGTCTTGGTATGAAACAGCGGCTTGCCATTGCTGCCGCTTTGCTCGGTAATCCAAAAGTGATGGTGCTGGACGAACCCACAAACGGGCTGGACCCGGTGGGCATTGCAGAGATCAGGCAACTGATCGTTGAACTGAGGGAACAGGGCCATACCATTATTATGGCCAGCCACCTGCTGGATGAAGTGGAAAAGGTATGTACCCATGCAGCAATTTTAAAGAACGGACATCTCATCACAACCGGTGAGGTAGAAGATATCATGATGGATGATGATGATGTGGTAGAAGTCAGCGCTGCTGACCTTAATGCCCTTGCAGCCGTATTAAGCAAACTGGGCAAAGAAATAGTAACCGACGAAAAAAACCACACAGTACAAATCACTTTACCCAGAGGTTCAGCAAGGCTTGATGAAATAAACCGTTTTTGTTTTGACAATGGCATTGTATTGTCGCAACTGGTATTAAAAAAGAAGCGCCTTGAAGCAAGGTTCTTTGAACTGACCAACAATTGAAATTTATGAAAGCGCTGATTTATACCGAGTGGCTGAAGATGAGGAAGTATAATGCCTTCTGGTGGATCATGGGCATTACCACCCTGTCCTATCCGGGTATTAATTTCATTTTTCATTTTGTATATCAGCAGATCGTACAGCAGCAAAGCCAGACGGGACAAATGGCAAAAATACTGCTCGGCAACCCCTTCAGTTTTCCTGAAGCCTGGCATACCGTTGCTTATTTTTCTTCCTGGTTTGTATTTATCCCCGCTGTCGTAGTCATCATGTTAATCACCAATGAATACGGTTTTAAAACGCACCGACAAAATATTATAGATGGCTGGAGCCGCAACCAGTTTCTAAGCAGCAAGCTGATTGATGTGATGCTTATTACCTTGATTATAACGCTTCTCTATTCCGTTATATCATTTGTTACCGGTAACCTGAACCAGGAACGGCTCATCAAAAGCACCTGGGAACAGGTGCATTATGTCGGGCTGTTTGCCCTGCAAACTTTCTCACAGCTCTCCCTTGCATTTTTTATCGGTTTCCTTGTCCGTAAGGCTTTTATTGCCCTCGGCATTTTTATATTCTACTTCTTTCCCTTTGAACCCATCATTGTTGCTCTCTTGAAAGAATACGGCAATGATTCGGGCCGCTTTCTGCCACTTGAAATTTCCGACCGGCTGATACCCAGGCCTGCTTTTCTTGCCAAACTGGATGAGGCCGGTTACAAGGAATCGCTGAATGCAATTCCGCAGCATGTGCTCTACACCCTGCTTCTTACCGGGGTTGTTTGGGGGGTTTGTTTTTGGGTGAATAAGCGGAGGGATTTGAAATAACAAAAAACCCTCCGGTAGAAACCGGAGGGAACAACTAAAAATCACTAGCTAAATGCTCAGTGGCTTCATTGGAACGAACTTTCTTCGATATATTTATGGCTGCACAGGGCGGCCTGCCCTGGGCGCAGCCGAAGGGTCAGTCGGGTTTTTTCCCTTCTAAAAATGTATTGATGGAACTGATGTGGCTTTGATCTTTGTCGTCGGTCTTTACTTCGTAGTTGCTGTAAAAGTTTTCGACCTGCGAATTGTTATTGTATAATTCCATATTGCGGCGGATATAAGCCGGCACAGTCTCAAACTCATTATTGGGGTCAGCAGCGTTAACATTGAACGACAAGTTGCGCAACTTGTGTAACCGTTCAGCCGCCCTACGTTTTTGCTCCTCTGTTTCGTCCCGCATTGCGGGATCCTCAAAATCAGTGAACAAAGGTTGCTGAGCCTGATGGGCCAAGGGCATATCCGCCGCAGGAATGTCATCCCTTTCCACCAACTGCATTTGCAGGTCAAGGAGTTCCTCCTCTTCCTTGCTGGCAGTAACCGGTGCAGGGACCGGTTCTTCAGCAGAACGCTTTGAGGTGTTTTCCTCTGCTTTTGATTCTGCGTAGATATTGGACGGTCTGGCCAGGTAGCCCCCTGATGCTGCAGACACCGAGCTACTATCTTTACTGCTGCCGATCAGCGCAGCATCTGTATCTTTAATAAAGGGGGAAACGGCCCCGATAGCTATCGGGGGTTTCTTCGCCGAATTTATACTTTCATCTTTCCCCGCTGTTGACATTTTGCTCACAGTAGTTGCCCCATCCTTTTCAGCCGTAGTATTACTAAGTATTTTCTCCTCTTCCTTTATCACCGGCCCCAGTTCAAAATGAATGATGGCATTTTCATCTTCCTTCATATCAGAAAAATCAATTACCGGCGCCCGCACAACAGGTATTTCTTCCACCATTTTCGGCATTAAATAATCTTCCCGGGCTACTGGTTTCAGTTTTCCCTCTTCCGCCTCTTCCTTCTTTTCTGCCACTGGCTCCTCTTTTACTGCTTCCTTTATATTCACCACGGGAGTTTCCTCCTCCGTCTTTCCAAGCACCATCACAATCTTTTCTTCAGGTTTTGGTTCCTCTTTTTTCGGAGCCGGTTTGGCAAACGGATCTTTATGATCAAATCCGGTAGCGATCAGGGTAATACCAAGTTTATCACCCAGGCCACTGTCGTAACCCATACCCAGAATCACATCAGTATTGTCGCCGGCCTGTGTCAGCAGGTAATTTTGTATCACTTCCACTTCATCCATGGTAAATTCATGCTCGCCGCTGGCCGATGTGATATTGATGAGTATCCATTTGGCCCCGCTGATATCACTATCGTTCAGCAGCGGTGAATTCAATGCTTCCTCAATGGCCTTCTGTGCCCGGTTCTCCCCTGCTGCTTCTGCATTGCCCAGTATGGCAACACCGCCGCTCTTCATCACGGTGCATACATCGGCAAAGTCCACATTGATCTGGCCGGTACTGTTGATCACATCCGTGATACATTTGGCCGCCGTGGCCAGTACATTATCGGCCTTGGCAAAAGCCTCCCGCATTTTTAAGTTGCCGTATTGGTGCCTCAATTTGTCATTGCTGATGACAAGCAGCGTATCCACATATTGCTTCAGATTTTTAATCCCCTCTTCTGCCTGCTGCTGGCGTTTTTTACCCTCATAAGCAAACGGAGTGGTAACGATGCCTACGGTGAGAACGCCAAGGTCTTTGCATACTTTGGCGATTATGGGCGCCCCGCCGGTTCCTGTTCCGCCACCCATTCCTGCTGTAATGAAGGCCATCTTGGTGTTGACCTCCAGAATCCTTCTGATTTCTTCCAGAGATTCTTCAGTTGCTTGCCTTCCGATGTCGGGATTGGCGCCGGCCCCCAGTCCCTGTGTAAGATGGGGTCCCAACTGAACACGGTTAGGTATTCCGCTGCTGGCCAGGGCCTGAGCATCCGTATTACAAATGACAAAATTCACCCCGTCAATCTGCTGGCTGAACATATAATTCACAGCATTACCGCCGCCGCCGCCAACTCCTATTACTTTCAGTATGGATGATTTTTCCTTGGGCAGATCAAAATGTATCATAAGTACTCGTTTTGTAGGTTAGTTTTAGATTCAAAAAATTATAAGTCAACACTGCATAGCTGGTCCGGAGTGTTTGATTTTAATTTTCATTTTACCGGTTTTTATAGGTGTTTATCCTCCTCTTCCTTAAAGAGGTCAATAATTCTGTCTTTAAACTTGCTCCAGAATCCCGTCAGGTTTTTTCTTTTCACCATTTCTTTCTCGCTTACTGAAGTTTCTTCTTCCGGTATTGCTTCCTCCTGCGCTTTTTGTTTCAGTGCATCCGGCACTTCCACATTTTTGAAATCCATTTCAAACTGCTTGCGGTTGTGCTCATAATCATCGTAGCCTTTCAGTATAAGCCCGATGCAGGTGGAGTAGGTGGGCCTGGCCAGTTCTTCGATATGTCCTGCCGCCAGGTGTTCATTCGGGAAGCCGATTCTTGACGGAAGACCGGTTGCGTACTCAGTGAGCTGAATAAGGTGTTTCAACTGCGAACCGCCTCCGGTAAGAATGATGCCGCCGTTCAGCATACGGTTATCCAGCCCCACCTGCTTCAGGTGATAGGTAACAAAGTCCATGATTTCACTCATCCTTGCCTGAATGATGTTGGCCAGGTTCTTTACACTGATCTCCTTGGCAGGCATTCCCCTTAAACCCGGGATGGTGATATAGGCATTGGCTTTGGCTTCGTTTGCCAGGGCGCTGCCAAACTGCACTTTCATAGCTTCTGCCTGTGTTTTGAGTACACCCAACCCGGTTTTGATATCGTTGGTTATGTTCTCTCCGGCAAAGGGAATAACAGCTGTATGTTTTAAAATGCCTTCATAGAATACAGCCAGGTCCGTAGTACCTCCGCCAATGTCCACAATGGCAACACCAGCTTCAAGGTCTTCCTGCCCCATAACGGCTGAAGAAGAAGCCAGCGGCTGCAACACTAAATCTTTTGTATGCAGACCCGATCTCTCCACACTGCGGTTGATATTCCGGATGGCATTTTTATCGCCGGTGATGATATGAAAGTTGGCGCCGATCTTAACACCACCATATCCGATGGGATTCGGAATGTTCTGAAAATTATCCACGGTAAATTCCTGCGGTATTACATCTATGATCTGGTCGCCTGCAGGTATATAGGTTTTGTACTGGTCGTCAACCAGCTGATCAATTTCTTTTTGGGTGATCTCCGTATCTGTATGCTGGCGTACAATATCGCCTCTTGTCTGCAGGCTTTTAATGTGGTGACCGGCAATACCGACATACACTTCGCTGATGTTAAGCCCGGGATTGGAGGCAAAGCAATTGTCCAGCGCCGCCCTGATGGCCTTGATGGTTTCATCAATATTCAGCACCTGTCCGTGCTTTACTCCATTGGAGCTGGATTTACCGAAGCCAAGTATTTCCAGTTTGCCAAACTCATTTTTGCGCCCGGCAATGACCGCAATCTTGGTAGTCCCGATATCGAGACCGACAATAATGGGTTGTTCGTTGTTCATAGTTGTTGTTTTTAGTTGTTGTTTTTAGTTGTTGTTTATGTCGAAATTTTTATTTCAGTTAATTATAACCTCCGTTTTCATCTGCCTCAGGTTTCTTCGGCATCACTGCTTTGGGAACTTTTTGCCTCGGCTTTTTGCTGTCTGTTCTCTTTTCTGTTTGTTGTGGTTTATCATCCTTTTTCGCCGTTTTGCTTACAGCCTGCCCGTCTGCATTTTTAGGTGCAGACGGGGTTGAATTTCCCAGGCCGGGGTCAGGATTGGTTTGCACTTCAGGGTTGCTTGTTCGTTCATCGGGTAACGCTTCGTTTTTCACAGAGGATGAATCCGGTTCAAGTTTTACAACCGGAGACAGTTTTTTCACAACAGTGTCCGCAGCAGCTTCCATGGATTGCTTTAATAGTTTCTCTACATTTTTTCTTAACTGCACTGAATCCACTTTGGGATCACCGGCATACCGGGATGCCACCACCTGGCCATTGTACTGCACATCAATCAGTTTGTATTTGTCCAACCCGGTTTTACTCAGTACCTGCCGGTAAAAAATCATCAGCCTGTTGAACTTGGCAGGCATATCCGCACCATCACCCAACCTTACCAGGTGGTTGCCTGCAACCGGAATCATTTCAAATTTCCGGTCGGGTGTAATATCAATCTGGGCTATTTGCGCCAACCAAAAGGGATTATTATTGATACAGGCAGCAGCAGCCCTTACCTCATCTAATAATACACTGTCCTTAGCGCTGAGAACTTTCTTTTCCGGGAAACCGGTGAATACCGGAACCCTGGCACTCAGTTTATCAGACAGGGGCATTCGTCTTCCTTCATTATCGAGATAGAAAGAATTACCCGCCACAGTAAAAACCCTGGCCACAGGTTCTTTTCCCGTTACTGTTACATGCAGCACATCCCGGTTATCAAAATAGAGTTCCGCTTTACTGATCCAGGCATTTTTTTCCAGCATTTGCTCCAGGGCATTCAGGTTAAATGATTCAACAGCCTTCCCCCTGATGGCTCCATTGTTTGCTTTTGCCAAAAGTTCTTCCACATCTTTTTCATTGATGAAGAAATTATTCTCGGGCCCCTTTAGGGTAATAACATAATCTCTGCACTGTCCGTTCTTCTTGCTGCTAATGGCTGCCAGCAGCAGAGTAAACATGCCCCCGCCTATGCAGAGCCAGACTGCTATAAATAAAATTCTCCGTATTGTTGTTTTTGCGTTCACTTATATTTCCTTTAATACTTCCTTAATTGGTTCAACCAGCATATCAATATCCCCCGCCCCGGCTGTTATCAATACTTCGCCAAAATCCCGGTTTACTGTTCGGATAAAATCTTTTTTTAACCATTTCATCAAATCATCATTGCTCTTTACATTCTTATGTTCACTGTTCATCCTTTCCAGTATCATTTCGCTCCTTACGCCTTCCACCGGCAACTCTCTTGCAGGATAGATGGGCAACAGGATGATTTCATCAGCCAGATCAAGTACTTCAGCAAATCCATCGGCCAGGTCTTTTGTACGGGTGTACAGGTGCGGCTGAAATATCACGGTACACTTCCGTTGCCTGAACAGGGCCTTGGCCCCGCTGATTAATGCCCTTAGTTCTTCGGGGTGATGTGCATAATCATCAATAAATACGAACCGTTCGTTTTTGATGATATACTCAAATCTTCTCTTCACCCCCCTGAAGCTTTCCACTGATGCCTTAATCTTATCGTTATCTATTTCCAAAGAACTTGCTGCCGCAATAGCCGCAACTGTATTCTCCACATTGTGCATTCCGCCCATATTTAACCTCACATTTTCTATTTTATCATCCCCCATTACCACATCAAACTCATAACCGCCCTGCATCATCCGGATATTGTCGGCATATACATCAGCGCTCTCATTCTGCAGGCTGTAAGTAAGCTGCTGATCCCCTTTCAATTCCCTTCCCCGCTTCAGTCCAAACTGGCGAATAAGAATACCCCCTGTTCTTACTTTGCCGCTGAAATCAATAAAGGCCTGTTCCATTGCTTCCGCCGTACCATAGATGTCCAGGTGGTCCGCATCCATGGCGGTTATAATAGCGATGTCAGGGCACAGTTTCAAAAAACTTTGGTCATACTCATCCGCCTCTATTACACATACATTTTTTTTACTGCTCCAGAAATTAGTTCCGTAATTCACAGCTATACCACCGAGAAACGCATTACAACCGAAACCGCTGTCGCGAAGCAGGTGGGCCACCATGGTGGTAATGGTTGTCTTACCATGTGTGCCCGCTATACATATATTAAAAGAACTTTCTGTTATTAACTGCAATACATCACTTCGTTTCACCACTTTATATCCGTTGTTCCGGTAATATGCCAATTCCCTGTGTTCTGCCGGAACAGCCGGTGTATACACTACTAAATCCACCTGTTGGGGTGCCAGTTCCGGATTCTCTTCATAATGCACCGGTATGCCCATCTGCTCCAGCTCTTTTGTCAGCGCCGTTGCTGTTTTATCATACCCGCTCACTTTTACCCCTGCCTCATAAAAGAACTTTGCAATGGCGCTCATTCCTATGCCGCCGATCCCGATAAAATAGACAGCTTTCAGTTTGTCAATCCCTGCCTGTCCGGCAGGCAGGCCCCCAAAGGGGGTATTCATAAGGACAGTATTAACTTGTACGTTCATGATATCTCAGATCGCTTTCATTATTTC
Source organism: Bacteroidota bacterium (assembly GCA_016868455.1). GTDB lineage: Bacteria > Bacteroidota > Bacteroidia > Chitinophagales > Chitinophagaceae > JJ008. Next base: position 39,895 of record VGGV01000016.1, read on the forward strand.
CTCCGCAATTCTCTCATCAGCATTGGTAATGGCCAGCATTGAAATATTTTTCTTCATTTCCTGCTGTTTCACATCATCTTTTGCCAGTTCAATCGTCATAAATATCAACTTATCTTTCGCCTCACTGTCTTTCACTATCAATGCTGCATTTCTTTTTACCAGTTGCATTGAATTTACCGTTTGGTGATCCTCGGCTGCAAACGGGTAAGGCACAAACAAAACCGGCTTTTTTGCAACACAGAGTTCTGCCACTGTCATTGCTCCCGCACGGGCCACTACCAAATCAGTTGCTGCATAAGCATACTCCATACCCGTTATAAAATCATTAGCCCATACCGATGGATTGCCTTGAGCTCTCTTTTTCGCTCTTGCCGCATAGGGCTTACCACTTTGCCATATCAATTGCAGCCCCGCATCCACCAGCTTTTCCAGGCCCGCATCAATGGCCTCATTAATTGACTGGGCTCCAAGGCTTCCGCCCACCACCAGTACTGTTTTTTTCGACTCATCCAGAGAAAAGAATTTTATCCCCTCATTCCTCGTTATTCCCGAACCGGTAATTTGCGGCCTCATAGGATTTCCGGTAACCATTATTTTATCAGCAGGGAAAAATTTTTCCATACCAGCGGTACCTGTAAAAATCATGGTGGCTTTTTTCCCGAGCATGACATTGGATTTGCCGGCAAAAGAATTCGATTCATGGATAAAGGTTTTTATCCCCTTTGCCTGTGCAAACCGCACTACCGGGAAACTGGAATAACCACCCACGCCTACTGCTGCATCCGGTTTAAATTGCCTGAAGATGCGGCGTACCTGCCAGAAACTTTTTATCAGTTTGAATGGCAGTCCAAAATTTTTTATCAAAGAACTTCTGTTGAAACCTGCTATGTCCAGCCCTTCTATTTTATATCCTGCCTGCGGCACTTTTTCCATTTCCATCCTTCCTTTTGCACCCACAAACAATATTTCTAAATCCGCATCCAGTTTTTTTAGTGCACCGGCAATCGCAATCGCCGGAAAAACATGACCTCCTGTGCCGCCCCCCGCTATAATGATCCGTTTGCCCATGCACAGTTTATTTTACATGCCTGCTGATACTTTTCCCTCCAGCTGCTCCACATTTCTCGCCACACTTAATATGATACCAATTGCCAGGCAGGTGAATATGAAACTGGTGCCTCCCATACTTACCAATGGCAGTGTTACTCCAGTTACCGGGAATAAATTCACTGTTACTGCCATATTTGCAACAGCCTGTATCGCCAGGGTAAAGCTCAGCCCCAATGCCAGGAAAGCGCCAAAGGCATAGGGGCAGCGTTTATATATTCTGATACACCGGTATAAAAACACCAGGTAGATAAACATGATAAATGCACCGCCTGTCAGTCCATATTCTTCAATGATGATTGCATAAATGAAATCATTGTAAGCCTGGGGCAGGTAATCCCTTGTTTCGCTGTTACCCGGCCCCACACCGAACACACCTCCTTTTGAGATGGCGATCTTTGCCTGGTTCACCTGGTAAGCATCATTATCAGCATCATGCTTACTTCCGTAAATAAAACTTCCCACCCTTCCGATCCAGGTATCCACCCGGCCGGTGAGTGTGGAAGAAGCTCTTTTTACACCAGCGTCCTCATTTTTTGTTTTCCCGTGCCGGATAACTGCCGCCGTTATCAGGAACAGCAGCGGTATTAAAGCAATACCCACAGTTATCATAATATGTTTTGTACTGACCCTTCCGATAAATAGCAGCACCAGGCAACTTGCACCCAACAATAAGGCGGTAGACAGATTGGCCGGAGCAATCAGTGCACAGGTAACAGCAACCGGGGTAATCAGCGGCAGGAATCCTTTTCTGAAATCCTTAATAACATCCTGTTTTCTGCTTATCAGTCTTGCGAGGTACATGAACAATGCAAGACGGGCCAAATCAGAGGTTTGCATGGTCATGTTGATCAGCGGCAGCCTTATCCACCTGCTCCCTTCATTCATTTTCACGCCAAAGAATAATGTATACACCAGCAGGGGCAGCGACAGGAGAAAAACAATCTTCGCTGCTTTTGAATAAAATGTGTAGTTGACAAGGTGGGCAAAATAGATAACCATAATGCCTGCGACTATAAATGCTATTTGCTTAAAGAGATATATCTCCGTATTGCCCCGGTAATTTTTATATGCCAGTAAACCTGTAGCACTGTATACTGCCAGCAGAGACATCAGTGCCAGCAATATCACCAATGCCCAGATCACCTTATCTCCCCTGGTCCTGCTGATAAGATGTTGCGGGTTGAATGTATTTTTTAATCCGCTGAATCCTATGTTCCTTGTTGCTTCCATTTATTCTATAGTTCCTTTACCGCTTTTTTAAACTGGTTCCCCCTGTCTTCATAGTTTTTAAACAGGTCGAAACTGGCGCAGGCAGGGCTCAGCAACACCACTTCCCCTTTGCCGGCAAAATGAAATGCTGCCTGGGCTGCTTCTGCAGCGCTGCCTGTGTCCACAATAGTGCTTACCATTCCTTGAAAGGCATCATGAATCTTTTTATTATCCTTTCCCAAACAGATGATGGCTTTCACTTTTTCTTTTACCAGATCATTCAGTAAGGAATAATCATTTCCCTTATCGACTCCGCCCAATACCAGTATCGTTGGCTTCGTCATACTCTCCAGCGCATACCAGGTGGAGTTTACGTTGGTGGCCTTACTGTCGTTGATAAACTCCACTCCCCTTACCGTGGCGATAAACTCCATCCTGTGCTCCAGTGCCTGAAAACTCTGAACAGCGTCTCTGATTTTTTCCTTCCTGATATCAAGAATCGTTGCTGCAACACAGGCGGCCATAGTATTGTAACGGTTGTGTTTCCCCTTCAGGGCAAAATCAAAAACACTCATACTGGTAAAATCTTGTCCCGTTCTGACATACATGTCTCCGTCTTTTATAAAAGCTCCATTGGGCAGTTCTCTTTTCATACTTATTGGTAGTTGGTTTGAGAGAATATTGATCCCGATTTTCATCGGAAGGTTTATATTTTTCATAGTTACTTCATCATCGGCGCAGTAAATAAAGGCATCACCTCGCTGCTGGTTCATGGCAATGCGGAATTTGCTGCGTATATAATTTTCGAAGTTGTATTCGTAGCGGTCCAGGTGATCTTCGGTGATATTGGTCAGTAGGGCTATATCCGGTCTGAATGTTTTTATATCATCCAGCTGAAAACTGCTTACTTCCACCACATAAAGCGGTTTGGGATCCAGAGCTACCTGCTTTGCAAAAGAATTCCCGATATTCCCTGCGAGGGCGCAATCCAGCCCGGCTTCCCTGCAGATGTGATATATAAGCGCAGTGGTAGTCGTTTTTCCGTTGCTCCCCGTAATGGCAACAACCTTACTGTTGCCTTTAAAACGGTAAGCCAGTTCCACTTCGCTGATTATATCAATCCCCTTTGCCCTGATCTTTTTCACAATGGCTGCTTTCTCCGGAATACCCGGGCTTTTCATTACCTCATCGGCATTCAGAATTTTATTTTCGGTGTGCTTCTCTTCTTCAAAAGGGATACCTGCTCCTGTCAATTCGTTACGATACTCATCCTTCAAAGAGCTTTCGTCAGACACAAATACCTCATAGCCTTGTTGCTTCGCCAGCAGCGCCGCTCCTACACCACTCTCACCACCGCCTAATATGACAAACCTTTTGGCCATGCTGCTTTCATACTTTCAGCATAGTGTACGGAAGATGGTTCTTCACAGGCATTAGTTTTCAATACAACTGCACCACAATTCGGTTAGTCAAAAGCCATAGTTTATTGGAGTGTTTCAATGGGATTGGATCATGGGTTTTTCAGCAAGAGCCTCACCCTCAGTCCCTCTTCCGCCAGCTGGCGGAGAGGCCGGGTTTTATATCTTTAATCAGCTGTTTGCTGACATATCATCTTCGGTACTACACTCATCTGGAATTCATTTTCATCATTTCCTGTTATCTCAGTTTCAGTGTCACAATACTCAGTACCACCAGTAATACAGTCACAATCCATAATCTTGTTACAATTTTCACTTCATGGTACCCCTTTACCTGGTAGTGATGATGCAGCGGTGCTTTTAAAAACACCCTTCTTCCTTCCCCGTATTTCCGCCGTGTATATTTGAAATAACCCACCTGCAGCATCACACTCACTGTTTCGGCAAAGAATATTCCGCAGAAAATGGGTATCAGCAATTCTTTGTGTACAATTATGGCCAATGCAGCAATTACGCCTCCCAGCATCAGGCTGCCCGTGTCTCCCATAAAAATTTGCGCCGGGTAGGAATTGTACCATAGAAAACCGATACAGGCCCCAATCATTGCAGCGATATAGACAGACAGCTCGCCGAGGTCAGGTATGAACATGATGTTGAGATAATCTGCAAATACCATGTTGCCGCTGGCATAAGCGAATATTCCCAGCAGTGACCCTATTATTGCTGATGTACCTGCCGCCAGACCGTCTAATCCGTCGGTAAGGTTGGCTCCGTTGGATACAGCCGTGATGATGAAAATCACCACCAATATGTAAAGAACCCAGGTATAATCCCTCCACGATGCCGGTAACAGCTTGGAATAATTAAACTCATGGTTTTTAACAAAAGGAATAGTAGTTACCGGTGTTTTTGTTTCTACAAAATATTTTGTCGTGTCATTAACTTTTTTCTCAATAATATCAGGGTTCCTTTTCGCCTCATCAACTGTTCCCACATACTCCCTCCATATTTTCACATTGCTGTTGAAATAAAGCGTGGCGCCAACCAGAATACCCAATCCCACCTGACCTAATATTTTAAACCATCCTGCCAAACCATCTTTACTTGTTTTCCTGTACACTTCTCCTTTTTCCTGCGCCAGTCTTTCTCCTTTCAGCTTCAGGTAATCATCAATAAAACCGATGGCGCCCATCCACACAGTACTGATCAGCATTACCTGCACATATATCTCTGTCAGGTCAGCGAGTAGTAACGTGGGAATCACAATAGAAAGGACTATGATGATGCCTCCCATGGTAGGTGTGCCGGCTTTGCTTTCCTGGCCTGCCAAACCCTCTTTCCTGATACTTTCCCCTATTTGCTTTTTCTGCAGGAACTTAATCAGTTTCTTTCCATAGAATGTTGTAATGAACAACGCCAGCAATATCCCGACCAGCACCCTGAAGGTGATGAAGCCGAACAACCTCATGCCCGGAATATCGATATCTTCCTGTTCAAGCCATTTGTATAAATGGTACAGCATCGCTGGTTATTGGTTTATTATTTTTTTGTCATCGCCTGTGCTGCTATCATCGTCCCTTCCGCCAACTGGCGGACACTTCAACATCCTGTCCTTTTATCATCAATATTGAACCCCTCCGGGGTTCTAAAACAACTTTTGTTTCACTCAATCCCCGGATTTCATCCGGGTCTGCCAACATTCAGCCCCTCCGGGGCTGTACACTCATTTCAATCGCTTCCCACTCACCATTCGTTACTCACCCTTTCATTTCCCCACCAATTCAAACATCTCCTTTACCATCTCCTTATCATCAAAATAGTTTCTCACTCCGTTGATTTCCTGGTATTTTTCATGCCCTTTCCCTGCTATCAGAATGATATCTTCAGGTCTCGCCAGGCTGATCGCCGTTTTGATGGCCTCCTTCCTGTCCACAATTGAGATATACTTTCTTTTATACGCCGGCGCCAGTCCCGCCTCCATATCTTTTATGATCTCCACCGGGTCTTCTGTTCTCGGGTTGTCGCTGGTGAAAATGACTTTATCACTATGTTCACAGGCTACTTCAGCCATGATGGGCCTTTTGGTTTTGTCCCGATCGCCCCCGCAGCCCACTACCGTTATCACCTGCTCAAAACCCTTTCTTAGTTTTTTGATAGCTGCCAGCACATTCAGCAAGGCATCCGGTGTGTGAGCATAGTCAACAATGGCCATTACCTTGTCCTTCACCGAAATGATATAATCGAACCTGCCTTCCGCACCGGATAAATCACTCAACGCTGTCAGCACCTGCTGTTTATCTTCTCCCAGGCAAACTGCTGTACCATATACAGCCAGCAGGTTATATGCATTGAACTCACCAATCAGCCTGAAATGCACTTCCACATCATTCACCGTCATCAGTAAACCGCCAAGGCTGTTATCCAGAATCCTGCCTTTAAAATCGGCCGGTGTTCTAAGACTGTAGAAATATTTTCTTGCCTGTGTGTTCTGCAGCATCACCATCCCTCTTTTATCATCTGCGTTACTTATGGCAAAAGCAGAGGATGATAAACCATCAAAGAAGGATTTCTTCACCCGGATATATTCTTCGAAAGTTTTATGATAATCCAGGTGGTCATGTGTGATATTGCTGAATATCGCCCCACTGTACTGCAAACCGGTTATCCGGTGCTGGTGCAATGCATGCGAACTGGTTTCCATAAACACATGGCTGCATCCGGCATCTGACATTTGCTTCAGCAGTTGGTTCAGACTCACTGCATCGGGTGTGGTATGCGTGGCAGGAACCACTTCAGCGCCGATCATATTCTGTACGGTACTTATCAGCCCGCAGGTATATCCCAATCTTGTAAAGAGCTTGTATAATAATGTTGCTATTGTTGTTTTTCCGTTGGTGCCGGTTACACCTATCAGCGTAATCTTTTCAGAAGGTTTTTCAAAAAAATTGTGCGCCATCTGCCCGGCCGCGGCGGCGCTGTTTTCAACCTTTACATATACCACATCTTCTTTTACCACTGCAGGCATCTCTTCACATACAATTACAGCTGCCCCGTTTTCAATTGCTTTATCAATGAACTGGTGGCCGTCAGCAGCTGCACCTTTTACAGCAATAAAGACTGTTCCTTTTCTTACTTTTCTTGAATCAATCTGTATGTCGCTCACTTTCACTGATGTATTTCCCGCTACCGACCTGATTGCCACCCCGTATAATGCATCCTGTAACAGCACTTTTGCTTTACTTTTTTAGCTCAATTCAAGAAACACTGTGATTCCCTTTGCCAATGGTGTACCCGGCGAAACAGACTGTGTAGCCACTTTGCCTTTTCCCCTCACCGATACTTTTACTCCCATATTTTCCAACAGGTATAAGGCATCTTTAAAACCCATACCCCTAACATTCGGCATTATCATTTTACGAACGGTTACAGGTTTTATAACCGGCTGGTAGTTGCTTGCATAAACCATACTCCATTCCTGCTGTACAGCAGAGTCAGAATAGCCTATGCCCAATGTGGCCAGTACATTTCTGATATCCTTTGAAGCGCCTGCATAGAAATAAGCAGCGCTGTCTTTTACTGCTGCATATTGAGATGGGGTTGTTGTTTCCACATACATGGCATACAACTTTGTTGCTATCTCCCTGAATACCGGGGCAGCCAGCGTTCCGCCGTAATGCGAAGCGGCATGCGGTTTGGTGCGTATCACCACAATGCAGGTGAACTGCGGCCTATCAGCAGGGAAATATCCGACGAAGGTGGCCTGATAAACCCCGTGGGCATATTTGATGGCGCCATCAGATACATGGGCCGTGCCGGTTTTACCTGCTAAAGAAAAAGGAACTCCCTTAAATGCCCTGGTGGCTGTTCCTTCAATCACAGTTGCTTCCATGGCGCTTCTTGCAGCCTTTATCACTTCCGGCCTGCAAATGCTTTCTTCAATTACAACTGGTTTAAACTCCCTGATAAGAATTCCATTTTCATGCAGACTGTTTACCAGGTAAGGTTTCATCATCATTCCGTTATTGGCAACAGCATTATATAATGTAAGTGTATGAAGGGGACTCACCTGCAGGCCGTAACCAAAACTCATCCACAGCATATTGCCCTCGGCACTCCCCTTTTGATCTAATGGGGCCATAGAAGGTTTTGGAACATCAGAAAGATCAACAGGTGACCTGACATCTAAGTGAAACCTGTGCAGGTATTCTTTCAGTTCGGCCGGACGTTTTGCAAATGCCTTATAGGCCAGTTTGCTCATACCCACATTGGAGCTGTGAGCAAAACATTCCTTAACGGTAAGCACCGGCCACGGCGATCTTTCTGCATCCGTTACTATTTTACTTCCCACCTGGGCCCTTCCCGCACTTCCAACCTCCACCCTGTCATCAATGTTACTGGCACCCTTTTCCAAAACAGATAATAAGGTTGCCAGTTTGATGGTGGAGCCCGGTTCAGTCGCCCGTAATGCGTAGTTATCATCCTCCTGGTAAGAGCCGTCTTTTTGCCTTCCCAGGTTTGCTATGGCCTTGATCTTGCCGGTTGAAGATTCCATTACAATGGCGGTTCCATAAGGGCCCTCGCATTGCTGCATCATGCGCAGCAGGGCCGTTTCTGTAATATCCTGGATGTTTACATCAATAGTGGTGTAAATATCTTTTCCGTTTACGGGGTCAGTTTGTGTCCCTTCCACCGGTATGGCTGTTTGTCCTGCTATGTACCTTACAAGGCGCTGCCCGTCACGGCCGCTGAGCAATGAATCATAACTTCTTTCAAGACCAACATTTTGCTTTTTTGCTTTCCCGTTACTGGCAATATGTTCCCGGGAAAGACCGATGGTTCTGTTGGCCAGCAAACCAAACGGAAGCAGCCTTTTGCTGTTCACTTCCGTAATCACACCGCTTTTGTTACGCCCCAGCCGTACCAGCGGAAACTCTCTGAAAGCTTTATAATCTTCAAAACTCAGTTTCTTTTTCAGCGGGTAGTAGCGGTCGCCCTTATGAAAAGCAAGGGTGAGTTCCTTTTTATATTGGGAGGCTTTCTTATCGCCGAAATAATGGGACAATGCAAGGGCAAAAGAATCAATGTGCTCGTAGAAGCGTTTTCCTTTTTTCTCCCGCAGGCCATCTGCATTAAAGTCCATATAAATATCGAAAGTGGGAATAGAAGTGCTGAGCATCTGGCCATCCTCACTATAGATGGTTCCTCTTTCGGCAGTAAGGGGGACAAACCGCCGGTGGAGGCTGTCGCTCATACTGCGCCAGTGGCTGCCCTGGAAACGCTGTATGTAGAAAGCCCTGCCGAGTACAACCAGGCTCAGCACAGTGATGCCGAGAAAGCTGATGTACACCCTCCACAATATGTCTTTCTTAACGTCCAATGTTCAATTTCATCTGCCTGCACCCGTCCCTGGTACCGGCAAATTTTTTTTAGTTGTTTTACCCTCCATAATCCCTCACAAACAGGAGCGAAGGAGGTTGCCGCTGATTAATCAGGAGCCGCGGTATTTTTTAATACAGCCGGTGAGCCGGTCAGCTCTTTCAACCCGAGCGGCTCCACTGCCTTCACCAGTTCACTTTGCTTGCTTTTTCCCATCACTTTGCTCTTCACATCAATGTATTCGTATTGCAGTTCCTTTACTTCTTTACCGGTGCGATTGATGTTGCGGATGGTTTTATCCGCATAGTGGCCATTGTAGATATAAATCACTGCCAGCAATGCCAGAAACAAAAAGAACGGCACCTGCTTTACCACCGAATGGTAATTCAGCCAGCGTTTCCACCCGGTGGCTGCCGGGTTTCTTCGCACCGTCCCGGTTACCGCTGTATCTATTACCTGTTTTTTTTCTTTTGGAATGAGTTGTTCCTGCATAATTGGTCTTTGGTGGTTTTTCATTTTGCCCCGCACACAATGCAAAGGCCTTTGGTTAAATCAAGGGATATAGATTTTCCGTTTTTATACCCTCTATATTTACTGCTCTTAATTCATTGTTATACCATCATCACCTTTTCCGCCACCCTTAGTTTTGCACTTCCTGATCTTGGATTTTGCTTCATTTCCTTTTCAGAAGGCAACACAGGTTTTCTTGTAATTATTTTTAGTTCATTCACCTGTTCTGTATTGATAAACGGATTTTCATCCGGCTCTTCCAATGAACCGCGGCGAAAAAAATTCTTTACCAGTCTGTCTTCAAGGGAATGAAACGTAATGATGGCCGCTCTGCCACCCGGTTTTAACAAGGATGGGACTTGCTGTAGCATCTCTTTCAATGCGCCTAATTCATCATTCACTTCAATACGCAACGCCTGGAAAACCTGGGCAAAGTACTTTTTGGGGTTTCCTTTCACTGTTTCCCGGATGGCATTTTTGAAGCCTTCAATCGTTTTAAGTGATGTCGTTTGCCTTACCTCAGCAATCTTTTTAGCCAGGGTTTTGGCATTGGTCACTTCGCCGTACTGCTCAAAGAGTTTGTGCAATCGCTGTTCGGTGTATGTATTCACCACATCAAAGGCTGTCAGGGATTGCCGCTGGTCCATCCGCATATCCATTTCAGCATTGAAACGGGTGGAGAACCCTCTTTCCGCTTCATCAAACTGATGACTGCTTACCCCGAGGTCCGCCATGATGCCGTCAACAGCAGTGATGTTATTCAGGCGGAGAAAACGCTGCAGATAGCGAAAGTTTTGCGGAATAAAAGTCACTCTTTCATCATCAGGCAGGCCTGCCTTTCCGGTAGGCAGGTTTTTTTTGGCATCCGCATCCTGGTCAAAGGCGATCAATCTTCCCTCTGTGCTCAGTTTTTCCAAAATGGCCCTGGAATGCCCGCCGCCACCGAAGGTGCAGTCAACATAGATACCATCGGGCTTTATATTCAGTGCCGTTATTGTTTCCTCAAGCAGAACTGATGTATGGTAGGGATTGGGTATTTGCTTAATTAGGTTATTAGGTTCTTGTGCTTTTGGTTTCTTTTTGCTCTTTGGTTTTTTCATCCCAATACCTAATTAACTATTTACTAATTAACTTTCTCCCTTTCTACCCAACACATCCTTTCCCAAATCACTTAATGCATCCGAAGAAATTGAATCAAAGAACTGTTTGTACTTATTACTATCCCAGATTTCCAGTTTATCTCCTGTTGCCATCAGCACAATATCTTTCTGCAATTCCGCATACGCTTTCAGGCTCGGTGGCAACAGTATCCGGCCTGCTGTGTCGGGCTCCACATAAGTGGCCCCGTTTAAAAAAGCCCTTCTGAATTCCCGTTGTTTCGGGTCGAATTCGTTCAGACCATTGATTTTTGCAAAGAGCGGTTCCCATGTTTTCATGGGATAAAGGGCAAGGCATTTTTCAAATCCCCTGTTGATAACAAAGCGGCCGGCTTCTCCGTCCGGCAATTGCTTTTTGAATCCCGCCGGGAGGAGGAACCGACCCTTGGCGTCCAAGGTAGCCTCGAATTCTCCGAGAAAGCCTGTCATTATCAGTGGATTGAGTCAATTTTGAAATAATTGACACAAAATAACACTTTTTCCCACTTAACTACCAAATTTTTCTGATTTTCTTTTTTCCCCACTTCTTTTTACTCCGAAATCCTCTTTGGACAAGGCTTTCGGCGGATGGCTGGAATTTCTTTTAAAAACTGCTGTGGGTTGGTTGTGGATTACAGTGGAAAAGCTGTGGATTGAGAGAGATCAGCCATGAATGCTGGCGTCTGATGTCGGAAAAGAACTCTTACTTAGCTGAAAGTATTTTCCAATGGCTACTGCCGGATATTCGGGCACTCCTCTTTTAAAAAAACTCGGCATTAAACCGGAGATAAAAGTGTTGCTGATAAATCAGCCGCTTGATTATTATGATTTACTGGAAGTAAATATCAGCAACCCGTTGTGCAGCAAGAATGATGTCCCTGATCTTGTGCACCTTTTTGTAAACTCTTTGAAAGAGTTTGAAGATGAGATGAAGAAGCTGAAAGCTCTTATAAAAAAGAATACCTCTATTACTATCTGGGTGTCCTGGTATAAGAAGTCAGCCAAAATTCCTACAGATGTGACTGAGGATGTTATCCGCAATTATGCGCTGAAGAATGACCTGGTGGATGTAAAGGTTTGTGCGGTGAGTGAGATTTGGAGCGGTTTGAAACTCATAGTACCACTCGCAAAACGGTAGTATATTTGAAGCCTGATGAATACAACAGTTGGTTGTGTTATGAAAGACCCCAGAAATATATCTATCCGGGACTTTACTTACTCCCTCCCGGAACAACGCATCGCCGGATATCCGCTGGCTGAAAGAGATGCTTCCAAACTCCTTATTTACAAAGAGGGCCTGATAACCGAAGACCTTTACAGAAATATCAGCAATTATATTCCTGAAAATTCCCTTCTTGTTTTTAATGATACAAAGGTTGTGGAAGCAAGGCTGCTCTTTCAAAAACCCACCGGAGGCGTAATTGAGATTTTTTGCCTGGAGCCGCATGAGCAATATCCCGACATCACCACGGCTATGCTGCAGACCTGCCTGCCGGCAGGCAAGGAAGAAAAAGTATGGTGGCATTGCCTGGTAGGCGGCGCTTCCAAATGGAAACACGGCCAGGTGCTGGAAAAAAGGATCACACAGGAAGGATATGAAATTGTATTGCAGGGAAAGTATGTTGAAAAGAAGCAGGACTCATTTATCATAGAACTATCCTGGCATCCCGTTCATTTAAGCTTTGCAGAAATACTTCATTACGCCGGAGCAGTGCCGCTTCCCCCGTACATCAGAAGAGCTGTTGAGGAGTCCGACAGGGAGAGATACCAGACCGTGTATGCCCATTTTGAAGGATCGGTGGCGGCCCCCACGGCTGGTCTTCACTTTACAGAAAAGATTTTTAATGCCCTGAAATCAAGAAAAATCAAAACTGAATTTGTCACCCTGCATGTGGGAGCCGGTACTTTTAAGCCCGTGAAAAACGAAACCATGGCTGAACATGAAATGCATGCTGAATGGATAGATGTGCGCCGTTCTTCAATCGAAACGATCTTGAACAGTCTTGACCGCGACATTATTGCTGTCGGCACCACTTCTCTGAGAACGATAGAAAGTTTATACTGGATGGGGGTAAAAAGTCTGGAGTCATCTGCCGATAGTCAGGAGTCAATATATCTTTCACAATGGGATGTATATGATTTAAACAAAGGAAACATTTCAGTTAAAGACGCCTTGCAGGCATTGCTTGAACGAATGGCAGAAAACAATTTGGAGCGGCTTGTTGCAAAAACACAAATACTGATAGCACCGGGTTACTCTTTTAAAATTGTAAAAGGCCTTATCACCAATTTTCATCAGCCGCAATCCACTTTGTTGTTACTGATAGCATCATTTATTGGTGAAAACCTGCCTACCGGACAGGCTGGCTGGAAAAAAGTATACGACTATGCACTGCAAAACGATTTCCGGTTCCTGAGCTATGGAGACGGGAGTTTACTTTGGAGGAGTACCGGTTAATTTCGTATCAGCGGCAGGTCAACAGTAAAGGTGCTGCCCTTGCCTAAGGTACTTTCCGCTTTTATATCACCATCATGCGCTTCCACCATGGTTTTTACATAACTTAAGCCAAGTCCAAAACCTTTTACATTATGCACATTGCCGGTGTGTGCCCGGTAAAATTTTTCAAAAATCCTTTTTACCGTATCCCTGTTCATGCCAATTCCATTATCCTCAATCTTCATGATAAAATGTTTATCGTTGGATTGGGTGGAAAGTTTTATCAGCGGTGGGGTGTTTTCCCTGGCATACTTCACTGCGTTGTCCACCAGGTTATTCACCAGGTTATTCAAATGAACTTCATCTGCATTAATAAGATCTGTTTGAGCATTTAACTGCATTTCAACCTTGCCCTGTTTTTCCTGTAACTGTAAGGTGAAATTGTCCACCACATCTTTTATCACATCATGTACATGTACCGGTTTCAGGTTCAGGTCCACTTCCTGTTTTTCCAGTTGCGATGCTTTTAAAATGGTCTCTACCTGCCGGTTCATCCGCTGGTTTTCTTCCTTAATAATAGCGCTGAAATAACCGAGTTTATCCCGGTTCTGCACTACTTTTTCATTGCGCATGGCATCTACTGCCAGCGAAATGGTGGCAATCGGGGTCTTAAATTCATGCGTCATATTATTAATAAAGTCATTCTTTATTTCGGCCAGTTTCTTCTGCCTCAGCATGGTGCGGACGGTTACATAAAAAGCAGCCACAATAATAAGTGTGAACAGGATGGAAATTGCAATTCTCCAAAACAACGACTTTAAAGCCAGCTGCCTGATATTGGGTACCACCACAAAAAGCATTTCATTTACACTCAGATTTTCACCTGCCGTACCGCTCAGCGCCTCCAGCCCGCAGTTGGCCGAGTAGTTATTCAGTGTATCTTCAAAAGCAGCCACAAAACCCGGTGACGCTTTTTCAAAAACCGGGTTACCGGTCCTGTCAAAAGAAGCAATGCCAAATTCAAAATCTACATTTTCAAGATTGTTTTTCTTAAATGCGGCCTGAATTTTCTGGCGGATGGTTTCCACATCAAACCGGCTGGCAACAGTTACGGGTTTAAAAAGATCAATTGAAAAATCATCGGGCAGAATCAGGCCCCTTTTACTGTTGTTCATTAAATTACTTCCCTTGTCATGTGACAGCTCCTGCCCCACCATCTGGGTGCTCAGGTTCACATTGTGCTTGATCTGCTCCCTTTTCAGGGAAATCATATTCTTCAGGGCTGAACTTTGGTTAATGATCACCCCTACCAGCGACAGGCTGATGAGCAAAGTAATTATGGTAAATATCCGTTTCAAAACCAGGTATTAACAGCGCCCAAGATAATTGCTTTTGACCAGCAGGGCCAACCCCGCAAAAATACATTTCCCCGGCTGATTGCTGTACCCCGAAGCGGGTATGCCGTTTTTTTTAATGGGCTTTTAGCTCCCCGGTGTTCTCAGCCTGTATCGCTGGTTCAACAACCTGTGCTGATTTTCAAAAAAGATTTTATATTGAAGCATGATTGAACCGGCCCCGGGTATATTATTGATCGCCGACCCCTTTTTGAAAGATCCCAACTTTCTGAGGACGGTTGTTTTTTTATGCGAACATAAGGAGGAAGGAAGCTTTGGTTTTGTGCTCAACCGACAGTATGAAAACACACTGGATGAACTGGTACCCGAACTGGAAGGCCATAAACTGCCGGTTTATTATGGCGGCCCGGTGCAATTGGATACACTTCATTTCCTTCACCAGTTTCCAGATGAAATACCCGGTGGTCAGGAAGTGCTGAAAGGTGTGTACTGGGGAGGCGATTTTGATTCCCTGATCAACCTTATAAAGAATGAAGATATAGACACCGGCAAAATCCGTTTTTACATTGGCTATTCCGGCTGGGACAGCGGGCAGCTGAATGATGAAATGAACGAAAAAACCTGGTTAACGGTAAAAGCAACCCGTAAACTGGTTTTTCATACCGATCACCGGGAAATATGGAAAGATTCGCTGAAGCATCTTGGCGGGGATTATGAAATGATGGTGAATTTCCCGATTGACCCGCTACTCAATTAAGCAACCAATCTTTTATCCATCACATCTGTCCGGGTCAATACAAAGAAATGAAACGAACAATCTGCATTGTAACAACAGCCTGCATCCTGCTTCTGTCACCCGGCTGCAGCACCATGAAAAAACTGGGGCTGGTTCCCACCGAACTGGAAATGATCATGGGTTTGAAGGATGCCCTGTCACAGGGACTGTTTAAAAGCCTCGATGCCTTTGCCAGCCCCGAAGGCAATCCGCTGGTCCGGTTTGTTTTTCCTGGCGAAGCCGAAAAGATAGAAAATACCCTGCGGGACCTTGGCTTTGACAAAACGGTTAACCAGGTAACAGGAAAATTCACCCGGGCTATGTCTTCAGCAGTCAAGGCAGCAAAACCGCTTTTTTTTGATGCGCTAAAAAATATGAGCATTAAGGATGCCGCCAAAATACTGGTGACGGATAACCCCCATGCCGCAACGGATTATTTTAAACAGGAAATGAAGCCAGGGCTGATGACGGCTTTTAGGCCCATTGTGGACAGTACCATTAAAATAGAAGGCGCCGATAAAGAATGGAGCGGCATCACTAAAATTTACAACAGCATACCCTTTATAAACAAACCGCTGGAGAACAATCTTACGGATTTTATTTCAGCACGGGTTATTGATTTAATGTTTCTGATGGTGGCCAACGAAGAAGAACAGATAAGGGCAAAATATGAGTTGAGAAAAACCGACATGATGAGAAAAGTATTTACTTGGGCGGAAAAAGAATTACAAAAAAGACTGCAAAAGAATTAAAATAAGAACCCCTTTTCAATGAAAAGGGTTTACCAGCTGTTTTCACCTACGGATCAGGTTCTCCGTCCTAATCTATTGCTGTGGCGCCTTCCACCAGCACCGTTACTTTATTGTTCAGCACTTCTACAAACCCGCCCTGAATTTCAAAATGGACAAAATGATTTTGCTTGTCTTTCAAAACTTTCAGCTTACCGGCTTTTAGGGCACTTACCAGCGGGGCATGTTTTTCGAGCACTTCAAAAGAACCGCTAATGCCCGGCATTTGCACGCCGTACACATCGCCGCTGTAGAGTTTTTCTTCAGGGGTTAATATTTCTAAGTTCATAAAATCAATGTGATAATGTGATACTACGCTGATTTGCTATTAAAAATAAATTAGCAGGTTAACACATTAGCTAATTATCCTTGAGCAGCTGCCAGCAGTTTTTTGCCTTTCTCAATTGCATCATCAATCGTACCTACCAGGTTAAAGGCCGCTTCGGGATATTCATCCACTTCACCATCCATGATCATATTGAAGCCGCGGATGGTTTCTTCAATCGGAACAAGCACCCCTTTCAGTCCGGTAAATGCTTCGGCTACATGTAAAGGCTGAGAAAGGAAACGCTGTATTCTTCTGGCACGGCTTACAACAAGTTTATCTTCCTCACTCAGTTCGTCCATACCAAGAATAGCGATAATATCCTGGAGTTCTTTATATCGCTGCAGCATCAGTTTCACCCGGTTGGCGCAGTTATAATGAGCTTCGCCTACAACAAGGGGAGACAGTATCCTGGAAGTAGAATCCAGCGGGTCAACTGCAGGATAGATACCAAGGTCGGCAATCTTTCTTGACAATACGGTTGTGGCATCCAGGTGGGCAAATGTAGTGGCAGGCGCCGGGTCTGTCAGGTCATCCGCAGGTACGTACACGGCCTGTACCGATGTGATAGAACCATTTTTGGTAGAAGTGATGCGCTCCTGCATGATGCCCATCTCGGTAGCCAGCGTAGGCTGGTAACCCACGGCTGAAGGCATACGGCCCAGCAGGGCTGATACCTCAGAACCTGCTTGTGTAAAACGGAAGATATTATCAACGAAGAACAAAATGTCACGACCCTTGCCTTGCCCGTCACCATCACGATAATATTCTGCAATGGTCAAACCAGACAATGCCACCCTTGCACGGGCGCCTGGGGGTTCGTTCATCTGTCCGAATACGAAAGTTGCTTTGGAATCAGAAAGTTCCTTCATGTCCACTTTGCTCAGGTCCCAGCCCCCCTGTTCCATGCTATGTTTAAATGCATCTCCGTATTTCATAATGCCTGCCTCAATCATTTCCCTCATCAGATCATTTCCTTCACGGGTTCTTTCACCCACACCGGCAAAAACCGATAACCCGGAATAAACTTTGGCGATATTGTTGATCAGTTCCTGTATCAATACTGTTTTACCCACACCGGCGCCACCGAACAAACCAATCTTACCCCCTTTTGCATAAGGTTCAATCAGGTCAATTACCTTGATTCCTGTAAAGAGTACCTCGGCAGCCGTACTCAGGTTTTCAAAAGTGGGGGGCATATTGTGGATAGGACGTCCGCCCTCTTTGCTCACAGCGGGTAATCCGTCAATGGGATCGCCGGTTACATTAAACAGCCTTCCCTTAATGGCTTCGCCGGTAGGCATGGCTATCGGTTTGCCGGTATCCACTACGGGGGTGCCCCGTACAATACCTTCGGTGCCATCCATGGCGATGGTTCTTACGCTGTCTTCACCGAGGTGCTGCTGTACTTCCAGTACCAGCGTATCGCCATTTTCTCTTTTCAATTCCAGTGAGTTATAGATTTCGGGGAGTTTGCCGTCAAACTGAACGTCTATTACCGCTCCGATGACCTGTTTTACTTTACCGGTGTTAGCCATATTAAGATTTTGAAGTATGAGGTCTGAAGTCTGAAGTCTGAGGGGTGTTTTTGAGAACGGCTTTTCCGGCCTCATACCTCTGACCTCGGTCTTCTTTTTTCAGGCCGCAAAGGTAAGGGTGAGAGGGTAAACAGCCAATTACAAAAAAGAAGATTTTTTAAATGTGGAAAAGGAATACAACAAGCCTGGAAAGAGGACTTTAAGACCAGAATTAACCCTGGTTTTTCCGTATAATCAAGCCCATCGAAGTAACCACAAACTTACCCACCTGCAGTTTCAAATGTATCTTCTGCTGATACGGAAATGTGTCCACAATGAAGCTCCCAGGGGCAAGCCCTCTGGGTATCTTAGAACAGTCTCAACTGTTTTGAATATACCTTTTCATATTCGTTTACCCTACCTTGACTTTCCACATATTTCCTGATTACATCTTCCGTCCCATGTTGACCTACTGTGTTCATAT
>VGGV01000017.1 GCA_016868455.1 Bacteroidota bacterium
TCGGGTTTTGTTCTTCAGAGCCGGCCATGCTATAGATTTTTGTGGTATCATCAATGGTTCCATCAATATCATCTACGCCGAAAGAGAGTGCCAGTTGCGCATTCTGCCGCCCCAGCATGGGCCAGTAGGCTTTCAGATGGGGGAAGTTATCAAGATAGATGCGGGCAATGGCGTACATCTTCATGTCTTCAATATGGGTGCTCTCAGGCACATGGCTCATGTCATTATCCTTGTTGCGGAATTTGAGCGGTATAAAGGTGTTGAAGCCGGCTTGTCCCGGCGAAAGCCTGGATCTGTCCTGCAGTTCCCGCAGCCTTCTCATGTGATCAATGCGGTGTTCGTATTTCTCAATATGGCCGTAAAGCATGGTGGCATTGGAGTGCAGGCCCAGTTTATGCGCTGTTTCATGTATCAGCAACCAGCCATCCGCATCTGCTTTGTCAGCGCATATCTGTTCTCTTATATCAGGATGAAAAATTTCGGCGCCACCCCCGGGAATGGAATCAAGACCGGCCTCAATTAAAAACTTCAATCCCTCTTCTGCACTCATCTTTGCCTTGCGGAACATATAATCATACTCCACAGCCGTAAATGCCTTGATATGCAACTCAGGTCTGTGGGCTTTGATAGCTTTTAATAAGTCTGCAAAGAACTGGAGGTCCATCTTGGGATGCACACCACCAACGATATGAACTTCGGTGATGGGTTTGCCGTCATATTTCTTTACCATGTCAAGCATCTGGTCAATGCTGAGTTCCCAGCCTTCTTCCCTTTTGGCATACAGGCGGCTATAGCTGCAGAAGTTGCAGCTGAACACACATACATTGGTAGGCTCAATATGAAAATTGCGGTTAAAGAAGACTTTGTTGCCGTGCAGTTTTTCTTTTATGTAGTTGGCAAGACTGCCTGCAAAACCCAGGCTGCCTTTTTCAAACAGCAGAAGGCATTCTTCATCGGTTATGCGCTGACCGGATTTTACTTTAGCGGCAATTTGCTTCAGATCTGAGGAAATATCGGTAGCTGTTATCATGCTGCATCAATTATCCACAGCAAAGGTACAGGGCCCTAATCTATCGGGACAAAAATCCTTATCTTCCCTTTTATTCTTAACAAAAACCAAAACGGGTATTATGAATTTAAAGCTAAGGCTGACGATCCTCAGTTTTTTCCAGTTCTTTGTTTGGGGGGCATGGCTTCTTACAATCGGTACCTATTGTTTTAATGCAAAAGGATGGACGGGTGCCCAGTTTGGGGCCATCTTTTCCACGCTGGCCCTTTCTTCTTTGTTCATGCCTGCGCTTACGGGAATTATTGCTGACCGCTGGATGAACGCTGAACGGCTCTATGGCTTGCTGCATATAATTTACGGTGCGGTTTTATTTTATGTGCCCAAAGTAAATGACCCCGATACCTTATACTATGTCATTTTCGCTGCCATGATTTGTTACATGCCCACCATTTCTCTTTCAAATTCCATTTCATATACAATCCTAAAAAGAAATAATTATGATGTGGTAAAAGTATTTCCGCCAATCAGGGTTTGGGGAACCATTGGTTTTATTGTTGCGGCCTGGACCACCAATCTTTCCGGAAGCAAGGCGAATGCCAGCCAGTTTTTAATCGGGGGCGCTGTAGCGATTGCCTTAGGCATCTATGCCTTTACGCTTCCCAAATGCCCGCCGCAAAAATCCATTGACAAAAATGCATCGGTTATTGAACAACTGGGGCTAAATGCCTTTAAGCTGTTTGCCAATTATAAAATGGCATTGTTCTTCATATTTTCCATGTTTCTGGGGGCAGCACTGCAACTGACCAACATGTATGGCGATTCTTTCCTGGATGATTTTAAAAAGGTGCCGGAGTACGCCAATTCACTTGTTGTAAAATACTCAACGGTTATTATTACTATTTCACAGATTTCAGAAACCGTCTTCATTTTAACCATACCTTTTTTCCTGAAGAAATTTGGTATTAAAAAAGTCATGCTCTTTTCCATGATTGCCTGGGTGTTGCGTTTTGGCCTGTTTGCCTACGGCGATCCCGCCGGTAACCTGTGGATGATTATTTTGTCCTGCATTGTATACGGGATGGCTTTTGATTTCTTTAATATCTCGGGCTCTTTGTTTGTGGAAACAACAACCGATTCCAAAATCAGGGCCAGCGCCCAGGGGTTATTTATGATGATGACAAACGGGGTAGGCGCTTTCCTGGGAAGCAAGATAAGCGGGTACATCATTGATGCTTATTACACTTCGCCCAAAGGGGACAAAGACTGGCCTGGTATCTGGCTGGCTTTTGCAATCTATGCTGCTGTAGTTGCTTTGTTTTTTACCGTTTTATTCAGGCATAAACATAACCCGAATGAGAAGATGGAGGTGAAGCATTAATTACTAACAATATTTGGTAAAGGAAATCCCAAACTCCTTCCGGAATTTGGGATTTGCTTTTTTGAAATTTTAACTTCTTACAGGTGCGCCTCAATCTTTTTTACAAAGTTTGATTTGGGCTGGGCGCCTACTAATTTATCAACCACCTGCCCGCCTTTGATGAACAGGATAGCCGGAATGGAAGTGATGCCATAGTTCATGGATACTTCAGGGTTATGGTCCACATTGAGCTTGCCCACATTTATCTTGCCATCATACTCCTTGCTCAGTTCTTCAATTACCGGCCCGATGGCCCGGCAGGGTCCGCACCACTCAGCCCAGAAATCAACCACGGTCAGTTTATCTGATGAGAGTACATCGGATTTAAAGTTTGCATCTGTGAATTCTCTTGCCATTTTGTATGTTTTAATTTTTACTGAATCCCTTCATTATTTCCAGAAGGGATGCAAATTTACATCCATCAGCCATAACATGCGAAACTGGCGTAAAGTTGTGTAAAAATTGACATGAATCAGGGTCAGCCAGCTTACAAAACTGCTCAAACGGCTGCTCCTTATCAAACCGTTAACACCTGTACTTCCAGTTCAGGTCTTTCTTCCAGGAAATGGATCATTTCTTCATTCATTTCAAAACCATTGTTCAGGGTAATCAGGCTGATCTTCATCTTATTCCTTGGTTCTGTCAAAGTAAATTTAAAAGAGGCTTTCCCGGGATGATATTTCATGTTTTTCTCAATAAAGCTCACCATATCCTCCGTAATAACCTTGGGATGCGCTTCAATAGTTACCTGTCTTGTCATATTCCGTTTCATAGTTTCGGCCAGCGAAACGGTGTTTACTTTAAATTCAAATTCATCCCTGTTGTAGCGTTGTTTGAAATAACCGGTAATAAAAACGGTACTTCCCTGCTGCAAAAAAGGCGAAAGCCTGAGATAATCTTCACTGAAAAGAATGATATCCGTTTTACCGGAATAATCCTCAATCACAAAATTGCCATACTTGTTTCCGCTGCGGGCAATCTTGTGCTGGGCTTCGGCCACCAGGCCTATCAGCCGGAAGGGCCTGCCGGGGTTGGGATGCATCCTTATTGCCTCCCTGAATTCATTAAAATCGGCTATGGGTGTCACCCCGTAATGCTGCATCTCAAATTTGTAATGATCCAGGGGATGCCCGCTGAGGAACATCCCGGTTACTTCCTTCTCATGGTCCAATTGCACCGTCAGCGGCCAGTGTTCACATTCAGGCAGGCGGGGGGGCGGTATCTCCATGGTAACAGGCAGGTCGCCGAATAAGGTGTTGGCCATGGTGGCATGTTGTGCTGAAATTACCTGCCCGTATTTCATTACCCGTTCCAGGCCATTGGCTGTTTCACTTTCCGGCACCTGAAAGTATTGTGCCCGGTGAAATTCAGAAAAGCAATCAAAGGCGCCGGCATAGGCCAGGCTTTCCAGTGTTTTTTTATTGACGGTGCGGTGATTGATCCGTTTAATAAAATCAAACACAGTAATGAAGTGGCCTTTCTTCTGCCGATCGGTGATGATGCTTTCAACCGCGGCCTCGCCTACACCCTTCAGGCCGCCAAGGCCAAAACGTATTTCACCTTTATTGTTAACAGCAAAACCTTTCAGTGATTCATTAATGTCAGGCCCCAGTACTTTAATGCCCATCCGTTTACATTCTTCCATAAAGAAGGTGATCTTTTCAATGCTGCCGGCATTGTTTAACACAGCGACCATGTATTCAGCCGGATAGTGGGCTTTCAGGTAAGCGGTTTGATACGCCACATAGGCATAGCATGTAGAGTGGGACTTATTAAAAGCATATTGGGCGAATGCTTCCCAGTCGGTCCATATTTTTTCAAGCCGTTCTGCAGGCAATAAATTCCGGGTGGCCCCTTCTATAAACTGTGCCTTCATTTTATCCAGCACAGACTTTTGTTTTTTGCCCATCGCTTTACGCAGCACATCCGCATCACCTTTGCTGAAACCGGCCAGCTTTTGCGCCAGCAGCATTACCTGTTCCTGGTACACCGTGATGCCATAGGTTTCTTCCAGGTATTCCTGCATCTCGGGCAGGTCGTAGGTGATGGACTCCCGGCCATGTTTACGGTCAATAAAATTGGGGATATAACCCAGCGGACCGGGGCGGTAAAGGGCATTCATTGCAATCAGATCGCCGAATTTATCGGGCTTCAGTTCCCGCAGGTATTTCTGCATGCCGGGACTTTCAAACTGGAAGGTGCCGATAGTGGCCCCGTGCTGGTACAGCTCAAAGGTCTTTTTATCGTCAAGAGGAATTTTGTCAATGTCAATTTCGACACCGTGGTTTTCTTTAATAAGTGCAAGGGCATTCTTGATGATGGTGAGTGTTTTTAAACCGAGAAAATCCATTTTTAGGATGCCGGCGCTTTCGATATCATTTCCCTCAATTTGCGTAACCCACAAAGGCGAATCTTTCGCAATGGCAACAGGAATCAGTTCAGTCAGGTCTTTAGGGGCGATGATGATGCCTGCTGCATGAATCCCGGTATTACGAACAGAACCTTCCAGCCTTTCGGCTTCATGCAATACTTTTCCGGCAAGGGTGGTTTCCTGTTTATAGAGATCCCGGAGCTTTTTTACATTTTCCAGATCATCATTGCCCAACCCTTCTTTTTCTTCCAGCGATTTTTCTCCATCTTTTATTTTAAGAGGGGCATGCAGCACTCTCTTCAGTTCAATACCCGGACGTTCCGGCACCAGTTTGGCCAGGGCATTTGATTCCGGCAACGGTAAATC
Organism: Bacteroidota bacterium; assembly: GCA_016868455.1. Classification (GTDB taxonomy): domain Bacteria; phylum Bacteroidota; class Bacteroidia; order Chitinophagales; family Chitinophagaceae; genus JJ008. The sequence goes on from VGGV01000017.1 coordinate 5,164, forward strand.
CATCACCCTTGCCACATCTTTAATGCTCATCTTGGCGGCCATCGTACCATAAGTGATGATCTGGGCCACCTGGTTCTTGCCATACTTCTCCACCACATAGTCAATCACTTTCTGTCTGCCTTCATCATCAAAATCCGTATCAATATCAGGCATTGATTTCCGGTCGGGGTTCAGGAACCTTTCAAACAGCAGATTGTATTTGATGGGGTCAATATTCGTAATGCCGGTGCAGTAGGCCACTACGCTTCCTGCCGCAGAGCCGCGGCCCGGTCCGATGAAGACGCCACGGTCCCTTCCGTGTTTAATAAAATCGCTTACGATAAGAAAATAACCGGCAAAACCCATTGTCTTAATGGTGAACAGCTCAAATTCAATCCGCTCTTTTATTTCATCCGTCAGTTCACTGTACCGCTGTTGGGCCCCCTCCCATGTAATGTGTTTCAGGTATTCCCATTGGTTCAGCGCTTCGGGACTGATTATATTTTTCCCGATTGTTTCTTCTTTGGTGTGAATCTGGAATTTTTTTTCAACCGGAAAATTGGGCAATAAAATATCCCTGGTAAGATTCAGCAGTTCAACTTTATCAACGATCTCATTGGTATTATCAATCGCTTCCGGCAGATCAGAAAAAACTTTGCTCATTTCGCCGGTAGTTTTGAAATAAAACTGGTCATTGGGAAAAGCAAAGCGTTTGTCTTTCACATGCACATCATCATCTGTAAATTCCCGGAGGGCGGGGGTGGATATTTTTTCGCCGGTGTTGATGCAGAGCAAAATATCATGCGCATTAAAATCATCCTGCTCTACATAATGGGAGTCGTTGCTGGCTATGATCTTTACATTGTACTTACGGGCCAGTTTTACCAGTACCTCGTTCACTTTATCCTGTTCCGGCATGCCATGCCGCTGCAGTTCCACGTAATAGTCCTGCTGAAAAATATTGAGCCACCATTTGAATTCATTCTCGCCTTCTTCTTCTCCTTTTTTTAAAATAGCCTGCGGTACCAGAGCGCCAAGACAGCAGGTAGTGGCAATAAGCCCTTTGTGATAACGGAGTATGAGTTCCTTATCAATCCGCGGATATTTGCTGTACATACCCTCAATAAAACCCAGCGAAGTCAATTTTATCAGGTTGCGGTAGCCCTCTTCATTTTTTGCCAAAAGAATCTGGTGATGGCGGGGGTCTTTCTGTTCTTTGGTAAAAGCTTTTTGATGCCGGTCAGCCGTAATGTAAAACTCACAAGCCACAACGGGTTTCACTTTCACTTTGCCGTTCTCATCTTTATTCTTGTATGCCTCTGCCACAAATTCAAATACGCCGAACATATTGCCATGGTCGCTGATGGCAAGGGCCGGCATTTCATCCTGAATGGCTTTCTTATAAAGGTTTTGTATGGATGCAGCCCCGTCAAGCAGGGAGAACTGGGTGTGTACATGTAAATGCGAGAACTTCATGCTCACTATCCTTTATTTCTTTTTGAAAGAGTAAATATTTATGGCGCCATTGCTATAACTGCACACCCAGGCTTCCAACACATCATCATTCTCAAAAACATCAACCCCCACGGGGTGACCGCCGCAGGGCAAAGATGCCACTTTCTCAAAGTTGCCGGAGTTAATTTTAAACACATCCACATAATCGCTGGTGTAGCATGTCACAAAAATGAATTGGTGGTTTTTGGACAGTACAATCGTACGGGGCTGTGCATGGGTTTTGGCTGTGAATAATGTTTTGCCCGTACCCGCTTCCAAACAGGCAATAGTGCCAAGACTGTTGTAAGAAACAAATAAATGGCCGCTGGTATCCATCACCACATGCCGGGGGCTGCTCCACACATTCAGGATGCTGTCTTCTTTCCAGGTGGTATTATCTACTCTTACAATGGTAGAGCCGCCCATGATAGCGACATAGGATTTGTTGTTTATGTCATCCACCGCTATCCCTCTCGGAATGGCTGATACCGGTATGGTGCTGATGACTTTCCCATATGGGTAAACAGCTGCGCTCAATTCAAGCACACTGTTGTTGCGGCTGTGCCAGTTGCTTACCAGCAGATACCTGCTGTCGGCCGTTCTGGAAATTACTTTCGGAGTTTTACCGGTTTCAATCAGTGGTATCCTGAAGGAATCTCTTTTGGCAGTGCCGGGATAAAGCACCGTAACCGGTTTGGTTTTTTGCTCAACAGATGCCGGGCCGTTGTTTTTTGTAAAATCATTTACCCAGATCGGAACTATTCCTTCGGCATTGTGAAGGGAAATCCAAAGTATTTCATCATTGTGACTCAGGCAGGCTTCCACCGGTTTTTCCTGGAAGGAGACAATGGGCCTGCTTCTGTTATAATCCCAACCCATGCCACGGGTGGGGGTGAATTTGAATTCCCGGGTCACCTTTCGGGTAGCCTGGTCAAACTCGTACACACTCATGCCTTCAAGGTTCATAGCATAAAGTTTTGAACCGGCCGAGTTAAAAATAACCGACTTGGTACCGGGCGCAGCAGCCACCGTTTCTTTTTTCAGGAATTCAAGCTGTGAGTAGGGTTTCGGCTGCGGAACTATGACTGTATCTTTTTGAACATTAACTGCCGGTGTATCTCGTCCGGCAGGCTCAGTGCTGCCTGAATTTTGACAGGATGCGGCAAAAAATACAATGATGGTGTATTTGAGGATGGATTGCATGATCAGAAACATGGGGTCAATAATAACCAAATAATTGCAGCCGCCCAGCGGCTGATTTTAATCAATATGCACAGGGTGTTAGGAATTCTAAATCACTTGCTTACAGCAGGTTAACCCGTTGGCTGTATTACTAAGGGAAATTAAGTTCTTAAATCGGGTTTTTTTTAATCCTGCGACCTTATTTTTGCACGCCTCCCTGTTTTAAAGCCGGAGGTCTGGTTTTTGCCCGTCGGCTGGCGGGATTACCGGAAAGCCCCATGAAATCATCCTAAAAGAAAGACGTAATGGTTAAGAGCATAATACCAGCTTTTGTTGTTGCAGTTTTTTTGAGCAGTTGTTCTGCCTTTAAACCGCTGAACTTTACAGGCAGCAGGCAGGCGGCCCCTGTTACAGAGCCAATCCTCAGAACAAAATTTATCGACCAGATATCGGTTACCGCTCCGGCGGCAATTGACAAAACGGAACTTAAATCACAGCCCGCCATCACCATACCTGTCACCGGTGGTTCCAACATTGTGGGAATGCCTGCAGCACAGGAAGAAGCATCGGAGCTTTCAAAGTTGCTTGCTGCAAGAACTGCCGAAGTGGAAATGGCGTCACCAACCCTGTTAAAATATGCCGTGCTGCTTGACACGAAAGTGGAATCATTGCCCAGCAAAGAATTGCTTGAAAAAGCAGATGAGTGGTATGGTGTCCGCTACCGCAGGGCCGGTAACACCAAAAGCGGGGTTGACTGCTCAGGATTTACGGTAGCAGTATTTGCCGCTGTTTATGGAATGCAGTTGCCACGGGTTTCAAGGGAACAATACCGCATCAGCCGCAAAATATCCACAACAGAACTGCGGGAAGGCGACCTGGTTTTCTTTAACACCACCGGCCGCGGCGTGTCGCATGTTGGTATTTATCTTGGCAACAACCGGTTCATCCATGCCTCTGTCTCCAAAGGTGTAATGGTGAACAGCCTGTTTGAGAAATATTACCTCCAGCGATTTGTTGGCGCCGGGCGGATTGAAAACAAACAAATTGTTGCTGCCTTCTATTAATTTCTTTTTAAACCCAGCCTGTTTTTTATTGCGGTGATCACTGCCTGCACATCGGGTGAGAGCCTGAAATACACTGTGCCCAGTGCAAAAAGTATAGCGAAAACAATACTTCGCAAAAACATTCCTGCCCATCCGGGAACGGTATTGAATGCAAAATAACATAGTGCAAAACAGGCGACGGATAAAATAAGGGCATACAACGACTGGATGGTAAACGGGAATAGCCGGAACTTCTTCCAGAGAAAAATAATGCGAATAATATTATAAACGGTGATGGAAATGAGATGGGCTGCAGCCGTTCCCGCAATACCGAATTCAACTGTAAAAAGATAGCTTAATGGCAGCATCACCAGCAGCAGGATAACGCCGCTCAGCATTTCAAACCGCCAATAGGTGGAGGTGGCAATGATTTGTGCGTTTACCCCGGTGCCCATATCCACCAATTTGGCCAGGCCCAGGAAAATGACCACATAATAGGCATCGAGGTAAGTTCCCTTTAGCCGGAAGGTTTCCACGGCATCTGTAAAACTGAGAATGATTAGGGACAAAAAACCGCAGGCGAACAGCAACTGGTTGATGGACGACCGCTGGTAAACCCGCTGTATCAAAGCCATATTTTTATCCTTCCACGCCTGTGAAAGATGGGCGATGGATGCGGCAATAATTCCCCGCTGAGGTACCTGTATCATGGAAGCGATATTCTGACCCACGGAATAAACAGCGAGCTGCGCCAAAGCATTGTCCAGTTTGGAGCTGATGACCAGTGAATCAAAAACAAGGGATAATGTGAATATCAGTGAACCGGCATAAACAAAGGAACAGAGCCGGAGAATACTTGTTGACAGCCGTCTCGTAACCTTGCTAATGCTGAAAGTAAAGTGAATTTTTTTGGTGAAACCAAGATAGAGGAGCAGAACAGCTGCAATGAAAGGATAGCTGAATGAAAATAACTGAATGAAGTGATCAAAATTGTCAATGATGCCCAGCCAGAATAAAACAATCAGGGCTGTGGTAAACAACCGCCACATTACTTCTTTCAGAAAATTGGTGAAAACAGATTTATGCAGCTGCCAGGCATAAGCTTCAAGTATGGTGTAAACAAGAAAGCCAAACCCGAGGATGAATATCCAGTTGTAATGTGTTACAATCTCAGGCGCATTGGTGATGTATTTTTTTACCACCAGCCCTTTAAATATGACACCGGCAGCCACTACCAGGATAAAACCTATTATGCCTGTAACGATGGCAATGGTAAGCTGGTCGTTTTTCTTTGCCGGAAGATGATCTTTATAGTAAGGATAAAATTTGTAGATATAGGAGGGCATTGCCATATTGGCGACGGCCATCATCATCATGGCAATGGCGATAAAGGCATTGTACAGCCCGAACTGCGGATCAAGAAAAAGGCCTTGCTTGGTAAACAACCAGGTGTTCAGCAGGCCGACAGCAAAGCCGATATAAATTACAATGGAAGAAATGATGCTCTGCCGGCGGATATTGCTCATGCCGGTAAAGATAAGTAGTAGAAATTGATCAGCTATTGCCCCATTCCCGTCGGAGGTGGTATGCTTTCAAATATCCCACCCGCTTTTAAAGTAGCATAAAAATTCTTATCGATTTCCATTGCTTTTTGTTTCATGGCATCCGTAAATGGCGTTTTCTTCCATTCAACTGTCGGATATAACCAAAGACCGCCATTCTTAAGGCGAACAGGCATTGCAAAACCAGGAACACAATTGGTCCAGCGATAAGACAGGCTGCCGTTTGTTTCTTTTAATTCCAGTTCTGGGATTTTTGTTGTCCTTAAATACTGGTCAAAGATCTTTGATAAATCTTTTCCTGATTCTTTGGAAAAATATGCTTCTACATCTTTTGAGTTTATTGTGCGGTGATAAAAATCCCTGTTCAGCCCTCTCAGTATCTGTCTGAATATAGAGTCATTATTTATCACCTGCCTGATTGTATGCAGCAGGTTGGCGCCTTTATTATACATATCGTTGCTTCCTTCCTGGTTTATGCCGTAAGGGCCAATCAGGGGTTTATCATTGAAAATTTTCAGCCGGATGCCCTGCACATATTCATCTGCAGCTTTTTTACCCCAGTGATATTCAATAAACAATGCTTCGGAATACATGGTAAACCCTTCATGCACCCACATATCGGCAATATCGTTAGTGGTAATATTATTGCCAAACCATTCATGCCCGGCTTCATGTACAATAATATAATCCCACTTCATACCCCAGCCGCTGCCGGAAAGATCACTGCCCAGGTATCCGTTCATATAATGGTTACCGTATGCAATGGCGCTCTGATGTTCCATACCCAAATGCGGTGATTCCACCAGTTTAAAACCATCTTCATAAAAAGGATAGGTGCCCAACCAGTATTCAAATGCTTTCAGCATGGGTTTTACATCCCGCCCAAATTGCTTTTTGGCTTTTTCAAGATTGTAGTCAAGCACCCAGTAATCCAGTGAGAGATTTTTTTCTGTTTCACCAATGTAGTTATCAGAAAAGTGAACATACTTACCGATATAAGGAACGATATTGTAGTTGTTGATAGGGTTTTTTACCTGCCAGGTCCAGAGCAGGGTACCATCTTTCTGATCCTCTTTCGAATACAATCTTCCGTTGGCTGCTGCTACTAACGTATCCGGCACTTTTACCTGTATCAATGCTCCCTGGTCGGGTTCATCGCTCTGATGATCCTTACAGGGGTACCACACACTGGCGCCAAGACCCTGGCAGGCTGCTGTCATCCACGGCCGTCCCTTGGCATCTTTTCCCCAGATCCAGCCTCCATCCCATGGCGGGTTAACAGCTTCACGGGGCCTGCCGCTGAAATAAATGTAAATGCTGTACAGGGTTACCGGGTGGCGGCGGCTAAGCGCTGTTTTGGCAGAAACAAAATGGTAACTGCCAAAATCAATGATGTACACATTGCCGCTCCGCTTAAAAGTTTTTATTTTTTTCTTATTAAAAATAATACTGTCAATTTTCATTGGCTGCTGCAGGTCTATTTGCATTCTCTTATTCTTTCCATCACTGTTTACATCAAAACCTATCTGGTTCCAGCCTTTGATTGTTTTTGCTGTGTAATCGGGTACAACCTGCAAATTATAATGCACCACATTCCACCAGGCTCTTTCCGGGGTTATGCTGCCCCTTAATGTATCCTGCCTGTTAAATTTTTGCTTTTTGTGCAGGGGCTGGCTGCATGAGTTGCGGGGAAATATCAAGACGATCAGCAATAAACCCGTATACACAGAAAAAATGAAACTGTTAACGTATTTCAATTCAATCAATTTTGATGCTGTAAATTTAAGCCCTGCAAGTAAGATGAAATATAGTACCAGCTATAAATGGATAGTGGCTGCCTGCTGGCTGATGACCGGCTGCTACAGCAGGAAAAGCAATGAAGCGAATATCTTTCACTACAACGAGTTCAGCGGTATTGCTTCCCTTGACCCCGCCTTTGCCAAAAGCCAGTCCGTGATGTGGCCGGTGCACCAGTTGTTCAATACGCTGGTGGAAATTGACAACAGCCTGCAGATCATCCCCTCTCTTGCCCGCCGCTGGGATATTTCTGATGACCGCACTGAATTTACTTTCCACTTGCGAACCGACGTTTTTTTTTCATGACGATCTGCTTTTCCGGGGGGCAAAGGAAGACCATTGGTTGCCAAAGACGTGGAGTACAGTTTTTACAGGATATTGGATAAAAATACCGCCAGCCCCGGCGCCTGGATATTTAATGGCAAAGTGGACACCCTGCAACCGTTCAGGGCGGTTGATGATTCGACCTTTCAGGTAAAATTGTTAAGGCCATACAACCCCATCCTGGGCATTATTTCCATGCAGTATTGTTCGGTGGTTCCAAAGGAGGCTGTGGAAAAATATGGAACTGATTTTCGCCGCCACCCGGTCGGTACCGGTCCGTTTCGTTTTGTGGCATGGGAAGAAGGCCAGGCGCTTGTAATGAAAAGAAATCCGAACTATTTTGAAAAAGACAATGAAGGTAAGCCGTTGCCTTACCTGGATGGCATTCATGTATCTTTTTATGACAGCAAGGCCACGGAGTTTTTGCTGTTCCGGCAAAAGGAACTGGAATTCATTAATGACATTGAAGCTTCTTTTAAAGACGAAGTGCTGACAAAAAAAGGCACACTCCGGAAAGAGTGGGAAGGCAAGATTGTGCTGAACACAAGCCCCTACCTGAATATTGAATACCTCGGTATTCTGGTGGATACCGCCAATCCTCTTGTAAAAAATTCACCCTTGCGCATCCGGCAGATCAGGCAGGCCATCAACTATGGTTTTGACAGAAGGAAAATGATATTGTACCTGAGGAACTCATTGGGCACACCGGCCGAGTCGGGATTTGTGCCTTTGGGCCTTCCCTCATTTGATTCTTCAATAGTGAAGGGGTATCATTATAATCCGGCTATCACTAAAAAATTATTGGCAGCAGCCGGATTTCCGGACGGCAGGGGTTTGCCCGCCATCAAATTATTAACGGTTGCTATTTATGCCGACATGGCCAACTTTATTGCCAAGCAACTGGATGAATCCGGTATACCGGTACAGGTGGAAGTAGTGCAGAAATCCCTGCTGCTTACCATGACATCTTCTTCCACAGCAGCTTTCTTCCGGGGCAGCTGGATTGCAGATTACCCGGATGCGGAGAATTATTTATCGGTGTTTTATTCAAAAAACCCGGCGCCCCCCAACTACACCCGCTACAAGAACCCGGCTTTTGATGCCGCATTTGAAAAAGCCATTACAGAAACCAACGATTCAATGCGCTACCAGCTTTACCGCCAGGCCGACCAGATTATGATGAACGATGCAACGGTAGTGCCGCTTTGGTACGATGAAGTGGTGCACCTGGTGCAGCCCCGTGTAAAAGGCTTTAAACCCAATGCACTCAATCTTCTTGAACTGAGGCGTACAAAAATTCAATAACTGTATATCAGTTCATTCCGGCTGAGTCGTAAAATTCCTAACAAAAAAATGCATAGGATTTTTACGAAGACTATTGCAAAATTCCGAAACCCTTTAATAGGTTTGTTCCGGAGAAAAAAATAATTCTTCCGTCGCAATAATCCTTTATCCGCAGAGAGACCCGATTCAACCCTTGTTAAAGCTAAACGCCGTACTTATGAAACGCATCATTACCCAGGTGGGCCTGTGCTCATTTTTAGCCTTACTGTTTCACTTTTCTGCCTACTCACAACCGGATTATTCTTTTACAGGATCTGCGTTGATCTCAGGCACTCCGCTGCAGAATAATGCGGTGTATAAATTTACTTCAGCAAAACCCGGCGTTGATGCCAATGTCAAGATAATATCACAAGTAGGCGGAGTAACCCTGTCAGAAATAGATAATAATGGAACGGGGTTTAATGAAGCTTTACAGCCATTTATCAATGTACAGCCGAATGCGAACGGGTATGTTGAATGAGAGATTGAATTTGTAAATGCAACTGGAAGCCCGGTGAACCAGAATTTTGTTCCGGTTACCTGCATTGATGTGGATGGCGTTTCCTATGATGATGGAACATTATATGAAGAAGACCAGATCCAGTTTTTCCCCGGTTATTATGATTTCACCATGACGGGGGGCAACCTGAACGTTACCGTACCCAATGGATGGGTGTATATCAAAAACCTGCTGGGTTCAAGCTATCCCGGTATCGATACTGCAGCCAAGGATGTAATGGCCACCGTAGTCAACAGAAATATATCGAAGTTTCGGGTCAGGGTTGGCACCAGAAATACTTCGGATGAAAAAGGAGAAATCAGGTTTCGCAGCGTATATTTTAAAACATTTAATTACGGGCATCCTCCACCGCTGGCCCTGAGCAGCATTCTGAACCTGAGCGGAAGCAAAAAACAAACAGATCATCAGCCGCAAGGTGATGGTGCAATAATTTTAATCCATATCCAATACCCAAAACCATCCGAACCATGAAAGACTAATCCAATGAGATGAAAAACTAATCCTTTTCGTGAAAAGCCGTCCGATACCATGAAAGGCCGGGTCACTATGAAAACTATTCGTCCTTAACCAAAACATTTTACCATGCAGCGAATAGTACGCTAAACCCGAAAGGCAGGAGCAATCCTGCCTTTCCCAATTAAATACCTCCTGGCTTTTAAGCTGATTAATGCTTTAGTTTATCCTTAAACACTTTCATGAATTTGTCCAGCTTGGGCCGTATCACAATTTTGCAATAGGGATTGGAGTTCTCATTGTTCTCAAAATACTGCTGGTGATAGTCTTCCGCCGGGTAAAATTTGGTAAAGGGGGTGATCTCGGTAACTATGGGCCTGTCAAAAGCACCGCTTTTATCCAGTTCTGCTTTGTATTTCTCTGCCTTTTCTTTTTGTTCCTGGCTGTGATAAAAAATACCACTGCGGTACTGGGTACCCACATCGGCGCCCTGCCGGTTCAGGGTGGTGGGGTCATGCGTTTGCCAGAATACTTCCAGCAGCTCATCAAAACTGATCCTGGAAGGTTCATACACTATTTGAAGGCCCTCAGCATGACCCGTTTCGCCGGTACATACCGCTTTGTATGTGGGATTTTCCACATGGCCGCCGGTATAACCTGATGTGGCGCTGATGACTCCGTCGAGTTGTTCAAAAATGGCTTCAGTGCACCAGAAACAGCCATTGGCGAAAGTGGCAGTGTCGGTTTTGCCTGAAGGAACTGAGTGGGATGTCATTTTGTTTGTCTCCATAACTTTTTTAATCGTTTCGGTTTTATTTTCAACTGATGAAGATGGCTGACCGCAGGAAAACAACGTTACCAGGCCTGCCAGCGAAGTGGTAATAAGGTTTTTCATTTTTTTAATTGAATAGATATGCAATTTACGCAACAGGTTTGCCTTCAGTTTGTCAACCAAACGGCAAATTTCGTCCTTTGATAAATCATTAACAACCTGCCCGTATAAATTTGAACAACCGGTGCTGACTGAATACAATTACCTTTCCAGGCTTATTAATTTCCCGGAGACGAGAGTATGAAGCTTTTCCCCGTATCAGCACCTGTTCAACTGGAGTTTGATAAAATAAAAGACCTGCTGGTTAATTATTGCCTGACGGAATATGCCCGAAGCAAGGCGCAGGAACTGCGGATACATACCCGGATTGAATTTGCAGAAACAGATCTCCTGCAGAGCCATGAGTACAGGCAGCTTCTTTCCAATGCGGTCTATTTCCCCAACGATTATGTACTGAATCTTACCAGGGAACTTAAAATGCTTTCCATCCCCGGCGCTGTATTCAACGCAGCAGAATTACAGCAGGTACGAAAACTGGCAGACAGTACTGAAAAAATAGTCCGCTGGTTTGACAACGAAAGAAGACCGGCTTATCAAGGCCTGGCAAAGGTGATCAGCAATACCTTCTACGAAAAGGCAGTGGCAGCCCCATATCCCTTGAAAACTAAAAGACAAAAAACTCTAAATCCAGGTGGTCCGAAAATAAGGGGAGCTTACAGGATTACCTTCCGTGATCCGGGGTGGGGGCATCAAATCTCATCAAGCCAGTCCGCTATGCGTCCTGTGTTTTTTATTTCCCCTTCGCCCTTTGCAACCAAGCTTGCCGGACTCCGGGAAAACAAAAAACCCCACTACCGTGGGGCTTGAAGTGTTTTGCGGAGAGAGAGGGATTCGAACCCCCGGACCTTTTGGGTCAACGGTTTTCAAGACCGCCGCATTCGACCGCTCTGCCATCTCTCCGGCGCAAATGTACGGCCGCAATTTTTTATACCCAAACTATTAGTAATCTATGATTTAACTTCGTTCAAATTCTTTGAGTGAAGCACCTCAAAAGCCTTACTAAATATTTCTGGAAATACCGTATCCGCTTTGGCATCGGGGTGCTGTTTGTTTTTCTTTCCAATTATTTCAACGTACTGTCGCCGCAGGTTACCGGCTTTGTTATTGACTATGTACAGCAGCAACTGCCCGGCTATCAGCCTCCTGCCAGGCCCCCCCGATATGATATGCTGGTGACATCCATATCCGGCTGGATTTCGGGCCTGGGATACGGCCCCATCCGGGTGGTGGCCCTCTGCGGTATCACCATACTTACATTGGCTTTGCTCCGCGGCTTTTTTCTCTTCCTGATGCGGCAGAGCATCATTGTGATGAGCCGCTTTATTGAATATGACCAGAAAAATGAAATCTATAGCCATTACCAGCAACTCGACACGGCTTTCTACAAAACACACAGCACCGGCGACCTGATGAACCGCATTGCCGAAGATGTAAGCCGGGTGAGGATGTTTACCGGCCCGGCTGTTATGTACCTGGCCAACCTGATGGCAGTTATTTCGCTCAGCGTTTTCTTTATGATTAAAAGGGATGCAGAACTCACCCTGTATGTTCTCATCCCTCTTCCAATACTGGCAGTCGTAATTTATTACGTAAACAATACCATTCATAAAAAAAGTGAACGGATACAGGAGTCGCTGTCTGACCTTACCACCAATGCCCAGGAAACCTATTCCGGCATCCGGGTGATAAAATCATTTGTGCAGGAAAGAGCCATGCTGGTTTTTTTTACCCGCAACAGTGAAGCGTATAAGAAAAACGCCATCGGCCTGGCCAGAGTGGAAGCCATTTATTTTCCTTCCATCACCCTGCTTATCGGGCTAAGCACCTTGCTTACCATTATGATCGGGGGCCTGCACCATATTTACCATCCCGAAAAAACGGATCTGTCAACCATCGTGGAGTTTGTAATGTATGTGAACATGCTCACTTTTCCGGTCAGTGCCATCGGGCTTACGGCCAGTATGATACAGCGGGCTGCAGCTTCTCAAAAAAGAATTGACGAGTTTTTAAATACCCAACCGGCCATCCGGGACCAAAGCGGGGCTGCCCCGGTCCGGCTGAACGGCAATATAGTTTTTGACAAGGTGAATTTCATTTACCCGCATACTGGCATCCATGCGCTGAAGAATTTCAGCCTTCGGGTTAAAAAAGGGGAGAAGGTGGCCATTGTAGGAAGAACCGGCAGCGGCAAATCCACCATCGCCCAGCTTTTGCTCAGAATGTACGACCCCACCGGAGGAAAAATTGAACTGGAAGGAAAAGATATCAGGCAGATCAGCTTAAAATCACTGCGGGAGCAGATCAGCTATGTGCCGCAGGATGTTTTTCTGTTCAGTGATACGGTAAGCGGCAATATCAGTTTTGGCGTGCCGGATGCTGAATCCGCACTGGTGGAAACGGCTGCCAGGAAGGCCAGTGTTGACAAAGAAATTGCCCTTTCCCCTCAGCAATATGATACATTGGTGGGTGAGCGGGGCGTTACCTTAAGCGGTGGCCAAAAACAACGCATCTCTATTGCCCGTGCATTGGTAAAAGAGCCCGGCCTTGTGATATTTGATGATTGCCTGAGCGCTGTGGATGCCCGGACGGAAAAAACGATAATAAACAACCTGAATGAATACCTGCACGGCAAAACCGCCATCATCATCACCCACCGCATATTTTCCCTGCTGCATTTTGACAAAATAGTGGTGCTGGACGACGGAGCTATTGCCGAAGAAGGAACCCATGCTGAACTGCTGGCCCGCAAAGGGTATTATGCCGCCATGTATACCCGCCAGCAAAGGGATGCCGGCAGCATTAACGAACCGGCCTGAAATAAAAGGGATTCAGGGGCTGAAAGCATTTGGCTGATTCAAAAACATATCTATATTTGTGGCTTCCAGAACCAAACTAATTCCTTAACTGCTAAAAACTTAGAAAGTGGCGTACGAGAACAACGACAAGAAACCTGCTTTTGCAGATGCTTCGGCGGGGAAAGCGGAGAGTATTTACAGCAAACGCATCAGGGCCGGTAAAAGAAGAACTTACTTCTTCGATGTAAGGGCCACAAGGGGCAATGATTACTATCTTACCATTACCGAAAGCCGGAAGCGTTTTGATGACAACGGGTACGACCGCCATAAAATTTTCCTGTACAAAGAGGATTTCAACAAATTTATTAAGGCGCTGGGCGAAGCGGTGGATTATGTGAAGACGGAACTGATGCCCGACTTTGATTTTGATGCCTTCAACCATGATGAAAACCCGGAGGATGGCAAGCCTGTTACAGCTGAAAACGGCCAGCCGGAAGCTGCCCAATCTGTGGCTGCAACCGATAATCCGGCAACGGTTGAAAGCCAGGCTGCTGCTCCCGAAAAAGGGGCAGAAGAAGTGGATAAATGGTGAGGCTTATTTTTTTTATTAATATTCTAAAAAAATCTATCTTACGTCCCGGTTTCCGGGTGCTGACTGCTGCACCCGTTCCAATCATCACTTAAAATACACAATATGCAACCAAAATTTACGCTAAGAAATTTATGGTATTTCTGCGCTAAAACGGTTTCACTCGTAATCGTTTTTGCGTTGCTGAACCAGGTCTCTTTTGCTCAGGAAAAACCTGTTATACCACCTCACAAGGTGATCAAAACTCCTGAACAAAGACTGGCAGAAGAACAAAAACTGATGGCGGCCGACAATGATGCCGGTTTGCCTAACCGCAAAATTGAAATCAAAGACCCCAATGCGCCACAGGCTATCTGTACCACATGGACGGGCTCAGTAGGGCCAGCAAACACACCCACTTCGTTAAGGGCATTCAGGGATGGTGTTCCCTCTACTCCCTGCGGAACCCCCGGTACCTGTACACCAGGTTTAGGCGGTGCATTACATTATGTACAGCATAGCTGGACCAACCCGGTAAATGCCGTGCAGTGCGTTACTGTTAATTTTACCAACCCCAGCGGTGCCCAATTTAGTTTTGTAACTGCACACAATGGATCCGTTGTACTTACTGATCTATGCCAAAACTGGCTGGGCGACCCCGGTTCCAGTGCCTTATCTGGTGCAACTATTACTTTCCAGATCAACGCACCGGCTTTGGCTAACATTATTTTTCACGTAACCAATATAGTTGCCGGCCAAACTGCCAACTATTCAATAAGTGTTGATGCACCTCTGTGTACACCTCCAGCTCCCTGTGCAGGAACACCCAACCCGGGTAATACCATTGCATCTGTTAGCGCTGCATGCCCCACCACACCTGTTAACCTTTCACTCCAGAATGGAACTCCGGGTTCAGGCGTTACTTATCAATGGCAAACAGCACCTTCAGCAAGCGGTCCCTGGACTAATGCAGGTCCTAACGCACCTACATGGGCAGCTACCCAAACTGTTGCTACCTGCTACAGGTGCATCGTTACCTGTACCAACAGCGGTAATTCAGGAACATCAACCCCGGTATGCGTAGCACAAAATCCTTTCCTGGCATGTTACTGCGCCAGCGCCGCCGCCAGCAATGCGGATGAAGACATATTCAATGTTACCTATGGTTCACTTAATCAGACCTCAAATTGCGCCACAGTTGCCCCGGGCCCCGGAAGTATCAACCGTCGTTATTCCAATTACAGGAATATTGGTCCGCCACCTGTGGCCAATGGCGCTGTAGTTACCGGAACATTACCTATTTCAGTAGAAGTAGGTACCTGCGGCGGTAACTTCGGCAGTGCAGTAGGTGTGTGGATTGACATGAACCAGAATGGAAACTTCGAGCATCCCGGTGAAAGGGTTTTCCTTTCCAACACGGTAACCGGCCCGCATTTTGCCACCGGCAATGCCACTATTGCTGGAACAGCTTTAATCGGTCTTACCGGTATGAGGGTGATCAATGTGGAAACAGGCAACCCAGCGGGAATTACGCCCTGCGGCCCTTACACCTGGGGTGAAACGGAAGATTACATCATCAATATTCAGCCTTGTGTACCTATTCTCAGTGTAACGGGACCAACTACATTTACAGCACAATGTTCCGGTACAGGCACACTTACTAACAGCGCCGGCTCTGCTTCCTTCCCCACCTGGAGATGGGAGTACCGGGTGAATGCCAGCAGTCCCTGGCAGGGATTCCTGAATCCTGGCGACCTGGGCGGTGTGGTGGTAAGCGCCAATACAGCATCATTGCAACTGACGGCTGTTCCCAACTCGCTGAATGGTTACCAGTTCAGGGCTGTAGTTTCCAATCCCTGTACAGCGGTTGATTTCGGTCCTCTAGCAACCTTGTCCGTTGTTCCGGTAGTAGCCCTGCTGAGCCCTTCTGCAACTACTACAATTTGCAACGGCACCATTCAGCCGATTTCGCTGAACAATTCTTCTACGTCAACCACAGCAACTTTCAATGCCACTGGTTTACCGATAGCAATACCTGATGCCAACCTTGCAGGTATCAGCAGTACCATTACAACTTCAGGTTTGCCCGCCACCAACTATGTGGTATCGGATATCAGGGTAAGAATAAGCATACCGGCCCATACCTGGATCGGCGACCTTGTAATGACGCTGCAGGCGCCAAATGGTAACAGGATAAATCTTGATTTCTATCTGTCAGCCACCGGTAATGGTATCGTTGGTATGAACGGAACAGTTATCCGCCAAAGTGGTGGTGCTGCTCTGGGAACTGCTACAAACGGAACCGTGGGTAACTTTAGGGCTGATCTGGCCGGTCCTGCCGCCAATTTCTTTGGGGCGCCATCCGGTTCTACCGGCTTCCTGCCAAATCAGATAACCTGGGCATCGCTCCATTCAATATTGAATGGCGGCTGGACGCTCAGAATTGCTGATGCATTTGGCGGTGATACCGGTTCACTGACTGCCTGGTCGCTTGAAATAATATATGGTGTTCCGGCTACTGGAGTTTGGACATCCACACCTGCAGCGCCCAATACCATGTTTACAGACCCGGCCGCAACTGTAGCATATGTATCAGGAACTCTGGTTAATACAATTTATGTGAGGCCCGCAGTGAATACGCAGTATTGCGTGGTTTATAGCACAACTTCTCCTGCATGTACAAGTATTCCCACTTGTGTTAATATTAATGTTGTAAATCCGTTGGGCACAGTTGTTCAACCCAGCAGCAGTGCTGTTTGTGTTGGCGGTACCGGATCGTTCACTGTAACTGCATCGGGCGGGCCATTCGGTTATCAATGGCAGGAAACAAGAAACAATGGTTTAACCTGGAGTAACGTTACCAACGGCGGTGTATATTCCGGCGCCACTACCAGTACGCTTACTTTAACAGGCGTTACCCGTTCAGCTCCGGTTGATATGAACAACTTCAGGTATCGTTGTAATGTGAACACAGCGCCTTGCCCCGGAAGCTTTACTACCAACGAAGCCACGCTGACAGTAAATGCCCTGCCTACGGTTACCATTTCTGCAACCGACCTGGCATTGCTGCCCAACCAGACATCAACGGTCAGTGCAACCAGCAGCCCCGCTCCGAACGCTGTGCCTAACTGGGCATGGACAAGGAACGGCGCCCCGATTGCCGGCGCTGCAACCAGCAGTGTAGTGGCTGCTATCGACAGGCTGGGAGTGTACCAGGCTACCGTAACCGACATCAACGGCTGCCGCAACTCATCCAACCAGTTGCTGATCGAAGCCGAAGCCGGTGATAAACTCTGGATTTATCCTAACCCGACCAGCGGTGCATTCCAGATCAGGCTGTACTATCCGGGTGTGGTATCTGAAAAGAGAAGGATCCAGATCTTCAACTCAGCCGGTGAGGAAGTGATGAGCCGCGACATCTTCCTGTCCAACATATCATCACCCCGCTACCAGCGCTTTGATGTGGATCTTGGCTTCCAGCCGGCCGGTGTTTACCTGGTAAGGGTAATTGACCTCTTCTCGAAGAAGTCGGTATCCGGTTTCGTAATCAAGCAAACGAAATAACGGTCATACAACCTTAGATACTCAAATCCCCCTGCACCGCAGGGGGATTTTTTTGTATTGATTTTTTTGCTTCAGGATTTATAAACTGGAAAAGATTGGTTGAAATGCTGCGAATGGACGGTAGATATTTTATTCCTTATTTCACCGGCTATACTTTTATTAAAATGAAAGTTATTCTTTCATTTCCTTCCAGACATTGATCAGGCCGCTGGTGGATGCATCAGGGTCAGTAACAGGTCCTTCCTGTCGCAGTTCCGGCAGGATTTTATTTGCAAGCTGCTTGCCCAACTCCACACCCCATTGGTCAAAGCTGTAGATATTCCAGATCAATCCCTGCACAAATATTTTATGCTCATAGAGGGCAATCAGCTCACCGAGGGTAAAGGGAGTGATTTTTTTTATGAGGATTGAATTGGTGGGTTTATTGCCGGTAAATATTTTATAAGGCAGCAGTTTTGCAATTTGTTCATTGCTGAGCCCGGCCGCTTCCAGTTCTTTTTCGGTTTCTTCTTCTGTTTTTCCGTTCATCAGCGCTTTGGTTTGAGCAAAATAATTACTCAGCAGTTTCAGGTGATGGTCGCCAACGGGAATATGGCTTTGCGCAGCGGCAATAAAATCGCATGGAACGAAAGGGGTGCCCTGGTGCAGCAGCTGGTAAAAGGCATGCTGGCCGTTGGTGCCGGGTTCGCCCCAGATAACGGGGCCTGTGGAATATTCAACCGCCTCGCCATTGCGGTCAGTGCTTTTGCCATTGCTTTCCATATTGGCTTGCTGAAGATAAGCCGGGAACCGGTGCATATACTGGTCGTAGGGCAGGAGGGCTTCAGACTGCACTCCGAAGAAATTAGTGTACCAAATGCCCAGCAGCGCCATTATTACCGGTATGTTTTTTTCAAATGGCGAGGATGCAAAATGTTCATCGGTGTGATGGGCGCCTTTCAGCAGCTCTTCAAAATTGCTGAACCCGGTGGTCAGTGC
The DNA here is from genome assembly GCA_016868455.1 of Bacteroidota bacterium. Lineage (GTDB taxonomy): Bacteria > Bacteroidota > Bacteroidia > Chitinophagales > Chitinophagaceae > JJ008. Next base: position 23,638 of record VGGV01000017.1, read on the forward strand.
GATGGATAAGCCGATGGAACTCCACAGGGAATAGCGGCCGCCCACCCAATCCCAAAACTCAAACATATTTTTCTTGTCTATTCCAAATGCCGTTACTTCTTTTTCATTGGTGCTGACAGCTGCAAAATGCCGGGCGATGTATTTTTCTTTGCAGGCATGCCGCAGGAACCATTCCCTTGCTGTTCGGGCATTGGTCATGGTTTCCTGTGTGGTAAAGGTTTTGGAGGCTATAATGAACAGGGTTCGTCCGGGGGTTATCTTTTTCAGCGTTTCGCTAATATGGGTACCGTCCACATTGGAAACAAAAAAGGTCTCCATTCCTTTTTTCCAACAGGGTTTTAATGCTTCTGTTGCCATCAACGGGCCCAGGTCGCTGCCACCGATTCCGATATTGACGATGTATTTTATTTTTTTTCCGGTATAACCCCTCCATTTGCCGCTATGCACTGCATTGCAAAACTTCTTCATTTTTTGCAGCGCCATTTTCACATCAGGCATCACATCACCTCCTTCGGCATAAACAGGTTTCCCGGAAAAATTGCGAAGGGCGGTATGCAGCACGGGTCTTTTTTCCGTTTCATTGATCGCAGCGCCATTGAACATGGCGCTTATTCCCTCCTTCACCCGGCATTCATCAGCCAGTTGCAGCAGCAGCTTTATGGTTTCCTCCTTAATGATGTTTTTGGAATAATCGAACACAAGGTCTTTAAGACAGAGAGAATATTTTTTGAAACGGTCATCGTCTTTACGGAAAAGTTCCCGCATATGCACCTTCTTCATTTCACCGGCGTGCTGCTGTAGCAGCTGCCAGGCCGGGGTGGTGGTGGGGTTTATTTTGGGGAGCATGGGATATAGGTTATTTGAGGGATTGAAAAGCAGTTATTGTTTTACTTACCATAACTTTTGTTATATCCAAATGCACCACCAGCCTTACCCGGCTGGGTGAGATGGCATAACCCAGGATATTTTCTTCTTTCAGCACTGCCACCAAATCCGGGGCGCTTCGCCCTTCCTTCAGTTCAAAGATGATGATATTGGTTTCAACGGGCAATATCATTTTTACAAAATCTTTTTTGGATATGGCCTCAGCAATCTGTTTTGAATGAGCATGGTCTTCGGCAAGACGTTCAATATTATTTTGCAGCGCATATATTCCGGCAGCCGCAAGGAACCCTGCCTGCCGCATGCCACCACCAAAAACTTTTCTTACTCTTCTTGCCTTTTTAATAAAATCCTTTCGGCCCAGCAATAAACTCCCCACCGGGCATCCGAGGCTTTTACTGAGGCAAACTGAAATACTGTCAAATACTTCGCCGTATTGCCTTGGGTTTTCTTTTTTGGCAACAAGCGCATTCCATAACCGGGCGCCATCGAGATGAAAAGCGAGGCCTTTTTCCCTGCAAACAGCCTGTATTTTTTTTATCTCATTAAAATCATAACAACTGCCCCCGCCGCGGTTGCTTGTATTTTCCAATGAAACAAGGCTGGTATGCGGCCGGTGGGGGTCATCCGGCTGAATGGAAACCAATACCTGCTCAGCAGTTATTCTTCCCAGGTCTCCCTTCAGCAATTTTACCGACGCAGAGGAGTTAAATGCAATACCGCCGCCTTCGTACTGATAGATATGGGATGTTTCATCACAGATCACCTCATCACCCGGCTGGGTGTGGCACTTGATGGCGATTTGATTGGTCATGGTTCCGGAAGGGCAGAAGAGGGCGGCTTCCATTCCAAACATTCCGGCAACCCAATTTTCCAGTTCATTGATGGAAGGGTCTTCTCCAAACACATCATCCCCAACCGGGGCCTTCATCATGGCCTCCAGCATACCCAGGGAGGGTTTTGTAACAGTATCCGATCTGAAATCAATGATCATCTGCTGATTTTCATGCAATATACTACATCACAGTACTTAGTTTATCCCCCAAATTAAACGGTTGGCGAAGTGAGGGGTGCATTAAAATACGGTTTTGCTATCTTGCCCGGAATGAAAGAACCGGGTTTATTATTTTATCTTATCCTGATAGCAGCATGCCTGCTTCTGGTGATGGCGGGGGCATTTTTTCTCGCAAGGTTTAATAATCTCTTTAAAGGCAGTGTACGCAACGAACTGCTTCGCAAAAACATACTGGTCTGGCTGATTATCTTCTGCCTGTCGGGTGCCTTATCACCTATGGGCGGAGGTTTCTATTATATAGTGTACAAATTCGGCTGGTGGGGTATGATCATCGGCCATTTCATTTCTACCACAGCCAATACCTTATTTACTTATAACGCAGCCCGGTTTGTGGCTGAGCATAAACGGATAAAGCAGCTTTCTTTTTTCAGGCATAAGCTGCTGATTGTAGTGGTAGTAACGGTAATGGCGTTGCTGGTAAACGTACCTTTTGCCTATTGGATATATGACACTAAGGAAATGGCTGAGTATATCAAGTACTCCTATGTATCAAGCATCTATTTTGGAGCAACCACCGGTCTTATCTATACTTTGCTCAGCTACCTTGACCTGGAACGAAAACGGAAATTTGATGAAAAAGAACTGGAGCTTTCCCGCCTGCGGGAACTGAAAACAAAAGCCGAACTGGATGCGCTGCATTCCAAAATCAATCCTCATTTTTTATACAATGCCTTGAACTCGATTGCTGATTTATCTGTTACCGATGGAAAGAAAGCAAGAAAAATGACGGTGGCCCTGGCAGATTTGTTCCGCTACAGCATCAATTACAGCGATCATAATTATTCTACTGTAAAAGAAGAAGCCGAAATGGCCGAGGTATACCTGCAGATTGAAAAAATAAGGTTTGAAGACAAACTGAATTACTCGCTGAATATTGATAAAGAACTGAACCATTACCTGGTACCCAGGTTTGTATTGCAGCCGGTGGTGGAAAATGCAGTGAAGCATGGACTGAAGGCAACGGGAAAAATGACCGAAATTCTGATTGATGTGAAAAAAAACGGTACCGGCCTGCTATTGGTTGTTGCCGACAACGGGCCGTTATTTCCGGCCGAACTTTCACCGGGCTACGGCGTGAAAAGCATGTTTGATAAACTGGATTTGCTTTTTCCGGGTCAGTATGAAGTTCATTTTGCCAATGAACCGCGGAAAGAAGTAAGAATATCTATAAATAAGCTGATGAAAGATGAGCAAACTGTTTAAAGCCATACTGATTGATGATGAACCGGCCGCCCGGCGGCTGATGAAAAGCCTGCTGCAGGAATACCGTGACCTGGTGGAAGTGATTGGTGAAGCGGCCAGCGGGGAAGAGGCCCTGGAAAAGATTGAATCACTAAAACCGGATTTGATATTTCTGGATATACAGATGCCTGACCTTACCGGCTTTGAAGTGATAGAAAGGATGGAACACCGGCCGGATATTATTTTCACCACAGCATATGAACAATATGCCATCAAAGCCTTTGAAACTTTCTCCATTGACTATTTGCTGAAACCGATTAAAGAAGAACGGCTGCAGATAAGCATGGAAAAACTGAAAAAATACGATAAGCTGAGCGCAGGCATTGATATTTCAGGGTTGCAGCAAATGATAGAACAGCTAAAGGCCCCGCATAAGGCCACGGCACTGCCGGTAAGAAGCGGCGACCGCATCAACCTCCTGAAATTTGAAAATATCAGCTACCTGGAGGCGAATGACAAATATGTTTTCATTCATACCATTGACGGGCAAAAGCACCTGACCGATCAATCCCTTACTGTGCTGGAGGGTAAACTGCCTTCGCAATTTTACCGGGTTCAAAAGTCTTTTATAATTAATAAGGAGCGTATTAAAGAAATGCATAAGCATTTCAATGGGCGGTATTTGTTTATCATGGAAGATAAAAACCTCACCAAGATCACTTCCGGCCGCACTTACCAGGAAGGGATTAAAGCAGAGTTCAATTTGTAAGCTGCATTACCTTTCGCTTCAATTTTCCTGCATTTCGGACATTTATAACCACATCTGGCAGGAGCATTACATTTTCCTCTCTTTCCAAACTCTACGTTTGTCCCATCAAAGCGAAAAAAAGTTTGAACAAGATTTATAAACCATTTAACGGCTTTAATGGCGTTTTATAACAATAACCAGCCGGGAATTGATGATGCCAAAACAGTAAGAGATAGCAATGAATATAAGCAGCATATAGAATCTTTGAAGAAGATTAGTGAAATAATGGGGCTGTCTATTAAAAATATTGAAAGTACAATCGGTGGATTTGAAAATAATAAGGGTGAAAAAATAACAGAAGTTTCAAATCGAATCCATTTAGATGAATCAGTTTCATTAGAGGATGCTGAAAAATTGGCGGCTGTTATTGGGGCGACAAGACCAGAAATACAAGAATCTACTATTGCGGCAAAATATATAGAACATGGGAAAGATAATCAAACAGCTATTGAATTAGAAATACCCGTTGATGATATAAACAAAGCTATTATAGCATTAAGAAAATCAGGCATTAATGACTATGAAATATCCGAAGATAATAAATCTATAAAAATACTTGATTTTTCAAACGGTAAAGACGATGATTTTTCAAATAATATTATTAACTTTACAAACAATCTTACAAGAGATGGAATCAAATTCAAAGAACCCCAATACAGAGCCATTGAGTCAAAATATGTTGACCCACAAAGGCGTTCCGAATTACTTACACATCTTGAAAGCGAAGCCGGTCAACGACAAAGTGGGTCAGACCTTCATAACCTCTACAAAGAAGCAAAAGAAAAATCAGACAAATTCTTAAGCGAAACTCCCCACAATAAAGAAAAACAATCCCCGGGCAGAGTTAAGCGGCTTTTACAGAACGCCTGGCGTGGAAGGTGTATTCAGGATAAAAGGCTTTGGAATGATGAACATGGGCTTCAGCAAACAGGTAATGAAAGGGAAAGGTACATTCAGGCTTTCCTTCCGGGATATATTGTATACCCAGAAGATTAAAGGCGATATAAAATACAGTAATATTGATGCCGCCTTCCAGCAAAGAAGAGACTCAAGACAGGTTGCCCTTGGCTTTACTTACAGGTTTAATAAAGGAAAACTGAACGGAAACGGTCAGAAAAGAAAAACCGGAGCCGATGATGAAAAGAACAGGGTAAACACCGGCGAAAACTGATCTGTTGACCATTAATCTTTATTCTTGCAGAAGTCTTTCCGGAGGGGAAGACTTCTTTATTTTTGTTGCGGGACCAAAACCTTTCTGTTATGCCTTCCTTTGATATTGTAAGCAAGGTGGATGCCCAGGCGCTGGACAATGCTGTGAATGTAACCACCAAAGAAATCACCAACCGGTTTGATTTTAAAGGCAGCCATGTGGTAATTGACCTTGACAAAAAAGAATACCTGCTTAAAATAGAAACCGGGGACGATATGAAAATGCGACAGCTTATAGATGTGCTGATCAGCCGGGCGCACAAACAGGGGATTGCTCCCGAAGCTTTTGATGCTTCCAAAGAGGGGGCGCAAAGCGGCAAGGTGTGGAAGAAGGAAGTGAAAGTGAGAAATGGCCTGGCACAGGAGGATGCCAAAAAGATCGTTAAGCTGATAAAGGAATCAGGTCTGAAAGTGCAGGCCGCTATTAATGATGATTTGGTAAGGGTGACCGGGAAAAAAATTGATGACCTGCAGGCCGTTATCCAGCTTTGCAAAAATACCTCTCTGGGAATTCCTTTACAATATGTCAATATGAGGAGTTAAAGGATACTGGAATCTGAATAACCTCCTTTTCTATGTTAATAACTAAGTGTAAAACAGGTGCATATCAAAAGATGGAAAAATTTGGATACCGGTAGCGCAGGAAGCTATATTTGACCTACAACTGCACGGAATTTTAGCAATAAAAGGAAGTGCGGGAGAGACGGAAACCCCTCAAAAGGTGGAAGTGTCTCCGGGAGCGACGGAAACCCCTCAAAAGGCGGAAGTAACTCCAGAAAGCGTCGGGTAGGTAACCCAAGCGAAAGCAAGGGATACAGACTGGGCGCTTTCATCTTTTTATCCCCGCTGATAAGATTTGTCAGAGAGCCTTTTACTGGCTATCTTCGCCGCCCTCCGCAAGGAGTCCTTTGGACAAAATTATCTATTCATTCATACGGCAAAATCCGTGTGACCCTGTCTGACGGCAGGCAGGCTTTAAAAATCATAGTATTATGAAAAAAGGAATCCATCCCGATCATTATCGGTTAGTTGTTTTCAAAGACATGAGTAATGGCCATACCTTTCTGAGCCGGTCCACCGCTGCCTCCAAGGAGACAGTGAAATGGGAAGATGGTAAGGAATACCCGCTTGTAAAGCTGGAAATATCCAACACTTCACATCCTTTCTTTACGGGTAAAAATGTGCTGGTGGATACAGCGGGCCGTATTGACAAGTTCAAAAAGAAATACGCCAAAAAAGCAGAATAATATTAAATTGTGCAGAGCTTGGAGCGAAAGCTTCAGGTTTTGTTTTTCATGGCTATACTTTAGACCTCCTGACTCTTCAGGGGGTCTTTTTTTTCAGGGTTAAATCATAATAACACAAAAATATTATTGAACGGGTTCCATATCCTTCCTGAGGATAAAACCACTGGTAACCTCTTTCCCGTTATCAAAGCTTACTTCTGCAAAGTTTTTAAGAAGCCGGTTGCTGGTAACCATATTTCCTTTTACCAGGTAACCTTTTCTGTGCGGGCCGCCCAATTTGGGATTATCATAGAAATAAGTTTTTAAAGCGGTTACTTTCCATTTTTTTTGTTCGTCTGTGTTTTCATAGCTGAATTTGTCAAAAGTTATTTCACCCAGTTCAGTTGCATCTATCTCGGTGTTTTTAAATGTGGCTTCCATAGCCAGCGAGTTAAAATGACTGGAAGATTCTTTAAGGAGCACCCATTTCTTCTTCAGTCTATTCCACGCAAATTGATACTCATATGCCCAGCGCCAGCTGCTTCCCCCGTAAAATGCAAAGCTGAAACCACTGGTAGATACGTCGAGACCCTGGTACGGGTCGCCGAAAGGCAATGGCTGGGGCTGCCCTGCAGCAGACAGCGAGATGGCTGCTGACAGCATAATGAAGGAACATATCCTTGTCATTCCTTTGGTTTCAGACAAGATACATCAAATAACATTTTCGGATAGACACTATGCGGTCTGCATCATCCTCCTCAATGCTTCAAGCAGATATCGGCTCCGTAAGCAGGATAAAATACCGTCAAAAGGGTACAGGAAACTGCAGGCATGCAGGTAATTTGGAGCAGAAAAACGGATTATATGCGACTGATATGGGTAGTGCTATTTTTCAACAATTTGATCCAGGGCCAAAAGCCGGATTTTGGCAATGACAGCGCTGCCCTAAAAATTATGGACCGTCTGCCTGCGGCAGAGCCATTTGATACCGCTCACCGGTGGAAAAAAGCAGCCGGCCCCTACCAATATATCATCCGTCAAAATGATTTGTATGATTATTTCGGCTGGCGCTTGTATGTACTATACATGGATTTTGATTTTGCCAATTATCATATCCTGGGTATCAAACAATGCCGCCAATGCCTGGAATACTGCCGGCATGAAACCGGCGGATCTGAATGCCACAGAAATATCTGCAGAGAAGATTGGGTATGGCGAATGCGGGACAATAAAAAGGCCTTTACTGAAATACCTTCTGTTACATTTCCGGGGCATGCGGCCGGGTCATTGCCTGGCGGACAAAAATATTTTTTACACGATACTGTGATGGTGAAAGAAGAAGACAGTACGCTTGCCGCCTGGTACACTCATGCGGGAGGTGATTGCTGTGCAAGATTTGAATACCGGCTATTCCGGGATAACTATTATCCTGCTGTCCTGCTCAAAGAATGGAATTATTATGGCGGCTGCCGGGCCGGCGGGTTTTGGGACTTTACCATCCGGTTTCAGAAACCACCCGGAACAGATTATTTTATTAAACGTACTATATTAATGGATAAACAGACGTAATGCGCTAAAGACCTGTGTTTTCCATTGTAGCCGGTTTCTCTAAATAGTATAATGCAGGCGGCGCCATAAAGTATATTGTCTGTACCCTGATAACATTATTACAGTAATTGGCGTTTATATAATTGTATCGTATTCTCAAGGCCCAGATAAATGGCATCACAGATGAGAGCATGACCAATGCTTACTTCCAGCGTCCAGGGAATATGGGTTTTGAAATATTTCAGGTTGTGCAGGTCCAGGTCATGTCCGGCATTAATACCCAGGCCGAGTTCCCTTGCCTTTTCTGCAGCAGTACTATAGGCCGCTATAGCTTCCTGCTTTTTTCCCTGTGCGTAAAGTCTTGCATAATTCTCCGTGTACAGTTCAATTCTGTCTGTTCCGGTAGCTGCAGCTCCTTCCACCATTTGTATATCGGGGTCGCAGAAGATGGAAGTACGGATACCCGCCTTTTTGAAAACGGTAATCATTTCCATGAGGTATTCCTTATACTTCAGGGTATCCCATCCGTGGTCGCTGGTCAGCTGGCCTTCTGCATCGGGAACAAGGGTTACCTGGCCGGGCTTTGTTTCCAGCACCAGGTCCACAAATTTTTGTTCCCGGCAGTTGCCTTCAATATTGAACTCCGTGGTAATTATTTTTTTTATCTGCCGCACATCATCGTAACGGATATGGCGTTCATCCGGCCGGGGATGTACCGTAATGCCGTCGGCGCCAAACCGCTGTGCATCTCTGGCGGCTTTCAGCACATCAGGATTATTTCCTCCCCGGGCATTGCGCAGGGTGGCAAACTTGTTCAGGTTTACTGATAGGTTGGTCATAAGCCAAAGTTAGCCGATGCAAAATAAACCCCCGCCTGCATAAGCAGTGCGGGGCCTCTGCAACCTTGAAGAATGACTATTGTTTGATGAGCAGCCTGTTTGTGCCCATTAAATTGCCGGCTGCATCCGTTACACTTAACTGATATATGCCCAGCGCAACATTCGGCGGTACAGACAGCATCATGTTGTTTTCTCCTGTCAGAATATTTTTTAATTCCTTTTTTATCATTCTGCCTTTTATGTCATACAGCGATATAGTTACGGCTTGCTGTACCGGTGAAAATAAAATGGCATGGATATAGTCCCGTGCCGGGTTGGGGTAGGTCTGCAAGCTCTTACCTGCATTTTCTGCCTGCAACCGGACAATATTTGAGTATTTAAACTGGTCATTTGCATCCACCTGCCTGAGACGGTACAGCAGAAGCCGGCCGCGGGGGTTTATGTCTTGATACAAATAATGCAGGGGCTGATAGCTGAAACCTGCTGCTGCCACCGTACCTGTTTTTTCCCATCCTGTACCGCTGTTTCTTTCAATTTCAAAATACGCTGAGTTGTTTTCCTGCCGGGTGGCCCATTTCAATAATACGTCCGGGTCCTGACGATAGCCGCTGAAATCCGTAAGGCTTACCGGTAAGGTGGACTGCAGGAACGAAACTGAGCCAATGGCAATTGATTGAGAAGCCGGGTTGGAGGTGGTTCCCGGAAGATTGTCGTAGCGGACAGTAACTGTATTCATGACGGCTGAACCAAAATTGACAGTAATAGTACCCCGCTGATGATTAAAAAATTAGGATCGGTAACCGGATCATACTTTGTGATGGTGGGCAAATAATTTGTACTGCCATCACTTCCCGTAACAGTCACCCTGTCAAAATAGGAATTGCTGTTCGGATCGTTTTTATCGATATCTGCAATGCGAAACACCACGTTAGTGGTCATAGCCGTGAAACTCAGTACGATGGTGGTATAGCTGCTGGTGTTGGTGTAGTTGGGTGTTACCTGAATACGGTTACTGGCGCCGGGTATGGTAAATACTGCACCAGCAACAGTAGGTGTTTGGGCGCCCGAAGAACCCATGGCCGCCATAAAAGCACCGCTGCCCGTCATACTTACTGTTGCAGTACAACTAATGCTGTTTCCGCCAATATTAGGAGCGGTTCTGCTGAGGTCTCCATTGCCTCATGCAGGACTAAAAGAAGATGACCAGTTAAGATTGATTTGACTGAACAGGGACGGGCAGGACAATAAAATGCCTGTACCTGTAATGAGGATGGTTTTTCTCATAACAAGAATAATGGATAATAGCCCAATCAAACGCTAAAGGGATACACTTAGTATTTTTTAAGTAATTTAAATTAAACGGGGCTCAACTTTGTAAATGTTACCAGCGCTGCCGGTATCAATGCCCCTAACCGTACCAGTTACATGATTGGCGTAAACACTTAGATGGCATATAACTAATTCACATACAGATATTTAGATCTCCTTCCAGGTGTGATCTGCAAGTAACTGTACGGCGGCTATAAACCGTTTGAAAGGGCCGCTATCACCCCATTCTTTTGGCGAAACCAAAGAAAGCATACAGCTGTTATCATTTTTTTTCATAGAGATAATACACCTGGCCGATATTGGGTTTGAAAGACATTTTTGCACCGTAGATCATCAGGGAAAGCTCTTTTCTTTTTTGTATTTCATGCGCCTGCAGGGCCAGCAGTTCAATTTGCTTGCGGATCTGCTCCAGTTGCATATTGGTCTGTTCCTCCATGGCAGTAAGGGCCTTGTGTTTTATCACCCCTTCCTCGTTGGGCTTTACAACGGCGCCGGATACAGCCGCCGTATAGGGAAGCACACTCAACTGCTTGTGATAGATCTCTGAGTTGGTATAAGGACTGCCATCTTTCCTGAAACCCTGCCGGGTAATTTTTTAAATAACCGTTTGGCATTATTTCATGCACAATATGCAGAACAGTTTCGCCTTTTTTATAAAAATGAATTTCGAAAGTGCTACTGTCGGGAAAAACCACCTGTACTTTGTCGGCCAGCCGGTAGTTATCGGCCTGGTGATCGCTGACCCCGATAACTATCGGGGTATTAAATCCGCCGGCATTCGGTAAAGCGCAGGGCTTTCAGTTATCTTTATACCCGAATATTTCCTTCATGAAAAGCTATTTTGGCACATATTCTTCATCAGGGTTAATGGCGGCGGATAGCACTGTGCTGGTGTTTGACAAAAACCTGAGCATTGGCTATAAGGCAACTGACGGAAGCAATGCACAGGTGAACTGGCTGTTGCGTGATGTAACGGCTGATTTTGATTTTGCCCGTCAAAGCACCCGTTTGCGGCATACAAAGCTTCCGGGGGAATTATTGATTGAAGGAAGGGATGCAGCAGTATATATGCATTCTCTGCAGGCCGAACTGGAAAAACCCTGGTACCGGAAAAGCAGCGGGAAGGAGTGGATACGAAACAGGCTTCTGTTAATGGGTATTGCGGGCCTGCTTGTATTGCTGTACCTGTTGCTGGTACCCTGGCTTTCAAAACAACTGGCTTCGAGAGTATCGGTAAAAACAGAACAACAGCTTGGCGATGCAGTGTATGATGCACTGGGGCTGGCAGGGCAGGAAGATGTGGCCGCCTCGGCTGTGCTCACCGAATTTTTCAGGACAATGGAGGTGCCTACCGCTTATGATATTAAGATCACGGTGGTAAATGATAATGGAGTAAATGCGTTTGCCCTGCCGGGCGGCAGAATTGTTGTGTACAAGGCCCTGCTGAAGCAGGTGAGATCTTATCCCGAACTGGCAGCGCTGCTCAGCCATGAGTTTACACATATCAACAATAAGCATTCCACCAAACGCATTTTTCGCAGTCTTGGCTCCAAAGTTTTTCTGGGGCTGTTGTTCGGCCGGTTCGGTACGGTAACCAATGTGGTGGTGAACCATGCTGATAACCTTAAAAACCTGAAATACTCCCGCAGCCTGGAGAAAGAAGCCGATATAGAAGGCCTTGAAATCCTTACCCAGCGTAAAATTGACCCAAGAGGTTTTGAAGACCTTTTTTTACACCTTAAAGAATCAGCTCCGGCTTCTGCACTGCCTGAATTTTTGGGCAGCCACCCCGATATTGACAAACGCATCCGCTACATTTGTGAAGCAGCAAAAAATACACCGGTGGAAGAAAATGAAACTTTAAAGGCTATTTTTGAACAACTAAAATAAAATCACAGCAGATGTTAATTACCACTACAAGCGCCGTTGACGGCAGACCGGTACAGGAGTACCTCGGAGTAATCAATGCCCAGAGCATTATCGGGGCTAATATTTTCAAGGATATTTTTGCCGGCCTGCGGGATGTGTTCGGCGGCCGCAGCAAAACCTATGAAAAGGTACTGGAACAGGCCAAGGAAGATGCCCTGCGGGAATTATCAGAGAAAGCGCAGGCCATGGGCGCCAACGGCATCCTGGGGGTCGACCTGGATTTTGAAACAATAGGCGGCGGCGGCAGTATGCTGATGGTGATTGCCACCGGCACCGCCGTACGGTTATAAACCTGTTTCATGAAGCGTATCATCTCATTTATCGCCCTGTCACTGACCTCTATCATGATGGCCGGGGCGCAGGCCCGCCCTTTGGCCACAGAAATTTTGCAGGATGCCTGCCGGCAGGCAAGCAAGGAGAATAAAAAGGTTTTTGTGATGTTCACCGCATCCTGGTGCGGATGGTGCCACCGCATGGATAAAAGCATGCAGGACGAAGACATAAAAAAATACTTTGACGACAATTTTTTGATCCGCCACTTTGTGGTGGATGAGTTTGGCGACAAAAAAAACCTTGAAACTACCGGGGCGGCTTCTCTGCGTACCAAATACGGAGGCGATGGGCAGGGCATTCCGTTCTGGCTCATTTTTGACAAGGATGGGAACCTGATCGCTGATTCTATGAGGCCTGATGATCTCGGCAACAAGATGAATACGGGTTGCCCTGCCGATGAACGGGAAGTGAATTATTTTATCACTGTGTTGAAGAAAACCACCGGCCTCAGCAATGATCAGCTGGAAAAAATCAGTAAACGGTTCAGAAAAAATATGAACTGAGCATTACCACTTTACAAGTTCTTCCTGCAGGGCTTCGCTGATTTGCCTTTCAGTTTGTACTATCCAGGGAGGCAGGGCGGCCAGTGACAATTTCCAGCCACCTTCATTTTTTTGCAGGTAAAAGAACAGCCTTTCGCCCTTGTCATCACACACATTGGCGCTGAATTGTTCTGATTCAGGATTGTTCAGTTTGCGAAAATTGAATTCTCTCAGCCTTCCTCCGGCCCTTACCAGCAGGGTGAACTGAATCACTCGGGTAAATTCAGGATGCATATACTCAGGGTTGAACTTTTTTTGCGGCAATTATTGTGCTAACAGGAGAATCAGCAACAGAAAAAGTTGTGCACAGATTTGATGCTTATCAAGCACCTTGTTTACCGGATGAGTGTGAAGACCCCTTTCTGAAAATAGGGTTTGCCCAAATAGTCGGTAGCGCTAACCGACCATACATAAGTACCTGTTGGCTGCACCATACCGTTTACCCTGCCATCCCATCCCCGGCCGTTGTGGCGGGTGGAGAATACCAACTGGCCCCAGCGGTTATATACATTGAAGTAGTCAATACTCTTTATACCTGCCCCGATGGGCCGCAGTTGGTCATTCAGCCCGTCGCTATTGGGTGTAAAAGCCGTGGGCACAAAAACCGCAGGGCCGGTTTGAAATATTTTAATGATGATCCAGTCTGAAGCGCTGCAGCCGGCCGAATCAAATGCGGTAACCATATACTGCATACCTGCTGAAGCTGTATTGAAAACAGCAATGGGATCAGCAATATCAGGATTATTCAGATTAACAGGCGGCGACCAGGTAAAACGTACGCCCCCGGAGGCATTTAACTGCAGGGGCTGGCCTCTTACCACGGCGGTATCATTACCTGCATTTACTTTTAACCGGGGCAACACGGTAATGATCACCGTATCAACTTCTGGTTTTGGGCATCCTCTTGTATCATAGGCAGCAAGTATAAAAGCCGTGGTTTTGGGCGGCTGTGCGGATGTTATTAGTTGTACAGGATTCGTTACATATTGCGCCGCCGACCATGCCCATGAACTGCCATCGCTGCCGCCCTGCAACAGTGCGGCGCTGTTATAACAAATGGCTGTGTCTTTTCCCGCATTAGCAATGGGGTAGGGCACCGGAGTTACCACCATAGTTTTTGTTTCCGTACATCCGCCTATAACGGCAGTAACTGTAAAAGCTGATACTGTTGCGGGATTTACAAACGGGTTTTTTACAAAAGGATCACTCACTTCTGCAGACGGCGTCCATGAAAACTGTAATCCGTCTGATTGAATTTGTAATTGCGTCAGGTCGCCGCTGCAAATGGTAGTGTCGTTAGCGATCAGCGTAACAAAATCAACCACGCTTACCCTTACAGAATCCCGGTTGGTGCATCCGCCGGCATTCAGGTCTACATAATAGGTTGTGCTTACAGGCGGAAACACCTGCGGTGAAGGTGAAGTTGGATCAGAAATGTTTACAGCCGGACTCCAGCTAAAGGTACCGCTGCCTGTTGCCTGAAGTATAAGATTGTCGTTCCTGCAAATCAATGTGTCCCGGAATGAAAGACTGAGTGCCGGGCCTGTTGTTATGGTGATGGATTTGTCAGCAGTATCCCGGCAACCTTTTGAATCTGTAACAATAAGGCGGACACTTCTTGTTCCGGTTTGCGGATACTGATAAGTCGGGTTTTGAAGGGTGGATACATCCAGTACGGTGGTAGGGTCGCCAAAATCCCAGTTCCAGCTGTTTACTACACCATAAACTGAAACAGTACGGTCAGTAAAAAAGGTAGGCCGGTTTACACAACCGCCCACAAAGCTGAAATCCGGCGAAAATCCCGGGTAATATGACCGGCCCTGGCAGCAGCGCTAACCGCAAGCAACAGCACCATGATCAGTTTTTGTTTCATACCGGTTCATTATGGCCTTATCACACGGGAGTATTAAAGTTATCAATAAATCGGGTCTGCCAAAGCCCCGGTTGCGTGCCACATACTGCAACGGTTTGCGCCATTTCTCAATCTATAGCCGGGAACAACCCAATACGATTTATGTTTAAATTACGCAGCATTACTCATTAAAGATTGATTTATGAAGCCCTTACTGGTTGTTTTATTGCTGTTGCCCCTTTTTGCTCCTGCACAGGATTCCACCGGGGCGCCGGTTTGCAAACTGATTAGGGAAACCGACCCTTATACAAAGGAGACCAAACTGTCCAGCGGTTTTGTTGGTCTTGACGGGGCTTCTGTTACCATTGATGCGGACAGCAAGGAGATCATTGTGCTTTTTTCGGTTGAAGGAACAGAGAAATGTTTTGACAATAACTCCACGGCCGATATTTTTTTTGAGGGCATCAAATCTAAAATGACGGCCCGCAATGCGGGCACCATGAACTGTGAGGGGCTGTTTCAGTTTGTATTCAAGAACTCCCGCAACACACCCCCCACGCTGCTGCAGCGGATGTGCACCAAAAAAATCACCCAGATCATATTTACCGGTAACAGCAAGAAGCCTTTCACCGTGAATGCGGGACCTGTTGAACAAATAACCCTGATGACGCTGGCCAACTGCGTGGTTACTGAAGGGCGGGCACTGATCAAATAATGCAGGCAAGGGAAACAATTACGGATAAGCTACCGGCTCCAGTTTCAGCACAGCATGCAGGTGATGCTGCAAATGTTTTACATAATCTGTCGCCAGCCATTCAAGGGTATGCATTTCTTCAGTCATGCAGCTGCGCAGATACATTTCTTCGGGCATATTATGGAGAATCTGGCAAATCTGCTTGTTGAGTAAATACCACAGGCTGATCATATCCGGAGTTTCCCAATGCTGATAGTTATTAATGGCCACCCATTTTTCCTAGTTGTATGTTATCAGCGGGGTTTCTTCATACTGCGCCTTTACAAAACGGCGGATATTGCTTTGGGCGGAATCAATTAAATGTCCCAGTATTTCTTTCCTGCTCCATTTGTTGGGGGCAGGTTTCCGGCTGTATTCCTCCCCGTTGATGTTTTGAAGCGCCGGAAGGTGATGGTTGATGAGGTGTAATAACCGGGAGGCGGTTTGTTTCATATAATTAATTTTTCAGGATTATTTTACTTCTGTATGTTTCCGGCCGGGCCCGGTCAGCTGCCGGTTTTGATGAAGCAGCTAATCCCGGTATAAAATGGTAACAGATTCCATGGTGTCATGAAAATGTCTGTCGAGAAAACCCAGAAAAGAATGGAGCAATTGCCAGTCGTTTCCGTCAGATGCCCTCGTCTTTATTTCAAATATGGAAATATTTTTATGGGCTTTGTGAAAATCAATGTAACCGCTGTAGCTCACATGCTTCCAGCGGTTGGGTTTTACATGATAAAAAGTACCCCTTTTCCTTTGCCGTAATTCCCGCTTCTTTTTCTTTACCAGCGAAAGAAAATTATCGCATTCCGGTTTTGAGACAACCTGAACAATACGCATAATGGTTAATTTTTTTTGTATTGGTAACGGCAGCCCTGCAGGGTAAAGGTAGGAAATAATAAAAGGCTGCTTAAGAGGTTCGGGTTTTTCCAAAGTTACTGTCAGAAGGTTCCGGTTTATATGCCGTAGTCTCCCCTGTACCGTACAGGGTACCTGTATGTAAAGAAAAACCGGGTTGGTTTTGGCAGCAACCCGGTTTAATAAAGATTTAATTTGGTCTCAGTTTCCGGCCGGTTTGGCAGCGCCGCTTTCTTTTTTCTTTTGTTCCAGCATTTCTTTGTACCTGATCTGCTGTTCTTCGGTGAGGATCTCCATGAACTTGTGTTCTTTTTCTTTTTTCAGTTCCATCTTCTTTGCTTTTGCGGTTTCTTTATCCTCGCCGGCTGACTGCACAGCGGCATCTATTTTTTCTTTATACTCCTTGTTCAGGGCATCCCATTTGGCGGTTTGCTCATCGGTGAGTTTTAGTTCATCCTTTATTTTTTTCTGCCACTCGGAATAATCTTTCTGCTTGTCTTTTTCCTTGTCTTTTGATTCCTGTGCGAGGGCGGGAGCAGCGAAGAAGGCGGCAATGAATGACAACAGCAATAGTTTATTCATGATCATAAGTTTTAGAATGAAGGGATTGATTTTGAACTATCGGGCTGTTAAGTTCGGGAAAAATTCCTTTGAATGCGTTACCGTTGGTATTTTTTTTAACTTCCGGCCCCGGCTCATGTTCTATGAACCGGGATGCAGTAAAAAGAATGGTTCGTGGCGACAGGAACCAAGGTGGAGAAAGAGAAAGAATAAGGATGTTTTCGTAATTTTAAACACTTAGGGGTACTTAAATGAGAATACTTTTTGGCATTATATTTTGCTTCCTTTCCATAGTTTCTTTCGGACAAAAAAAAGAAATAGGAAAAGCTATTACAACTGAAGGGCGGCGGATTATATTATACGATGATGGTTCATGGAAATATGAGCTAGAACCTGTACCCGTAATGAAAGGTTCTTCCGTTCCTGATACGGCCGAAGACTTATACAGCAAGCCGGTAGGGGGGGCAGTTCCAAAAAAGCCCGTATAACAAAAAGGAATGGCATTCAAACCGCACAAATTTTTCCATTTGGTATAATCCAAAAAAATGGAAAGTGAATTTGATGAACAATGTACCTCCAACTGAAGTAAGCTTCCATTTTATCGCAAATACCTGTAATGTACTAACCGAGAAAATTGATGTTGATATGGAAAAATGGGTGTATGACACCAAATTATTCCGAAAACAAAATTACCCGTCAATGAGAATTCAGGAAGAAGAATGGCGAACGGTTAATGGACTTAATGTATATTATATAAAATGGCAAACAGGTGATAACCGTTCAAATCTTCAATGTTATAGCTATTTTGCCAAGAGCAGTTTCGGGGTTGTTCAATTAACTGTCTCAACACCTGCGGCAGGAGCCGTAAATGCGGAAGAAGAGATCTTAAGGTTATTAAACGGCCTTGTATTAAATGAATAATATTGACTTACGCCTTTCCCTTTGATTATTTTTTCCTCAAGGATTGATCCTATAAACATAGTCGGCAATCCCACTAAAACGGCCCAAATTGCCTACCTTTGCGGCTCATTTTTAAAACAACATGAATTCCCCCTTTAAGGGATAAGGGCGTACATGAAGAACATCCGCAATTTCTGCATCATCGCACATATTGACCATGGCAAAAGCACCCTGGCCGACCGGCTGTTGCAGCAAACCAATACCATCACCGAACGGGAAATGATGGACCAGGTGCTGGACGATATGGACCTGGAAAGGGAAAAGGGCATTACCATTAAAAGCCATGCTATTCAAATAAATTACAAGCATAAAAATGGCACTGAGTATATACTCAACCTGATTGATACCCCCGGCCATGTGGACTTTAGCTACGAAGTAAGCAGGGCGCTGGCCGCCTGTGAGGGAGCCTTGCTTTTAGTGGATGCCACACAGGGGATCCAGGCGCAGACTATCAGTAACTTATACCTGGCAATTGACAATGACCTTGAGATCATCCCCGTCATCAATAAAATTGATATGGACGGTGCCATGATCGAGGAAGTGGAAGACCAGATGGTGGATCTGATCGGCTGTAAGAGAGAGGATATCCTTCATGCCAGCAGCCGCACCGGTGTGGGTGTTGACAAAATTCTGGAGGCCATAGTAGAGCGGATTCCGCCACCCAAAGGCGACCCCGAAGCCCCGCTCCAGTCGCTGATCTTTGATTCGGTGTTCAACAGTTTCCGGGGTATCATCGTTTACTACCGCATACTGAACGGCTCCATTAAAAAAGGCGACCAGGTAAAATTTGTTTCAACAGGACAGGAATACGGAGCCGATGAAGTGGGGATACTGAAACTGAAGATGACGGAAAAGCCTGAAGTGGGCTGCGGCGATGTTGGCTACATCATCACCGGTATTAAAAATGCAAAAGAAGTAAAAGTGGGGGACACCATCACCATTGCTTCCAATCCCAACCCGCAAATGATACAGGGTTTTGAAGAAGTAAAACCCATGGTTTTTGCCGGCATCTTCCCGGTGAATACAGACGACTTTGAAGAGCTGCGTGACTGTATGGACAAACTGCAGTTAAATGATGCATCGCTGACCTATGAACTGGAAACATCTCAGGCCCTTGGCTTTGGTTTTCGTTGCGGCTTTCTCGGCATGCTGCACATGGAGATCATCCAGGAAAGACTGGAGCGGGAATTTAACCAGACGGTGATTACCACGGTTCCCAACGTAAGTTTTATTGCATATACCACAACAGGGGAGAAGATAACCGTGAATAACCCCACAGAATTTCCCGACCCGGTAAAAACAGACCGGATAGAAGAACCTTTTATCAAAGCGCAGATCATCACCAAGCCGGAATACATTGGCAACATTATGACGCTTTGCCTCGGCAAGCGGGGCATACTGATGAACCAGAGTTACCTGACACAGACAAGGGTGGAACTGATCTTCGAGATGCCGCTGACCGAGATTGTATTTGATTTTTATGACAAGCTGAAGTCGCAGACACGGGGCTATGCTTCGTTTGACTATCACCCCATCGGTTACCGGGAGAGTGATATTGTAAAGATGGACATATTGCTGAATGGTGATAAGGTGGATGCATTATCTGCACTGATCCACCGCAGCCGTTCCCAGGATTTTGGCAGAAAACTCTGCGAGAAACTGAAAGAGCTGGTACCGCGGCAGCAATTCCAGATTGCCATTCAGGCAGCCATCGGCGCCAAGGTAATTGCACGGGAAAATATCTCTGCCATGCGCAAGGATGTAACGGCCAAATGTTATGGAGGCGATATCAGCCGTAAACGTAAGCTGCTGGAAAAACAGAAAGAAGGAAAGAAACGGATGCGGCAAATCGGTAGTGTGGAAGTACCGCAGGAGGCATTTCTTGCCGTGCTGAAGCTGGATGATTAGGAAGGAGGTCTGAAGCAGGAAGTAGGAATTCAGAGGTCAGGGGCATCGGGTGATGCCTTTTTTTGTTGGGGATTGACGTTTTTTAGATTATTAAACAACACAATGAGTTCGGTTGAGTTTTACGACAATTTTATTTCTTATCAGGTGCGGTAAGGAATTAACGACCGGATATTTGGTCTGTATAGAAGGTTGTGCAGAACAGGTCTTAGCACTGATTCGAATGTGCTGGAAATTGGCTGTGGTATCGGTACACTTACTTATTTATTGCTGAAGAAAATAAGAACAGGCAGGATCGAGTCAGTGGACATCAGTCCCAAATCCATTGCGTTTGCCCAACAGCATTTAAAAGCAGCCAACCTTACTTTTCATACAGCAGATTTTCTCGGTTTTGAACCGCAGTATAAATTATTTGATAGGATATTACTGTTTGATGTGCTGGAGCATATACCGCTTGAGCAACATGGGCGGGTGTTTCAGCGAATCAACCGGTGGATGAGTGATGAAAGCCTGCTGCTGATAAATATTCCCAACCCGGCTTATATTCTTTATGATCAAAAAAACAATCCTGCTGCATTACAGGAAACCGACCAGCCGGTTTATATCGCCCCGCTTTCTGCTGCACTTGCTTCAGCCAACTGCCCACACGGCCTCTTATGATGGCCTCCCCGGTTGTAGGGGGCGTAATCCGGCTAATTATCTTTAATAGGGTGCTTTTGCCGGCGCCATTGCGGCCGATGATGCCCACCCGTTCCCCCGGCATTATATCAAGATTAATATCTTTTAAAGCCCAGAATTTTTCAGCTTTCTTTCTTTGGCTGACTAAATTTTTGAACGAGTCAGTTATTACATCTCTCAGGGCGACATATCGCTTTGATGCTGCCAGTGTGTACTGTTTACCCAGGTTTCGTATTTCAATGGCAGGCTGCATCAGGCAATATCGGCAAACCAGGCCTCGGTTTTTCTGAAGTAATAGATGCCTGTTGCCAGTAAAGCAATGGCAACAGCGTGCCAATGAGCACAACATCTGTATCCATGCTATTCTCTTTCAGGGGCGCTCTGAAAAGTTCCACTGCGGCATTCACCGGGTTTAGTGAAAGTACATACCGGAGCCAGCTTTGCTGAACCTGCTGCAGCGGGTATATGACCTGGGATGCAAAAAATAAAAACTGCAGCAGGAATGGAATCGTGTACCGGAAATCACGGTATTTTACATTTAAGGCAGCCAAAAAAGTGCCGGCACCGAATCCTGCAACCAAAATCAGTAAAATGCCAGCCGGGAAAAAGAGAATGGCCTGCCAGTGAAGCGGTTGCTTATAAATAATACAAAACACCAAAAAGATTATCAAACCAATGATAAAATCGAAGAACGCCACCAGTACAGCAGAGCCTGGTATTATCAATCTCGGAAAGTAAATTTTTTTGATAATGGCTGCATGCTGTATCATACTTTCACCGGCATGGGATACTGAGGAGTGAAAAAGTTTCCAGAGTATCAAACCGGACAAAACAAAAACAGGATAGGTAACCGGGCTGGTCTCAATCTTCCAGCTTTTAGTAAATGGAAGTGTAAATATCAGCATCAGGCCCAGCGGCTGCAGCAGTGCCCATAAAATACCAAGATAAGTTTGTTTGTATTTGACTTTAATGTCCCGCCAGGTGAAAGAATAAAATAATTCACGGTATTGTCATAGCTCTTTGATATCCAGCGAAAAACTCCCGGGTGGTTTTATTCTATGTATAATCTGAGACATTGGCCGTAAAGATAACCAATGAGTTGTGAAAGAGAAAGGCTTTGTTAGTTATCGTAATTAACAGGAGATCTTCCTTCTTTGGATTTATTCTTATCCGTTTTTTCCTGCAGTTTCTTTTCATCACGGTTACCCTTGGGATCGAGCAATGGTTCGCCGACAGGGGCCTGACCATCCTGCAGTTTAAAGGTGAAGACTTTGTCAATATGCACCCATTTTCCGTTTTCCCATTTAAAACCTTCCTGGTCGCCATCCGGTACCATGGTCCAGGCAAGTTCGGGCTGTTCGGTTTCGGAGATAAGATGATCCACCAGTATCATTTCCAGTTCAGGGATATAATTCACCAGTACCCTTGTGCCTTTTTTATACTCAATGCCGAACCTGTATCTGGGTTTTTTAGGGATGCTGTCTTTGTCGTAATTAAAAAAAGGGCCTCCAAAAACCGGTTCGTTCTTTTCATTAAAAGTGAGCACTTCCATCCACTTCATGCTGCTTTGGGCGCCGTTGGGGTCAAAACCAAAAAGCGTATAATAGTTTTTGCCTTTGTGCTGTGTTTTGATGATATTGTAATACACAGCGCCGATCCAGTTGCCGCGGTAGCGGACCGAATCTCCCGGTTTATCCGTGAACTCTGAAACATCCCTCAGCGGAACAAGTTTCAGTGAGCCATCTGCTGTTTTGAACTGAATAGCACCCCGCTGGCGGTGGTAATAATCGTCATAGCTGATGCTCCAGGAAAAAATACGGAACGAAGTATCCGGTGCATACAGTTTTGAAATGCCCAGCACCGAGTCAAAAGGATAGTAAATGGAGTTCCTGATTTGCAGCGCCCTTACCAGTGTCTTTGTAAATATGCTGTCAGATACCATTCGGTCTTCCGTAAGGCTGTCGGTGTTCAGGTACATGGCATATTCTTTCAGTGTATCTTCTTTGGCCCTAAGTTTTTTCAGGTCGGCCTGGCTGATCTTCTGGCTGATTGCAGGAAGACTGAAGAAAGCAAAAGTTATTATACAAAGGATGATTTTCAACAATTGATATTTGAACTTCAGTACAAATTTACTGGCTTACAGATGCCTGTAACGCCAAAAGGGTTGTAAAATTTTACGGCTGGTCATAAACTATTGGCAAAACCGGGCAGGGAACTGAACCGGAGGTCCATATCGGGGTGGGGATAGGGTTCATCCGGGTTGGTGGTGGCCACAAATACACTGTACATACCGGCATAGCGGGCAAAGAGCATATCGCCGGGTTTATTGCCGATCATGATGGATTTGGAGAGATTAATATCATGAAATTCCCTTTTGGCATGAAAAGCCATACCGGGGTTAGGTTTGCGGTCAGGGTGTTTGTTGTCCGTGCTGGTGCAGTAATAAATTTTATCAATCCGGCCACCGGCCTCTTCAATAGCTGCCTGCATTGCAGCATGGATTATCCGCAGGTCTTTTTCGGTCATCAGCCCTTTACCAACGCCCCGCTGGTTGCTTACGATGATGATTTTTCCGAATTTGCTGCTGAGCCGGCGAAAAGCATCTTTTACATCATCGAAGAAACGAAACTCCTGCCAATTGCGGATATAATCTTCTTTTTTTTCATGATTGATAACACCATCCCGGTCAATAAAGATGGTCCAGCTTGTATCAATGGTTCTCAAATCAAGGAGCGGCTTACTCAGCTCTGTTTGAGCCCGGTTGTAGTCTTCCGGAATGCCAATATCAATAAAATATTTATCCTGTACCAGGCCATACACCCTCCGCTGGCTATAATATTTTTCCAGGTAATCTTTTTCAAAGGAAAATTTTGAAGGCAATTCTTCATCCAGAAACCGGGAAACATTGAGGAGGTACACACCGGCATTGATATTGCCTGAAGCGTAATGTTGTTTTTCCCTGAAACTGCTGACAAGGCTCTCCTTATTGATCTCTACCACACCATATCTGTCAAAGTTGGTCATGGGTTTCAGCAGCAGGGTACATTCGGCCATGTGGTGATTGTGAAATACAGCTGCAGTATGCAGATCACCTTTAAAGAGGGTATCGCCATTTGCCACCAGCACATCTTTTTCAGTTGTCTTCAGACAGGCAAGTTGAATTGCGCCGCCAGTACCCAGCGGCTCCTCTTCAATTGAACATTGATAATTGAGCGTTGAGAATTGCTCACCGAGATATTCTTCAATCCCTTCATGCATGTAGCCCAGCGAAAAAATGAATTTTTCAATGCCTTCGCTTCTCAGGTAATTGATAACATGAAAAAGGAAAGGCCGGCCGGCAACCGGCGCCATGCATTTGGGGAGGTCGGGAATGGCCTCTCTCAGTCTTGTTCCTAAACCACCTGCGAGTATGATTGCTTCCTTTATCAAAGTCAGGCAAAATATTTTTCTTCCACTAACTGGCAGATAATATGCCCGATGGTGATATGGCTTTCCTGAATGCGGGGCGTATCAGAGGAGGGAACGTTGATAAGACAGTCTGCCATGTTTTTCATCTTGCCCCCGCTTTTACCTGTAAAAGCAATTGTAATCATTCCTTTTTCTTTTGCGGCGTTAAAAGCATTGATGATATTCGCTGAATTGCCCGATGTGGATAGTCCAACCAGCACATCTCCCTGTTGTCCGATGCCGTCAATCATTCTTGAATATACCACATCATATCCGTAGTCATTTGCCACAGCGGTTAAGTAAGATGTATTGCAGTGAAGAGCTTCAGCAGGCAAAGCCTTACGGTCCGTATAGAACCGTCCGGAAAATTCAGCTGCCAGGTGTTGCGCATCGGCTGCACTGCCACCATTTCCGCAGAAATAAACCCGGTTCCCGTTTTTAAAGGCAGCCGTAATTATGTCAACCACTTTGTCAATGATATTGATTAAACCGGCATCTTTCAAAATTTTTTCCTTTGTTTCTATTGACGCCTGAATTATTTGCCTGATTTTTTCCATATTAACCCATTAACTGATAAACGAATAACTATATCGTCCAAGTCATCAGCCCATGCTCCACAAACTGATAGTTCCTTACTTGTCCGCCAAAGTTCTCCAAACTTTTTATCACTTTGTATTTTGTGTTTACCGGGCAGTAAAATATCATAAAGCCACCGCCTCCGGCGCCGGATATCTTTCCGCCGGTAGCCCCGGCTTTTTTGGCGGTCTCGTAAATTTCTTCCATCAGGGGGTTACTGATACCTTCGGCCATCTGCCGTTTTTGCTGAAACCCGAAGTCGAGTATCTCGCCAATTTCATGCAGTCTTCCCTTCAACAATGCTTCCTTCATCATCCGTGCCTGCTCTTTAAGCTGGTGCATGGCTTCAATGGATTTTTCTTTATTGTCGGTAACATTTTTACTTTGCTTTTTGATGATCTCTGCCGACTCACGGCTGATGGATGTATAATAGAGTAACAAATTATTCTCCAGTTCAAACAGGTGCTGCTGTTTTACCCGTAGGGGATTTACAATTACTTTATCATCCCCGTAAAACTCCATAAAGTTCACGCCGCCGAAAGTAGCTGCATACTGGTCCTGTTTGCCGCCGGCGAGCCCCAGGTCTTTTCTTTCTATTTCATAGGCATAGTGGGCCATATCGTATTCGCCCAGCGGCAGGCGCAGCAATTCGGCAAAGGCGCCGATAATAGCCACCACGAGAGTGGAGGAAGTACCGAGTCCTGAACCGGCAGGTGCATCCACCCAGGTGGAAAGACGGAAGCCCTGTTCTTTTATCCCGTAATCTTTCCGGATGCGGTTGTAAACACCTTTCAGCAGATCCAGCCTGTTGTGGACAGGGAGTTCGGGGGCCCAGCCAAATTTTTCCTGTTCGTTCCGGTCAATGGCTTCGAGTATAATTTCATTTTTATCAAGCGGCTCAATGGTGGCATTTGCATACAGGGAAACCGTGGCATTCAGAATGGCGCCACCGTACAGGTCGCTGTAAGGACTTACATCTGTGCCACCGCCGGCCAGGCCTATGCGCAAGGGGGCTTTACTTCTGTATATCATTAGCTAACTGAGAAATGCTGTTCACCATATTAGCCCAGCTAAATTTCTGTTTCTCATTGCGAAGATGCGGAATAAAATAGTCTTCTCCTAATTGGTAAAAGCGCAGAATACCTTCAGCTATCGCTGCTGGGTCAGGTTCCACAACAAGGCCGGCCTTTTCATTAGGCACCATGGAAGGAAGACCACCGACATTGGTTACCATTATCGGTTTTTCAAAATGGTAAGCAAGAGGGGTTACACCGCTTTGCGTGGCATTCCGGTAGGGCTGTATCACTGCATCAGCAGCACAGAGATAATATTTCACTTCATTGTCAGGAATGAAATCAGTTTTTAATATCAGTTGTTCTTTTATCCCAAGCTTATCAACCAGTTCATGGTATTGTTTTGCATCTTCATAGAATTCACCTGCGACCAACAATTTTATTTCAGCTTGTTTTATCCGGTCATCTGCCATTGCCTCAAGGAGCAGGTCAAGTCCTTTGTATCTGCGGATAAATCCGAAGAATAAAACAATCTTTTCATTTTCTGGCAGGCCAAGATGTTTTCTTGCTTCCGATTTTGAAATGATCGCTCCAAAATTATCATACAGAGGATGCGATACCAGTTTGGCGGGTTTTGTTTTCTGGAATATCCTGAGGTCACCCATTACCTTTTCACTCATGGTGATAAAGGCATCACAGCTTTTCAAAAAATATCTGGTGAATGGCCTGTCACCAAACCTTTTCTCATGTGGTATCACATTATCGGCAATACAGATAATCTTTGTGTGTTTGTTTTTCCGCACTTTTCTCAGTATTGTACCCAGCGCCGGGCCCATAAAGGGAAGCCAGAAACGTACAATGATAATGTCCGGCTTTTGCTTTTTCAATCGCCGGCCAATTTTCATCCAGTTAAATGGATTGACAGAGTTGATTACAGGATGAATAACCAGGTTCTCTGGCGCCGGTTTATCGCTGTATTGTGTTTTGCCCGGAAAAAGAAAAGAAGGATACTGAAGTGAGAAAGAGTAAATGGAACAATCATGTCTCTCATCAATGAATTGTTTCGCTAAACGCTGGTTGAATGTAGCCAATCCACCCCGCAACGGATGCCCGGGCCCTATGATGACAATTTTTGCCATTATAAACCGGTTTTCTTTTCAACCAGGTAACTATTGCGGGCAGCAGAGTTGCGGGAGATAAGCTCGCCGATAAAACCGGCAAGGAACAATTGCATACCGATAATGAGTGAAGTGAGTGCAAGATAAAATCCGGGCCTGTTGGTCAATGCAAAACTGCTGTCTATGATCTTTGAAATGACAAGATATAATGAGATGCCAAGTCCCACCAGGAAAAACAATGTTCCCCATAATCCAAAAAAGTGCATGGGCCGTTTGGAGAACTTGCCAACGAAAGAAATGGAAAGCAAATCGAGAAAGCCGTTCACAAACCTGCGCCAGCCGAATTTTGACTTGCCATATTTCCGGGCACGGTGCTCTACCACTTTCTCGCCAATTTTTTTAAACCCGGCCCATTTGGCCAGTACAGGTATGTACCGGTGCATTTCGCCATATACTTCAATACCTTTTACTGTCCTGTTCTTATAAGCTTTTAGCCCGCAGTTAAAGTCATGCAGCTTAATGCCGGATACACTTCTGGTAACCGCATTAAAGAATTTGGAAGGAATGTTTTTGGTAAAAGTATTATCGTAGCGTTTCTTCTTCCAGCCGCTTACCATGTCATAACCTTCCTCAGTAATCATCCGGTTCAGTTCAGGTATTTCATCGGGGCTGTCCTGCAGGTCGGCATCCATCGTTATCACCACATCGCCGCTGGCTGCACGGAAAGCTTCGTTCAGCCCGGCAGATTTGCCATAGTTGCGCTGGAATTTGATGCCTTTGATATTGGAATTTTTTTCCCGCAGCCCTTCTATCACTTCCCAGGAGTTATCACTGCTGCCATCATCCACAAAAATGACCTCATAGCTATAATGATTTTCGTTCATGACTGTTTCGATCCATGCCGTCAGTTCCGGCAGTGATTCGGCTTCATCAATAAGTGGTATGACGATGGACAGGTTCATGAATTATTTCTCCGCATTAAAAGCCCGGATGCTGCCGCAGTTACGCCTGCGCCAATGATCAAATATCCGATAATTGCCCCGTAAACAATAACGGTAGTATAGCTTTTTTTATACTTGTCAGCATCAGCCTCAATATCTGCAGGCAGTTTATTCTTTTCTTTCAGTTGCTGCTCTTTATACATTGTTGCTGCTTCTTCGGCAAACTCAGGGTGCATTTTTGTAAATGCAAGTGTGAACATGACCATCATCAGCGTAACAACGATAAAACAACGAAAGCCCTGGCTAAACAGGTCAGGAAATTTCCCGGTGAATGAAGCCGACCGGCGATAGGCTAAAAGTGTCCAGATTATGCCAAGCGCATAGACAGCATAAATGAGGTATTGAAAAGGGGAATTAGCTGGCTGGCCGGAATAATAAACGGCAAGGGCAATACCAATCATCAGTATAGCAGTAATAGCACCTTTCAACGCAGCATGAAGCCGGATTTGCATAAGTAATAAGGTTATGGTAGAATGATTTTTTCTCCGTTGATGATGCCAAGGGGTTTTCCCGTCAGTTCTTTACCGGGGAAAGGAGAGTTGCGGGATTTTGATTTTATATCCTTCTCATCAACCTTCCACTTCTTTTCGGGGGCAAACAATGTGAGGGAGGCTTTACTGCCTTCCTTTATAGTGATAGTTTCCAGTCCGAATAATTTTCTGGGATTGACAGACAAAAGTTCAACCCATTTTTCATTTGAAATGGCAGGCATGATTGTTCTCAATACTGCATAAGCGGTTTCCAGCCCAATCATTCCGAATTTGGCATATTCAAATTCCAATACTTTGCTGTCGTATTCATGGGGAAGGTGATGGGTGGCGATGCAATCAACTGTACCATTGCTGATGGCTTGTTGCAAAGCCGACCGGTCTTCTTTATTTCTTAAGGGCGGATTTACTTTGAGATTGGTATCGTATTCCGTCATGTCTTCATCAAAGAAGAAAAGATGGTAAGGAGTGACAGAACAACTGACCGCAGCGCCGCCTTCTTTTCCTCTTTTAATATATTCCAGTGATTGTTTGCTGCTTACTCCTGTAAAATGAATTTTTGAATCTGCATAGCGGGCCAGTTTGATATCCCTTGCCACGATAAGCTCTTCTGCCATGGCAGGTTTTCCGGGCAGCCCCAGTTGCGTGGAAACAATGCCTTCGTTCATCAGCCCGTGAGGATTGATGCTTTTATCATCGGGCATTTGTATCAGGACACCGTCAAAAGCTTTTACATACTGCAGGGCTTTAACCAGCAGGCCGGCGGACTGCACACAGTTGATGCCGTCGCCAAAAGCCACAGCGCCGCTGGCTTTCATATCATACATTTCAGCCAGTTCTTTTCCTTCGGTGTTTTTGGTAATGGCCCCGATGGGATGGATATTGACCGGCAGCGGCTTGCTCTTCTGTGCTATGTATTCAACGCCAGATTTGTTGTGAATGACAGGATTGGTATTCGGAATGACCAGCACATCCGTATATCCGCCTGCAGCGGCAGCGGCAGCGCCTGTTTCCAGTGTTTCCTTGTATTCATAGCCCGGGTCGGCGAAGTTGGCAAATACATCCACCCATCCCGGAGAGACATGAAGACCGTCTAATTTTATTTCCTGGTCGGCTTTGGCGGTTATCTTATTACCAACCTGGGTAATGATTCCGTTCTCAATAAAAATATCAGCGATTTGTCCGTTGAAAGGGGAGTGAGGGTCAACGATGCGGGCCTGCTTAATGAGTATTTTCATTAAGGGGCGAAGATAAGGCTTGTTTTGGAGTTGAAAAAAACATAAAAGCCTGTAAGAACAGGCTTTGAAAGTTAGTCGGGATGACTGGATTCGAACCAGCGACCCCTTCGTCCCGAACGAAGTGCGCTACCGGGCTGCGCTACATCCCGAATGACTAATTCGCATCAAAAATATAAAAGACCCCTGATAAATCAGGAGTCTTTTGTTTTTCGTCGGGTGGATCCCGCTTCGCAGCGGGACGACCACTTTTCTTTGTCGGGTGGATCCCGCTTCGCAACGGGACGACCACTTTTCTTTGTCGGGTGGATCCCGCTTCGCAACGGGACGACCACTTTTCTTTGTCGGGTGGATCCCGCTTCGC
>VGGV01000018.1 GCA_016868455.1 Bacteroidota bacterium
AGTGATTTTTTTGACCAAGAAAGGTTATTTAAGATTGATAGGATGGGATTTGTCAAATAATTACTTAATTGTTTTGTACTCAATCATCGCATTATAGCTGCATCCTTTGTCAATAAGGGGAGCTAAAGGCGCTGACATTCAGCGTCTTTTTATTTTAACCATCCAAACAGCCCACCGCTTTCTTCCATCCCCACATATACTGCCTCATCTTTTATCTCTACGGGCCAGTGTTTCAGGTAATAACCTTCACCGCTGACATTTCTTCCGTTTTCCATATTGTATTTATACCGGTGATGGGGACATACCACATTGCCCAGCGCATCAATATACCCATCAGCCAGTATGCCGCCGGCATGCGGACATTTATAAGCAAAGGCAAACACCTGCTCATTCCACCGGGCAATGCATATCTTTTTGCCTTTTACTTCAGTTACGGCAATATTGTTATCAGCAAAATCCAGCTCGTTGATGTGATCGGCTACCTTGTGCCATATATAATTTTTTCCGAACATCAGTAAAGAAATTCTGTTTTGTAAGGATATCGTACCCGGTACATCGCCCTTACTTTATCCAGTATGGTTTTACGCAACTGATCAATATTTCTTTTTTCAATGGCCGAAACAAAAACGGCATTGCCGCCAGTTTCATTTTGCCAGCGTTCATACAAATCTTCCAGTATCTCGTTTTTGGTGCTTTCTTCCAGCCATTCATCAAAAGTGTTTTTTTCATACAGGTCCATCTTGTTAAAAATGGTCAGCACAGGTTTGTCGTGGGCATTCAGCTCCTGCAGGGTTTTGTTTACCACCGCTATCTGTTCTTCATACGCCGGGTGCGAAATATCCACCACATGCAGCAGGATATCGGCTTCCCTCACCTCATCAAGTGTGCTTTTAAAACTTTCCACCAGGTGGTGGGGCAGTTTGCGGATAAAGCCCACCGTATCGCTTAACAGGAAGGGTGTATTTTCAAATATTACTTTGCTGGTAGTGGTGTCAAGTGTGGCGAAGAGTTTGTTTTCAGCAAAAACATCTCTTTTGCTCAGCAGGTTCATAAGGGTGCTCTTGCCCACATTGGTATAGCCCACCAGCGCCACCCGGATGTACGCACCCCTTTCCTTTCGCTGGGTGAAAGATTGTTTGTCTATTTCAGCAAGCCGTTTGCGGAGCAATGAAATTTTATCCCGTACAATCCTCCGGTCAGTTTCAATTTCCGTTTCACCCGGTCCCCGTGTGCCAATACCGCCGCCCAATCTTTCCAGGTGTTTCCACATGCCCCGCAGCCGTGGTAAAATATATTGATACTGGGCCAGCTCCACCTGTGCCTTTGCCTGGGCAGTTTTGGCACGGCTGGCAAAAATGTCAAGGATCAGATCGCTGCGGTCAATGGTTTTTATATCCAGCACCTTTTCAATATTGTTGATCTGCACTCCATTCAGTTCATCATCAACTATTACTATACGGATATTTCTGCCCTGCACATATTGTTTTATCTCTTCCAGTTTACCCTTGCCGATAAAAGTGCGGCTGTCAGGATGCGGCAGTTTTTGGGTAAACCGTTTTACGGCACGGGCGCCGGCAGTTTCTGCAAGAAAAGCCAGTTCATCCAAATATTCTTGTAATTGTTGTTCCGTCTGGTCTTTATGAACAAGGCCAACAAGTACAGCCCTTTCTTCTTTTTGTACTTTCTTTTTTTTATCAAGCATCGCAAAAATAAAACTCCCCCGATGTTGCCGGGGGAGTCAAAATTAGGTAATCAGCAGTCTAAAGAAAGTTTACGGGTCATAATCCGCTTAAGGTGATGCCAACGGTGAAAGGCCTCGCCACAGGGCCTTCGCCATCTTTGAACAAAGTGGTTACCTGGTAACTGCCAAACAGGCTGAAGTAGCTGTAACCGGCACGGGCTGTAAGGCACAGCCGGTTACGGTTAAAGAATTTCTTGCTGGATTCTTTAAGCACATGATCACCAAGGCTGTTGCCGCTTTTATTTTCATACTTTACGTTGCGGGTATGGGCGTTCAGCATGGTGCCAACCTTTATACCCACTGCTGCTTTAATACCCTTTCCGCTCAGCGGATCGGATGAAAAACGTAATTCAATAGGCGCTTCGAGGTAAGTAGTGGCCAGTTTTGTTTTTTGATAGTGATCGGTATCAGAAACATTAGCAAAGGGAATCGCGGCGGTTTGGTCCTTAATTCCCACACGGGTATCAGCAAAAAGAATATGATCGCTGGATATGCCAAGGCCCGCTGCAATACTCAGTTTGGGATTGGTTTTAAAAGGAAAATCAAAAAGGAAATACACATTAAAGCTTTTCGAAAATCCTTTTTTATTAATGGTATCGGGTATACCGGCCCAGCCGGTATAGCCAAACTGGATCAAAAAGTGATCATGAGGCCGGTTGCTCATATCTACCGGCGGTTTTTTCTTTTTTTCAGGTTTGGGTTCTTCCTGAGCTAAGGCAACAACTGCCGGTAACACAAAAGCAAACAGGCATAAGATATTCTTCATAAGTGTTGTTAAGGTCGCAAATATATTTTTCTTTGGGTTAAAGATTGGTTAAGAAGGGCTAATAATTATTTGCTACTTTTGCCGCTTTGGTTCCGGTAACTATCGGGATCAGGACCCTTAGCTCAGACGGTTAGAGCACCTGACTCATAATCAGGGGGTCGTTGGTTCGATCCCAACAGGGTCCACAAACAGGATACTACACCTTAATCTCGCTTATTTCACTTCCTCAAATTCGATATAGTCTCCCGGGTTAATTTTTTGTCCGGGCTTTTGTTTGGCAGACGGGTTGGTAAAATCCTGTTGCTGACGCATTTGTTCCACCACTTTATCCTGCATCTCCCTGAACCCTTTCTTTATTTTCCGGCTGGCCAAATAAACAGGTATTACCAGCCTGAAAACAAACTGGTAGGCCAGGTATATCAGTATGGCATATAAGAGATATTTCACGGCACAAAGATAGCCAGGGGCAGGAGGCGCCGGTCTTTTTTCCCGTTGATTTACCGAATGTATAAGATTAGATTTTCATAAAGCATATTTGGAAGATAAGGCCTAATTCCATTACATTTGCAGCGGAAAAGCAGAAAGAAGGGAACGGAGCCGTTCCCTTCTTCTTTTATACCGCATGAACAGTGAAGGACCTATACAGGCTATTGAAGAAAAAGTAAAGACACTGATAAGCCCCGAACCCGAACTTTTTCTGGTGGAAGTAAGGATAAGGCCCACCAACAATATTAAGGTGTTTATTGATGGCGACCGGGGCATCAGTATTGAAAAACTGGTTCATTATAACCGGAAACTGTACAACGAAATTGAAAAGGCAGGGATCTTCCCCAATGGTGATTTTTCGCTGGAGGTTTCATCGCCGGGACTGGATGAACCGCTGAAAATGCACCGCCAGTACCTGAAAAATATCGGCCGCTATGCCGAGGTGCTGGATAAGGAAGGGGTAAAAAAAGAGGGCAAGCTGGTGAGTGTGGCGGAGCGGGAACTGGTGCTGGAAGAAATAAAAGGCAAAGGTAAAAAAGCAGAAACCGTACAGCACACGGTTTCTTTTGAAAATATTAAATCAACTAAAATTCAAATTAAATTTTAAGACAGCCGTAAGCCATCAGCCATGATATGAGCCGCCAGCTAAAGGCAAAAAGCAAAACGCTATCACTATGGCAAGTATTAATCTTATAGAAGCTTTCCGTGATTTTAAGGAAGCCGAGAATATTGACCGCCCTACCATGATGAAGGTGGTGGAAGATGTATTTAAAACCCTGCTGAGAAAAAAATTCGGCAGCGATGAAAATTTTGATGTGATCGTTAATGCCGAAAAAGGCGACCTGGAAATTATCCGCCGCCGGATGATTGTGGAGGACGGGCAGGTGGAAGACCCGCTCTCCCAGATTGCTTATTCCGATGCCACTAAAATAGAACCCGATTTTGAAGTAGGCGAAGAATTATACCAGGAAATAGACCTCTATGATTTTGGCCGCCGTGCCATCCTGGCCGCCAAACAAACACTGGCCAGCCGCATCAGCGATCTGAAGAAGACTGCCCTGGCCAAAAAATACGGCGACCGCATCGGAGAAATTGTAAGCGCCGAAGTGTACCAGGTATGGAAAAAAGAGATCTTGCTGCTGGATGAGGAAGGGAATGAACTGATACTTCCCAAAAGCGAGCAGATACCACAGGATTACTTTAAAAAGGGGGAAAGCATCAGGGCTGTGGTGAAAAAAGTGGATATGAAAAACAATAATCCGGTCATCATTCTATCCCGAACTTCACCTGAATTTCTGGCCAAGCTCCTGGAAATTGAAGTACCGGAAATTTTTGACGGGCTTATTGTAATTAAAAAAATTGTAAGAGACCCGGGCGAAAGAGCCAAAGTAGCTGTAGAATCTTACGATGACCGTATAGATCCTGTTGGCGCCTGTGTGGGGATGAAGGGTAGCCGTATCCATGGCATTGTAAGGGAACTGAAAAATGAGAACATTGACGTCATCAACTGGACCAGCAATAATCAGCTGCTGATTCAGCGTTCGCTGACCCCCGCCAAGATCACCAGCATGGAATTGGACCATGAAAATAAGCATGCCAATGTGTACCTGAAACCAGACCAGGTATCGCTGGCTATCGGCCGCCGGGGAGTCAACATTAAGCTGGCCTGTGAACTCACAGGATATGAAATTGATGTTTACCGGGATAACGAAGGCGATGAAGAAGGTTTTGATATTGATCTGGATGAATTCAGCGATGAAATTGATACCTGGGTGATCGACGAGCTGAAAAGAGTTGGCTGCGATACAGCCCGCAGTGTGCTGGACCTTACACCCGAGGAACTGGAAAGAAGAACCGATCTGGAGAAAGAAACAATAGCCGAGGTAAGAAAAGTGCTGAAAGAAGAATTTGAAAAAGAATAATGAAAAGTCAGTAAGTCATACAGGTCATATAAGTCAAATGAAAATTCCATGACTTTTTTGACAATATGGCTTATGTGACCGATTTGACTCATTTGACTAAATTTTTTGAATGGCAGAATTAAAACTTCCGAGATTACTGGCTGCAGCCAAAGAGTTTAACATTGGTCAGGATACGCTTATTGATTTTCTGGCAGGCAAAGGTTTTTCCAAAGATGACCTGAAACCCACCTCGAAGCTTACAGAGGACATGTACCGTGCCCTGCAGCAGGAATTTTCCGGTGATAAGGCGGCAAAATTGAAAAGCGATCAGCTGGAACTGCCCAAAGGAAGTACCGCCGAAAGCAAGAAGAAAAAAGAAGAGGAGGAAATCCTCTTTAAAAAAGAAGATAAAACCGCTGCCCGGGCCAAAAAGGAAGAAACGTCCAAAGAAACCGAAGAAAAACCCGCAAAAGCCAAAAAAGATAAAGAAGAAGCGCCGGCAAAAGAAGAAATAGTAAAGCCGGAAGTGCCTGAACTGGAAGGGCCAAAAGTGGTAAAGAACATTGACCTGTCGGCCATTGACTCTTCTACACGGCCCAAAAAAGGCGTCCATGCAAAAAAGGAAGAGGCTTCCAAAGCAGCCGCAGAAAAACCCGCAAAAGCAAAGGGGAAAAGAACAAAGAAGGACGAGGTTCCTGAAGAAACCAAAGCCAAAGCAGGAATACCTGCCGCCACGGAAGAAGAACAGCCTCCCGTGATTGAAAATATTGAAGTGGAAAAATTAACCGGCCCGAAAATCCTCGGTAAAATAGAATTGCCGGTAGACAGTGACACCCGGCCGGTGAAAGACGCAAAGAAAAAGAGGAAGAGAATACCTATTGAGAAAAAAGAAAGCAAACGGGAAATCTTCATTAATAAAGAAGGCGATGCCAAAAAAGGCGGTGGTTTTGGAAGAGATCAGGGCCGTGGCCGCCGTGATGGGCGTGGCCGCAGGGAAGAAAAACTCATTGACGAAAAAGAGATTCAGGAAAAAATCAGGGAAACCCAGGCCAAGCTGGCCGGCGCCAGCGGAAGAGGCAAGAGCCTGAAAGCAAAACTGCGCCGGGAAAAAAGACAGGAGCTTGCCGAGGCCCAGGGAGAGGTGGCGGATGACAACAAACTGCAGGTGACCGAATTCATCAGCGTAAGCGAACTGGCCAACCTGATGGATGTAAGTTTTGCCGATGTGATCAGCAAGTGTATGAGCCTTGGCATCATGG
Source organism: Bacteroidota bacterium (assembly GCA_016868455.1). Lineage (GTDB taxonomy): Bacteria > Bacteroidota > Bacteroidia > Chitinophagales > Chitinophagaceae > JJ008. Next base: position 6,154 of record VGGV01000018.1, read on the forward strand.
TGTCTATCAACCAGCGGCTGGATGCAGAAGTAATCGAACTGGTGGCAAGCGAATTCGGTTATGATGTGGCGTTTATTGATATGGAAAAGCAAATGGAAATGGAAGAGGAAGAAGATGAGGACGACAGCGAAGCGCATCTGCAGCACCGTTCACCCATTGTTACCATCATGGGCCATGTGGATCACGGTAAAACCTCCCTGCTCGACTACATCCGCAATGCCAATGTGGTGGCAGGTGAAGCCGGAGGCATTACCCAGCACATTGGCGCTTACCAGGTAGAACTGTCTGGCGGAAAAGAAATCACCTTCCTGGATACACCCGGCCACGAAGCTTTTACCGCTATGCGGGCCCGGGGCGCCAAGGTTACGGACATAGCCGTAATAGTAATTGCAGCCGATGATGCGGTGATGCCGCAAACCCGTGAGGCCATAAGCCATGCCCAGGCAGCCGGAGTACCCATGATCTTCGCCGTTAATAAAATAGATAAAGACGGGGCCAATCCTCAAAAAATATATGAGCAGCTTTCACAGATGAACCTGCTGGTGGAAGAATGGGGCGGTAAATACCAAAGCCAGGAAATATCTGCCAAAAAAGGACTGAATGTAGATAAGTTGCTGGAGAAAATATTGCTGGAAGCCGAATTGCTGGAACTGAAAGCCAATCCCGGCAGGGAAGCTTCAGGCACTATCATAGAAGCTTCGCTGGATAAAGGCCGGGGGTATGTGGCCACCCTGCTGGTGGAGAACGGAACATTGCATCACGGCGATTTAATTGTCAGTGGCCAGTATTTTGGAAGGGTGAAAGCCATGTTCAACGAACGGGATAAAAAAATGGATGAAGCAGGCCTGTCTGCTCCGGCAGTGGTATTGGGGCTGAACGGTGCTCCGCAGGCAGGTGAAAAATTCAAGGTGTATGAAGATGAAGCTGAAGCAAAGGGAATTGCCTACCGCCGTGCACAGATATTGAGGGAACAGGGCATCCGTACCAAGAAACATATTACACTTGACGAAATCGGCCGCCGCCTTGCCCTGGGCAGCTTTAAAGAACTGAAAGTAATCATCAAAGGCGATGTGGATGGTTCAGTAGAAGCCCTGAGCGACTCGCTGCAAAAACTTTCTACCGACGAAATTGTGGTGAATGTAATTCATAAAGGGGTGGGACAGATCAATGAAAGCGATATCGCACTGGCCGAAGCCTCCGATGCTATCGTAATTGCTTTCAATGTTCGTCCTTCACTGCAGGCCTCACGCCTTGCTGAAAATGCGGGTATTGAAATCAAGAGGTACTCCATCATCTACAATGCCATTGAGGAAGTGAAGAGCGCCATGGAAGGCATGCTGGAGCCAAAAGTGCAGGAAAAAATTGTTGCCAATGTGGAAATAAGGGAAGTGTTCAAATTTGACAAAGCCACGGTGGCCGGTTGCTATGTGATGGATGGAAAGATTAAAAGGGACTCCAAGATCAGGCTGATCAGGGATGGCATCGTTATTTACCCGGCAGCAGGCAGTGTGGCCGAACTCGGTTCACTGAAACGGTTTAAGGATGATGTGAAAGAAGTGCAGTCGGGCATGGAATGCGGTCTTACCATTAAAAATTTCAGCGACATAAAGGTGGGTGATGTGGTGGAAGGATATGAAGAAGAAGAAGTAAAAAGAACTTTATAAAGCACTGCACACAAGGATGAAATTCAGGATTAAATGAGGTGGCTCTCCGGCAAACTTTTGTTAAATACCCGGCTGACAGTACCTGAATATTAAAAGGGCAGATTACTTTTGAATTTATGCGATATATGAGAAAACTTCTGGCAGGCTGCTTCGCTTTTTTTACCGTTTCAGCAATAGCACAGCCGCAGCATGCAGCCAAAGTGGCGGTGGATAAAATAGCCGGTGTGGTGGGAGACCGCATTATTCTGCAGTCTGATATCCAAAATTCATTACTTGATATTGTTCGACAGGGCGGGCAGGTGCCTGAAAACGGTTTTTGCCTGTTAATGGAGCAGGCAGTGGTTTCCAAAATCCTGATGCTGCAGGCCGAAAAGGATTCCCTGCCGGTGACCGATGAGGAAGTGGAAGCGGATCTGGATAACAGGGTTCGCAGGTATATTTTTCAGTTAGGAAGCAAAGAAGCGTTGGAAGATATTGCAGGTAAAACCATTTACCAGATCAAGGATGATGCAAGGGCTTCGGTAAAAGAGCAAAAGCTTGCAGAGGCTATGCAACGCAAAATTATTGAGAATGTGCGGATCACCCCTACTGAAGTAAAAGCATTTTTTGACAAGATACCCAAGGACAGTTTGCCGTTTTATGAGTCTGAACTGGAAATCGGACAAATTATAATTTATCCAAAAGCCTCCCGTGAGATCGAGCAGTACATCCTCGGGGAAATGAATAATTACAAAAAGCAGCTTGAAAACAAACTTGCTGATTTTTGCCAGCTGGTCAAAGCCGTATCAGAAGATCCCGGCAGCAAAGACCGCTGCGGGCAGTATGAAGTGAACAGGAACGAAAAAAGCTGGGACCCCGTTTTTCTTTCCACTGCCTTTCGCTTGAAAGAAGGCGAAATATCAGCCCCTGTAAAATCGAAGTTCGGTTATCATCTTATACAAATGCTCCGCCGGAACGGCGATGATGCTGTAGTAAGGCATATACTGAGGGTGCCGCCTGTTACAGACGATGAAATCAAACAGGCTAAAATAAAACTGGATTCAGTTCGGATGAAAGTTATCAACGGCACCATGTCGTTTAATGCGGCAGCGGCCAGGTACAGTGATGATGAGGCGGCAAAATTTGCCGGACCTTTTATCATCGGAAGAGATGGCTCTGTGTATGTAACCATTGATCAGCTGGATAAAGAAATGGTAGGCATGCTCGGAAAACTGAAAGTGGGAGATATATCCCAACCAGTACCGTTTGAGGGAGAGCAGGGCAAAAAAGGTGTGAGGATCGTTTACCTGAAATCAAGAACTGAACCGCACCGGATGAATCTGCACGATGATTACAGCAAGATTTCCCAGTTTGCCCTTGAAGAAAAAAAAGCCAAAGTACTGGATAAATGGATCCGGGGAAAGATACCCGCTTATTATATTATGATCGATAAAGGCACTGTTGATGAGTGCCCGCTGCTCGGCAAATTTTCCGGGGAGACAAAAGGATTCTGAATATCTTCTTTATAAATTTTATATGCCCTCTGCAAGGAGGGCTTTTTCATGTAAGGGCATTTCAACGGTGCACACCATACAGCCATTTATTATTTTACCTTTACTTTCTGAGTTGAAAAAAACGAATGTCTTTAGACCCCCCGATATATCAGCCATCTGAAACCAAACCATATCAGCAGCATCTTGCCGAAGAAAAAGCGAGGTACCTGGCCATGCTTATTGAACAGGTTTCCGATATCATTATATTGCGATGCAGAAATGAATATTCTGAGCTGGAACAAGGCGGCAGAAAAGGCCTATGGTTATACGGCTGAAGAAGCGATAGAACTCAGGATGTCCTCATTATTTCAATTCGAAACGGAAGGCATTACCCCCGTGAACAAATACTTGAGATAACCAATAAAACAGGCCTTTTTGATGGCAGGGTAGAAATAAATTCAGCTCCGGGAAAAGGCTGCAGGGTTACGGTGTCAGTTCCGCTGGCAGGCATTGCTAAAGAGCGGGTTTAGTTCCCCGGAAATAATTATCGCCTACCTTTGCCGCTTCGCCGGTTACACCACTGGTGAAAACAGATCCGCATGAGCGACCCGATCAAACATGAATGCGGCCTTGCATTCATCCGGTTAAAAAAGCCCTTCTCTTATTACCAGCAGCAATATGGCACCGTGCTATGGGGTCTTAACAAACTGTACCTGCTGATGGAAAAGCAACATAACCGGGGCCAGGACGGGGCCGGTCTGGCATCAGTTAAGCTGAATGTAGAACCCGGCTACCCCTTTATGAACCGGCTGCGCAGCAATGCGCCACAGGCCATTGCAGACATCTTTCAGAAAATAGGAAAAGAAATTGCTGAACTGGAAGGATATCATCCTGATATCAGGAACCACCCCGGCCTTATGAAAGGACATGTGAGTTTTCTTGGCGAGCTTATGCTGGGACATCTGCGTTACGGCACCCAGGGCAAAAACAAACTGGAGTATTGCCATCCCTTTATCAACAGGGACACGATACCCGCCCGTAACCTGGCGATGGCCGGGAATTTTAATATCGTTAATTCTGATGAACTGTTTGCCATGATCGGCAAAGAGCCGCATGATACCGTCCGCTTCAGCGACCTGGCTGCTATGATCGAACTGATACATGCTTTTTTGTGTAAAGAAGATGAGGCATCGCCCCACCACATGGACATTAAAAAAGTGCTGAGGAAAACCCTGCCCTTTCTGGACGGTGGTTTTCATGTGGGCGGATTAACCGGCAACGGTATCGGGTTTGTGTTCAGAGATGCACATGGCATCCGCCCGTCTTATTATTATATCAATGATGAGGTGGTGGTGGCTGCATCCGAAAGGGCGGCCATCCGCACCACATTCAATGTCGGTGAGAACAAAGTGCAGGAACTGATGCCCGGGCAGGCGCTGATCGTAAATGAAAAAGGGGAAATAGAAATAACACAGATACTGGAACCCAAAGAAAGAAAGGCCTGCAGTTTTGAACGGATTTATTTTTCACGGGGAAGCGATGAGGAAATTTACCGGGAGAGAATTGCACTGGGATATAACCTCAGCGAACAGGTACTCAATGCCATTCACCATGACCTGAAGAATACCCTTTTTTCCTTTATTCCCAATACGGCCGAAACAGCTTTTTATGGCCTGCTGAAAGGGATGGAGGATTACCTGAACCGGGTAAAAATTGAACGGATACTCAGCTGGGGGAAAGATTATGATGCAGAAAAACTCAGCGAAATGATCCAGCGCCGCCTCCGTATTGAAAAGATAGCCATCAAGGATGTAAAAATGCGGACATTCATTACTGAGGATGCCAGCCGTAATGAAATGGTGCAACACGTCTATGATATTACATATGGTACAGTGAGGCCGGGAGAAGATAACCTGGTGGTGATTGACGACTCCATTGTAAGGGGCACCACGCTGAAAGAAAGCATCATCCGGATGCTGTCCAGACTGAAGCCCAAACGGATTGTTGTTGTTTCGTCTTCCCCGCAGATACGGTATCCCGACTGTTACGGCATTGATATGAGCAAAATGGGCGACTTTATTGCATTTAATGCCGCAGTGGAACTGGTAAAAGAAAGAAGAAAACAAAACTGCCTGAAAGAATTGCATGATAAATGCAAAGAACTGAACCGGAACAACCAGCTTCATACAGAAAATGTGGTAAAACAATTATATAAAATGTTTACTACAGAAGAAATATCGGCCAAGATCGCACAACTGATAACGCCGCCCGGACTTGATATACCTGTGGATGTGATTTTCCAGAGCATTGAAGACCTGCACAAATCCTGCCCCAATAATTTAGGCGACTGGTACTTTACCGGCAACTATCCCACTCCCGGCGGAAATAAAGTGGTGAACAAAGCATTTATGAATTACATGGAAGGGAAGAATGTGAGGGGCTATTGAGAAATTATGAATTTTGATTTCCAATTTTGTGGATCAGAAATTAACCGGACGTTGAAGAAATCGTAAATCCCCAGTCGGAATTCGTAAAATTTTTATTATCTACCTTCAATGTATGAAACAATTAATTCTTGTCCGTCATGCTAAAAGCGACTGGGGCAATCCCGGTCTTGATGACCTTGACAGGCCGCTGAATGAAAGGGGCAAAAAAGATGCCCCGGCTATGGCCCGCCGTCTCCTGGATAAAAAAATTAAGATTGATCTTTTTGTATCAAGTTCCGCCAAAAGAGCGGCCCGTACGGCCAAAGCTTTTGCTGAAGAATTTGAAGCAAAGAAGAAAAAACTTCTTTTTAAGGAAGAGCTCTATCTCCCTGCTTCTTCGGCTTTTTATGATGTTATTGCTGAAATTGACGATAAGTTTGACAACATCGCCTTGTTTTCTCATAACAACGGTATTACTGATTTTGCCAACCAGCTTACGGATACCAGGATTGACAATATCCCCACTTGTGGTGTATTTGCTGTAAAGGCAGACTGCAGCAAATGGAAAGATTTCAGGGAGGCGAGAAAAGAACTTTGGTTCTTCGATTATCCCAAGGCAGCTCCGGAAAACTGAGACAAAAACTCAGCTACAGTTTTTGGCAGCAGTTTTTGACCGGTAAAAGCGGGAAAAGCATAATTAAATTGACGTGCAGCATTCAGCGCAACGGTAAGAGAAAACTCCTTTTGCGAAGCACAATAAGCTATTCCTCTTTTTATAAGATACTGACCGAGGTATTCCTGTTCTGTTTGCCCCGGTGTGGGAACGAAAATGCATTTCTTCTGTAATGCCATTGCATCCATAACGGTACTGTACCCGCTGCGGCTGATGACAAATTCCGCCTCCTGCATTTCCCGGTTCATTTCTTCAACAGCAAGGTGATTGTAAAATTTTATCATACCGGTTGATGGAATAAGTGTATTTCCGGCCGGTAACCCTCTTATAATAGTTGCGGTTCCGTTATAATGGCTGATCTCCCGGATAATGATTTCTTCCAGCAGGCTGCGCTGAGGCTCCGGGCCTGATAATATAATAAGGAGATGCTCTTTTTTTTCTGTTATTGGTTTTGTTTCGAACCGGGAGAGATGCCCAATGTATTTTACCGGTATTTTAGGCAGGTTTACGGGGTGTGAAAGTTCCCCGGCTAAATTATCATTACCCGCAGCATCAGGGACCCAGCACTCTTTGAAACGGTTGATGTATTTGTAGTTCCGGCGCTGCAGCATTTTTTCAACCCATTTCCCGGCGGTGCTTTTTACCAGTAACTGGTGGGTGATGAATATACATGGGATGGCCGTATGATACAGGCCGTACCTGTTATCACTTATTACAGCATCCATATTATATCTTCCCACAACCTCTTTCAGCCATTTGTGTTCTGTTGAAATAGCTCTGAATATTTTGGGGCCTTGCCGGATCATTTTCCATATCAGACCGCGGGATGATATTGCGTAGCGAACACTGTAACCCGGAAGTTGCAGTAAGGGCAGGCCCGGAAATTCTTCTTTTAATAATTGCTCCTGCGCCCCTTCTCCGGCCAGCCAAACTTCAACACCCTGCGCCAGCAATTCCCGGATGAGGGGGATGCAACGGGTGGCATGGCCCAGCCCCCAATCAAGCGGGGCCACCAGTATGCGGGCTGGTTCGCCCGGTAAGCGGGGTTTTTCTGGCATTTTTCCGGGGGAAAGCTGATTCATGTTATTTTTTTGACCTTTTCCACGCAACGGGATACTATTTTGTTTGTAAAATAGTTTTAATTTAGAACTTCCGAATTATGAATAAAGTCAGCAAAACAGCCCTGTTGCTTTTAATCGTTGCAGCATTACTTTTTACTGCCTGTAACAGGAATTATTACTCCGGAAATGGTAAGAGTAATAAGAATTGCGGCTGCCCCGGTCAAAAATCCAATGGAGGATGGTAGATTGACTCATGACCATGAAAAGTTCCAACCGTGATATTCTGGTATTACTGAAAAGCCAAACCATAACTGATGGCGACCTGCAGAAGCTGCACAATATCTTGCATACCATTGAATCCCCGGAACAATTCTGCAAAGCTCATGAACTGGTAAACCGTAACCGGATTACCTCAGCGCCTTCAAAAATTTTGAGAGAGGCAAGACACTACTTTCTGCGGCCTTTCAGGTTTTTGATAAACAGGAATTAATCCGGTCAGCAAACCTGTTTCAAAGCTTCTCTTAACTTCCCCGTCATTTCCTCAATTTCATCTTTCTTGCAGGTGCCCACACTCAGCCGGTACCAGGGTGAATTTCTGGCGGTTCCAAAAGCATAAAAAGGCACAACGGCCAGACCGGCAGTATTTAAAATATAGGCAGTTACATCACTTTGGGTTTCCAGTTTCTTTCCGCCAGGGGTAGTTTTGCCAACCAGGTCAATTTTTATAGTAAGGTAGATGGCTGCTTCCGGAGCAATGGCGTCAATGGCATAGCCTTTGGCTTTCAGGTGCATGAAACCCTCATAGATGCGGCGAAGCCGTTCTTCGATCTCACCCTTAAAATGACTTAAATATTTCTTAATCCCCCCCCGGTTTTGTAAATAATGAGCCACGGCTTTTTGCTCTGCCATAGGCGCCCAGGCGCCGATATGCGTTAGGATAGCTTTCATTTTACTGATGATAGTGGCAGGGCCCATGCCCCAGCCTACCCGTACACCGGTGGCGGCAAATACTTTACTGATGGCGTCAATAAAAATGGTGTATTCCCGCATGGCAGGGAGCAATGCAACGGGATTATAATGCTGTATATTGCCGTAGGTAAGATGCCAGTACATCTGATCATACATCACATACAGTTTCTTTTCACCTGAACCCCTTCTGTTGTTTTCTTCAATCACCAGATCACAAATCGCTTTCAGTTCTTCCCTGCCGAAAGTAGTGCCGGTTGGATTTTGAGGAGAACAAAGGGAAATCAATGTAGCCTGCTGCACAAACGGACGGATCTCGTCTGCCGTCGGCATAAAATTATTTTCTGCCTTTGCTTCAATGACGATATGCTCACCGCCTACGAAATGGGTGTAATGGTTATTATTCCAGCTGGGCACTGCGTAAATTATTTTGTCTCCTTTATCGCATACAGCCCTGAATACGGCATAAATAAGCGGACGGCCGCCGGAAGCAACCAGAATTTCATTGGTACCATAATCAAGCCCCTCCTCATCTTTAATGAATGAATGCAACGCTTCTCTCAGATCAAGATTGCCTTCTGCCGCCGGGTAATTGGTAAAGTGTTTCCGGTAAGCCTCCACAATGGCATCTTCCAGTTCTTTGGGAATTGGAAAAATGGAAGGGTCAAAATCACCAACGGTAAAATTATAAATGCGTTCGCCCTGGCGGATCTTCTCCCTTATTTCACCCCCTAATTTTACTATTTCAGAACCTATAAGCGTTTCGGAAAGCTGAGATAATTTCATACCCATCCGTTTGCAGCAAATGTAGGGAAATGGAGATGATGAAAACCATATCAGGAATGATCCAGCACCACTCTGCTGTTATGATAAAAATCATATTTCACAAATATTTCCTGACCCGGCTGATACTTCTGTAAAGAGGCTTCCGCCATAACACCTCTTGCCTTTCCGCTGAAGGAAGGGGAGTTTTCCGGCAATACTTCCAGTTCCAGCTCCACATAGGGATTATTGCCATTGACATAAGCACCCAACCACGTATATTTTTTGACGATGGCCCTTGCCGGTCGGCCCGATGCAGCAATGGCATTATTTTCTTCCTGCAATTTTTCAAGTTCTGCCTTTAATGTATCTGTATTTAGCGCTGAGGAAAGCTGTTGTGAACTGGCGGCACTGCCTGAAAAATCAATCACTACATTTTTTTCATTTTTCGGGTCAATTTTTACCGGCACTTCCATACCCGGCTGGTAGGCCCGTGGGTGTAATCTTGAAACCAGTACCCGGCATTGTGCGTTGTATTTCTGCCCGAAACTGTTTTTTACTTCCAGTACCAGTTTTACCTGCGGATTGTTATTGATGGTAACGCCAGTGTCTCTTAGTTCAAGAATTTTTGCTTTGCCCGTAAAACCGGTTTTTTGTAAACGGGCAGCATGGAGCATAGGTTTAAAAATGAGGCGGTAAAACAAGTAGAAAATTCCGGCAAAGAATAAAAGCATGGCCAGGCTGATATAAATTCCTGTTTTTCCGCCCGTCAGCAGTACTACCACAATGGCAGTGAGCAATCCAATGATTCCCCCAATAATACCAATCCATATGCCAGCATTCATTTTCATCATAAATTCCTTTTTATTGTAAAAAAACAACCCGGGCCGCCTTCGGCTTTTAACCCCTCCGTAAAATCTGGGTTTGTTTTCCAAATCCCAGTCCTTCGCTGAGCCATCTAAGGGACTCGAACCCCCGGCCTGCTATTTACGAAACAGCTGCTCTACCAGCTGAGCTAAGATGGCAGAAAATTTCTATTCTACCAGGTACACAATCCTGGTCAGCCATTTGGCTGTATCCTTTTCATTGGCCGGACCGCTGATGTATTGTTCAATCACAGGCGCTTTTTGAGTCAGGCTGTTTTCGGCTAGGTACTTATCCAAACGGGTGTGTGCTTCAGCAATTTTATCATAACCGCCGCTGTAGTTCACATATACGGCTTTTGATGCCGCAATGTCCTGAATACGGACAATGCTGCTGTTTTCCATTTTAGAACCTGCAGGCACCGGTACTGCTGCTGCCATCTCTGTTTGCTGTTTTTTTTCATCCCATACAAAATATAAACCGGCGGCAGGGCCTGCATTAATATTGTTCTTGCGGGCTTCATCGTATAAAATGGAAAGGTGCTGCTGATAGAAGGATGTAATATCCGCCCATTTTACCTGTTGCCGGATAATGGCAAAACGGGTAGCGGGGAAATCCATCATCATCACTTCATAAGTTTTTACCGGGGCAACACCTGTTTTCATTTCGGTCAGTTCTTTTAAAGCGATCAAACCTTTTTCAAAATCACGGCCCATTTGTTTTTCCATACTATAAAAAAGGTTGAAGATATTCCAGGGCCGGGGGGTGGCCCTTTCAAAATTCCATAGAACGGTAGTAAGCCCATTTTTTTCATTCAGGGTAAATACAGATTTTCCTTTAGCCTTTCTTGGCTGTGTTAAATGCAACAAATGGGTTATTTGCCGGCCGGGTTCCAGGGCTGTAATTTCCAGTTTTCCTTCTCCGGAAATATCGGGATCTCCCTTCCATGAACTGGCTGCCCCCACGGTACCATCCGTACCCGTGATAGAGTATTTTGCAGAAGAATCCTGGTTGCTCCATACAGACCAGTTATTAAAGTTTTCCAGCATTGACAATTGATGATATACTGCCCAAGCCGGGACATTGATAGTGATTGATTTCTCAAGTTTTTGACTGACAGGCAGCAGAAAGGATAATATCACGCCTGATATCATAACAAACAGCAGGAAAACAAAAAATGGCTTCAGCAACTTCATGTGCAGAAAATGGCTTTAAAAAGGTTTCCGTGATTTATCAGGATTTTTTTCCGGCTGCAGCACGGCCCGGATATAGCTGTTGAGGTTGATGTATTTTTTAGCAGCATCCTGTATCATTTTGGAATTGAGCCCGTCAATTTGTTTTTGTTTTTTCAGGATATCGGCGGGGTTATAGCCGGTATAATATGCATCAAAGAGGCTGTTCATCCAGAACATATTCTGCTTCATATCTACTTCCAGTTTTCTTTTTTGCTGTTCTTTAATCTTATCCAGGTCATCGGCTGATACGCCGTTGCTGATGATTTTTCGCAACTCGTCCAGCGCCGCTTTGCTCAGTGAATCGGCGTTTTCAGGTGCACAGGGAAATGTAATGATGAAAGTGGAATAGGAATAGGGAATTTTGGAGAGGTTCCCGAATGCCCCCACCCCGTACACACCGCTTTTTTCTTCCCGCAGTTTTTCCACCAGCTTAATGTCCATCAGTTCGCCCAGGCTGCGGAGTGCATAGTTATCATCTGCGCTGTACACTGCCGGGGCGGTAAAAACCATGTTCACCATACTCCTGGGTTCGCTTCCTTTTACAATTACCGTGTCAATCATACGGGCAGGCAGACGGATGCCGAGGTCTTTATAGTTTTCTTTTTTAGGCTGTGCCGGCAGGCTGCCGATATATTTTTCCAGCAGCGGTTTAATCGTTTCTTCGTTAACTGCCCCGACAAACAGAAAAGTAAAATCACCTGCATTGGCAAATCGTTCTTTGTACAACTGGCTGCTCCTGTCCAGGTTGATCTTATCAAAATTTTCCGCTTTGGGAATGCCTCCGCCGCGGGGGTGGTTTTGGGTCATCAGTTTCTGAAACTCCACACTGAAATAAATTTGCGGATCGGCGCTCAGATTAGAGTAGAGTTGTTTTTGCCTTGTTTTAAACGATTCAAACGCATCTTTATCCTTACGTGGCGCTGTAAAATAAAGATGTACCAGCTGCAGCAATGTTTCTGTTTCTTTGGGGATGGTGCTGCCGTTCATACCCTCGCTGTAGGGGGCGATATTGGCGGATAAAGAGGTGCTTTTTCCTTTCAGCATATTGGAAAGATCAATAGCAGAGAAACCCGCCACGCCGCTTTGATTGACGAGGCTGGCCGCATAGCTGGCCGAATAATAGTCGGCATCCTTAACAAGGGAATGACCGCCTTTGCTAAAAGACCGGAAGACTATTTCACCATTTTTAAAATTGGTGGGTTTAATAATTACCGTGGCGCCATTTGAAAGTTTATATGTGGTAATGCCCAGTTCCTCATCGGTTTTGGAGCCGGTAATTTTTCCCGGTTTTAGTTTGTCGGCATCCATCAGCGAAGAAGCAAGCGCCTTTTGTGCATAGGGTTTCATTTTGGCTGTTTCTACCACTCCGATTATTTCATTCACTTCTTCAGCAGAAGGTATTTTTACCCCTTCTTTTTCCGGGGCATTCATGGTGATCACCATGTTGTCTCTGGTGATCCATTTGGCAGCCAGCGCATTGATATCATCCAGTTTTACAGTGGTGAAGTACTGTTTTACAAAATCATATTCCCATTCAATACCGGGGGTGGATTCATTGATCAGGAAATTATTGATGTATTCATCTGCATACTTGTACGATTCTTCTTTCTCCCTTTCATTAAAGATGCGGTCATAAAAACTTTGTAGCTGCTTTTTCTGGAGCTCAAATTCAGACTGGGTAAACCCGTACAGCAATACCCGCCTGTTCTCCTGCAACAAAGCATGTAATGTTCGGGTCATACCGGTATCGCTGCTGTTCGCAAAAAGCTGGTACACATCTTTGGTGCGGGCATAGCTGCTTCCGTAAAATGAGCCGGCGCCTACAAAGGGCGGGTTGGATTTCAGTGTCAGTTCACGCAGGCGGTTATTCAGCATACCGGTGCAAAGCCTTGTGTTAATATAGCGGCAATAGTCGCCGATGGTGGTTTGCGGCATAGGGTTCTTTTTGTACATGATCTGTACAGAAGGGAAGGCCGTTTCCCTGTCTTTGGCTACCACGGATAAAGTTTCATCATGGCTGGGAACCACAAAACTTTCCCTTTGCCGGGGGTAGGCCGGGGCGGGTATTTTGCCAAAAGTCTCTTTGATTATTTGTTCAATTTCATTTACATCAATATCTCCTACTACCACTACAGCCTGCATGTCGGGGCGGTACCAATCTTTATAAAACCGCTTCAGCGCATCATGCCTGAAATTCTCCAGTGAAGCCCTTGTACCAATGGGTAAACGATCGGCATATTTTGAACCGCGGTACTGCACCGGAAGGGTTTGTTTCATCATCCGCTCACCGGCGCCGCGGCTCAGGCGCCATTCTTCAATCACCACGCCTCTTTCTTTTTCTATTTCCAGTGAATCAAGTAATGCATTATGGGCCCAGTCTTCCAGTATCTGGAGCCCTTTTTCCACCAGCCCGGGTTTGTCGGTTGGCACAGGCAGTATATATATGGTTTCATCAAAACTGGTATAGGCGTTCAGGTCGGCGCCAAATTCTACACCAATGCTCTGCAGATAGCTTACCAGTTCGTTTTTGGGAAAACGTTTGGTTCCGTTAAAATTCATGTGTTCCATGAAATGAGCCAGGCCCAGCTGATCCTCATCTTCCAGCACCGAACCGGCGTTTACCACCAGCCGCATTTCCACCCTTTTTTCAGGCAGGCCGTTATGCCGGATATAGTAAGTAAGGCCATTGGGCAGACGTCCGATCCTCACTTTCGGGTCCACAGGCATCACCTGATCGGGGTTAATTTGCGCTACTGTAAATGACTTCAGCACAAGCAGCCCCAACAGAAAACAACAGAGCTTTTTAACCGTCATCTTATTTTTATTTTCGGAATGTAAATTTATCGGAATACCGTTGCTTTGGAAAATAAAAAACCCCTTTCAGTTTGAGAGGGGTTTTGGCAAATCCTGTCCTCAGGCTATTGCCGGTTCTTCTCATTATAATTCTTTTCGGCTTCCTGGGCTTTCTTGAAATCCAGCACCACGCCATTAATGCAGTACCGGAGGCCAGTGGGCGGGGGACCGTCATCAAAAACATGGCCCAGATGTGCTTTGCAGCGACCGCACTGGGTTTCAGTGCGGGTCATTCCATGTGTATGATCCGGTGTATAGATAATGCTTCCTTTGCTGATGGGTTCATAAAAGCTGGGCCATCCGCAACCGCTGTCGAATTTAGTATTGCTCTTAAACAACGGGTTGCCGCAGGCGGCACAGTAATAGGTGCCTGTATCGTAGAAATTTTCGTACTTGCTGGTCCAGGGTCTCTCTGTGCCCTTCATCCGGGCAATGTAGTAAATATCAGATGGAAGAATCTTTTTCCACTCTTCTTCACTCATGGTTACCTGGCTGGTGTCGGTGTTGGAATAAACAGGGTTGTTTTTCTTGGAGGTATCCATTATTGCTGATTTTTTGTCAGTAGGTTTGTTTTGAGAATAAGTGCATTGCTGCAATGTGCCGGTCAATACCAGCAGAACTATTAGTTTGAATGGAGGGTTCATATAGCAAATTTACGCAGCTTGAATTTGGCCGGATTGTCTGCCCGGCGACAGGCCGGATTCTTTAACATTTTATGATTTGGAAACCTCTTTTGAGGCTGCAGGACGGCAGGAATAATATAAGCCTTGTACATTATATTTGTCTGCTCACCAAGACTGACAGCGCTTATGTTTAATTTGGTTTTATTTGGCCCCCCCGGCAGCGGAAAAGGTACGCAGTCTGAAAAACTGGTAGAAAAGTACAGGGTAGTGCATTTATCAACCGGCAACCTGTTGCGGGCTGAACTTGCAGCGAAAACCCCGCTTGGGCTTGAAGCCAGCAGTTTTATTGACAAAGGCCAGTTAGTTCCCGATGAGGTGGTAATTGGGATGGTGGATTCTTATTTCGACCAGCATAGGGATGCAAGGGGTTTTCTGTTTGACGGCTTTCCCCGAACTGTGGCACAGGCCAAGGCACTGGATAAACTGCTGGGCTTAAAAAAAACAGGGATTTCTGCTGTACTGGCACTGGAAGTGAATGAAGAAGAGCTGATAAAAAGACTGCGTAACCGCGGTAAAACCTCAGGACGAAGTGATGATACGGATGAGAAGGTCATAAGAAAAAGATTCAGCGTTTACAATCTTGAAACCTCACCTGTGGCGGAATACTACAAAAAGGTAAAAAAATTCTATGCAATTAAGGGTGAAGGCACAGTTGAAGAGATATTTGAAAGACTTTGCGAAACCATTGATAAAAAGCTGAAAAAAGAACAGGAATAACCTGTTATTTCCTTTGCTATGACAATCGAAAAAGAAAATTTCCTCCGGACCAGGCTGATTCCCTGCCTGCAAAAAATTGATGCGGCTACCCCAGCCAAATGGGGCAGGATGACATTGCACCAGATGATTGAACATCTTGCTGATGTGATGAAAGTGGCCAATGGTAGGCTGCAAATGGAGGTAGTAACTCCGGCGGAAAAATTACCCCTGTACCGGGAATTTATGATGAGTGACAAACCATTTAGGGAAAATACCAAAAGCCCGGTGCTGCCCGAAGAACCACTGCCGCTGCGTACGCATACTGTTCAGGCCGCTATCGGCAAACTACAGGAAGAGATCATTGCTTTTTTTGAGACATTTGATACAAATCCCGCTTTAAAAACAACGCACCCGGTATTTGGCGAACTGGATTTTAACGAAAATGTACAACTGCTTTACAAGCATACACTGCACCACTTAAAGCAATTCGGAGCGGAGCCGCTCAGCCTTTAAAGCTATTTCTTTAAAAGCGAATCCGCTTTACTGAGGCTGTTCAGAATGGCGTCTTTTACTTTACCCACTTTTATTTTTTCATCCAGTAAATATTGGATTCTCGTCTCCATATTGTCCTTGGCAGAGTCCATGTTAAATTCTGTCATCCATTTATCCATTGCAAAATCTGCATAACTAAGATCTTTTACCAGTTCTTCCAGATTTGCTTTCAATGCCGCAGCTTCTGCTTTAGCTTTTTCAGGCAGGGCTTCGATGGAATCAATAAGCCGCCGGGCTTCTTTTTGAGCCCCCCTCACTTTTCCCATTTTAGGCATTACTTCATCATGTCCGTCCATTACATCGGCCATCAGGCTGTCTTCCCGGGTTTGCGGTACGGATTTTTTATGGCCTTCATGTTTTTTATCGTTGTTGTTACAGGCAATAACCGCCAATGATAAAAAAGCGGCGCTGAAAATTTTACACTTCATTGTTACAGGTTTAAGTATCCTAATGCTCCCATTTTTCCACAATCTCATGAAAAATATTATGCAGTTCAGTTAGCTGTTCTTTGATATCTGCATCGGATGCAGATTTCCTTACAAGGTTATCAACTTTTTTAGCTCCTTTTACCAGCTTTCCCAGATTTTTTTGAACGGCTGCCTGGTCATAACCAGCCGGTGCTGTTGAATTTTTCCAGGCAACAGCTTTGTTTACCATTTCTCCGCTCCCGGCTTTAATGGGTTCCAGTTTTCCTTCTTCAGCAGGATGAAAGGTTTTGCTCATCACTTCATGAAATTCTTCCATTTCTTTCCATTTTGCTTTTTGCTGGGACACAGCCGGGAGCGCCATCAGCATCAGGGCTGAAAACAGGGTAAGTGAAAGAATATTCTTCATATTTCAGTTTTTTGAGGAACAAAAATAACTTTGGACAAAAGAGCCGGGAATGATAAAAATCATACACTGAATGATCTTTTATTTTAAGGTATTTTCGTATAATAAATGGAACTGATTATATGACCAAGCTGGAAAATTTTGTTACAGGTAAATGGGTAACCGGCGATGGGGAGGGGCAGGTTTTGTACAATGCTGTAACGGCTGAGCCTGTTGCTGCTGCCACCACAAAGAGTCTTGACTTTAAAAGCATTATTGAATACGGAAGAAAGGCGGGTAACCCGGTCTTGCGGGAAATGACTTTTCACCAGCGGGGCAATATGCTGAAGGCGCTGGCATTGCATTTAAGGAAACACTTGCCCAAGTTTTACGACATAAGCTATAAAACAGGTGCCACCAGGGCAGACAGCTGGGTGGATATTGAAGGGGGGATCGGGAACTTATTCGCCAACGCATCGCTGCGCAGAAAATTCCCGGATGATGTGCTTTGTATTGACGGGGAAAGCCATAATCTGGGGAAGAACAATACGTTCATGGGCACACATATCCTTGTTCCCAAAGAGGGAGTGGCCATTCATATCAATGCTTTCAACTTTCCGGTATGGGGTCTGCTGGAAAAAATTGCGGTAAACCTGCTGGCGGGGATGCCGGCTATTGTTAAACCAGCCACTGTTACTTCTTACCTGACTGAAGCGGTGGTGAAAGAGATCATCGCTTCAAAAATTTTACCCGAAGGGGCGCTACAGCTTATCTGCGGCAGTGCCGGCGATCTGCTTAGCCATGTTACCAGCCAGGATGTGGTGACATTCACGGGCAGTGCTTCCACCGGATTAATGCTGAAAAAAACTCCGGCCATTTTAGAAAACAATGTGCCGTTCAACATGGAGGCAGACAGCCTGAATTGTATTGTACTTGGTGAAGGTGTAACACCGGACCAGCCGGAGTGGGATATTTTTATCAGAGAGATCAGGAAGGAAATGACCCTGAAAGCCGGGCAGCGCTGTACGGGTATCCGCCGCATTTTTGTACCGGCCAATAAAATGGAAGATATATGGAAAGCCATTTCTGCTTCCTTATCACAAACCGTGATTGGCAACCCGCTGAATGAAAAAGTGAGGATGGGAAGTCTTGCGGGAGAAAATCAGAGGTCAGAAGTCAGGGGCCAGATTCAAAAGCTTCTTGCATCTTCTCAAATTGTTTATGGCTCGATGGAAAGTGTTGAAGTAGTGGATGCTGATCCGGTAAAAGGGGCTTTTATGTCGCCTGTACTGCTGATGAATGATAAACCGCACAAATCAAAAGAACCGCATGAGGTGGAAGCCTTTGGCCCGGTAAGCACCATTATGCCTTATAAGAATATGGATGATGCTATTGCATTGAGTAAACTGGGTAAGGGTAGTTTGGTTACAACTATAGTAACAGCCAATTACCAGGAGGCAAGAAAATATGTAATTGGGGCTGCAACCCATCACGGAAGAATACTGGTGCTGAATAACGAATGTGCGAAAGAAAACACAGGTCATGGCTCACCATTACCATTACTGGTGCACGGCGGCCCCGGCCGTGCGGGCGGCGGCGAGGAGATGGGGGGCGTAAGGGGAGTGAAGCATTACCTGCAACGCTCCGCATTACAAGGTTCTCCCACGATGATTACTGAAGTGACAAACGTCTATCAAACCCATGCAAAGGGAAAAGACCCCGGCAAGCACCCGTTTAAAAAATATTTTGAGGAACTGCAGATCGGCGATCAGCTCATCACTGAAAAAAGAGTTATTACTGCAGATGATATTGACCGTTTTGCAGATCTGAGCGGCGACCATTTCTATGCTCATATCCGAACAACCGATTTTACCGGAACTATGTTTGAGCAGCAGGTGGCGCATGGATATTTTATTATGAGCCTTGCTGCAGGTTTGTTTGTGGACAGCTATGAAAAAAATCCCGTGTTGCTGAATTATGGTATTGATGAACTGCGGTTTACCAAACCCGTTTACCCCGGGGCTGAAATTCATATCCGCTTTACCTGCAAGGAAAAATTACCGAATGATAAACGTTTGTTACAACCCGGCGACGAACCAAAAAGAGGTGCTGATATTGAAAAAGGGATTGTGAAATGGTTAGTTGAAATGATTGATGAAACAGGAGAGGTAACTGGTGGGGCAACGATAGTAACGATGGTGGCAAGGAAGAACTAATAAAATGATTTGTTATGACAGAAGCATATGTAAAAAGCGAACTGCACAAAGGAATAAAGACCATTGAATTTTTCCACCCGCAAAGCAATTCATTGCCCGGAAGAATTTTACAGGAACTCGCCGCGGCCATCAACCATGCCGGCGATGATCCTGATGTTGCAGTAATTGTTCTTTGTTCGGCAGGCGACAAGGCTTTTTGTGCCGGCGCATCATTTGACGAACTGGTGGCAATACAAAATGAAAAAGAAGGGCTGGCGTTTTTCAGCGGGTTCGCCAATGTAATTAATGCAATGCGTATCTGTCCGAAATTTATCATTGGCCGTATTCATGGAAAATGTGTGGGTGGAGGTGTCGGGCTTGCTGCTGCGGTTGATTATGCTATTGCCACCGAAGCCGCGGAAGTAAAACTCAGTGAACTGGCCGTTGGTATCGGCCCTTTTGTGGTAGGGCCTGCCGTGGAGAGAAAAATCGGCACATCCGCTTTTTCACAACTGGCCATTGACGCCACAATGTGGCGCAGCGCCGAGTGGGCAAGGAGAAAAGGATTATTTGCAGAAGTACATGAGAATACAGCAGGTATGGATGAATCGATTGGCCGGTTGTTACTAGCATTGTCCCTTTCCTCACCTGCTGCAATGGCAGAAATGAAAAAAACATTCTGGAAGGGAACCGAGCACTGGGAACAATTACTTCCTGAAAGGGCAAAAATCAGCGGGCGGCTGGTTATAAGTGAATTTGCCAAAAATGCGATAGCAAAATTCAAGGCAAAGTAGCCGTTGTTAATCCCCCATCGCTACAATTGCTTCCAGTGAAGCCACTTTTTTATTAACAAGCCGGAATACAAGTTGTTTATCCCATTTATCATCGCTTATATAGATAAAATAGTTGGTCTTGCTCAGCGCCCAGATAGTGTCGTTCACCATTACACTTTCCGGGCCCATGTTTATGGGGTTGTCTTCATAGGCAGCCAAAATGGCTGACCTGTCATCGCCCACACCAAGGCCGGTTTCAGTTTTACAAAGGGGGCTGCTGGTGCCGAGCCCGTAAAGTTCCATTTCGTTGGCGGGCTCCTCCGAATACATTTTCTGAAAATATAAATCAATATCTATTTCACCATATTTGACAGTGGCCGTATCCACCCAAATCTCACCGGTATCATTGGCATGGTTCATGACTAAAGACTGCTTCAGCAGTTTTTCAAGGTCAGTCGTTGTCATGCCGATTTTTAAATCACCGATACCATCTTTGGAGATAAGGTATTTTTGATCGGTTGGCCCTTTACCTTTTTTTACGGAAGTTTTTTCATTGTCACCCTGGCTGCATCCGGTAACGAGCAGCGCCGGAATCAATAGAAAAAGCAGACTTTTCATAAAATAGGTTTGGTTTAATATAATGAATGAAGATAATAAATTGGTCTCTTGGTAACCTGGTCATTCTTCATCGTCGTAAAATGTCCCCACCTCGATGGCATAAACCTTATTGTCCTTTAAATAAAAAACGATTTGCGGCCCTTCCCGTGCCTCCCTGACCATTATGGAATAAAGGGTTTTACTCCGTCCCCAGGTCGTATCATTGATCATGATATACTCAGGGCCCATATAAATGTTATAATCATCAAAAGCATTAATAACCTGCTGTTTGGTGAGGCCGATGCCGGCACCTCCTGCCGTTTTGCAATGCGGGCTGCTGGTTGTTATATCGTATACCCGCATGTGAAAACTGTCCAGATCTTTGTAGGCGTAGGTTCTGACAAAACTCAGATCCAGCTCTGCATCCTTCCATTTAACAACGGCTGAATCCATCCAGGAAACGCTAATAGAATGGGTCGGATTTGTTAGTGGTATTTTCTGGTTCAGTACTTTTTCCAGTTCCCCCTGCGACATACCCGTTTTTACAGGACCAATGCCATCCAGGCTTACGAGATAATCTGTATTTTCATTTTTATTATTATCCTGTTTGTTTCCGAAGGCAGCCGGGAAAAACAAAAAAAGAAGCAACAGCTTTTGCATGGCAGATGTGGTTAATGCCTTCCTGGCTACGGTAGGTAAACCGGCAGGCAGGTTTACTGAAAGTTTAATAATAATCCGGATGTCATCGGTTCAATTTGTGTTTGATTCAACCAATTTTTCAAAATTGTGTGATAAGCTGGCAAAAAAGGACGCTGATCTTGCCCGTATCATTAAAGAACATGGATATCCGCCCATGTGGACAAGACCAGCTACGTTTCAGTCGCTTATCCTTTTTATCCTTGAACAGCAGGTATCGCTGGCATCGGCCTATGCAGCATTCAGGAAACTGAAAGAAAAGACAGGATTTGTGACACCGTTAAAAATTCTTTCATTATCTGACACTGAATTAAGAGCATGTTATTTCAGCCGCCAAAAAATCGTTTATGCAAGAGAGCTGGCAACAGCGGTTCGTAAAAGAAAACTTATTTTGAAGAACCTGCACCATGCACCTGAGGATGAAGTGCGCCATGAACTGAAAAGGATAAAAGGCATCGGCGACTGGACGGTGGATGTGTTCCTCATGCATTGCCTGCAGCGTTGTGATTTATTCCCGCTGGGGGATATTGCATTGGTGAACAGCCTGAAAGAAATTAAGAAATTACCCCAACATGTGAGCAGGAAAAAAATGCTGGGAATTGCCGAGCCCTGGCGACCTTACCGGACAATAGCATCAATGATTTTATGGCATCATTATATCAGGAAAAGAAACCTCAAATTACAAGGTTAAATATTTAAGCCCCCGCAAACACTGATTGTCTGCCCTGTAATATAAGATGACAAATCTGAAGCAAGGAACAATGCTGTATTAGCGATATCCTCTGCCGAAGCAAATTTTCCCAGCGGGATTCCGGATTTGTATTTATCAGCGGCATCACCGTCTTTCAGGTAACTGGTCATATCTGTTTCCACAAATCCGGGCGCAATGGCATTACACCGGATATTTCGGCTGCCGAGTTCTTTGGCTACTGATTTGGTGAACCCAATAATACCGGCTTTACTTGCTGCATAACTGCTTTGTCCTGCATTGCCGATTTCACCAATAATGGAACTCATATTGATGATAGAACCGCTTTTTGCTTTCATCATCGGGCGGATGACCTGCTTGGTCATATAGAACACACTGTTGAGATTTACCTGTATCACATCATTCCATTGTTCCGGGCTCATGCGCAGCAGCAGGTTGTCTTTGGATATGCCGGCATTGTTAACGCAAACATCAAGAGTGCCAAATTCTTTCAGCACATCATTTACCAATGCTTCGCATTGGGTAAAATCGCCGGCATTGCTTTTATACGCCTTGGCTTTTACGCCCATAGCAGTAAGTTTTGCTTCCAGCACAGAAGCCTTTTCAGCGCTGCTGTCGCTTACATAGGTAAAAGCCACATGAGCGCCATGTTCGGCAAATTTGAGTGCAATGCCTTCACCGATGCCCCGGGCTGCGCCGGTTACAATCGCAACTTTTCCGTCAAGCAGTTTCATGTATCGTTTGTTTGTTATTTGGCAAATGTAGCGGTATTCAACTGCAGAATCTCTTCCAGGAATTTTCTTTCGTTTGAAAGTCTCGGCACTTTGTGCTGTCCCCCAAGTTTTTCCCTCAGCCGCAGCCATTCGTTGAAGGTTCCTTTTTGCAAAGCATGAACTACCGGCATCCGTAAGGCGATATTTTTATACCGCTTGGCCTCATAATCACTGTTGATACTCTTCAATGCATTGTCAAGCTCAGTGATAAATGTTTCCAGGTTCTCTGGGTCTTTTTCAAACTCAATCAGCCATTCATGGGCCCCGTTGGATGTTTCAGAAAAATAAACAGGCGCTGCTGTATAATCGTTGACTACTGCTCCTGTCTTTACACAGGCGATGGCCACAGCCCTGTCCGTATTATCTACGATTACCTCTTCTCCAAAAGCATTGATATAATGCTTCAGCCTGCCGGATACTTTTAAGCGAAAAGGGCTGAGTGATGTAAACTGAACAGTATCTCCCAGCAGGTATCTCCACAACCCGCCATTGGTACTGATAACAGGCGCATAGTTCTTACCCAGTTCCACTTGTTGCAGCCCGATTGTTTGCGGTTCTTTTTTCCCATATTCACCCACGGGCATAAATTCATAGAAGATACCATGATCGGTGAAGAGCAGCAAGCCATCATCACCCGGCTGTTCCTGGGCTGCACAAAACCCTTCGCTGGCATTGTACATTTCCAGGTAATTGATGTTCTTTCCGATCAGCTTCTGAAATTGTTCTTTATAGGGCGTAAAAGCAACTCCGCCATGCATGTAAAGTTCCAGCGCCGGCCAAACTTCACTGATGGTGCTTTTACCGGTTATCTCCAGTATGCGCCTGAACAATACCAAAGTCCAGGTAGGCACACCGGATACAGAAGTAACCACTTCTTTAATGGTGGCTTCTGCAATCTTTTCAATCTTACTTTCCCACTCATCCATTAATGCAATGCTGAGATCGGGGGTGCGGAGCCAATGTGCCCAGAAAGGGGAGTTCTGGAAAAGAACAGCGCTCAGGTCGCCATAATGCGCCTCATTGTTTACCGGGTTGATGCTGTGGCTGCCGCCGATCACCAATCCCTTTCCGGTCAGTAATTCAGAATCGGGTTTGTACTGGTAATACATGCACAGCACATCCTTGGAGGCTTTATAATGACAGTCTTCGAGGCTTTCATTACTGATGGGGATAAACTTGCTTTTATCGCTGGTGGTACCGCTGCTTTTGGCAAACCAGTAAATGGGGGTATTCCATAAAATATCCTGTTCACCGTTCATGATACGCTCAATGTAAGGCTTCATATCATTGTATTCATGCACAGGCACGGCAGCCTTAAAGTCACGAACATTAAAGAGATTGGAGAATTGATACTTTCGGCCAAACTCGGTGTATTGGGCTGATGTCACCAGTTCCTGCAATACTTCCCGCTGTGCATCCAGCGGGTTGTTTTTCCATGCTTTGATGCGCCAGTGCCGCATACGGGCCAGGGAGGATATGGCAGGTGATAAAATCTTCACAAGACTGCCAATTTAATTAATTTTTTCCGTCAGGGCTGTTATAAACTGTCAGTACTTTTTGTTTCAATTTTTCCTTTAAATCCCCGGAACAAAAAGCATGCTGGATGGCTTCAAGGGTGCAGTAGAGAAAATGATCCTTTTGCCAGTTAAACCCTGAAGTCATTAAAGCAAACTCGCTGCTGAGCGTAACATCAGAAATGGTGCGGCAATCAGTATTCAGGCTCATGGAAACCCCATGCCGGTAAATTTTATCAGCCGGATGGCTTTTGATAGTATCCACCACATTGGTTTGTACATTGCTGGTGGGGCAAATTTCAAGATGTATACTTTCTTTTTTCAAAGAATCAAGCAACCTGTCATCTTCAGCGCTTCTTACCCCATGGCCGATCCGTGAAGGATGAAAATGCTCCAGTGTTTCCCAAACGCTTTCTGGTCCTTTGGCCTCACCGGCATGCGCCGTGCAGGGGATGTTGTTCTCCCGGGCATATACAAAAGCGGCGAGATGTGAATCAATGGGAAAACCCGCTTCATCACCCGCTATATCCAGGGCCACAACATTTGTTCCCCTGAACGTTTCAACCAGCCTTACGGTTTCCATACTTTGCCCTTCATAATAATGCCTGAGTGTGCAAAGAATGAGCCGGGCTTCTATGCCGGTAGTGGCTATTCCCTCGCTTACAGCATCGTTTACTGTTTGCACCACTTCCTGCGGGGTGAGCCCATTGGCTATATGCAGTAATGGGGCAAAACGTATTTCAGCATATATCACATTATCAGCTTTCAATTGATCAAACAGGTCCAGTGTTACCAGCTTCAGCTGTTCTTTTGTCTGCATCAGTTGAAAACCTTTCACAGCCCTTTTCAGGTAGTCATTAAGATCTGTGCATTTGGGCGGAGCTACAAAAGATTGCCTGTATTCTTCAAAAGAAATAGTAGGGTCAATCTGCTGCACTGCTTTATAACTGAGGCTGCAGTCGAGATGAAGATGCAATTCTATTTTGGGAAGCAAACGGTGATCCATAATACACAGGCCTTTTCAGAAAAATGAACCGCAAAATAACCGAAAGATCAGAAAAGCAGGTGTGGAAGAATGGCTTTTAAATTCTCCACCTGCCGGAAATTGATGTGCTCCACCGGGCTGCTTACTTTTTCATGTTCCCAGGTGGTATGATAAGGTACATGAATAGCATGGCCGCCAATGGCCAGCACCGGCAGGGCATCCGATTTTAGTGAGTTGCCAGCCATCAGGAATTCTTCCGGGCTTATATCCAGGTGACGGATCAGTTTTCGGTAATCCGCTTCCTGTTTGTCGCTCATGATCTCAATATGATGGAAATAGCTTTCGAGTCCTGATCTTTTCAGTTTCCGTTCCTGGTCAAGCAGGTCACCTTTGGTGGCCATAACAAGCCGGTATCTGTCTTTCAGGTGGCGTAGTGTTTCTTCCACGCCGTCCAGCAGTTCGATGGGTTTATCCAGGAGGTCTTTACCATATTGTATGGCTTTTTCAACTACAGTGTGGGGAACTGTATTATTGGAAACCCGCAGGGCTGTTTCCATCATGCTGAGAATAAAACCTTTTATTCCATAACCATAAAGCGGAATGTTCTGGAGCTCAGTTTTGAACAGCTCCTTTGTTACCGAATGATGCGGCAGGTAATCTTCCAGCAGGGTGCTGAACTTATCTTCCGCCTCCCGGAAGTAGGGCTCATTTACCCAAAGGGTGTCATCGGCATCAAAGGCGATTACTTTGAGGGGCATGATTACTCGGTTGAAGCATTGTGTTCTTTTATAGCCTCTTCATGCAAATAGTCCTTCCGCCTCAGCTCAAAATTCCTTCCGAGGTATAATCTTTTCACCTCTTCATCCACGGCCAGTTCTTCAGCGGTGCCGTGTTTGTAAATCTTTCCTTCAATCAGCAGGTAAGCCCGGTCGCAAATGGAAAGAGTTTCTGTTACGTTATGATCAGTTATCAGAATACCAATGTTTTTATATTTCAGCCTGGCCACAATAGCCTGAATGTCTTCCACGGCAATGGGATCAATACCCGCAAATGGCTCATCCAGCAGGATGAACTTGGGGTCAACAGCCAGCGCTCTCGCTATTTCAGTTCTTCTGCGTTCACCGCCGCTCAGCACATCGCCGTTGTTTTTGCGCACATGCTGCAGCCGGAGTTCATTCAGCAGGGTCTCAAGTTTATTTCGTTGTTCTTCTTTGGATAGTTTTGTCATTTCCAGCACGGCTGCAATATTATCTTCAGCACTCAGCTTGCGGAATACGGAGGCCTCCTGCGGCAGGTAACCAATGCCCATCTGCGCCCTTTTGTACATGGGCAGCGAAGTAATATCCTGATCATTTAGAAAAACTTTGCCCTCATCCGGTTTTACCAATCCCACCACCTGGTAAAATGAAGTGGTTTTTCCGGCGCCATTGGGCCCCAGCAAGCCGACTATTTCGCCCTGTTTAACCTCAAAAGAAACATGGTTGACCACCGTCCGGCTGCCATATTTTTTTACCAGATTATCCGTTCGTATCGTAAGTTTCAAATTATGCTGTTTGCACAAATGTAAATGAAACAACCAAAAGGAGGGGAATTGGTAAACCGGTATTAACAGGTCTCAAACAAAACTTTTCTGCCGGGGCTGCCTGGTAATTTTGTATTTTGTTGCCCTTTCAGCAAGCTTTGTTTAATGCAGAATTGTTCAGTTTATAACCGGGTAATACCGGCAATAGTTTTAAGCTTCCTGTTATGGGCCTGCCAGAAGGATAATGATGGCGGAGGAACGCCCCCGCTACAAAAACCAAAGGGGGGAACCACCTGGATATTTTCGTATTATACCTATTCTACGAATGGCGGCGTTGCTTCTTCCAAAACGATAACCTGGAAGGCCGTCAGCAAAGAAACTTTAAGCGGGGAAAAATGGCTGAAGATTAATGAGCAGGGAGTGGATACTACTGTATATTACCTGCGGGAAAAGAGTGATGGTTTGTACCAATATTCAAATAACAGCGCCAACTTGTTTTGTAAAGACCCTGCAACAGCCGGTCAAACCTATAACAGCTATAATGCCGGAGGCTTAGAGGATTTTACTGTTATCAGTGCCGGAACCACACTGGCCACCAACCTCGGGGATGTCAGGGTAAACTTTTATGAAGGGAGAAAGAACAGCAACCTGATTGATGAGATCTGGTTCAATGCCAATGCCTGGATAGTGAAGCACCAGGTGTACCGGAAATTTCTGCTGGGAATTGATTATTATAAATACAGCGCTTTATTCATCCGGGATATTACCTATTAAACTGCAGTTTTGATAATCCTTCCCGGCTTTATATGTTTGCACAGTTTTTATTAAAATGAAAGTAACCGATCATATTGCACAAGCCAGCGGCACTATTATGTCTTTTGAAGTGCTGCCGCCCCTGAAAGGAAAGGGAATTGAAGCTTTGTATAAACATCTTGACCCGCTGATGGAGCTCAGCCCGGCTTATATCAATGTAACCTATCATCGCAGCGAACATGTGTTTAAAAAAAGAACCGACGGTAGTTTTGAAAAAGTGGTGATACGTAAAAGACCGGGAACCGAAGCCATTTGTGCGGCCATCATGAACAGGTACAATGTAGACACTGTTCCGCACCTGATTTGCGGCGGTTTTTCATTGCCGGACACAGAGGATGCACTGCTCACCCTGAGTTACCTGGGTATTGACAATGTACTGGTTTTGCGGGGCGATGCAGCTAAAAACGAAACAGCCTTTGAACCTGAGCCCGGGGGGCATAAATATGCCAGCGAACTGCTGAAACAGGTGGCGAACCTGAATGCCGGTGTTTACCTCGAAGATGAGCTGCAGGGAACCAATAAAACGGATTTCTGCATCGGGGTGGCGGGCTACCCCGAAAAACACTTTGAGGCGCCCAATATGCAAACTGATATGCATTACCTGAAAAAGAAAGTGGATGCAGGTGCCGACTATATTGTTACACAAATGTTTTTTGACAATGCAAAGTTTCATGCTTTTGTAAAGGCCTGCCGGGATATGGGCATAACTGTCCCCATTATACCGGGGTTAAAACCGGTAACCAGTAAAAAGCAGCTGACCATGCTTCCCCAAACATTTTATATTGACCTGCCTGCAGAATTAAGCAATGAAATTCTGAAGTGCAAAACAGACGAAGAAGTGGAAAAAGTGGGAGAGCAATGGCTGCTGCAGCAATCCATTGACCTGCGGGAAGCCGGTGTGCCGGTGCTGCATTACTATACGCTTGGCAAACCGCATGTAGTAGCCAATGTAGTGAAACGGTTTTAGGGTCCGGGCTGCAGCTGTTTATTTCAAAATATCTGCCAGCACTTTTTGATTAATTACTACGGGATATTTTTTTCTGAGCTCTTCATCCCACCGCTTTTCCAGTACTGCCTGGTAGTCATTTATCACCATCCCTTTTGCATCATTAAAGCTGCGCTGTGTTGGCTCAGGGTATATTTTTATGATATATGCAAACGATGCTGTGTTGTCCGTCGTATTAAGCAAAGGATTGGTAAGCATGCCCGCCTTTGGAACAGTTTTATTCAGATTAGGGATCTGCTCCCACTCAAACCTGGAAGAATCGGTAACTGTTTTTTCAGGGTATTGGGCCGCCACTTTTCTCCAGCCGGGCAGGTTAGCTTTAACGTCTTTGTAAACGGCATTGGCGGTATTCATATCAGCGCAGAAAAACAAAACTGCATCGGCGCTTTGCTTCCATAAATAGTTCTTTTTATTCTGCTCATACAGGCTCAGCAGTCCCGCCGTATCGGTTTGCGATTTGTTCCATACCTCCTGCTGCATGATTTCAAAAAACAGGTTGCCTTCTTTAAACTCCTGCATCTGGTAGCGGAATTCATCGTTAAACTCCTCCAGATGGTTTTTGTAATATTCCAGCAGGGAATGTTTGATCCATTCTTCCCGTACCTGCTCCCAGGGTTTCACGCCGGAGCCATCCTCCTTATAGCGGTACATGTGGGCATAGTTTACCCAATGATTGGCATTGTAAACAGAATCGCCGATGGAAAAAAGCGGGGTGTGGGCGGTAATGGCCCATCCGGAAGTCATGGGTTTGCTGTCGAGCACACTGTCAGTCATATTCCATAGAGCTGCATCCTCGTATGGGATTTTTTTAAAGCCTTTTTTCTCCGTCACTTTTTTGTAAACGAAATCACGGGCATTTTTCCAGCGGCTGTCGGCAATGATCCGCTGTTTCAGCTCATCCTGGTAGGGTTTGTCTTTGGGATTGGTTACAACCGGTTTCAGCGAAAGCCGCTTTACAATATGCCAGCCATGCGAAGTAAGAAAGGGCTTACCCACTGCTCCGTCTTTGGTCAGCGACCATAAAACTTTTTCAAAAGCCGGATCATACTGCCCTACGCTGATATCGGGCATCATCCCGCCGGAAGCGGCGCTGATATAATCATTGCTGAAATCAGCAGCCAGCCGGTTAAAGTTATCACCCGCCAGGATGCGTTTATACAATGAGTCAGCCCTGCGGGCAATTTGTTCTTTGATCTCCTCATCTGAACCGGGAGGGATGGCCAGTAAAATCTGCTGCGCCTTTATTTTCCCTGCCGCTTTTCTCTCTCCCAGGTTTTTGAAAATATGATAACCGATTTTTGATTTAACAACAGGAGCGTATTTACCGGCGGGGGTACTGTAAATGGCATTTTCAAACTCATAGGGTAATGTAAAAACGGTAATGTACCCGATATCACCGTTATTAACCCGTGCAGTGGTATCATCTGAAAAATGCCGGGTCAGTTCAGCAAAATCTTGTCCTTTGCTTAGCCTTTGCAAAATATCATCCCGTTTCTTTTGAGCGACAGCCGTATCAATAAAACCGCCGGCATTTCTGAAAGAAATAAAGATATGCGCCACATGAACATTCTTCTGGCTTCGCTGAAAGGCTTCTGTTACCATGCGGGCCGTCCTTTCCGGATCAGTCATGTAGTTTTCGGTAACCTGGCTGCGCAGGTTAGCCAGCTCAGCCATGATGTAAGGCAGGGTGTCGAGCTTCCGTTCATAAGCCTCCTGAATTTTCAGTCTTGATTTGATGTACAGGTCAAGATAATCGCTGATGGATCTGGCTTTATCTTTTATTTGCTGCGTATTGTTTTTATTGTAAGCCCGTAAAAAATCATTTGCATCCACGGCATGGGCTCCGTAGGTAAAAAGCGTTTGCGCTTTTGAAACCAATCCCGCAACAAAACTGACAGTAAGGAGGATAATAAACTTTTTCATGTGATTGGTTCAGGTTTCAGAAAGGGGCCGTCAGTTACCTTTTCGTTTTATCTGCAGCACATCATCGGTTTGCTCTGCCGTAAGTTTTTTGGCAACAATTCTTTTATCCCTGTCCAGCAAATATACTGTGGGAAAACTCTGTACATCATACAGCTGCGAATAACCGGGTATGCTGTTGTCAATCCTGGTTTTGTCTTCCGCTTTTGAATAATATACATGGGTCCATTCCTCCAGTTTATTTTCCCGGATAAAATTCAGCCAGTCTTTCCGGGTGCCGTCAATTTCTTTGGCAATGGCAAACATCTTTAAGCCGGCCTCCTTCCATTTGGCATGATAAAAAGAATCAAGCCGGGGCAGCACCTCTTTGCAATGGCTGCAGGCGGGGTCCCAAAAAACTACCAGGGTATAATCGGCTTTCAGATCGTACAGCCCGGTAATATTGCCGCTTGTATCCGGCAAAACAATATCTGAAGCAGGGGTTCCCATAATATTGGCCATTAAACTATAGGCCCTGTCGGTAATGGTTTTTTTGCCTTTATCCGTAAGCCAGGAGTAGTTTTTATTGGAAAAGTATTTTTCAAAGAGGTGAACAAACACCGCATCTTCCCACATAAATTTCTGGTTGAGGTAGCGGTTCACAAATTTTATCAGCAAAAACCGGGTCATTTCTTCATTGATGCTGGCAAAGCCCAGCATGTAGTCAATTTCTTTGATCACTGAATCAGGGTGTGGTACCACCAGCTGGTTAAAGTATTTATCCAGCTTTTCTTCAAAGAAAGTGGTATAGGCAAGACGGCCGTCCCAAAAGTTAACGCCATCCCAGTACTGCCCCTTATAATTATTATAAGCCGCCAGCGAATCTTCTTTGGTTTTGGGGTTTTTCAGGCTGCCAGTGAGCTCAGGTTCTCTCATTGCTACCAGTAAGACCGCCAGTAAACTGCCAGAATTTTTTTTAATAAGGTCTTCCCTGAAATCCCTCACCTCCTTATCAGCTTTGGTGAGTTCAGCAATTAAACGGGCGGAGTCTGTTTTGCCGGCAGCGTTTTTCAGCTGTTGTTGCAGGTCGCTGATCCGTTTCCCCGTACTGCCCATTTGTTGCTGGTATTGATGAAACAGGGTATTATCCGGCGAATTTTCAAAATCAGCCCCGTTGGCAATAGTGCCGGTATCGGCTTTAACGGCAAACTTTTGATTTTTGTCCACCAGTATTTCAAAAAAACCGGCCTTATTGGGGTAGCCGATAAGATAAATACCTCCGTTTATTTTTTTAGTTCCTTTAAAAACGGCTTCGCCTTTATCATTCAGCAAGGCAGAATCAATGATGGGATAAGTTTTGCCGAAATAATGGCCGAGATAGATGTACTGATTTTTAAATGGCTTAAATGTTACCTTAATTTCATAGCCTTCCTGTGAAAAAGCTACCGCTGAAATCAGCAATAAAGAGATCATTGATAATCGTTTCATAAGTCAGAATGCTGCCCTGTAGCAGGCAGTAACCGGTAAAGTTAAGCGGTACAATTCAAATGGTATAAGAGGTTCTGCTGCCCTAAAGGGTTGGTTACTGCATGAACTTCTTTAACTTTTAGAACTTATTGAACCCCTTCAACTTATTTTTGCCCGATGGCCAGAAAAAGAAAGAAAGTAAGAGTATTGGAGCGGATAAAGGTGGAGGATTATGCCGCCGAAGGCCGATGCCTGGCCCGCTGGGACGGGAAAGTGGTTTTTATTGAACGTACCATACCGGGGGATGTGGTGGATGTTTATCTTTTTAAGAACAAAAAAGACTGGGCCGAAGGCTATCCGCTGGTGTTTCATGAGCTGTCGCCCCGCCGGGTTACTCCTTTCTGCAGCCATTTTGGTGACTGCGGCGGCTGCCAGTGGCAGATGGTGCCATATGAAGAACAGCTTTCCTTCAAGCAGCAGCAGGTGGTGGATGCCCTGCACCGGATAGCTAAAGTGCCATTGCCGCGGATACCACCGATACTTGGCGCCAAAGAGGACAGGTATTTCAGGAATAAATTGGAATATACATTTGGGACCTATAAATATATTTCGGAGTCTGAGTTTCAAAAAAGAAAAATGGAACAGGCTGAATCTTCTAAATTCCTCCCTGAGAAGAGCTGTGCCGCCGGCTTTCATGCCAAAGGTTTGTTTGATAAGATAGTGGATATTTCGCATTGTTATTTACAACCCGGGCCATCCAACCAGGTGAGGGAAGCCATTCGCAGCTATGCCATCACCAACCAGCTTGCATTTTATGATGTGCGCCACCATACCGGTTTCGTCAGGAATGTACAATTGCGGGTTTGCACTACAGGTGAGGTAATGGCCAATTTGATTGTTGGAGAACCAGATGAAAAAAAGATCCATGCACTGCTGCAATATCTGAAGCAGGAGGTTCCGGAAGTCATCACCTGGGTGTATACTGTAAACACCAAGAAAAACGACAGCCTTCATGACCTGCATCCCGTTACTTTTTCCGGCAAGGGTTATGTAATAGAAAAACTGGAGGATTTTCAGTTCAAGATAGGGCCGAAATCTTTTTTTCAGACCAATACCCGGCAGGCAGAGCAGTTATACAGGGTGGCAAGGGATTTTGCAGAGCTCAGCGGCAATGAAGTTGTGTATGATTTATACTGCGGCACGGGCAGCATCGGGATTTTTGTAAGCAGGAAAGCTGGAAAAATAATAGGCGTGGAAATGATTGCTGCAGCAATTGAAGATGCTAAAGAAAATGCAGCATTAAATAACCTGGATAGAGCCCAATTTTTTACTGGCAATGTGATTGATATCTGCAATGATGATTTTTTTGCGGCACATGGCCGGCCCGATGTAATTATTACGGATCCGCCGCGGGCAGGCATGCATGAAAAATTAGTAAGGAAGATACTGAACATTGCTGCGCCGGTGGTGGTATATGTAAGCTGCAATCCCGCCACCCAGGCCCGTGACCTTCGCCTGCTCGATGAAAAATATGAGGTGACCAAAGTGCAGCCGGTCGATATGTTTCCCCACACCCATCATATAGAAAATGTGGTGCAGTTAAAGCTCAGGGGTTAAAAGAGATTCTTCGGCAAGCTCAGAAGGAAATAAAGAGTGAATGACCATCTAAAAAACTCCTTTTCTCTTTCCCCCTCTTTTAATCTCTTAGCCTAATTTTACCGCCATGAGCAATTTCAGGTTTACCAGGATGGACCGTTTTCCGCCGGTAGTAAAGAATCTTATCATTATCAATATACTGGTTTTTGTAGCGCAACTTGTTTTTGAAAAGGATTTGGGCGTTACCGCCAAAATAGGGCTTTGGCCGGTGGAGTCAGTTCATTTTAATCCTTACCAGGTGGCTACACATATGTTTGCTCATTCACCGCAAATCATTTTTCACATCCTTTTTAATATGTTCACCCTTTGGATGTTTGGCCGGGTACTGGAGAATGTGTGTGGGCCCAAAAGATTTTTATTTTTTTACCTCACCTGTGGCGTAGGCGCTGCATTAGCTCATCTTGGAGTGGACTACTATCAGTACAGGGAAATAGTCACGGCAATTAATGAATTCAAAGCCCAGGGACAGGATGACCTGGCCCGTCAGCTGGAAGATTTGCCGGGATATGCAGTCGGGGCGTCGGGGGCCGTTATGGGTGTGATGGTTGCTTTCGCCTTTTTATTTCCGAACACAGAATTGTTTATTATGTTCATCCCTGTACCTGTAAAAGCCAAATGGGCAATCACAGGGTTGGTGCTTTTGGATCTTTTTGGGGGCATCACACCCACCAAAGGAGATAATATCGCCCATTTTGCCCACCTGGGCGGCGCCCTCACCGGTTTTTTAATTGTATTTTTCTGGAACAAAACGAACCGGCGGACCTTATACTGAGGTTATGAATTACCAGCAACAAGAATACCGTAAAAAAATCTTATACGGCCGCAGCAATAACGACCTGCTGCTGCTGATGGCCATTTGCCTGATTGTGTTTGTCGGGCTGGCATTTGTAAAAGCCCTCTGGTATTTCAATAATACCGATAATAAGGTGCTGGCCAAAGCATTGTTCAATACTAATGTTCTGGGATTGTTTGCTCTTCCGGCAGATGCCGGACAACTGATGAACAAACCCTGGACAATCCTGACCAGCATGTTTATTCATGAGAACAATGATGTATGGAAAGTATTTCCGAACATGTTCTGGCTCTGGTCATTTGGCTACATACTGCAGGACCTCACCGGCGGTAAAAAAGTAATACCGGTATTTATTTACGGCGCTCTTGGAGGTTCCCTGGCCTTTATCCTGGCGTATAATGTTATTCCTTCATTGCATACGCTGCGATCTGATGCCACGCTGGGCGGGGCCTCCTGCGGTGTAATGGCGGTAGCGGTGGTAACCACTTTTATTGCCTCCAATTACCGGCTTTTCCCCATGATAGGAGGAGGGATCCCTTTGTGGGCCATTACAGCATTGTATCTTATTACCAGCTTTGCCACCATATCAGTAAGCGATACAGGCACACTGATTACTTTGGCCGCAGCGGGTTTTACAGGCATTCTGTTCTTTTTCTCTTTCCGGCGGGGATATGACTGGAGCGAATGGATGAATAATTTCTTTGACTGGGTCAACAACCTATTTAACCCCGACAAACCCAAAAAGGGGGAACAACTGAAAGACGAATTGTTTTACCGTTCTTCATCTGAGCCGTATACCAAAACCCCCAAACTGACCCAAGAAAGGGTGGATACTGTTTTGGATAAAATCAGCCAGCAGGGATATAAATCGCTGACGGATGAAGAAAAAGAAATACTGAAGCGGGCCAGCAAAGAAGATATCTGAATCTTATCTGCCTCATTACTAATTCGATTTTATTAGTGAAATTCGTGAAATCATGGCCAGCCGGTTCCGGATCTTCACCAAGAAGGTTTTCATCATTTCCAACATCGTATTGGTGTTTCTTTTCCTGTTGTCATGCCTGGCGCCCTACACCAACCCCCAAAAAGGATGGGTGATAGCTTTCCTGGGGCTGGCATTTCCTTTATTACTGCTGCTGAGCCTGCTTTGTATTGCAGGCTGGATTATCATCCTGCGGCCCCGCTATGCATGGATCTCAGGCATTTCTTTATTGTTCAGCATTAAAAGTGTAAGCGTATTTTTTGCCTTTCATGGCGGCAGCGGGTTTGATTACAAAAAGCAACCCGGCACCCTGCGGGTGGCAACCTGGAATGTGGCCCGGTTCATTGAATTAAAAAGGAATAACAATAAGGGAAGCCAGAAGCGTTTGCAGATGTTTGAGCTCATCCGCCAGCAACATGCGGATGTGCTCTGCCTGCAGGAGTTTTATACTTCCATGGATTCAAATTATTATAATAATATTCTTCCCCTACAAAAAGACCTCGGCTATCCGTACTTCTACTTTTCTTTTGATGAAGACTGGGATAATTATTATTACAGTTCCATTATTTTTTCCCGCTACCCTTTTATTGACACCGGCCGTACCCGGTACCCCCGCCCCAGTTTGCCCGATGTGCTGCTGTATGCAGATATTAAAATGGGTGATGACACAGTAAGGATATACACCACCCACCTGCAGTCAAACCAGCTGGGCAAATTTGATTACGACCGTATACGCAAAATCAAAAGCGGTGAAGACAGCCTGGTGGCAAATTCCAGAAGCATACTGGGGAAGGTCCGGAAAGGATTCTCCCGCCGCAATATCCAGGCCGGGGTGGTAAAAGAGGTAATAACAAACAGCCCCCATCCCTACCTTTTATGTATTGACATGAACGATGTGCCCAACTCCTATACCTACTCCACGGTGGGGTCCGGCCTGCAGGATGCATTCCTTAAAAAGGGTTTTGGCATCGGCCGCACTTTTACCGGATTGTCACCTACCCTCCGGATTGATTACATCTTCGCCGACAAACATTTCAGGATAAAACAGTTTAACAGGGTGGCGAAATTCCTGAGCGACCATTTTATGCTGGTGGCAGATGTGGAGTTGAGGGAATAGCCTCAAACTACAGGCTGTCGGCTGCATGCAAAAAACGTTTCATTTATCTTTAATCAAAAATGAAAAATTTTAAACGATTGCTGATTGGGCAAAAAGGATTTGAAATTGCAGTGCAATCATTCAAACTTGTTGAAACTTTCCCAAAAGAAGAAAAATTTGGTCTTTCCAGCCAAATTACAAGAGCTTCCGTTTCTATTCCATCCAATATTGCAGAAGGAAGCAGCCGGACAAGCGAAAAAGAGTATAACAGGTTCGTTGAAATATCGCTTGGTTCTTCTTTTGAACTGGAAACCCAATTGTTGATAGCAGAGACAGTAAAATATGGTGATGAAAAAGTAAGATTGAAAATGTTACAGTCCGTAAGCGATGAACAGAAAATGCTTGTTTCTTTTATGACTAAGCTGAACAAATAATTCAGCTTGCAGTTTGTAGCTAAAAGCCTGAAGCTTATTTTTGTACCAATGGACGAACTAAAAATTTATAACTCGTATTCAAGACAAAAGGAGGTTTTCAAACCCATCACCCCCGGCCATGTGGGCATGTATGTGTGCGGGACCACGGTAAGCGGCGAAAGCCACCTGGGTCATGCTAGGCCTTACATCACTTTTGATGTTATTTACCGCTACCTGATGCACCTCGGGTATAAAGTGCGGTATGTGCGCAATATTACCGATGCGGGTCATTTTGAAGAAGAAGGCCGTGAGGCAGAAGATAAAATTTCAAAGAAAGCCGTGCTGGAAAAACTGGAGCCAATGGAACTGGTAACCAAGTACACCAATCTTTTTCACTGGGCAATGGAGCAGTTCAATACGCTGAAGCCCAGTATTGAACCCACCGCCACCGGTCATATTGTGGAGCAAATTGAAATGATTAAAAAAATCATTGATGCGGGTTATGCGTATGAAGTAAATGGCTCAGTATATTTTGATGTAAAGAAATATGCCGCCTCCCATGATTACGGGAAACTGAGCGGCCGGGTGCTGGAAGACCTGCTGGAAACCACCCGTGAGCTGGATGGCCAGGAAGAAAAAAGAAATACTGCCGATTTTGCCCTATGGAAAAATGCGTCACCGGAACATATTATGCGCTGGCAAAGCCCCTGGGGTGTGGGCTTCCCCGGCTGGCATATTGAATGCTCGGCCATGGCGACAAAATACCTGGGAGCTCAATTCGATATTCACGGCGGAGGCATGGACCTGTTGTTCCCGCATCATGAAAGTGAGGTTGCACAGAGTACCATCTGCAACCATTCGGCTCCGGTGCGGTACTGGATACATAACAATATGATCACCATTGACGGCCGCAAGATGGGCAAGAGTTATAACAATGTGATCAAACTGTCCGAGCTGTTCACCGGCGATCACCCGATGCTGGCCAAAGCCTATCATCCCATGGTGATCCGGTTCTTCATCCTGCAAACGCATTACCGCAGCACACTCGATTTTAGTAACGATGCGCTGCAGGCGGCAGAGAAGGGATTGAAGCGGTTGTGGGAAGCATATGAGAAGCTGCGAGCCATTAGCTACAAGCCACAAGATGGTTCAGTAGATAAGGAGCTTGAAGCTAATTGCCTGAAGCTTGTAGCTGAATTCGATGAATTCATGAATGATGATTTTGGAACAGCGAGGGTGCTGGCCAATATGTTTGAACTGGTTCCATTTATCAATTCCATGAAGGATAATATCATTCCGGTTTCGGCAATCAGCAAAGAAACATTTGAACTGCTGCAAAAGCAGATGAAGGTATATGTGGAAGATATTCTTGGATTGAAGAGTGTGACCGAAGCCAATAATGAAAAACTGAAAGGGGTGATGAACCTGCTGATTGAAATCCGGAAAGAGGCAAAGGATAAAAAAGATTTTGCTACCAGCGATAAAATAAGAAACCAGCTTCAGCAGATGGGTATTTTACTTAAAGATGAGAAAGACGGGGGAATGAGCTGGACGGCCTTCTAAATCCCCCGAAGGGGGACTTATCAACCCTACTGTTTGTTATCCTGTTTAAATTTTTTATTTCCTGATAATTCCATGCATTACATCTCCCATCTTTCCAAAGACAAAAAACTTAAGAACCTGGTTAAGCAGCACGGTTCTTTCAAATTGAAGAAACAGAAGAACCTCTGCCTTTATCTCTGCTATTCCATCATGAGCCAGCAGCTGAGCACTAAAGTAGCTGATGTAATTCAAAACCGTTTTCTTGCTTTATATGACGGAGAGCCAACTCCTCAGCAGATTTTGGATACGCCTTTTGAAAAACTCAGGGGTATTGGCATGAGTAATGCCAAGGTTAGCTATGTACAAAATGTGGCCAGGTTTGAACTGGAAAAAGGCATGAACCACGCAAAACTGGCAAAGATGAGCAATGAAGAAGTGATTGAATACCTTACACAGATAAAAGGGGGGCCCTTCTGGTCGGGCTGATTGACAAAAGGCAAAAGAGAGTCAGGCAGTCTTTTTAGTTGTGCAGCTGTTTTGAACTTGGAATGCGAAGCAACAGGAGTCCCTGACTTTTAATTTGGAACCCGTGTATGGAATTTTACTAGCCTTTCTGGTGTATAGGAAGGATCAATTACTTAATAAGTGGTTTTATATTGGCTTTTGTTTGATAATGGCAGCTCTTCTTGTGCATTTGTTGCTAACTCAGCAAAGGAGAGTAAAGTTTGAATCCAAACCCACGCTTTAAAATTCAATAATAAACCCAATAGTGGGGATCGGTGTTCCCTCGTCATTTGATAAAATAAAGG
>VGGV01000019.1 GCA_016868455.1 Bacteroidota bacterium
TAAGCCGGTTTGCATCAAATGGATCAGCACAAAATAACTACTTCAGTTTTGCCAGCCTTGCTTTTGATTTATTGAATACATTTCTGCCTTTATCAATGCCGCTTCTTCTTTTCTTCTGTTCTTCCAGCGGCAGGTGTATAAAGTCAAGGCACTCCTGGCTGCAGGTCCCCTCCATTTTTGTATTGCACTCATCACATTGTATGAACAGAAGGTGACATGCATCGTTCACACAATTTACATGTGTATCTGCCGGCTTGCCGCATTGATGACATTTGGCAATAACTTCATCGGATATCCTCTCACCCAACCGCTGGTCGAACACAAAATTTTTGCCATGAAACATATTTTCCAGGCCTTTGGCTTTCACCTGGTTTACATAGTTGATGATACCTCCTTCAAGGTGAAAAACATTTTTAAATCCCCTGTACAGCATATAGGCTGATGCTTTCTCACAGCGGATACCCCCGGTGCAATACATAATGATATTCCTGTCTTTATCCTTCTCCATCATTTGTACTGCCATAGGCAATTGCTCCCGAAAAGTGTCACTGGGAATTTCGATTGCATTCTCAAAGCGGCCTACTTCATACTCGTAATGATTGCGCATATCAATCACAACTGTACCGGGGTTGGCGGTTAGTTTGTTGAATTCTTCCGCATTTACATATTTCCCTTTTTTTGACATATCAAATCCCGGGTCATCAATTCCGTCTGCCACGATCTTTTTCCGCACTTTTATATCCAGCACATAAAAACTTTTTCCGGCATCATCCACAGCAATATTGAGACGGAGATTATTTAGCGGTTTAATTGAATACAGGTATTTTTTTAATGCATCAAAATAAGCTGTGGGCACATTTAGCTGGGCATTTATTCCTTCGGTGGCCACATAAATTCTGCCTAAAACATCCAATACTTTTAGGTGAGTATAAAGTTTATCCCGGAAGGTTTTTGGATCGGCAATTCTGAAATATTGGTAAAAGGAAATGGTTGTTCTTGGTGTAGGATCGTTTTGAATACGTTCCTTCAGCTCCCGGCGGGAGATCCGGTTGTGTAATGGCGCCATCTTGTTTGAATTTTAATTCGTCCTTCTAAAAACAAGGAACAGGCTTCGAATTCCAGTTGCAGGCTGGACAAAATTCTAAAGCAGCGCAAAGATAAGATATACCGCTGCTCTTGCCGCTTGTACCTTTGGTCTTTCCTATGGCCAATCATCGCCTCTTTGACCACCAAACCGGCTCAATCCTATTCGGAATCCGTGATGCCATGCTTTTCCGTTCAGGAAAGATTGTACAAAGTCAATTCTGAATTGTTTGAAGATATTGTCAATACCGCCAAAGAGTTCAACGTAACTGGCATCCTTGTAATAAAAGCCATTGCCTCCGGCCACCAGGTATAAATTCAGCTTCCGGATACCCGGAATTTTGTTAGTGAGCAGCCCTTTGAAATTATGTTCCAGATGGGCCAGGGCATAGAATTTTGAAATATTGCTGAACTGATAGATTGGCAGCATTTGAAAGCTATTGAGGTATTCTGTAGCGAGTCTTGAAATATTACCATTAAAATGGTTGTAATCAGGGATGTACACTTTTTTATTATCAATGAATCCACCCATTGCCAGCCGGTAGCGGAGAATGCCGGCAAGTTTGAAATTAAGGTCGTCCCGCACGGTGAATTTCCATTTGCTGAAGTCAGCATCACTGCCAAAAAGCTTACTGTAATTGCGGATATACACCAATGAAAAAACCGGGTACTTCGATCCTATATTTATTTTCCGGTCCGGCAATTCAATGTACCGGGCACCGGGTTGCCAGGTAATACCAAAAATTGTAAAAAAGACCTGGTGGCTCTTGATATTCTCTGTCAGTATCTCGTTGGGATAGTTTGGCGTATATGCTTTGTCCGCCTTGTTCCGCCATGTATAATTGGTTGTATTTTCCAAAGGCCTTCTGTCCTGGTACTGAAAACCCGCAACCCATGAAAATCCATCGCCAATACCTTTTCTGAAACTTCCTCTTACATAGCGGGCTTCATAGCTTTTGATCCGGTTTTCTTCACTTAATAAGCAACTAAGTGTATTTCCATTTTCACCAATCGGGCTGTTATTGTTAAACTGAAACACCCTGCTGCCGCCTGAAAGTAAAACGGAAGAAGCGTATTTCTTTCCAAACGCATATCGAAGTGTTACGTTAGGATTGAAATGCCGGTTGGAAAATCCATATCTGAAATCAGTGGTGACAGATATTCGTTTTCTGCCCGAGGAAGTGGTGTCAAGTCTTTTGGACCAAGTAAAACCCGGGCTCATCACCCAGCCTTCTGCCGGGTTGAACGATACCATATCAATCAGTGAAGGAAAACTGATCGTAGTCCGTTTTCTCTCCCTGGCAATGCTCTGTCCGAATAACAGAATACCGGTTACTGTAGGCTTATTCCGCTTTCTTTCCAAAGAATCGAGGTAGCGGGGATCCTTGCGGGCCAGTTCCAGGCTGTCTTTTTTCTGGTAATCCCTCATCTCTTCGGCCAGCAGAGGTACCGGGCGGTTTTTCTCCCAATACTCAATGGTTCGTTTGTTTGCGCTGTCCTTGTATTTCAGAATGGTGTTATTAAATGTTCTTTTGATAAACAGCGGTTCTATATTGATATCTGAATACACATTTACAAAGCTGCCATAGGCATCAAACCCGAACATTTTTACCGACGGATAGATGACCTGGCTGCTGATGAACCAGTTATTGCTGCTTACCGGGCGGTAAAGCTGCTCGATACGCAATGTGTCCAGCAGTTCCATTTGCGACTGCTTTACCAGCTGCAACTGCAGGGAATGTATCCGCCAGTCGCCATCCACAATAGAAATATACCCGCTGAACAGGGGTTCATACTTTCTTCTTGGAATTACTTGAATACGGCTGACCAGGCTGCTGTCCTCAAAAAAAGTACCTTCCAGTTTATAGCGGTAGTAATGCAATGCATTTTCTGAAATGGGAGAAATAAATCCCCTTGGGTTCAGGTTATTTCCGATAAAGACATTGTCATTATAGAAAGAAAAAAAACGGGGGGCGCTAAGCCCGAACCCGTCGCTTTGCCCGCTTACACGGGAAGAGATCACTTCTGTTCTTTCCTTATCCGGGGGGCTCACCAAATACTTTGATATTGTTTCAGAGAGATAAACGATTTTTTGTTTGCTCGTATCTCCGTCCCCAAAATCCACTTTCTGCCCGAATACCTTTTTCGGATAGTCCCTCAGCCGCAACAACCCCTTTGTATACACCCGGCATTCAAATTGTGCAGGATTATCACGGTAGTAGTTTCTTTTTTTAATCGCATTACGGATAACCTGGTAAGCAGGGTCTTCCCCCGTCTTTACTACTGCTTCACTAAGGGTAATTTCCAGAAGTTTTAAAATGAAGTTGATCTCTTTATCGTTATGGTCAATTACTACTACCGCTTCTTCCTTTTTGTAACCAACATACTGGCAAACAAGGATGTGCCGGCCATTGGGCAGTTTGATGGAATATTTTCCTTCATTATTGGCGTGGGTGCCGTTGTTCGTTCCCTTTACATATACCGAAGCATAGGCCAGCGGTTTACCGTCGATTCCGGTAACAGTGCCTTTTATTTTCTGCGAGTAAGATGCCGTTAGCTGAATCAGGATAAATATTGCAAGCAGTGCCGGTTTCATGATACAGTGATACAGAAAGATAGCACAGTACTGCGGTTTACTTTTTAACATTAAAAACTTTAAAGGCAGTTTTAACATTATTTGGCTGATGACCGGAGAAAACTGCCTGTTATGGCTGCAAAGCCCCCCACCAGCCCGCCAACCAAACCTGTGACAAGAATAAGGGCCCATGAGCTGCCGCCCAGCGGCAGAATGGATGCAACTTTATGTGAGATCACACTGTTGTTCTTCATATCCATCCACCACGCCAAACCCGCCCAGAGCAGAAAAACACCCAGTAAGCCTGCAAGAAATGCTTTCCCTGCTTTTTGATGTATGACGGCAGCCACTGCCCCGGCTGCAATGGCTAAACACCACCACGGAAGGAAGAGGCCGCTGATAAAAGAAAGTAATGCGGTAAGTATGATTGCTGTTATGAATTTCATTTTTACGTATTGACTTGTTAGCTCTTACTGCTGAATTTCATCACCCATTTAATGTTTTTGTCTGTTCTGTCCCCCTCCCGCATAAACCAAAGTTTATTGTACCTGACCTCCACCCAGGTGTCAATATCATGATCATAAAATCTGCTCCCGGGATTGCCGCTTTGTCCTCCGGGAAAAACACCATAAGCCTCCGTAGGTGTTGTAAGATGAACGATCATCCTCCAGCTGGGGCCATGGCTGTGTGTAACTGCGTTTATTATATTTCCATTTCCGCCAACTTGCAGTCCGCTTCTGGCAAATCCTTTCAGGTCCTTTATCAGATGATACACAGTTGAGTTTTTGAATTTGGCCCATTCCAGTTTTCCTTCAGTCTCCTTTTGGGCCAGACCGGTTGCGGCCTTCTTAAATGCAGCCGTAACTACATCCGGCAAATTTTCAACCTGCGGAGTATTGATATTGTCGGCATAGTGCAGCACTGAATCTCTTTTAAGGATCTCCATAGTGGTTTGTTCTTCCGGCCAGGGAAAAGGTAGTTTTGCCCGGGACAGCTCATCTTTCCATATCTCTGCTTCAAGGCTATCCCACCAGCATTGATAAATTGTCTGCCCCTTTGAATCCGGCGAAGCCATCAGGTCCCAGTTCCTGAATATTTGCAGATATTCTTTTTCCTTATCACTCAGTTCATTTTCTCTTATATATTTCAGTAATATACCTTTGGCATCTTCTGCCAGTGTATTAAAATAATTGCCGTGCAGCGTCATCATATCCTTTACGGTGATGCCGGTCATTGCTGCCAGCTTATTATCAATGGTAATACCCCTCGGTGTAATATAAGAGCCGGGAATAAAATAGGGATAAGCAGAATCAACAGGCCGCTGGTTGGCGCTTTGCAAAAAGCCCCGTTCAGGGTTTTTGATGTGCGGGTTCTCCTGCTGGGGAATAAAGCCCTGCCACATAAAACTGCTGTCTTCCCCCGGCATCACATAAAGCCCCTGCCTGTCCCAGCGGGCCGGAAATTTTCCCTGCTGCCAGATGGCAATGTCTCCCGACTTTGAAGCAAATACAAAATTCTGCCCGGGACAGGTGAATGTTTTTAATGCCTCAGCATAATCATCATAATTCTTTGCCCGGTTCAGTTTATAAAATGTATAGCCCTCATTGCTCGGATCATGAGCAGTCCAACGTACTGCAAGATTTCTTCCTTTGCCGATACTGTCTGCTCCCTGGAAACTTTCATCATACATCACCGGGCCAAAAATGGTGTAGGCAACTGTATCAATCACATCTTTGCCTCCTTTCACTTTAATAGTCTCTTCCTTGCGGATTGTTTTCTCCCATTTACCATTAAACCAGTATTCGGCTTTTGATTTGTCCTTGAATTTAATTTCATAATAATCCTTCACATCCCGCTGGGAGTTGGTTACACCCCATGCAATACTGTCGTTAAAACCTATAATAATAAAAGGGCTTCCCGGCAATGAAACGCCATAGGCATTACTGTTGGGAGTTACCAGTTGTATTTCATACCAAATGGATGGCAGCGATAACTCCAGGTGCGGGTCGTTACATAGAATCGGCGCCCCGC
The DNA here is from genome assembly GCA_016868455.1 of Bacteroidota bacterium. Classification (GTDB taxonomy): domain Bacteria; phylum Bacteroidota; class Bacteroidia; order Chitinophagales; family Chitinophagaceae; genus JJ008. The sequence goes on from VGGV01000019.1 coordinate 5,690, forward strand.
TTTGCGTTTTACTGCCTGCCACCACCCAGTTATTGCTGCCGTTGTTGACGTCTGGTTTGGAAATTTCTCCGGCAGTTACCATATCTTTTTTAGTCAGGTACAATGAATCGGCCAAAACCGGCTTAACAGGAACAATACCCGGTTTATTGAATACGGTTCCTTTGGGCACAATCGGCACCAGTGAATCCGGCACCTGCGGATACAATATCCTCAGTTCATCGGGCATGAAGATGGATTTGGCATTGGTATTGGCCAAATCACTTTCTGTTCCCGATGAAAGATTCTTCGCCATCATCTTTAGTAATAATGCTGTCCGCAGATTACTCCATCTTTCCGGTTTAATGTTGAGCAGCTTATATTCAATAGGTATATCCGGTTCCTTTAGTGAACTGATATAAGCATTAACACCGCTTGTATAAGCATCAAATATCGCTTTCGAAACCGGGTCTTTTTCTATTTCCTTAACTGCATTTTCTGCAGCATACACCATTCCCAGTCTTCTTTGCTCACGGTCATATTGTACTGCTTTTTTACCGGCCATTTCACTGGCCCTGCCGGCAGCTGCTTTGGTCTGAAGATCTAACTGGAACAACCTGAACTTTGCATGCAGGTAGCCCTGAATGAAATACAGGTCTTCATCATTCTCGGCAAAAACATGCGGTACCAGGCGGTCATCAAAATATACTTCAGCCCTTCCTTTCAATCCTGAAAAACTCAATTCCGCATCAAAACTCTGATCCTCCGGTTCAGCATTTTGCCACAACCCATGCTGGGGGCTTAAAAATTTTCCCATGGGCGAAACGGAACCCCATTGCTTATTGAGTGCAAAAACCAACCCGGTGGTGATGATAGCCGAAACAGTAAACGGTACAATACGCATAGAAGGTGAATGATGGGGAAAGATAAGAAATGTAACAAGAATTTTGCGATTCTCATCTGTTAGCATATTGTTTTTCACTAATTTCATTCCAATAAAACAAACAACTATGGTGGTTTTAATTGTAATCGGTATTATTCTCTTGCTCGTAATCTGGGTGATTAGCTTATACAACGGGCTGGTCAGGCTCCGGAACAGAAGGCAAAACGCATTTGCTGATATTGATGTGCAGCTCCGGCAGCGGCATGACCTGGTTCCCCAACTGGTGGAAACCGTTAAAGGCTATGCGGCGCATGAAAAGGAATTGCTGATGAAAGTAACCGAGGCCAGAACGGCTGCCATGTCGGCAAAATCTATTGATGACAAGATAGTGGCCGAACAACAACTGACCGCCGCCCTGCAGGGATTGAAAGTACAGGTAGAGGCATATCCCGATCTGAAAGCCAATCAGAATTTTCTGCAACTGCAGGAAGAACTCAGTGATATCGAAAATAAGCTCGCTGCCTCCCGGCGGTTCTTCAATGCAGCTACTACGGAATACAACAATGCTGTGGAATCGTTTCCCGGCAATATGATTGCCCGGAATTTTGGATTTAAACGGGAAATTATGTTTGATCTTGGAGAAGACATAAGAAAAAATATGGAAGAGCCGCCGAAGATTCAATTTTAACCGCCAACCCTAAAGGGGAAATAAGAAACATGCAATATGTTGGTTTAGATAAGCAAATCAGGAAAAACAATTTTAATTCTCTGCTGTTGCTGATAGCATTTCCGGCATTGCTACTGGCAATGACCTATCTCCTGATTTATTTTACCCGGGAAGAACATCATGAAGATCCCCATACGCTTTTTTTCCGGGTTATGCCTTTTGTTCTTGCTGCCACAGGTATCTGGTTCCTCATTGCCTGGACCGGTCATGCTGCCTTCATCCGCATGGCCACCGGCAGCAAACCCCTTGACCGGAAAGAAAATAAAAGGGTGTACAACCTGGTGGAAAACCTATGTATTTCCCAGGGCATGACGATGCCGAAAATTTACATCATTGAAGATGATTCACTCAATGCTTTCGCCAGCGGTATTGACCATAGAACCTATTCCATCTCTCTTTCAAGGGGCATTATTAATAAACTGGATGATGAAGAACTGGAAGGGGTGATTGCCCATGAACTTACTCATATTAAGAACAGGGATGTAAGGCTGCTGATTGTGTCCATCATCTTTGTCGGCATTTTTGCCTTCCTGGCTGAAGTGGTCTTCCGCAGCCTGCGGCATGCGGGTTCAGGCAAACGAAGCAGCAAGAACGGGAAAGGAAGCGGCGCCATTATCCTGATTGCGATTGTCGTTACCGCTGTTGCATACTTTATTTCAATTCTGCTGAGGTTCGGTATCAGCCGTAAAAGAGAATACCTTGCCGACGCCGGGGCTGCAGAAATCACCAAAAAACCCTATGCCCTTGCCAATGCTCTCAGAAAAATATCCAACGACCCGCTGATTGAGGCAGTGGAAAGCCGGGATGTGGCGCAATTGTTTATTGATAATCCAAAGCCCTCCACACATCAATCGGCTTCATGGGATAATATGTTTGCCACGCATCCGCCGATTGAGAAGAGGATTGATCTCTTAGAGCAGTTTGTGTAAGTAAGTTGTTAGTCCTGAGTCATTAGTCGTTAGTCACATAAACTTATCGGGGTTGTTTATCATATACAAGATAAGCCTCGCTACTTCGTCATTTTTAGCTGTAATGTCAAGATGTTTTTCAGCCGAAATGTATTTACAGGCAAGAGAAAAATCCAGCCAAACCTGTGTCTCAGCATTTTCCGTTTCAGCATCATTTAGTTTTGAAATAAAATAGTCTTTATACCTTCTTCGTTTGTACGCTTCAACAAAATTGGTGCAAACCGATCTGGACGATCTTCTTATTTGGTCTGTAAGACTGTACTTCTCTTCCGGCGAAAAACTTTTGGTAATCTCAAAAATTTCCATGGCCAGGTCAAAAGCTTTTTGAAATGCAATTAATTTTCTGTAGTCTCCCATATATTTAAATTTTGTTATTTCATACTAATGACTAACGACTCAGGACTCTTTTCCCCCAACCATCGGTACAAAAGAAAAATTATCAAACACTTCTTCTTTTATCGCCCCGTTTTCCAGTTTGGTGATGCGCCGCATCTGCTGAATTTCGCCTGCGCCAAGGGGAAGTACCATCATGCCACCCGGCCCGCCTTCCGGCGAGGCAGGTTTTAATTGCTCAATCAGTTTGGGGGGAGTTTCCGGAGCGGCAGCTGTTATCAGTACCCTGTCAAAAGGGGCATAAGTGGGAAGGCCTTCATAGCCGTCGCCGTAAAAGAATTTGATGGAAGGATATTTTTTCAGAAAGTCAAACTTCTTGTTTGCATCAAAGAGTTTTTTCTGTCGCTCGATGGTATAAACCTGTGCACCCATTTCAGCCAGTATCACGGCCTGGTAAGCGCTGCCGGTACCAATTTCCAGCACTTTCATAAAGGGCAGTACTTCCAGCAACTGGGTTTGATATGCTACGGTATAAGGCTGGGAAATGGTCTGGCCTTCGCCAATGGGGAAAGCCCTGTCTTCATAGGCCACTTCATCAAAAGCAGAATCCAGAAAAAAATGCCGGGGCACTTCCAGCAGGGCATCCAGCACCCGGTCGTCGGAAATACCTTTGGCCTGTATGCCTTGCACTAATTTTTTACGAAGTCCTTTATGACGGTAAGTATCTTCGGTGGGTCTGCTCATTTTTATAAAAGAAAGAATTTCCCTGTAACTTTTTTCTTCTGCTATTTTTTCTGGTAATAAACAACATTTGAACCCATAACTGCACCGGGCATTGCTTTTAAAATATCTTCAAACATTTCCATAATAACAGCATAGTTGTTGAAAGGTGCAATCAATATAATACGCAAACGGGGTATTTTGCAAAATTCTGCTGAAACCGTAGCTGGCTGTCGAAAGTGAGAAAATGTGTAAAGCTGTGTTCTATCAACAGAGGCAGGAGTTCACCGTTCTTTTTTGAGTTCCATTTCATATCTGAAATGGTGAACACTTCCATTCCCTTTTCAAGGAAACGGTACTTCAGTTTTTGCGGCAGATTTTCATCAAGCAATAATTTCATCCAGTTTTCCAATGTTTGAAGACTGAAAAAGACGGGCAGTAGATTCAAGAACACCTTCCACCTGATCCCTGGAAACTCCCGGAAAATCCTGCAAAAAATCATCCAGGCTTATCCCCTGTTCAAGATGAAAAAAGAGTGTGTCTACAGTAACCCTAGTTCCTTTAAAAACAGGCCTTCCAAACTGGATATCGGGGGAAACAGTTATGTATTCATGAAGATTCATGCTATAAAATTAGCAAATATTATTCATTTGCAGTGTATCTTTTACAGAGGTCTTTATGGTGGTAGGTTGAGGTGGGGCGCATAAGTAATTACGCAAGATATGGCATGAGAGGAAAATCGGGAAAAGTAAAAGAGCGGATTGTCATAACAGCAATCTGTCTTCCAGGTTACTGACAGGACAGGCAGGCAGAAAATTGTATAACATTAATTTATTGGCATTTAAACAGGCATTTTTTGAAGAGCCCATCTGATATCATAAATTTAGGTGCAAGCGGCAATAATATTGAGACCATCATTAATCATAATCTCAACATTCTTTTTGACGATACTTTCCATTGGGCAATCTTCCAAAGAACAGGACTTTGTATGGGCACTCAAAAAAGTTGTAAGGGCTCTCTCTAAGCGAGACCCTGTAACATTATCCAGGTATATTGACAAGAAAACCGAGGTTTATATCCTTAACAGAACTGGTGTTGTTGACACTTACAAACATTTTTCAACGCTGGGGTTCAGTGATACCACTTACCCGAATGCTCCGTTTTATGACAGTGTAAAACTTTCCAGGTTAAAGTATTCCAGGCTTCCAACCTTTGATTGTGAAAAATGGACAAAGACTGGAACATTTGTAGACACAACCCGTACCGATCATTTGCTCTCAAAAATTGCAAAAAGTTTAAGCAGAGCATTTAGAGGAAGAGTTTCTATAAAAAAGATTACTGAATTTTACAATCTCGAAAACAAAAGCAGAAGAATCGTTATCGCTGACAATAATTCGAATGAATTAATTATTTATTTGAGTTTTATAAATAATAAATGGGTGCTTACAATAATTGATAAAGCAACTTGTGATTGTAGCGTTTGATTAATGACAAAAAATTAAGCCTGCTTGTGGTGAGTTTTGCAGCAGTAAGATTGGACGCAAAGTCCAGGCATTACAATCTCATATCCCCAATCACCGCCTTAATCTTCTTATCCAATTCCTTATTCACTTTTTCAAAATCTGCAGCGTTATTCAGCTTTGTGTTCACACTAAAATAGAATTTGATCTTTGGCTCCGTGCCGCTGGGCCGGGCTGATATACTGCCGCCATCCTCTAATATAAACTGGAGCACATTGCTCTTCGGGAGGTCAATCGCCCACTCCTCTCCTGTTTGAGGATTGCGACCTTTCCTCAGTTCATAGTCAAGCAGCTTCACTACGGCTGAGCCATTGATGCTTTTGGGCGGGTTGCTCCGGTAACTTTCCATCATCGCAGCAATCTGCTGCTGGCCATCCATGCCTTTTTTTGTTATGGATATGAGGTGTTCTTTATAAAATCCGTATTGCACATACAAGTCAATCATTTTCTCATACAGGCTGCGTCCCTTTTCTTTTTCATAGGCGGCCATTTCGCAGAGAAGGGCCACGGCGCTTACGCCGTCTTTATCCCTTATTTTATCGCCGATCATCAGTCCAAAACTTTCCTCGCCGCCGATGATATAGTTTTCTTTTCCTTCTTTCTGCCTGATCATTTCAGCGATCCATTTAAAACCGGTCAGCACCCGGTAACAACTCACACCATTACCGGCAGCTATGGCATCAATCATCGGTGTGGTAACAATGGTGGTAATCACCATATCATTGGGCTTTGCAATACCCTTTGTTTTTCTTGCTTCAATCAGGTAGTTAAAGGCAAGCACGGCTGTCTGGTTACCGTTCATCAGCACCCATTTACCTTTATCGTCTTTCACACCAATGGCAATGCGGTCGGCATCCGGGTCGGTGCCGCAGAGAATATCAGCGTTCAGCCGCTCTGCCATTTTCAGCCCCAGGCTCATTGCCTCGCTTTCTTCCGGGTTGGGATAAACAACCGTTGGAAAATTTCCATCCGGCACTGCCTGCTCTTTTACAATATGTATATTCTTAAATCCGAATTTCTCCAGTACAAGGGGCACCAGTTTGATACCCGTACCATGAATAGAGGTGTACACAATCTTCATGTCACTGTGCCTGGCGATCACTTCCGGGTACACACTCAGTCCCTTTACCATCTCCATATATTTTTCATCCACCCGATAGCTATCGGGTTCTTTTCCGATAATGGTGATATTGGCTTCACCGCCGCTCCATTTCACATCATCCACAGAAGTTATTTTATCTACTTCTCTGATCACATTTTTATCATGTGGCGGCACTAACTGCGATCCATCATTCCAGTAAGCTTTGTAACCATTATACTCTTTCGGATTATGTGACGCTGTACACACGACACCGCCCTGGCAACCCAGCTCACGGATGGCATAAGATAATTCCGGTGTGGGGCGCATATCTTCAAACAAATACACTTTGATGCCGTTTGCAGCAAAAACATTGGCAGCTGTTTCCGCAAAAAAGCGGCTGTTGTTGCGGCTGTCATATGCAATGGCCACTTTCACATCACTAAAGCACTGTTTCAGGTAATTTGCATAACCCTGGGTAGCCATTCCCACTGTGTATTTATTCATCCGGTTGGTGCCAACTCCCATCAATCCTCTTAAGCCTCCTGTACCAAATTCAAGGTTGCAGTAAAAGGCATCGGCCAGTTCGGCCGGGTTTTCTTTCTGCAAACGTCTTATCTCATCCTTAGTGGCCTGGTCAAAATTGCCGGAAAGCCATGCATCAATCTTAGCCTGTATTATTGTGTCCATACAAACGGAGTTAAGATACCGACGAATTTCGGCTCAATTTCCAACATTAACAAATACCGTAGAAAGGCACATAAATAAATCGTATTTTAGGGGTGAAAATCTTATTATGACAACAACACTCATTAAAAAGAAACTTGCAAAAAAGATTAATGAAATAAGCGATGCCGCTTTTTTGAAAGCACTGCATACTATTGTCCAATATAAGAAGGAAGAAGAAGAGTTATATAAGTTGTCAGCTCCGCAAAAAAAAGAACTTGACCGCAGAAAAGCACTCCACAAAGCCGGACAAAGCAAATCATACTCGTTGAGCAGCCTGAGAAAATCACTGCTTAAAAAATAAACATGCCATACAAGGAGGTAATAAAGGAAGAAGCAAGGGCGGATATTGCTGAAGCGATGTCTTATTATGCATCCAAAAGCAGTGGGCTTGATACCCGGTTTTTCAACGAAGTAGCGGCAACTATAAAACATATTTTGCGAAATCCCTTTGCATTTAAAAAGGTGTATAAGAATTTCCGGCAAACTTCCGTCCGTAAATTCCCGTATGTAATTTTCTATGAACCCGAAGGAAACAATGTGATAATCTATTCTGTTTTTAATACCTGGCAACATCCGGCAAAGAAAATAAGCCGTGTTAAAAAATGATCAGTTTGTATTTGCGGATATTAATACTCCTGTTTTTTGTCCCCTGCACAATAACCCTGCTGGCTCAAAATGATACTACCCAACTGACAAGAGACCCATTATATGATACTTCAAAAATCCAATATGGGATTGACATATCCGCATTAACTCCAAAACAAAAGAAAACCCGGACCTGGCTTGTAACCGGCACCAATGTTATCGGGTATGGCGGAGTAATGGCCGCCCTTGCATCAGCCTGGTATGATGATTACACCAAAACCAAACTCCATTCTTTTAACGACAGCCGTGAATGGCTGCAGGTGGATAAGGTGGGCCATGTTTACGGCACCTGGATAGAAAGCATAGCTAATAATGAACTATGGAAGTGGGCGGGCATGGAAAGAAAAAAACGGATCTGGATAAGCGGCCTCACCTCTTTTGCATTTCAAACCACGATTGAATACTTAGATGGCCGCAGCGCCGAATGGGGCTGGAGCTGGGCTGACTTTGGCGCCAATGTGCTGGGAAGCGGAACATTTATAGCACAGGAACTGGCATGGGACGAACAGCGAATCCAACTCAAATGGTCATTTCACCGTAAAAGCTACAAGGATGCTTCGCTCAATCAGCGCAGCAATGAATTGTTTGGTAAAAGTTCTCCTGAACGTTTTTTAAAGGATTATAACGGACAGACCTACTGGGCCAGCGCCAGTCTGAAATCTTTCTTTCCCAAAAGCAAACTGCCCGGCTGGCTTTGTGTGTCTTTAGGATATGGCGCTGAAGGGATGTTTGGCGGTGAAGAAAATATTGCAAAGGATGCCGTCGGCAACATCATTTTCGACCGGCGGGATATAAAACGCTACCGCCAGTGGTACCTTGCCCCGGATATTGACCTGAGCAAAATAAAAACCAACAGCAAGGCCCTCAACTTTGTATTCCTGGTACTCAGCGCTTTTAAATTTCCCGCTCCTTCACTGGAGTTTTCAAACGGGAAATTCAGGGTGAATGCAATTCATTTTTAAAGCCCGGCGGCTTGCCCTAAATTAGCGGCTGCAAATCCTCATCATGCAAATTGCCCAACAGGTTTTATTTATCCTTCTCAGCGTTTTTTCTATCTGGCTTTTTTCCAAAAAAGTAAAAGAGATACGCCGGAATATCAAACTTGGCCGTGATGAAGACCTGAATGATCACCCTTCGCAGCGATGGAACAATGTGCTGCTGCTGGCTTTTGGACAAAAGAAAATGTTTCGCAACCCGCTGGTAGCCGTTCTGCACTTTTTTGTGTATGCAGGTTTCATTATCATCAATATCGAAGTACTGGAAATTATTCTGGATGGAATTACCGGCAAACACCGCCTTTTTGCAGCCCCATTAGGCGGCTTGTACAGTTTCCTCATCAATGCTTTTGAAGTGCTGGCCCTGCTGGTGCTCCTGGCCTGTGCCATTTTCCTGGTACGCAGAAATATCATCAAACTGAAGAGGTTTATCAGTAAAGACCTGGATGGCTGGCCCCGCAGCGATGCCAATTATATCCTTATTACCGAGATTGTACTGATGACGTTGTTCCTGTTTCTGAATGCAAGCGATACATTATTACAGGCAAGGGGCGTTGAACATTATGCGACACATCCTATCGGCAGTTTTATTCTGTCGCAGTACCTGCACCCGGTTATCAGCGGAGTGAATAATGAAGGGCTGGAATTGATTGAACGGGGTTGCTGGTGGCTGCATATCGCCGGCATCTTTGCTTTTCTGAATTATCTCCCCTACTCCAAGCACCTGCATATTGTGCTGGCTTTTCCCAATGCATATTATGCCCGTCTGAAGCCGATAGGTGAAATGGATAATATGAAATCCATCCAGAATGAAGTTCTGTATGCCATGCAGCCCGAGCTGGCGCCATCGGAACCTGCTGCCCCGCAGCGCTTCGGTGCAAAAGATGTAACGGACCTTAGCTGGAAAAACCTGATGGATGCTTATAGTTGCACAGAATGCGGACGTTGTTCGGCTGCCTGCCCGGCCAATTTGACCGGTAAGCTTCTCTCGCCCAGAAAAATTATGATGGATACCCGTGACCGGCTGGAAGAAGCGGGAAAAAGCATCAGCAAAAATGGTGAACTAAAAGATGATGGAAAGAGTTTGCTGCATGATTATATAACTGTGGAAGAACTTCGGGCCTGCACCACCTGCAATGCCTGTGTGCAGGAATGTCCTGTAAGCATCAGCCCGCTGGATATTATTTTACAATTACGCCGTTATTTGGTAATGGAAGAAAGCAACAGTCCGCAGGAATGGACAGCCATGTTCAGCAACGTGGAAAATAATTTTGCACCGTGGAAATTCAGCCCTGATGAAAGGGATAAATGGGCAGAAGAAATGAAAAATTAATACCCTCTCAGCCTCCGAGGTTCTGCCGCATCTTTTCAATCTGCATCCGGGTACCCAGCACTATCACTTTCATGCCTTTGGTGATATTGGTATCCTCCGGCGGATTGATCACAAATTTTCCTTCTCCATCTTTTATACCAATACAGTTAACACCTGTTTTATTCCAATTCATTACATCATGCAAGGTTTTATCTTTTATTTTTCCCGGCAGTTCATCATAAGGAACTGATTCCACATTGATGATTTCCCTTTCTTCTCCTGACAAATAATCAATAAACTCAATCCCATCTGGTTTGGTAACCAGTGTGGCCATGTGGGTACCGCCTATTTTGTCGGGCAGTATCACATTATCCGCCCCTGTTTTCTGCAGTTTGGGCAAGGTGAAATAAATATGGTCGCCGTTCCTCATCGTCCAGTTACTCCTGAAATTTTCATCGGTAGCATTCCTCAGTTTTTCCATTGACTCAGCAGCGCATTTTTCAAATAATGCTATCAGTTCTTCTTTACTGGAAAGTGTGTTCGGCTTGTAGCCCTTTGCAAAATCCAGTTCATCAGTATCGAGTGTAACCGTAAGCCCGTTAGGAATTTCTGCCACATGCGTGACCGGTCTTTTCAGCGTCATGGATTTTTCATGGGGCCTCCAGTCGCCTTTCTCAAATGGTACGGCCGTAAGCATTTTTCGGGTTGATTTCATTTCGTTTTCCCATTCGTGAATTAAGGTGTCTTTATTGCCATGGTATCAGGCTTTATGTTATCAGTTATTCTTTTTCCTTATGGTGGTAATGAGTGATTTTCTCAAGTCCTTCTTCAATCTTTTCGATTTTTTCCATCTGCTCTTCAATCTTGTGTGTCAGCTCTTCAGGGTGTTCCAGCTGATGGACAGGATCTTTCTTTTTCAGGATGCGCCACAACTGCAGGATGGCGGTTAAAGCGAATATCCCGCCAATCACCAAGTTCAGTATATCCTGGTTCCGGCTGATTGTGTTCGCAATCAGGATGCCGCCAAAAATAAAAACACAGTTGCCGATAAAAGTGCCGATGCCGATACCCATAATGTAGGAATTATAATGCCCGGACCTCGGCAGCAATACTTTTTTGGTGAACAACACGGTACTCCATCCAAACCAGAAAGGGATCTGTACCGGGTTCAGGGCGCTCATTACAAACCCCAGTACAAATTTGGGCAGCGAACTGCTCAGCACCACGTTTTCCTGTACATTGGGATGCAGGGCAGCATAAAAACTGGAAACCGCAAGCGCCACCACAATCAGCAGGGTTATCCATTCCAGCGCTTTCAGCACTCTTTCCTGTTTCCGTATCCAGTCCATAGCCACCAGCGAAACCCTTACATAAACAATTTCTGCCAGCAATGAACCCATAGAGAAAAGCATGGCCGAGGTGACGCCGTCAGAGATAGAAATCTGCATGGCCGCAATGTTAAGTGTTCCTAATGGCAGGGAGCCGAGAAAACTGACCAGCATGCCGGTAAAAAAAATCTTCAGCAAAGAGTGCATGAAGCGAAAATACAAAAAGGGCAACTGGATTAATTCAAACTAATCATACTTTTCAAGGAGGCGAAAATGTTTTTTGGCATTGCTTAAGTATTTCCAGCCGCGCCTGAATGACCAGTAAGGAGTACCGTTTTTATGATTATACCGGCTGATCCTGTATAATGCTTTCCAGTGGTGAAGTATGACGCTGTAAGCCCGCCAGATGCTCATACCACAATCATAAATATGGTTCGGCTCAGCGCCGCATCCGTTAAACTCAAGTATAAGAAAGTTCTTTCCCTGCTTCAGGTCCTCAATGGATGTGGTTTTGATGTCGTACCGCCCGTAAAAGAATTTATCGGTATAATGACTCAGCTCATCAAAAACCCTGTGCAGCTTATCATCAATTTCCTTATGCAGGTTGGTAAAGTGGGCGCCCCGGTTATGATTCCCTGCATAGGACAGATAAAAAATCTCCCCTTCGGGTATCACCCTGTCAAAACGATGACCGTGGCGGTGCTGCATTTCTTCCATCCGGAACCGGGCCCTGGGGTGAGCCAGCACCAGTTCTCTTAAGGTTGATTTGCTGTCACCTTTTACCTGCAGCAGCTCCTTGTGGATAAAACCGCTTACCACACCTTTTTGCTCCCAAGGGTAACGGTAATAAAATACACTGACTTCCACAGGCAATTCCACCAGGTCCTGCACAATATATTCTACCGGTATTTTTTCATGGTACTTATGCAGCTGTTCTTCATTTTCAATTTTTCTGAAAAGTATCCCTTTCATTCCCACATCTGGCTTTACAATAAAAGGATATGTGAACCCCGCTTCTGTAACTTTTTTCAGCACTTCGTCAATAGGCCAGTTATGCATGATGTAAATGGTCGTTGGTACCATATGGCCGGGCAGCTGATCATACATTTCTTTCTTGCCTTCGCCCTCAAACCCCCCAAAGGTGATGGTGGGGTTGGATGAACTGAAATACCAGAATGACCGGCTTTGCAGGCAATACCAGAGCCAAACCGGGCCAATAGGGAAATAAAGAACGTAGAAGTTCCATAGCTCCCACTTAAACAATTTTTGAAAAAGTTTTTTCATTTCAACGGCAACAAAATAAAGGAAAGAAAAGCAAATGAAGCATGAATTGTATTCCGGCCGGGTTATTGCACTTCATGGGCATGCAGGCTGAAAATTTTTATGTAGGTTTGAAACAAATTCAGATGAATGAAAGTACCGACCGCATCAGAGCTAATGGCCGAAGGAAAAAGTCCTGAAATTCTTTTCTGGGTGGGTTGTGCAGGCAGTTTCGATCAGCGGGCGCAAAAAATAACAAAGGCATTTGTGACCATCCTGAACAAAGTGGGCATCAGTTATGCCATTCTTGGCAAGGAAGAAATGTGCACCGGTGATCCGGTGCGCCGTGCAGGTAATGAATTCATGTTCCAGATGATGGCTTATCAGAATATCCAGCTATTGAACAACTATGGTATTAAAAAAATTGTGACGACCTGCCCGCATTGTTTCAATACGCTGAAAAATGAATACCCCGAACTGGGCGGCAATTATGAAGTTATTCATCATACCACATTTCTTCAGCAGCTGATTGATGATGGAAAGATAAAGATGAAAGAAGGAGGAAGTTTTAAAGGCAGGAAGATCACTTACCACGACAGCTGCTACCTGGGCCGTGCCAATGAAATTTATAAAGCTCCGCGAAAAGTGCTCGAGGCATTGGATGGTGAGCTGGTGGAAATGAAACGTTGCCGGAGCAACGGGCTGTGTTGCGGGGCCGGTGGGGCCCAGATGTTCAAAGAGGAAGAAAAAGGAACTAACCGTATCAATATTGACCGGGCTGATGAAGCCATAGCTACAGGCGCCAGTATCATAGCTTCTGCCTGTCCTTTTTGTAATACCATGATGACGGATGGCGTAAAACTGGCCGAAAAAGAAGAAACCCTGAAGGTACTGGATGTTGCAGAGCTGGTGGCAGCCAGCTTAGCCGACTGATTCATTGTCCAATATCAACCTTTCCTGCACTTCAAAGGCCTCCCTTAATTTCCCTTTTGGAATCGGGACATTTATTCCCCTGACTCTGTTTCCCTGTTCATAACTGATTTCAAGGATATGGATGCAGCCGGCTTCCCGGATATGAATTTCCCTGAACCGGCAGCTCCTGTTTTGAAATGATTCAGGCTCCCCGTTGACCCATACCCTGTCCACCGCTATTCTAACCTCGGGCGCCTGTTTTTCCCGCAGTGTACATAACCGGTGAAAAACAAAATACAAAAGGCCTTTCTTTCTCGATTTCCAGTACTGAAAATGCCTCCATCCTTCTTTTGTGTAGTTCCAGCAGGTAAGATGCATAGCTTTATTTATGGGTAAAAAATTAGTTGGAATTTGGTTGTAATTTAGCGGCATGAACCTGGAATATAAATACCTGCTGGACGGTAATTTTGACCCGGAATCAAAAGTGTGGGTCTACCAGTCTGGCCGTACATTTTCAATGGCTGAGGCGCTGGAAATTGAAGAGATGCTGAAAAACTTTACTGCCAAATGGCTGAGTCATGGTGTTCCTGTAAAAGGTGCCGGGTATTTATTCTTTGGCCAGTTTTTGATATTGATGGCAGATGAAACGGCGGCAGGTGTCAGCGGGTGCAGTACAGACAGTTCTGTAAGGCTGATAAAAGATACCGAACAGCGGTTTCAGGTGAACATGTTTGACCGAACTTCGCTGGCTTTTGTTGTTAAGGATAAAATACAATTATTGTCCCTCTCTCAGTTGCAATATGCACTTGATAACGGGTTTATTGATGCTGAAACTTTATACTTTAATAACCTGGTACAAACAAAGGCAGAGTTGGAGACGGAATGGATCATTCCGGTAAAAGACAGCTGGCTGGCAAAGAAAATTTCTTTTACAAAACAAGTTTCCTAACTTAGGAATCCCTAAGCGGCAGTAGCTCAGTTGGTAGTCCGCCGGTTGGCGGATCCCATGCTGTAAACAGGGAGTTATTGAAATAGAAAGATATTAGCGGCAGTAGCTCAGTTGGTAGAGCATTAGCTTCCCAAGCTAAGGGCCGAGGGTTCGATTCCCTTTTGCCGCTCACTTTTTAAGCACTTGCTTCTTCGCCGTCTTTGTAAAATTATACGCCACACTCAGCCGGTAATTCCGGGTTTGCGTGGCGTTGAAACTTTCCAAATTAAAATTGGGAGCATAAGTAAAACTCCGGGTTTGCTGTTGCACAAACGGGTCAATGGCATTGACCGTGATTACCAGTTTTTTTGCAAAGAATTTACGCTGCACACCGATGTTCATACTCGTTGTCCAGCGGGCAAAGCCTTGCGGGTTGGCAAAGCGGTTCAGGTTAAAGCTGCTGGTGATATTCCACAAATCGGTTGGGGTAAAACTGTAATTCAGGTTAAAGGTAAAAGATCCGCCGTCGCGAAACCGGCGGACGGTTTTGTCAAATTCGCCGTACACATTGTAAATAAAACTGGCGCTGAGATTAACCTTCAGCTTTTGGGATAGCGTTACCCCGTTCCAGGTGCTGATCTCATATTCTTTCCTGCCGCTGATATTCTCCCAGGTAATCTGTGTTTTCTCACCGGGTATCAATGTGCGTACCTGGCTGAAAACATCTTCCACGATATTGTATCCAATACCGAGGTTGACATAATATTTTGTTTTTGTACGGCCTGCCACGAAATCAAAATTATGAGCGGTTGATGCTTCTAATTTCTCGTTGCCAAACCGGATATTATAGGGATTGGAAAAATCAATGGCAGGGTTCAGTTCATTGATGCCCGGGCGGCGGATGCTGCGGCGGTAAGCCAATGTGAGGTTTAGCTTTTCCTTCCATGTTTTGTTGATATTGGCAAAGGGCAGCAGGGTCCAGTAATGATTCTTCACCTCCCCGCTTTCTTTCAGCAGTTCAAACCCTATATCCGTTTTTTCAGCTGATGTACCGGCTGTAAAGCTG
Organism: Bacteroidota bacterium; assembly: GCA_016868455.1. Classification (GTDB taxonomy): domain Bacteria; phylum Bacteroidota; class Bacteroidia; order Chitinophagales; family Chitinophagaceae; genus JJ008. The sequence continues at coordinate 21,070 of VGGV01000019.1, forward strand.
AAATTTTCGCCCAGTAACTGTTTAACAGAGGCCCTTATATTAGTAACAGTCTGGTGAAACCAGAAATCATTGCTCAGCAGGTCAAGCGGCACCATGATGCCCTCCGGTTTCTTTTTATAACTGGCGTCCACCACTACATGGTTATTGGACCGATTGTAGGCGGTTCCGAAAGAAAGAAACGTTTTCTTATTATCCCGCATCTTATCATAATTCACCCGCAGGTGATGGCCGTTAACCTTTGTATTGTTCAGCTGCTGCTGGGCGCTGTCCGTTCCGCTGAAAGTGTAATCAGGATTGAAATATTGCTGGTAAAAATCCCGGTCGCTTCTGTTAAGTGAGAAGTTGTAACCGGCAATGATCTTCAGTGTCTCCCCCGGTTTGCCCTTCCATGTGTAAGTAAAATTCATACCGGGACTGTAATGATCCCCTTCATTCTGAACGTCCCTTCTGCTGAGTTTCCACAAATCATTAAAGCGGTTGAAATTTCTGAATTCAGTGCTGTTGAAGTTATCATAGCTGTTCTGGTTATAGTTGAAAACAAAATTCAGCTGGTTATTCTTATTGATGTCATAATCCATATTCACCCGCAGATTGGGCCGCCAGTTTTTATTGGTAAAGTGGTTTGTGGTGTTAAAGAAATTGGATGAGTCGGTGTAAATATTATTTCGTATTGAATAACCATTGCCCACAAGGCGGTTGAAACCTGCTCCGGCATTAATACTAACTGCAAACCCCTGTTTCCGGTAACTGAAATTCCCGTGAATGCTCCCTTCTCTCCTTGTGCCGGCTGATACATTGATGCGGCCGCTCTTTCCCACTTTGCCTTTTTGGGTAACAATATTTATAACGCCGCCCTGTTCATTGGCATATTGCGGCGGCGGGTTGGTCATTACTTCAATCTTTTCAATAGAACTTCCTGGTAAAGATTCCAGCAGATCCTGCAGTTGCTGCAGGTTCAGTTCAACCGGCTTGTCGTCAATAAGAATTTTAGGCTGCACAAGGTGAAACTCCGCACAAAAAAACAAGACGATCAACCAGACGAGATTAAATAGTATGATTTAAGTTTATTGAACCCAGTTGGGGTTCAGTTTGTTCATTCACTATCTTCCCTGCCCCGCATTCGGCGGGACGGGGTTATTAATATTGAATCCCTCCGGGATTCAGCAGAAAATCAGATGAGGTCACTTCTATGTATCTCACCAGCCTGTGGTTAACATATTTATTTTGTTGAGGAAACCAGCTAAGCCCGAAGGGCTTAAATTTGAATAACTCCGGGTGAAACCCGGAGAGAAAGATACAACCCGGACAAAACAACCCCGAAGGGGTTGAATAAATTAGCCACTATGCGTACCTATACACAAATTCTTTATCAGATTGTCTTTAGCACAAAGCACAGGGAACAAGTACTGCAAAAAGAAAACAGGTCAGGGCTTTTTAAATATATCGGGGGCATTTTAAATAAAAGCAACTGCCATCTGTACCGTATGAATGGCGTAGAAGACCATCTGCATATCCTGACACATCTCCATCCCTCAATAGCGCTGGCTGATTTGATAAAGAATATTAAAATAGCAAGCTCAGGTTTTATAAAAGATAATGGACTCTTTAAAGGCTTTACCGGCTGGCAGGATGGTTATGGCGCATTTGCTTATGCAATCTCAGAAAAATCAAGATTGATTGAGTATGTGAAAAACCAGGAAGAACATCATAAAACAATTTCATTTCGTGATGAATACATTGAGTTACTAAAGGAACATGAGATTGAGTTTGATGAAAAGCATCTGCTCTGAATTTATTGAACCCCTTCGGGGTTCTGTTCACTATTGTTGCTTTTTCCCCCGCATTATATGCGGGGTTATTAATATTTAATCCCTTCGGGATTCTTAAGAATCAAACGAATGAGTTTTTGTACTGTCGCTGACGAGCCGCCCCGCCGCTATCAATGGCAGGAGTTTACGATGCTAGTGCATCTCCAACCAGATGAGCTTTGCACTATTGCCCAAAGGCTGCCCGACAGAAGCGGATACCCCCAACGCTGTGGTCGGGGTCTGTGACCCGGCTGCGGAGGAAGTAGTAGTCCCGCTTTTCAGCGGGATAAACTCCTGGCGGGAACTTCAGCTCATCGGACCCGATAGCTATCGGGTTACTAAAGATCACAGCCCCAATCACTAATTCACAAATAACCAATCAACCAATTATCCAAACTCCCTGCCATCCTGTCACAAATCCGGGTTTATGCAGTATATTTGCAGTCCATTCCCCCTTTATGATTGACTTGATGACAGATAGAACCCATGATGAAGCAAAGCAGGGTGAAGCCTATGCTCCATTTAATGGCGACCCGAATCAATACCGGAAACGGTTTTACATAGAAAGCTATGGCTGCCAGATGAATTTTTCGGACAGCGAGATCGTGGCTTCCATATTAAATAAAGAAGGTTTTGGCGCCACCCGCCATGCGGAGGAGGCTGATCTTATTTTCATCAACACCTGTTCAATAAGAGAAAAGGCCGAACAAACCGTTCGTAAACGGCTGACAGAATTCCGCAAACTGAAAGAAGAAAAGAAAGGTATGCTGGTGGGTGTGCTGGGATGCATGGCGGAAAGATTGAAATCAAAATTTCTGGAAGAAGAAAAACTGGTGGATATCGTTGTGGGCCCGGATGCGTATCGCTCATTGCCTACGTTGGTTGATGAAGCTGAAGGTGGACAAAAAGCAGTGAATGTTTTGCTGAGCAGGGATGAAACCTATGCGGATATTTCGCCGGTGCGATTGGATAGTAATGGCGTAAGCGCCTTTGTAAGCATTATGCGGGGATGCAATAATATGTGTTCCTTCTGCGTGGTGCCGTTTACAAGGGGAAGGGAAAGAAGCCGTGATGCAGAAAGCATCATCAATGAATGTAAAGATTTATTTGAGAGAGGATATAGTGAAGTGACGCTGCTGGGGCAGAATGTGGATAGTTACAGCCTCCCCCTACCCCCCTCCCAAGGAAGGGGAACTGAGCAGTTCTTCACTTTTGCGATGCTGCTTGAAAAAATTGCTCAGATTGCTCCGGAACTAAGAGTCCGTTTTTCCACTTCGCATCCAAAAGATATTACTGATGATGTGCTGCACACGATGGCGAAGTATGAGAACATCTGCAAATACATCCACCTGCCGGTGCAGAGCGGTTCGACAAAAATACTCCAACTGATGAACAGAACATATACACGGGAATGGTACATGGCGAAAGTGGACAGGATAAGGAAGATAATGCCCGACTGCGGTATCAGTTCAGATATCATTGCCGGTTTTTGTACTGAAGATGAACAAGACCACCAGGATACACTCAGCATTATGGAATACAGCCGCTATGATATGAGTTACATGTTCGTTTACAGTGAACGACCCGGTACCCTTGCTGAAAGAAGGTTTAAAGACGATGTACCCGAAGAAGTTAAAAAGAGAAGACTGGTTGAAATAGTGGAGCTGCAAAATCGTCTCTCTTTAGAAAGCAACAGGAAAGATATAGGCAAAACATTTAAAATACTGATAGAGGGTGACAGTAAGAGAAGTGATAAGGACTGGATGGGAAGAAATTCGCAGAATAAAGTGGTGGTGTTTGCGAAGGAAGACTATCAATTGAAGAAAGGTGATTATGTGAATGTAAAGGTGGAGGATTGTACGCAGGCGACCTTGTTGGGAAAAATTATTAATTAAGAAAAATGCCACCCGATAGCTATCGGGTGAAACACAGAGGCACTGAATTAAACTCTGTGTTTCAGTGCTTCAGTGGCTTACGACTATGGATATTCAAAATATAAAAAACCGTTTTGGCATCATCGGCAATGCACCGGCACTCAATTATGCATTGCAGGTGGCGGCACAGGTGGCCAATACCGACCTGACGGTGCTGATACACGGGGAAAGCGGGGTTGGTAAAGAAGTATTTTCCCAGATCATTCATTCAATTTCTGCACGGAAACATAATCCATTCATTGCAGTAAACTGCGGCGCCATCCCGGAGGGCACTATCGATTCCGAATTATTCGGTCATGAAAAAGGCTCCTTTACCGGCGCTGCCGATGCAAGAAAAGGGTATTTTGAAACGGTAAACGGCGGCACCATCTTTTTAGATGAAATAGGTGAGTTGCCGCTTGGAACCCAGGCAAGATTATTACGGGTGCTGGAAAGCGGTGAATTCATCCGGGTGGGTTCATCTAAAGTGCAAAAGACAGATGTAAGGGTGATTGCGGCATCTAATAAGGACCTGTTGCAATTAGTGCAGGCGGGAAAATTCAGGGAAGACCTTTATTACCGTTTAAGCACAGTCCCCATCCGTGTACCTGCACTACACGACAGACCCGAAGACATTCACCTGTTGTTCAGAAAATTTGCGGCTGATTTTGCAACAAAGTACCGCACTTCATCTGTTCAATTAGATGAAGAGGCAAAACAACTGTTAATTAACTACCCCTGGCCGGGCAATGTGCGGGAATTGAAGAATATTGCGGAACAGATTTCAGTTCTTTCTCAGGATAAACAGATAACGGCAAAGGAACTCAGCAAATACCTTCAGCCATATTCCAATAACAGGATGCCCGTACTGGCTTCCGCTAATGGCCACAGCCATGAGTTTGCGAACGAACGGGAAATACTGTACAAGCTTTTCTTCGATATGAAAAAAGATGTAACAGAATTGAAAAGAATGTTCCTGGAAGTACTGCAGAACCCCGCCATGGTGGCGCAAAACCAGGCGCTGATCAATGATCTTAAAGAATCGGAAGCCTACAGGATGAAAAGCACTGAATCACCGGTCAAGCTCCCTCCCATGCCGGTTAGCATGAGTACGGCACCGCTATTGCACCAGCCTGCACAGCCGGTTATAATCGGTAATGACATACAGGAGCATGAAGAAGTGGACGAAAGCCTGAATATTGTGGAAAAGGAAAAGGAACTTATCATTAAAGCGCTGAAAAAGCACAAGAATAAAAGAAAAGACGCTGCCCTCGACCTGGGTATCAGCGAAAGAACATTGTACAGAAAACTTAAAGAATACAATAGAGAAGAATGATGAAATTTTTTCTGCATACAGAAAGTTATGCGGCTGTCTTTTTTGCCCTTTTGCTCTTACCCGGCGCCTGCACCATCAAATACGGGTTAAAGGATGTTTCCATTCCTGCTGATATTAAAACAGTAAAGATTAATTATATAGAAAACCGGGCCCGGTACATAAACCCGCAGCTAAGCCCCCGGCTTACGGACAGGTTGCGGCAAAAAGTGGTGGGGCAAACCCGGTTAACACAGGTAAACAATGACAATGCAGACTGGGAAATCAGTGGTTTCATTACTGATTATTCTTTCAGCACCTCCGCCATCTCCAACCAGCAGGTGGCCAATAACAGGCTTACAGTTAGTGTGCATGTAACCCTGATCAACCGGAAAATGGACGATGTAAAAGATTATGATGTAAGCAGGAGTTTTGAATTTAAAGGCAACCAGTCGCTGCAGCAGGCCGAAAATGCCCTTGGTGATGAAATGATAAGAACACTGACAGACGAAATCTTCAATAAGTTATTTTCTAACTGGTAAGTTACCCCTATCTTGTACACATGAACCCCCGCATCAACCAGCTGGTAAAATCACTGTTGCAAAAAGACTCACTGGACCAATGCAGCCTTCCCGAACTGCAGCAGTTTGCCGAGCGCCACCCTTACTTCGGCGCTGCCCAGTTGCTGCTTACCAAAAAAATGCAGTCTGACAGTCCGGAAGAATATCATGAGCAGCTTCAAAAAACATTACTCTTTTTTCATAACCCCCTGTGGGTGGAGCACATGTTAAATGATACCGGGACCGCTGAAATCCTCAAAGCCAGGAAAGAAGCAGTCATGACAAACGTTGTTGTTGCAGAACCAGCTGAAAATACTGTTACGGATAAAAAAGGGGCAGGTGAATTCGCCGGTGAGAATATTTTACCCGGCACGGTACCCATCGGGGAAATGGAGAGTACCCCTGAAAAAAACCCTGCACAATCTTTACCCGAATTGCCTTCCTTAAAAACTGAAGCGGCAGTCAATGCAAAAGATGAATTGGTTTTTGAGCCCTTTCATACAGTTGATTACTTTGCCTCTCAGGGCATCAGGCTGAAAGAAGAGGAAAAACCGAAAGATAAGCTTGGGCAGCAGTTAAAAAGTTTTACCGAATGGCTGAAGGTGATGAAACGACTGCCCATTGCCGAAATTGTAAAAAGTTCCGAACCGGCAGCAGAAAGAAAAGTGGAGGAAATGGCGGAAACTTCCTTACAGGACCGTGAGATTATTACTGAAACGATGGCAGAGGTTTGGGAAAAACAGGGCAACATCACAAAAGCCATTGAGATCTACAGTAAATTAAGTTTGCTTGAACCCTCTAAAATCGCTTATTTTGCAGCCAAAATTGAGGATTTAAAGAAACAGATCTGATATGACAACGATATTCATTATACTGGTGATCCTGGCCTCTGTGATACTGGGTCTTATTGTGCTGGTGCAGAACCCCAAAGGAGGCGGGCTGGCAGGAAATATTGCCGGTTTCAGCAACCAATTCATGGGTGTAAAACAAACCACTGATGTTTTGGAAAAAGGCACCTGGCTTTTTGCAGGTATCATTGGCCTGCTGAGCCTGGTCTCGGTTATTTTTATTCCCAAATCTTCCGGCACCGAAACTGACAGAACAAAAGAGGCTACCGGCGCTACCGTTCCGGCCAATACCCAGCCGAAGGTTCCGGCTAATGCTGTACCACTAACACCTTCTTCAGGCCAGACGCCAACAACTCCGAACAAATAACATTTAAACAAATAATTATCCCCCGTTTTGCCCTGGCATGACGGGGGTTTTTATGTCTGTCCCCCTTCCGGTAAAGCGGATTTCTGGTTTTTACAGGTAAATTGCAGCAGCACTTCCTGTTCAAGTAACATTTATGAAGAAAAAAATATTGCCGGCCCTTGCCGGTATCATTCTCACAACAGGCGGTTATATCAGTTATAAACTGTTTAAACCTGCCGTTGACAATAAGGATGGATTGTATTTCTATATAAGAGAAGGCGAAACACCTGAAGGAATAAAACAAGAACTTGTAAACAGTCAATTTTTAAAAAAAGAAAGCGGTTTTGATCTTGCCTGTACTGTTCTCCGGTTTAAAAAATCCAAACCCGGCCGGTATTTATTAAAGGATGGAATGAGTGTATGGAAGCTGGTACGGATGCTGCGCAGCGGCGAGCAGGCATTGGTTAAGCTGACAATTGTAAAAGAAAGGACCAAAGAAATGTTTTCGGGCAAAATGGGGGGCAAAAAATTTGACCTGCAATTTGACTCCCTGCAAATGATCAGTTACCTCAACAATAATGACTCGCTGAAGAAGTTTGGAGTGGATACAAACACAACCCTGTCTGTTATTATACCCGACACTTACTTACACAAATGGAACAGCACCCCCGATAGACTGATGCAGCAGTTATACGCTGCTTATAAAAAATTCTGGAGCGAAGAACGAACTGCCAAAGCTTCCCGTTGGGGATTTACACCGCAGCAGATAATGATTCTGGCTTCAATTGTTGAGGAAGAAACCAACCGGAAGGATGATAAATACAATATCGCCAGTGTTTATATCAACCGTTTGCGAAAAGGCATGCGGCTCCAGGCGGACCCTACTGTGAAATTTGTGACCCGTAATTTTCAGCTCGGGCGCATAACGGGGGTGCACCTGAAACAGGATTCGCCCTACAATACCTATCTGCATGAAGGTCTTCCCCCCGGCCCTATCTGCACTCCTTCCGTTGAATCAATCGAAGCTGTGCTGAATGCACCGGAAACGGGCTATCTTTTTTTTGTAGCCAGTTATAAATTTGACGGCAGCAGCATCTTTACCACTAACCTGAATGATCACAATAAAAATGCCCGTATGTTTCATGCTGAACAAAACAGAAGAACTGATTCTATACGGAAAATAAAAGAAAATTCTGCATCCAAGTGATAAAGAAAATCACCGATAAGATCAGTTCATCAGCGCCGGCGAAACATGTTGTCCGTAAAAGCAAAAGTACTTCCCTGCCCGGCTTCAGGGGAATACCGCTTTATGATGTGGTGATGTTCTTTATCAAACAGGTAAAAACAGTCGGGATGACAGAAAGGGCATCCGCCATTTCTTTTAACCTGGTAATGGCTATTCCGCCGGCCATTATTTTCCTTTTTACCTTAATCCCCCTCCTTCCCATATCAAAAGAATTTGAAGAAGGGCTGTACAGTCTGATCCGGGATGTGATACCCGGTGAAAAGAACAATTCCAACCTGATTGGTTTTTTGCACGACTTTATCAATAACCCCAGGAACAGCCTGCTTTCCTTAGCCTTTATTTTATCCTTATTTTTTTCTTCCAATGCCATGATGGGCATCCAGCGTTCCTTTGATAAGAACTACATCGGTTTCCGTAAACGCAAAGGGTTCCAGAAAAGGATATCAGCCCTCAAAATCACATTCATCATCTACATACTTGTTTTTATATCCGTATTGTTATTGGTTGCCCAGGGAAAGGTTCTTGATCTTTTCGCCGTCAACCGGACATGGAGAGCCATTATTACCAATGCCCGCTGGCTGGTGGTGGTGCTCCTGTTTTTTTACTGCATATCATATATCTACCGCCATACACCTGCAGTGGATAAAAAATGGAGGCTGATAAACCCGGGTTCCATACTTGCCACATTACTGATGCTGTTTACTACCCTGTTATTTTCCTGGTGGGTGAGCCGGTTTGGGTTGTATAATCAGTTATATGGCTCCATTGGTACTGTGTTAATTTTGATGGCGCTTATTTTTATTAATTCATTGGTACTGCTTATTGGTTTTGAACTGAATGTCAGTATAAGCTCCCTGAAGAAAATTGCCGACGAACCGAAAGAGAATGATGCAGACGGCGCTCAGAGCTGAATAAATTTTCCGAAATTTGGTGACTATAATAAAATCAACTAAATCATGAAAAAAATACATTTTGCTGCGCTTCCGGTACTGGCAATGGCAACCGCTCTAACTGTAAGCATTGAACCCCTGCCGCTGGGGTCTCCCGTCCCCAAGCCGGATGTAAAGATGAAAGACATTTTGGGCAAAGAGGTTTCCCTGAAAGATGTAAAAACAGACAAAGGCCTGCTGATAATGTTCAGCTGCAATACCTGCCCTTATGTAATCAAGAACCAAAGCCGTACATACGAAGTGTGCAAATATGCCATGGGGAATGGTATCGGTGTGGCCGTGCTGAATTCCAATGAGGCCAAAAGAGACGATGATGATTCATTTGAAGACATGAAGGCCTATGCCAGGGCACAAAATTACCAATGGTACTACCTGGTTGATCAAAACTCGGCCCTGGCCGATGCTTTTGGTGCCAACCGTACCCCGGAATGTTTCCTCTTTGATGCCGGCGGAAAACTGGTTTACCATGGCGCCATTGATGATAATCCAAATGATGCCGGCGCTGTAAGCCGCAAGCACCTGATGATGGCTATTGACGAAATGAAGGAAGGCAAAGAAGTTTCTGTGAAGAAATCCAGGTCGGTGGGTTGCCCCATCAAACGGCTCTGATCTTACCGGATAAACTGATTTTGGTCCTCTCCGGTCAGGGGAGGACTTTTTTTTACAGATATTTATGGAAGATCACCCGTGCCCCATCTAAGCGGTTGAGTAACTTCATTACCTCACCCAAAATCATTGCTTATGTCTTCCCGTCAGTTCCTTTAGCGCCTGATTGTTTTTGCCTTTCTGGTTTTGCTCGGCTTTGCACTGGCCATGGGTATTTACTACCAGGGTTTTATGGGCATAACGCTGACCCTGGTAAGCCTTGGAGCCTGTATTTATTTCCTGTATATCGCAGCAAAAGCAAGGAAGGCGATAAGGGAAGCAACTGAAGATATTGCTTAATTCTTTTTCAGTAAAGCCATGATTTCAGTTTTCAGTTCGCCGTGGGAGAGTTGTCCTTCAATAAAATTCCGGTAACCTGTTTTGTTATTGACAAATAGGGTTGCCGGAATAGCTCCCGACCACCTCGGGTCAATTTTCGGGCAAAAATAATCCGCATTGGTTTCATCCAGCCATACAACAGGGGCTGTTATCTTTCGCTTGCTGATAAATTTTGAAATGGTTTTTGGATAGGCTTCTTTAAAGTCAAGGCTGACGAGTAACAGCAGGATGCTATCTCCGGCTGAACTTACAGATTTGTTATGCTCATCTGCTTCTTTGATGAAATATGGAATCTCTTCAATACAGGGTCCGCACCAGGAAGCCCAGATATTTACAATCATGGGTGATTTGCTTTCTGCAATTATTTTCTCAACATCTGTGATCTTCACCATCTTTATTTCCTGGGCAAAGGAAATAACCGATACGAACAAAAAAACTGTGAATACAATAAATCTTTTCATTTTTCAATTTTTACTCCCCCTCCGGGGCTGGGGGCACACTCCACTCCTTCAGCAACTCCTGATACCTGACGCTGTCGAGCCCCGGCCGGTTGTAATGCCCGGCTATGAATTTTTGTCTGTATGCCTCATACAAAGTTACCGCACAGGCCACACTGATATTCAGCGAACGAATGATTCCAGCTTGCGGAATAACAAAATTTCCATCAGCCAAAGCCCTGATTTCATCGCTTACACCACTGTGTTCATTACCAAATACCAGGGCAATGCTTTTGGTAAAATCAATGTTGTGTAAACTTACCGCATCGCTGCTGAGGTGTGTTGTTAAAATGGTTGAATAACGTTTTCTTAATGATGAGAAGCATTCATCCGCATCAACATATTGGTGAATGCTGAGCCATTTAGCGGCACTGGAAGAACTTTTAGCTCCCCATTTTTTATGCCTGGGGAATTTTGTATTCAACACATAAAGATCCTGCACTCCTACCGCATCGCATGTCCGCATCACAGCTGATATGTTATGTGGGTCAAAAACATTTTCCAGTACGACAGTTATATTAACCTGCCGCCTGTCTAAAACTGATATAAGCCGTTGTTTTCGTTCGGGGGTCATTGAATAGTAGCTGTTTAGCTTGTAATACTGGGCAAAATAAGTATTTTTATAGTTGGTGGTTGATTCGTTATTCAGGACTAAAGTCCTTTATATAATTAATCAACTAACCCAGGCATGAATGCCGGGATTAAAGAAAATAGATTCCCAAAGGGCTTTAGCCCAGAAAGTTTAAAATGCTTGTCATGAAATATTCTCCTGTTCAGAATTATATCAACGGAATTTTTGTTGATGCTTCTTCTGCCCGTAAACTGCCGGTTATATCACCCATTGACGGCAATCATTTATCAGATGTTCCCATGTCAACCGGTAAAGACTTGGATGATGCAGTAAAAGCCGCCAAAGCTTCTTTTACTGCCTGGAGTAAGATGCCCATAAAAGAAAGGGTGCAGGTTTTTTTCCGCTATAAAACATTATTGGAAAAAAATCTGAAAGAACTGGCTGAACTCTGCAGCGAAGAAAATGGCAAGACGTACAGCGAATCTGTTGCTGAAATTGAAAAATGTATTGAGTTAACAGAGTTCGCCACGTCACTTCCTCAATTAGTAACCGGTGAAATATTAGAAGTAAGTAAAGGTGTTGAATGCAGAACAGAACATGTTCCTCTTGGAGTTGTTGCTTCTATTGTTCCATTCAATTTTCCGGCGATGGTTCCTAATTGGACGATTCCGAATGCCATCGCATTGGGAAATTGCATGATTTTAAAACCATCTGAAAAAGTACCGCTGTGTTCGGCAAGGTTGGCGCAATTATTAAAAGAAGCCGGATTGCCCGATGGTGTTTTTAATATTGTTAACGGCGACAGCGAAATCGTTACGGCCATCTGCGATCACCCCGGCATTGAAGCGGTTTCGTTTGTTGGCTCCACCAAAGTAGCGAAGATTGTTTATCAAAGAGCCACACAAAATTTCAAAAGGGCATTGGCTCTTGGCGGCGCAAAAAATCATTTGATGGTATTGCCCGATGCCAAACCGGATATGACAGCCCAGAATGTGGCAGCCAGTATGAGCGGATGCGCCGGCCAGCGCTGTATGGCGGCATCTGCAATGGTCGCTGTCGGTGAAGTGGATCATATTATTAATAAGATTTGTGATGAAGCCAAAAAGATTATACCGGGTGAAAATCTTGGGGCTGTTATCAGCAAAGAGTCCAAAGAAAGAATAGAAGGATATATAACTGAAGCGGAAAAACAGGGAGCCAAAATTTTGGTGGATGGCCGCAATGCCAAAGTGAAAGGAAAGGAAAATGGCACTTATGTGGGTCCGACGGTAATTGATTATGTAAAGCCTGATATGGCAGTTGCTAAAGAAGAAATCTTTGGTCCCGTTATCTCTATTATGCGTACTAAAACAGTGGATGAGGCTCTGGCAATTGAAAACTCCAATCCTTATGGTAATGCAGCATCTGTATTTACACAAAATGGCGGCATGGCCCGTTACATCATTGACAAAGCCAGTGCCGGCATGATTGGCGTAAATGTAGGGGTGCCCGTACCAAGAGAACCTTTCTCCTTCGGCGGCTGGAACGAAAGCAAATTTGGCGTCGGCGATATTACCGGAAAGAGTTCTATTGAATTCTGGACCAAGCTGAAGAAGAGTACAACCAAATGGAATCCCGAAGCCGGCGTTAACTGGATGTCATAACATAATGATGAAAGAAGTAGTGAAGTATCGTCCCTCTCCTTTGGAGAGGGATAAGAGGGTGAGGCTGGAACCCGGAGGCGGGGGTGAATTGGATGAGTTGAGGCGGCCTCCCCAAACCCCTCCGAAGGAGGGTTCTTGGAGTCTTCAAACTTATAAAGTCATTAAAAGAATCGGAGTCTGAGGTCCCTTCTTCGGAGGGCCTGCCTGCCGGACAGGCAGGTAGTATTACTGAAGCTGGGTTCATAAATAATAAAAAACTATGAGTACAAAAACAATCCCGATAGCTATCGGGACAGAAGCACAGGAGATAATTCAGAATAACCTGGATTATACTTTGTTCTCCTGGTCCAAACAAAAAGGCATCGCCCCTATCGCCGTAAAAAATGCCGAAGGCGTGTACCTCTACGACTATGATGGCAAACGCTATATTGATTTTTCGTCGGGACTGATGAATGTCAATATCGGTCATGGCAACCAGCGGGTAACGGATGCCGTGGTAAAACAAATGCAGGAAGTGGCTTACGTTACGCCCAGCTGTGTGACCAAAGTAAGAGGCGAAATGGGAAAGAAGATTGCATCCATCACACCGAAGGGTTTGAAAAAAACTTTGTTCACTCTTTGCGGGGCTTCGGCTATTGACAATGCGATTAAACTGGCGAGACTTTATACAGGCCGTCATAAGATCATTGCGAAGTACCGGGCTTTTCATGGTGCGTCATACGGCGCCATGACTGCCGGTGGTGACCCGAGAAAATTAGCTGCTGACTCACAGCAAATGCCCAATGTGGTGCATGTGGAAGATCCATATTGCTATCGCTGCCCTTTTGGGCAGACATTTGGCTCCTGCAAATATGAATGTGCCAGTCATGTAGAAAGGGTGATTCAGTTTGAAGGCCCCGAGAATGTTGCCGCAATATTGATGGAAGGTGAAAGCGGTTCTTCCGGTTGCATAAAATATCCGCCGGATTATATGAAGAAGATCAGGGCTATTTGCGATAAATACGGTATCCTGCTGATAGTGGATGAAGTAATGAGCGGATTTGGCCGCTGCGGCAAATGGTTTGGAATAGATAATCATGGTGTAGTGCCGGATATGATTGCGACGGCAAAAGGAATCACATCAGGCTATGTGCCACTGGGCGCATTGATTGTGTCTGACAAAATCGCCGCCCATTTTGATGACAGGGTGCTGTGGCTGGGCCTCACCTACTCTGCCCACCCGGTTAGCCTCGCAGCCGGCATGGAAGTATTGAAAATTTATGAAGATGAAAATATGTTCGCTAATGCCGTGGCAATGGGGAAATATGTAGAAGAGCAGGTGGAAAAGCTGAAACAAAAACATCCCAGCATTGGTGATTTCAGGAATACAGGTTTGTTAGGTTGTATTGAACTGGTGAAAAACAGGGCAACCAAAGAACCGATGGCGCCATTTAATGCAAAGCCTGATGAAATGGCCGTGATGAATAAAGTAGCGGCAAGGATCAAAGATCTGGGCATGTACACATTTGTTCGGTGGAATTACATTTTTGTAGCGCCACCGCTTTGTGTAACTAAGGAGCAAATTGATGAAGGGCTGAATATAATTAGTGAGGCCATCGCCATTGCTGACCAAAATATGATTCCGTAGCAGTCAGATATATATTGAAAAGAAGAATAGATGAAAGTCACAACTCCGCAGGAGTTGACTATTTATAGAATGAAATATAAGTGAATACCCCAACCCGGTAAGGGTTGAACCAATAAAAATAAAATGCCGAATACATACACCCAATTATACATTCAGTTTGTATTCGCCGTTAAATGGCGGGAAAGTCTCATTCAAAAATCCTGGAAAGATGATTTATATAAATACATAACAGGTATTGTTCAAAATAATAAAAGCAAGATGCTGGCAATAAACGGTATGCCCGACCACATTCACATATTTATTGGCTATAAACCTTCTGTTGCTATCCCCGATTTAATAAAAGATATAAAAGTTGCCAGCAGTTTATGGATTAATGAAAAAAAGCTGGTTAAGGGAAAATTTAACTGGCAGGAAGGTTATGGCGCTTTCTCCTACAGGCTGAGGGATATTGATGAGATTTGCAGATATATTCAAAATCAGGAATCACATCATCATAAAAAATCGTTCAGGCAGGAATATATTGAATTATTGAAAGACTTTTCGGTTGAATATGAAGATAGATACCTGTTTGAGTTTTTTGATGAGGTATATTCAACTCCTCCGGAGTTGGAAAATCAAAAATAACTTATAGTACTATAGAGATTTGTCTCCTGCGGAGACCACAAAAACAAAAGAAACTTGAAGAGCAAAGAGCAGTATATAATCTCAGAGCCTAAAACTTTCTCCCCGGGGGGTAATGGGGCCATGGAATTTTCCCCCCTGTACAACGAAGACCTAGCCCCGGTTCCGCCCGAAAAAAGAACCTGGAACAAATGGCATATAGCTGCATTGTGGATTGGTATGGCGGTTTGTATTCCCACTTATATGCTGGCAAGCAGTCTCATCAACCAGGGGATGAACTGGTGGCAGGCCCTTATCACCATCCTGTTGGGAAATGTCATTGTTTTAATTCCGATGATCCTGAATGCACATGTTGGAACTAAATACGGAGTGCCGCTTCCTGTTTTTCTGAGAATGAGTTTTGGCATTAAAGGTTCCGTTCTTGCATCACTGCTCAGAGGATTGGTAGCCTGCGGCTGGTTTGGCATACAAACATGGATTGGCGGTGCCGCTATTTACCAGTTGCTGGCGGTAATGTTTCCGTCGATGGCAGCTACACCTTTCCTTGGTGATTTTATCGGACTTAACCTGGCACAGGCTCTTTGTTTTTTATTTTTCTGGTTCATCAATATCTGGATCGTTTATCGGGGCATTGACTCCATTAAAAAATTAGAAGCATGGTCGGCTCCGTTTTTATTACTGATCGGACTTTGTCTCTTACTATGGGCCTGGTTCAGGGTGGGCTCCCTAAAAGATATACTGAATGCATCTTATACGCTTTCTTCTCAAAACAATGTTGACTTCGGGCAAATATTCTTCCCCGGTTTAACCGCTATGGTTGGCTTTTGGGCAACGCTGTCATTAAATATTCCCGACTTTACCCGTTATGCTAAATCGCAGAAAGACCAGGCTATGGGGCAATTGATTGGATTGCCCCCCACCATGGTTTTCTATTCTTTTATCGGCATTGCTGTTACCAGTGCAACAGTTTTATTGTATGGCGAAGCTATCTGGGATCCCGTTGTATTGATGGGAAAATTTGAATCACCGGTAGTAGTTATTATATCAATGCTCGGCCTGACTATTGCAACCCTTTCCACCAACATTGCAGCCAATGTGGTGGCGCCGGCAAATGGCTTCTCTAACATGGCCCCTAAGAAGATCAGTTTTAGAATGGGCGGCTATTTAACCGGCATTATTGGAATATTGATTTTCCCATGGAAGCTGATTGCCGATCCGCAGGGATATATCTTTCGCTGGCTTATTGCTTATTCAGCATTGCTTGGCGCCATGGCCGGCATTATGATTTGTGATTATTATCTTATAAGAAAAACAAAGATCAGTGTAACAGAATTATTTAACCCTGATGGTCCGTACAAAGGGTGGAATACCCCGGCATGGATCGCTTTTGTGGTCAGCCTACTCCCTGTTATTCCCGGATTTCTAATTGCAGTGGGTGTAAGCAACCCTGTGGCTTTCCCTGCTTTTTTCAATAACTTGTATTCTTATGCATGGTTTGTGACATTCTTTTTATCATTTATTATTTATTGGTTGATAGCCGGAAAAAAATAAATTAACATGTCTGTCCTGATTAAGAACGGAAGAATCATTACCGCTGATGCGGACTATGTGGCCGATATTTTTACTGAAGGCGAACAAATAAAAACCATTGGCAAAAACTTAAACCTAACTGCTGATAAAGAAATTGACGCCTCCGGCAAACTCGTTTTCCCCGGCGGTATTGACCCGCATGTGCATTTGGATATGCCTTTCATGGGAACTTATTCTTCAGATAATTATGAAACAGGAACAAGGGCTGCATTGTTTGGCGGCACAACAATGGTGATTGATTTTATTTTGCAGAAACAAGGCAACTCATTACAGGCTGCACTGGATGAATGGCGAGGAAGAAGCAACGGCAACTGTGTTGGCGATTACAGCTTTCACATGGCTGTCACTGACTTTAATGACAACACCAAAAAAGAAATACAGGGTCTGATAGAAAAAGAAGGTATCGTTTCCTTCAAAACATTTATGGCCTATAAAGGCGCTCTGATGATTGACGACCGCCAGATGATCGGCCTGATGGAAGAAGTAAAAAAACACGGCGGCCTAATCAATGTACATGCCACCAACGGCGATATGATTGATTACCTGGTGGCAAAACACAGAAGCGAAGGCAAACTCTCCCCTCTTTATCATTGTTTATCACAACCGGAGATAACAGAAGCCGAAGCGGCCGAACGGTTTGTGGATATGAGTTATTATACCGGTTGCCCGGGTTATATCGTACACCTCACCTGCGAAGGCGCATTGAATGCGGTACGCAATGCGACAAGAAGAAATCAGAAAACATTTGTGGAGACCTGCATTCAGTATTTAATCATTGATGCATCATTATACGAAAGAGAAGATGGCTCCAAATGGGTAATGAGCCCTCCCCTGCGGGAAAAGAAAGACCAGGAAACATTATGGGCCGGTATCAACCAGGGACTGGTACAGGTTGTTGCCACCGACCACTGTCCTTTTAAATGGGAGCAGAAACTGATGGGCAAAGATGATTTCAGTAAAATACCGAATGGTCACCCCGCCATTGAGAACAGAATGGAACTTTTATACAGTGAAGGAGTGGGCAAAGGAAGAATCACTTTAAACAAATATGTGGAAGTGGCCTGCACCAACCCGGCGAAAATATTCGGCATGTTTCCCCGCAAAGGAACGATTGCTGTGGGCAGCGATGCGGACATTATGATTTTTGACCCCAATGAAAAACATATCATCTCCGCCAAAGCCCATCACATGAATGTTGACTACAGCGGCTACGAGGGCTGGGAACTGACGGGGAAAGTGAAAACAGTTTTACTGAGAGGCAAAGTAGCTATTGAAAATAATCATTGCAAGATTGACAGAGGTTTTGGTAAATTTATAAAGCGGAAAAAGGTCTTTCAAAATATTTAGTCATTAAAGTTGATTATTTCATGAACCTATGCTTCTTTAAAACGGCAAGATAAAATTGAGCATCATTTTTTCCCTTTTTCATTCAGACTAATTTAAAATGTTATAACCACTACTTTTAAATCATGTATAAAAAATTTCTCTTAATTACTTTCTTATTTGTTGCTGGCGTTTCCAATGCCCAAACATTTCGTATTCAAATTGCTTCCCAATTAAATGAGAACGCATTAGATGGTAGGCTGCTATTATTAATTTCTAAAAATAATAGCAAAGAACCCAGGTTTCAAATAAGTGATGCAACCAATACTCAAATGGTTTTTGGCAAGGATATAGAAAACTGGCACAGCGGTTCATCTCAAATAATGAGTGAAGAAGCATTTGGATACCCTATTGAAAGGATCAGTAATATTCCAGCAGGAGATTATTATGTGCAGGTACTATTACACAAGTATGAAACTTTTAAATTAAAAACCGGTCACACGGTTAAGTTGCCAATGGACAGAGGCGAAGGTCAGCACTGGAATCAAGCGCCGGGAAATATTTATTCCACCCCTGTAAAGATTTATATCGATCCAAAGGCATCCAATGAAATATCCATTACTATCGATAAAATAATTCCTCCCATAAAGGAGCCTGATGATACGAAGTACATCAAACACATAAAAATACAAAGCAAGTTACTCACCGAATTTTGGGGAAGGCCTATGTTCATTGGTGCACATGTACTACTACCAGAAGGCTTCGATAGCCATCTAACCGTAAAATATCCGCTGGCCATTTTTCATGGTCATTTTCCAACAGACTTTGGCGGGTTTCGTACCACAATGCCTGATCCGAAATTAATACCTGATACAAATGACCGCTTTAGAATCACAGGATATAACATCATTCAACAGCAAGAAGCATATGATTTTTATAAACAATGGACCGGACCCGGCTTTCCGAGAGTGATAGCTGTAGAAATTCAACATGCCAATCCTTATTATGATGATTCGTATGCCGTGAACTCTGCTAACCTGGGGCCATATGGCGATGCGATTACCTATGAATTGATACCAGAAATAGAAAAACATTTTCGTGGCATTGGACAAGGCTGGGCCAGATTCCTTTATGGCGGATCCACCGGAGGATGGGAAGCATTGGCAGCACAGGTATTTTATCCCGATGAGTACAATGGAAGTTATGCGGCTTGTCCTGATCCGATTGACTTTCGTCATTACGTTACTGTTGATATTTATAACGATAAAAATGCCTATTATGTAAAAAGTGATTTCAAAACTTTACAGCGACCTGGTCATAGAAATTACCTGGGTCATGTAAGTGCAACTTTGAGAGAAATGAATCATCGGGAACTTGCATTAGGAACTAAAAGCAGAAGCGGAGATCAGTTTGATATTTGGGAAGCTGTTTTTTCGCCAATGGATAGCGACGGTTATCCAAAACGTATTTATGATAAATATACAGGTGCAATTGATACAGCAGTTGCAAGGTATTGGAGGGATAACTATGACCTGACACATATTATAAAGCGAGACTGGCCAAAGTTTGGAGACAAGCTGAAAGGAAAAATTCATATTTACGTCGGCGATATGGATAACTACTATTTGAATAACGCTGTGTATACTGCCGAAGACATGCTAAAAAAATTGAGCAACCCTTCCTGCCATTGCGAAGTAACCTTTGGTGACAGGGCAGAACATTGCTGGAACGGTGACCCTACCCTGCCAAACTATATAACCCGTTTACGTTATAATCAAATGTTTATTAAAAAGTGGGCTGAAGAAATAAAAACAAGAGCCCCTAAAAATGCCGACCTTAAATCATGGAGATATTAGAAATAGCATGATAGCTTTTTTTAAATTTAAATTTTAACCTACAAACCATTCATATGCCAAGAATCATTAAGTCAGGCCTTATACAACTCTCCCTTCCAAAAACAGAAGGCGAAGGCACCATCGAAGAAATAAAAGAAGCCATGGTGCAAAAACATATTCCCATGATTGAAGAAGCGGGAAAGAAAGGTGTGCAGATACTTTGTATGCAGGAAATTTTCAACACACCCTACTTCTGCCCCGGGCAAGACAAAGCCTGGTATGAAAGTGCAGAAACTGTTCCCGGCCCCACAGTGGAACGTATGCAGGAATATGCAAAGAAGTATCAAATGGTGATGATTGTTCCGATGTATGAAAAAGAACAGGCCGGTGTTTTATATAATACTGCGGCAGTGATTGATGCCGATGGAACATATTTGGGCAAATACAGAAAGAATCATATCCCCCACACATCCGGTTTCTGGGAAAAGTTTTTCTTTAAGCCCGGCAACCTGGGATATCCTGTTTTTCAAACCAAGTATGCAAAAGTAGGTGTGTATATCTGTTATGACCGTCATTTTCCCGATGGCGCAAGATGTTTGGGATTGAACGGCGCTGAAATTGTTTACAATCCTTCGGCAACAGTAGCTGGTCTTTCTCAATATTTGTGGAAACTGGAACAGCCTGCACATGCTGCGGCCAATGGATATTTCATGGGTTGCATCAACCGGGTAGGTTATGAAAAACCATGGAACCTGGGTAAGTTTTATGGCAGCAGTTATTTTGTTGATCCCCGCGGACAGATTTTTGCTCAGGCATCGGACGATAATGATGAATTATTAATTGCAGATTTTGATTTGGATATGATCGAAGAAGTTAGGGCAACCTGGCAATTCTTCCGCGACAGAAGACCGGAGACGTATGGAAGGCTCGTTGAACTCTAAACTCCATAGGAGTTTAATCTATATAGAAACGTTATAAGTAATACAGTTCAACCCCGTACGGGGTTGAACATCACATGTTGAAAGTTCTTTTTATAAATATTTGTCCCCTACGGAGACATTAAAGACCAAAACAAATGGCAATAGTAAATAACAGATTAACCAAAGAACAATACGAAGCCAACTTCGCCGACATTCACCCGCCGTTTGAAAACATAACCGCAGCGCAGGTGGAAGCCAACCGTTGTTTGTTTTGTTATGATGCGCCATGTACCAAGAGCTGCCCCACAAGCATTGATGTTCCAAAATTTATCAAGCAAATTGTAACAGAAAATATTAAAGGCTCGGCGCATACTATTTTTTCTTCCAACATTATGGGAGCAGGTTGCAGCAAAGTTTGCCCTGTAGAAAAACTATGCGAAGGAAGTTGTGTATTCAATTTACTGGATGAACCCCCTATTCCTATTGCAAAATTGCAACGCTATTCTACTGAAATGGCAATGGAGAATAACTGGCAACTGTTTGAGCGGAAGCCCTCCCCTTTAGGGGATAGGGGGCAGGATGGGGGCAAAGTAGCCGTAGTCGGCGCCGGCTCTGCCGGCCTAAGTTGCGCCCATGTTCTCTCAAGAGAAGGAATTGATGTAACCATCTTCGAAAAAGAAAGCAAAGGTGGCGGGTTGATGACTTATGGAGTTGCAGCCTATAAAGTCACACCGCAGTTTTGCGAAGATGAAGTGAACTATATCACCTCTATCGGGGGCATAGAAATAAAATACAACCAGGAACTTGGAAAGGATGTAACTCTTTCGCAATTGAAAAAAGATTACGACGCCGTTTACCTTGGCATCGGTGTGGGTGTGGCAAGGCAATTGAACATTCCCGGGGAAAAATTAGAAGGCGTGGTGGATGCTATAAAATTTATCTATGAAATTCGGGCCAATGGATATTCATCGGTTCCCGTTGGAGATAAGGTAGCTGTTATCGGTATGGGCATGACAGCCATTGATGCCGCCACACAAGCCAAACGCCTCGGTGCAAAACATGTAACAATGGTCTATCGCCGCACCGAAAAAGAAAAACCCTGCACACAGGCTGAACTGGATATGGCTATGCTGGATGGCTGCGAAGTGATCTGGCTGGCAGCGCCACAAAAAATAAAAGGCGCTGCAGGAAAAGTAAAGCAGCTTGTTTGCAGTGTGATGAAACTCGGCGAACCCGATGCCAGTGGCCGCCGCTCCCCTGTTGACACCGGCGAAACATTCACTTTGGATGTGGACATGGTCATCAAAGCAGCGGGACAGGTGCCGTTTGAAAAATTAATAAAGAAATCAAGGCTGGATAATAAGAACGGAAAGATTGTTATTAATGAAAACTGTGCGACTAATATCAAAGGCGTCTTCGCCGGTGGGGATGCAGTGAATGGTGGAAAGGAAGTAGTGGATGCTGTGCAGGCGGGAAAGGATGGAGCAAAGGCGATTTTGAAATACCTAAACCCCCAAACCCCCTAAAGGGGAGTTTGCCAACGCACAAAGCCAGCTTATTTGAAAAGACCTACCGCCCCGTAGGGGCTAAATGTTGGTAGCCCCGGATGAAATCCGGGGTAATGAAAACGAAGAATGTATTCAGAACCCCGTAGGGGTTCAACATTGATGAATAGCGAACAGAATCCTGAAGAGTGCGACGCAACGGAAGTTTATCCGTGTTAATGTCGCTGGTAACATAAAAAAAATATTATGGCAGACATAACAAGCAATTTCCTCGGCATCAAATCCCCCAACCCCTTTTGGTTAGCCTCTGCCCCACCGACGGATAAAAAATACAATGTACTCCGTGCATTTGAAGCCGGCTGGGGCGGTGTGGTGTGGAAAACACTCGGCTCGCAGGTAAAAAATGTATCATCACGGTATAGTGCGGTTGACTATGGCGGGCAACGGGTGATGGGCTTTAATAATATTGAACTCATCAGCGACCGGCCGCTGCATATCAACCTGAAAGAAATAACCGAATGTGTAAAGCTCTTCCCCGACCGGGCCATGATTGTTTCCCTGATGGCCGACAACGACCGCAAGAGCTGGCATGAACTGATTAAAAAATGCGAAGACGCCGGCGCCATGGGTTTTGAACTCAACTTCGGCTGCCCGCATGGCATGACGGAACGGGGCATGGGCGCCGCCGTGGG
>VGGV01000020.1 GCA_016868455.1 Bacteroidota bacterium
TTGGCATTTTTGCTTATATTTGCCGCCCGTTGGTCCCGTAGCTCAACTGAATAGAGCATCTGACTACGGATCAGAAGGTTTCAGGTTTGAATCCTGACGGGATCACAAAAGGTCAACTCACAGGTTGGCCTTTTTTAATTATTTCTCCAGTTTGGAATATACTGATCCAGTATATCCTGAAAACCTTTCAGGTTTTTCAGGAGTTCAAAATCCGGATCATCCAGCAGGGCTTTGTAATTCTTGTAACCCCTTTCTATGGCCTGCCGGATATACAGTATGGCCTGTTCCGGCTGGTTAGCCAGGGCATAGCTGGCAGCCAGTTCATAGTAGGCTTTGTTTTTGGAGGGGTCGTTCAGGATGGCTTTTTTCAGGTAATAAATGGCCCTGTCGTATTGTGCCATGGCATGATACAGCAACCCGAGGTTATGAGCAGGAGCATAAGCCGTGCTGTCGAGATGATAGGCCTGCTGAAGATAGGATTTGGCTTCATCATACATCTCTAATGCCATATATGCCTGCCCGGTATTGGTATAAGCTGCCGTAAACTTGTTGTCTTCTGCAATCGCTTTCTTAAAAGATGATATGAAAAACTGGAAACAGGCAGACCTCGAACGATATTTTAAAACATACTATGCACCGAATAATTGTGTAACCGTTATTTCAGGTAATGTAAAATTTGATGAGGTAAAAAAACTGGCGGAGAAACATATTGAACCCATACCTTCTCAGCCGGAGCCTCCCAAAGTGCATATTAAAGAACCTCCCCAAACCGGCGAAAGAAGAGTGATGGTGCAAAAAGATGTGGCCACGCCTTACCTCGCCGTGGGCTGGCATGTGCCGGAGGCCAGGCATGAGGATTATTATGCCCTCACTTTATTGGGCGATATCCTTTCCGGCGGCCGCTGCTCAAGGCTCTACAGCTCATTGGTAGATAAGAAACAACTGGCCACACAGGTGTTCACCAATTTCGGCGAAAGCTTTGACCCTACCCTGTTCATCATCGCCGGGGTAACTGCCAGGAACGTAAATGAACTTGACCTGGAAAAAAACGATTTATGAGGAACTGGACAAGATTAAAAAAGAAGGCGTAACCGAAACTGAGCTGCAGAAAGTAAAAAACCAGAAACTGATGGAGTTTTACGGGCAGGTGGAAACCATCAACGGCAAATCCAATAATATCGGCACCTACGAAGTCTTCTTTGGTGATTACCGAAAAATGTTTGACGCCCCAGCCGCTTTTAATAAAGTAACCGCTGCTGATATTCAAAAAGTGGTGACAAAATATTTTTCCAAAGCCAATCGTACGGTGGGCATTTTAAAATCAAATACTGAAGAATAAATAATCAAAAAGAAGTTATATGCAACGCATATCCGCAATACTGGTAATGTGTATACTGACAAGTCTTGGTCTTTCAGCGCAGAGCTATAAACCGCCCCCGTATCAAAAATTCAAATTAAAAAAAGGTTTGACGGTTTATCTCATGGAGCAGCATGAAGTGCCCGCCATCAGCGTTTCGGTGATACTGCCCGCCGGGGCCATTTATGACGGGGAAAAATCCGGTTTGGCTTCGCTTACTTCAGCAGCCCTAAAACATGGCACAAAAAACTATACCAAAGAAAAACTGGATAACGAACTGGATTTTCTTGGCGCCAGCATCACTGCTTCCGCCTCCAAAGAGTCGGCCGGATTGTCGGCAAGAATGGCTGCAAAGGATCAAGACAAAGTGCTGAACCTGCTGAAAGAAATATTACTGGAACCCACTTTTGACACTGCACAGTTTGAAAAGGAAAAGAAACGTTTACTGGTAAGCCTCGAGCAACAAAAAGAAAGCCCCCGTTCGGTTATTGGCTCCTACTTCGACAAATTCCTTTACGGCGACCATGTATATGGCAATATGGTGCAGGGCAGGATCTCAACAGTAACTCCGCTTACTGCTGATGATATACGAAAATTCTATACAGAAAATTATCTGCCGGAAGGTTCGGCTATGGCAGTGGCCGGCGATTTTAAAACGGCAGAAATGAAAACCCGGATCACTGATTTATTTTCAGGCTGGAAAAAAGAAACAAAACCCCAGGCGAACCTTGCTTCCAAACCCATCAGCAGGCTGGATAAACAACAGGTGCTGCTGGTGAATAAGGATGACGCTAAAGAAACCACTTTCTATATCGGCGCACCCGGTATCAGCCGCAACAATCCTGATTTTGTGGCTGTGGACGTCATCAATACATTATTTGGCGGCCGCTTTACTTCCATGCTCAATGATGAACTGCGGGTGAATACCGGCCTCACTTATGGCGCCAGCAGCCGCTTTTCCGCCCTGAAGAACGGCGGCAGTTTTGTTATCTCCACTTTTACCGAGGGCAAAACAACCGAACCTGCCATTGATAAAGCGCTGGAGGTACTGAACAAACTGCACAAAGACGGCATCGACGAAAAATCGCTGACCTCTGCCCGAAACTATGTAAAAGGACAATTCCCTCCCCGCTATGAAACAGCGGGTCAGCTGGCCGGGCTTATGACACAGATGTTCTGGTACAATTTTGAAAAGAATGTGGACGGATTGACACTGGACAAAGCCAAAGAGATCATCGCCAGATATTTCCCGAAAGACAAACTGCAGTTTGTGCTGGTTGGCAAAGCGGCCGACATTAAAAAGATTGCAGAGAAATACGGACCTGTAACCGAAGTGCAAATCAAGGAAGAGGTGAAAAAAGGTTTTTAAGCCGGCTATATAAAAACACAATAATTTAGCCCTGACAGTCCTGTTGGGGTTTTGAATTCAAATCATATAATATGAAGATCCGGCTTTGGAGTATTGGCAAAAATCATGAGCCGTATGTAAAAGCAGGTGTGGAAGATTTTACGAAGCGCATCTCCAAATACTACCCGGTGCAGTGGAATAGTATTCCCTTGCCCAAAAATGCCGGCATGATGAGTGAAATGGACCTGAAGAAAAAAGAAGGAGAAATAATACTCGGTTGGCTGGGCAAAGACGATTACCTGGTGGCGCTGGATGAAAGAGGTAAACAAATGAGCAGTGAAGGACTGGCAGAGTTCATTCAGAAAAGAAGTAACGAAAGTGTAAAAAATCTGGTGTTCCTTATCGGCGGAGCATTCGGACTGGATGATGCACTATTCAGAAGGGCCAATTACAGGTGGAGCCTTTCACAATTGGTGTTCCCGCATCAGCTGGCACGGCTGATACTGGCCGAACAGGTGTACCGGGCCTGCACTATTCTTAAGAATGAGAAGTATCATCATAAGTGATCTTTTGGGAAATTAGTTTTTCACATTTAGATTTATAAAATGGAACTGTCCATAACACTCATCATCATCATCATTACAACCCTGGTTTCTTTCGGTGGTTTTAATAATGACAAGATCATTAATGACCTGATCTTTTATCCGACAGCCATCACACAAAGAAATCAATGGTACCGGTTCTTCAGCTGCGGACTGATACATGCGGATTTTACCCACCTGATATTTAATATGATTTCCCTTTACATGTTTGGCGGGTTTGTGGAAAATGCTTTTTCCAGTCCCATCCTCTTTGGTGAAAAAGGAAAGATCCTTTATACTAGTATGTATGTACTGGCCCTGTTCTTCTGCCTGCTGCCCACTTTTGCCAAACACAAGAACGATTATCACTACCGGAGTCTGGGCGCTTCGGGTGCGGTGAGTGCGGTGGTTTTCGCAGGGATATTATTTAATCCCACAGCTAAACTTGGATTCTTCTTTATCCCGCCGGTGATACCAGGTTATATTTTCGGTCCGGTATACCTTATTGCTTCCACCTATCTTGAAAAGCAGGCTAAGGATAATGTGAACCATTCCGCCCATATCTGGGGCGCCCTGTTTGGCATTGGTTTTTTCATTGCCGCTGCCGCAGCATTAAAAACAGATTACCAGCCGATGGAGCAGTTTGTGCTGAAAATAAAGGGCAGTTTAGGAATGTAAGCTGAGCTGAAGCACCTTTTTTGTTTTACTGGTTACTTTAAAACGTTCATCAATACGGTATGCCACCACCCAAACAATTCGTTTGTTGCTTTCAATTACCCACACTTTTTCTTTTTCTGGTTTTGACAACTTAAGATCCATGAGGAAACGGGCAATCTTCTTTTTTCCCTGCCTGCCGGCAGGCTGGTTCATCATTCCCAGCGGGTAGAAATAATCACCGGTCTTCCATTTGCGGAGAATAAGCGGGTAACGGATCTCTTTTGCATCGAGGCAGGCTGTCAGGTTGCTGGTTGCAGGCTGCAGGCTGCTGGTTTCCTCAATTTGAAGCTTCCCTCCTTCAAAGACGATACTGGTATCGTTTTTTTCAATGATGATTGTTTCAGCAACTGCCGTTTGCACCGGGCTGATGATGAACCAATGGCGGTGCTTAATGATCCTGTAATCAGCGCCGGGTGAGTCCATATATTTTCCGGATTCACTGCTTCCCAGTTTAATCACCTCATCCACCTGTTTTTCGGTAAACCCGAAATCCACGATTATTTCATACATGAGAGCCCGGTTGTTATAACCCAGCAATTGCTTTACCGGAATATGCAGTTCATTCCCCTTCTTTCTGATCAATTTCGATTTGATGGCACCGACTGATAATTTGTACAATGACTCAATTTCCCTGAAGCGGCTGATATTATCCTGCAGGTTCTCGTTTACCTTCGGAAATACTTTCTGCAATGCGGGAATCAGTTCATTACGAAAATAATTCCGGGTGTACTTGGAAGAGCGGTTTGAGGAGTCCTCAACATATTCAAGATTATTTTCTTCCGTAAAAGCGATGAGTTCTTCTTTGGAGAAATGAAGCAAAGGCCTGCGGATATACCCTGATTTTTCCGGAATACCGGTAAGGCCGTGAAGTCCTGTTCCCCTGAAGAAATTCATCAGCAGTGTTTCATTGTTATCACCGGCGTGGTGGGCGGTGAGGAGCCTGATAGCTGGTTTATTGGTTAATTGGTTCATGAGTTCATGAAACCAGTCATACCTGAGTTGTCTCGCTGCTTCCTGAACGGAGAGTTTATTATCAGCGGCATATTTTCCCGTTTCAAACCGCTTAACCTTAACCTCCGCTTTGTATTTAAGACCCAGCTCTTTTACAAAAGCCTCATCCCTGTCACTTTCCTCTCCTCTCAGCCGGAAATTACAATGTGCAATAATAAAATCATATCCTGCCTGCTTGCAGAGTTCGCATAGCGCCACAGAGTCCACCCCGCCGCTTACGGCCAGCAGCAATTTATCTTTTGGGGTGAAAAGATGCTGCCGTTGAATATGATCCTTGAAGCGCTGTAACAAACTCATGTTAAAAAATTATTTCCTCGTATGCACTTCTTAATTCGCCAAGAGCATGATTATCCCCTGCCTTCTTCGCTTCTTCCATCCCCTTCTCATACACTTTAACGGCCTCATCCGTCTTATCATTCCGTTCCAGCAGTTTGGCAAGGTGGTAATAGCTGCCGGTATAGCCCGGCTCCCTGTTTAAGATTTCTTCAAAAAGGCGGCGGGCCTCTTCATCATTTCCCAGCTTAATATATTCAAGTGCAAGGGCATGCTGTAAAAAACTATCGGCCGGGTTTTCTGCCAGCATCGTCTTTATTTTATCCATTCTCTCCATCTGAATAATTCTTAATTAATAATTATTAATTATTAACTGCACCGCCTTACCTTTGTCTTAGTTGCATAAACAACTATCCTCCTCCCGCCTCTGCGGAATCAGGATGACCAAATAAATTTTTGCAAAAAGCAGCTTTATGAAGATCCTTGTTTGCATCAGTAAAACGCCGGATACCACGGCAAAAATAGCCTTCACCGATAACAACACGAAATTCGACACAAGCGGTGTGCAGTGGATCATCAATCCATACGACGAATGGTATGCCCTTGTCCGTGCCATTGAGCTGAAAGAAGCCAATGCTTCCGCTGTTATTCACCTGGTAACAGTGGCCGGGGCAGATGCGGACCCCATCATCCGCAAAGCGCTGGCGTTGGGCGGTGATGAAGCCATCCGGGTAAATGCCGGCAGCCAGGACAGTTTTTATATCGCTTCACAAATTGCGGAAGTGGCAAAAACAGGCGGTTACGATTTGGTGTTCACCGGAAAAGAAACCATTGACTACAACGGATCTTCTATCGGCGGTATGGTGGCTGAACTGCTCGACCTCCCCTATGTTTCATTAGCTACCAAATTTGAAATAAACGGCAGCACATGTACCATTAACCGTGAAATTGAAGGCGGAGAAGAAACCTGTGAAGCAGCATTGCCCCTTGTTGTAAGCTGCCAGAAAGGAATGGCCGAACAGCGCATCCCCAATATGAAAGGCATTATGGGCGCCCGGACCAAACCGCTGAAAGTGGTGGAACCGGTTGCTGTGGATGCACTCACATCGGTAGCCGGTTTTGAATTACCGCCTGCTAAAGCCGGCGTAAAACTGGTGGATCCGGAAAATATGGAAGAACTGGTACGCCTTTTACACGAAGAAGCAAAAGCCATATGATAAAAATTCCAGGCCCGATAGCTATCGGGTTCAAACTACAAACTACTAACTATAAACTTTAAACTCTTCAGATGTCAGTTCTCATTTTCATAGATACAGCAGATGGACATGTAAAAAAAGCTTCGCTGGAAGCGATGAGCTACGGGGCTAAAGTTGCAGAACAACTCGGTACAGTTGCTGAAGGCGTTGTTCTGGGCACCGTAACAAACGACCTGGCTGCTCTGGGAAAGTATGGTGTAAAAAAGATTCATCATGTGGCGAAAGACACACTGAACCACCTGGATGCGCAGGTTTATACCAAAGTAATTGCTGAGGTGGCCCGGGCAACCAGCGCAACGGTCATCGTATTCTCCAATAATGTGGACGGCAAAGCCATTGCACCCCGTCTCTCTGCCAGGTTAAAGTCCGGGTTGGTTTCAGGCGCTGTTGCATTGCCTGATACGGGCAAGGGTTTTGTAGTTAAGAAAAATGTTTTCTCCGGCAAGGCATTTGCCAATGTAAGTGTAACCACCGATGTAAAAATCATTGCCCTAAATCCCAACGCCTACCCGATCATTACAGGCGATGGAGCGGCAGAAGTAGTTGCTTTTAATGCAGCGGTTGAGCCGGGTAAAATAAAAGTAACCCAGGTTACCAAAGCCAGCGGCGAAGTGCCGCTGACCGAAGCGGAAATTGTGGTAAGTGCCGGCCGGGGTTTAAAAGGTCCCGAAAACTGGGGCATGGTGGAAGACTTGGCCAAAACACTGCATGCAGCCCTTGCCTGCAGCCGCCCTGTTGCCGATGCACACTGGCGTCCGCACAATGAACATGTTGGACAAACAGGTATTGCCATTGCGCCCAATCTCTATATCGCCATTGGTATCTCCGGCGCCATACAGCACCTTGCGGGGGTAAACCGCAGCAAAGTGATCGTTGTCATCAACAAAGACCCTGAAGCGCCTTTCTTTAAAGCGGCCGATTACGGCATAGTGGGTGATGCGTTTGAAGTGGTGCCCAAATTTACTGCAGCTGTGAAGAAACTGAAAGGAGTGGCTTAATCGTTCAAATTCAGTCAATCAGTCTCAACACACTTGTGTTTGTGGTTTTTTATTGCCAACTTTATAGAATAAAGATATTCTATGAAGAAATCCCTCACCCTCCTGTTATTTTCCGGCATCTGCCTGCTCTCTTACAGCCAGAAGAAAAAAAGTAAAGGGAAAGAAACAACCCATTACGAACAAACTGACTCCCTCCCTCCCGTTGTAAAGGACAGCAAAAAAGGCAAGGACAGTAAAAAAGATAAAAAAGCGCCGGTTAAAACAGAATATATTTCCGTGGGAGAGGAAAACCCGGTTCCGGATACCGCCACCAGATTCACCGGCATCATCAAATACCGGATGACATCCGACGATCCGGCAGAAAGAGATTCAATGATTATTTATTTTGGTGAAAACCAGATACGGGTTACCATGTTCATACCCGGTTACCGGGCCGACCAGATCTTTGAACAAACCGCCATCGCCCGGTTTGCTGACAGTATGCTGATAACACTTGATCCCCGCACAAAAACCTATAAAACAGAACCCCTTTCGGCCCGTAATGCCGGTACAGAGTTTATGCTGCTGAACCGTAAAAAAACAATGCCCATTATGAGTATTACCTGCCCGGAATACAGCGGGGAAATGACGCTCATGGACGGTGAAACTTTTCAAGCGGCCTGTCTTGTAAGCAAGCAGCACTCCTATATTGCTGCCATGGATTATAACTTTCTGAACATTCAGCCGGTAGTGTTTGGCTATAAGATAGTACTGGGCTGGCGTACCAAATCAGCCGAAAATGAAAACACTTATATCATTGCTTATAAAATAGAAAAAGGCAGTGTGGAAAGCTATTTTGACCTTATGGGTTACAGGCCTAAATGATACTGAATTTGCTCATGAAAAACAGCCGCTAACCTCCTTCATTTTTAAGGTCAAAAGCCGTAGTTTCGTACGGCAGTATGAAAAAAATAGAACTGGAAATTGTGGCCTTATCTCACAGTATCACACAAACACATTCCTATGCGGTGGTGCTGGGCGAAGTGAATGGTTTGCGCCGTCTCCCCATCGTCATCGGCGGGTTTGAAGCACAGGCCATTGCCGTGGCGCTTGAAAAAATGCAGCCCAGCCGGCCCCTTACCCATGACCTGATGAAGAATTTTATGAGCGCCTTTGCCATTGACCTGCATGAGATCATCATCTGCGACCTTCAGGAAGGGATATTTTATTCCAAACTGGTTTGTTCCACCGAAAACGATACGGTGGAAATTGACTCCCGTACCTCCGATGCGATTGCCCTTGCCGTCAGGTTCGGATGCCCCATTTACACTTATGAAAATATACTGGACAGCGCCGGCATACTTATGGAAGATTCCGGCAGCGGTAAAAAGAAAAAAGGCAAACAGGAAGTGGTGGTGGAAGAAAGTGACAGGGCGGGCAATGAAGATTTAAAAACCATGACGCTGGAAGAACTGAATAGGCTGCTGAACGATGTGCTGGAAAGCGAAGACTATATCCGTGCCGTCGCCATCCGGGACGAAATCAACAGCCGCAAAAAAGGAAAATAGCGGCAGCCCGGGGCCGGCTTCACTTTATTTTATTTTGCTCATATCTAATCCCCTGACCCGTGATAATATTTCCCAATGCCAAGATCAACCTCGGTCTCCGTGTTCTGCGGAAAAGAGATGACGGTTATCATGAACTGGAAACCGTATTTTATCCTGTACCCCTGCAGGATGCACTGGAAATAATTCCGCTGGCTCCGGCTGAAAGAACATCCTCTTTTCCCTTCTCCCTTTCCGGCGCCGAGGTAAAGGGGCGCCTTACCTCCAATCTCTGTGTAAGAGCCTACAAAATGCTGAAGAAAGATTTTCCCCGGCTTCCCAAAATAAAAATGCACCTGCACAAAGTTGTTCCTTCCGGCGCCGGGCTGGGCGGCGGCAGCGCCGATGCGGCATTTACCCTTGCATTGCTCAATAAAATGTTCAGCTTAAATATTTCGCTGGAGAAGCTGATAATGTATGCTGCGGAACTGGGCAGCGACTGTCCCTTTTTTATGATCAACAAACCCTGCTATGCCACCGGGCGGGGCGAAGTGCTGGAAGAAATCCGGCTTGACCTTTCCGGTTACAATCTCGTTATTGTAAACCCGGGCATCCATATTGACACCGGTCTTGCCTTTTTAAACTTCATACCTTCTTTGCCCGGCAAAAAGATAAAAGAAATAATCAACCGGCCGGTTGAACATTGGAAAGATGAACTGCAAAACGATTTTGAAAAGGGGATCTTTCACACTCACCCCGAAATCGGGGAAATTAAAAACCTCTTGTACAGGGCAGGTGCCCTGTATGCTTCCATGAGCGGCAGCGGCAGTACAGTGTATGGCATTTTTCCCCCGCCCATAATACCTGGGCTGTCTTTTCCGCCGCATTATTTTGTAAGGCATTTACCCGGCCAGTTGCAATAAGGCCTGCAGGTGCAGCGGCTCAGTTACCATTTTCAGTTTTCCCGTTGCATCACGGGGCCATTCCTCTTCCGGTTTATCCCAATAAAGTTCCACGCCGTTTCGGTCAGGATCGTCAAGGTAAATGGCTTCGGATACCCCATGGTCCGATGCGCCGGTTAACGGGTAATTTGCTTCCAGCAATCTTTTTACAATAACCGCAAGGTCTTTTCTTTCAGGATATAGAATAGCTGTGTGATATAAACCCGCAGTCCTTAGGGGTGCAGGCCCGGCATTTTTGCTGTGCCAGGTATTCAATCCGATATGGTGATGGTAGCCGCCGGCAGAAATAAATACGACGCTGTCGCCATAATATTGCTGCACTTCAAAACCCAGCAGGTCACGGTAAAACTTTAACGACCTTTCAATATCCGCTACTTTCAGGTGCACATGCCCTATACGGGCGCCTGCAGGAATAGTGTAACCCATCCATTTATTTTTAGCCGCTGAAAAAAATCAGGCGACAGCCAATGCCCGCCTACTACATTTGCAGCAAAATTATACCAGATGGAGATTTATAAAGAATTTGTCTTTGACGCTGCACATTTTCTGCCTCATGTTCCGGACACTCATAAATGTAAAAATATCCACGGGCATACCTACCGCCTCAGGGTTTATGTAAAAGGCAGGCCCGATGAAAAAATGGGATGGATCCTTGATTTTAAAGACCTGAAAGACCGTGTAAAACCATGGGTGGATCAGCTTGATCATATTCTTATCAATAACATTGCAGGTCTCGAAAATCCGACTGCAGAAAACATAACTGCCTGGTTCTGGAATCATTTAAAACCTATACTCCCCGGCTTAAGCCGGATTGAACTGAAAGAAACCCCCTCTACCGGCGTCATTTACAGCGGGGAATAGCAGTACTCTCACGGTCTTTTTGTATCTTGCAGGCGAATTATGAACGGCAGATCAAATATCAGAGATATCCTCGCTGCTAACCTCGACTTACTCAATCACCGAGGATAAACATCTTCTTTGGCCCAGCTATACCGGGCCTGTTTTGCATTTTCTATTCTTCAACCTTTATTTTACATTTTATGCTTTCTACTATTACAATATCAGATAAAACGCAATATTATCTGAACCTGGAGGAGCAATGCGGCGCTCAGAATTATCATCCCATTCCCGTGGTGCTCAACCGTGGCGAAGGCGTTTTTGTATGGGATGTTGATGGTAAAAAATATTTTGATTTTCTCAGCGGCTATTCCGCAGTAAGCCATGGGCATTGCCATCCAAAAATTGTTCAGGCATTTACTGAACAGGCTAAAAAAATTACATTAACCAGCCGTGCATTTCACAGCGATCTGCTGGGTGAATTTGCAAGATTTATTACGGAATACTTCGGTTATGATAAAGTGCTGCCGATGAATTCAGGCGCCGAGGCGGTGGAAACAGGTATCAAGCTTTGCCGGAAATGGGCTTACGAAGGAAAGGGAACCGAAGAAAATAAAGCCGTTATCATTGTATGCGAAGGAAACTTTCATGGAAGAACTTCCACAATTATTTCTTTCAGCAGCGATCCCAAGGCTAAGAAAAATTTCGGGCCTTATATGCCGGGATTCAAATCCATTCCTTACAATGATCTGAAAGCACTGGCTGCTGCGCTGGAAGATAAAAATGTTGCGGGTTTTCTTGTTGAACCCATCCAGGGTGAAGCCGGTGTGATCGTACCGGATGAAGGCTACCTGAAAAAAGCCAAAGAACTTTGTGAAGAAGCCAATGTGCTTTTTATTGCTGATGAAATTCAAACCGGGCTTTGCCGCACCGGTAAAATGCTGGCCTGTGACCATGAAAACGTAAGACCGGATATTTTGTTACTGGGCAAGGCCCTTAGCGGCGGTATGATGCCTGTAAGCGCCGTACTGGCTGATGATGAAATTATGCTGACCCTTAAACCCGGAGAACATGGCTCCACTTATGGCGGAAATCCCCTTGCATGTAAAGCAGCAATAACAGCCCTTCAGGTTTTGAAAGATGAAAAGATGGCAGAAAATGCAGCAGCGATGGGTAAGCTGCTTAGAACTGAATTAGAAAAACTTCAATCACCGCATATCAGCAATATAAGAGGTAAAGGTTTATTCAATGCAATCGTTATTCAACATACCAACAAAGATGCAGCATGGGAACTTTGTTTGCAACTGAAAAAAAACGGATTATTAGCTAAACCAACGCATGGTGATAAAATTCGCCTGGCTCCACCACTGATCATTACGAAGGATCAAATAATAGAATGTACTGAGATCATTGGTAAATCTTTATCTTCTTTATCCTGAAACAAATAAGGAACAAGAAAACAGCAACCAGTAACCAGTATGGACACACACCTGCACCACGACCTGCCCCACAAGGAAGAACACCTGAAAAGCAGCGAAGCCCTCCGGGATATTGTAATTGGTATGAGCGACGGCCTTACCGTTCCCTTTGCCCTTGCGGCCGGCCTGAGCGGGGCGGTAAGTTCCACTTCCATTATTGTGATAGCCGGTATTGCCGAAATAGCGGCCGGATCCATTGCCATGGGTCTGGGTGGTTACCTGGCCGGTAAAACAGAACAGGATCATTATAAAAGCGAAGAGAAAAGAGAGTATTACGAAGTGGATAACCTGCGGCACCGGGAGATTGAAGAAACCAAAGAATTCTTTGCCGGTATCGGCCTCAGCAAAGAACTGCAGGAAAAAGCCACTGAAGAAATTGCCCGTGATAAAAAGCAATGGGTGGACTTTATGATGAAATATGAACTGGGGCTTGAAAAACCCGACCCCAAGAGGGCCACCAAATCTGCATTGAACATCGGGCTTTCCTATATTATTGGCGGCCTGGTTCCGCTCAGCCCTTATTTTTGTTATTGACTCACCGCTGGAAAGTTTAAAAATATCTTTGGTTGTTACCCTGGCCTGTCTTTTCTTTTTTCGTTATTTCAAAAGTAAGATCACAGGTATTCATCCCTGGAAGGGGACCCTGCGGGTGATGCTTATCGGCGCTGCTGCGGCCGGTGCCGCTTTTGGGGTAGCCAAACTTTTTGAAGGATGCGCAATGCTGAACTATAGCTGCAAACCGTGAATGTCAAAAAAAAAGACTGTACTGTTACAGTCCTTTTCAAAATCCAACAATAGTTATCTCCGCTGCTTTATTGTCTTACAAACCTGCCATTCGCTTCGCTGCCATCTTGTCCAATTACTTTGATAGTGTAGCTTCCTTTTTGCAGCCTGCTGATGTCGAGCGGCAGGTTATTGTTGCCAGTTTCTACATTCATTACCTGCTGCAGCGCTCCGCTTGAACTTGGAAATTCAGTATTTGTTGTGGTTTGAGAAGATGTACCTGCATAAATAAGAGTGGAGGATACGCCGTAAACAGCATTTGTCCCTGCTAATGAACCTCCCTGATTTAATTGAAAGGTGCCATTTACATTCAATGTCCCACTGTTTGTTAATACAGCAGCCGTCTCATTCATGGCATGACGCAGCAGGCATCCTTTCAACAGGGAACAGACGGACTGATTTTCGGGGAAGGTTTCGGAAATAAAAATAAGGGCTTTCCCCTATGCCGCAGGGGCCGGGCGGGTTTTGTGGAAAACTATTGACGGAAGTTAAGATTCCCGGTTCTGCGGCAGTTCCATATCAGGAAACAGGGCCGATACCAGCATAAGTACCGATGACAGCAGTACCAGCAGCAGGCCTATTTTTTTTACGGGGCATTCGCCGCCGGCACAGGCGGTAATGATAAAAAAATTACGGGCGGCCCAGGCCAGGTTGAGCGCTGCGGCCAGCAGGTTGGCCCGCTTGGCCCAAAGCCGCGGTAGAAGGGTAAACAACAGAAAAAAAGCGGTGAAGAAAAAATGAATATATGCCGGCCGGCCATAGTTGGTGCCGGCAGTATCCACACCACTGATTATAAGGTTTTTTGATTCAATAATCACCCAAGGAGTAAAGCAGGAAACAACCAGCAGTATGGCAGCGGCAATCCCGGTCCATTTCAAATATCGGGGCATCAGCATAGATTAATGCGGGCTGCAAGATAGGGAAAAGCACCTCTCCCCCTGCCCCCTCTCCACAAGTGGAGAGGGGGTGCCGAAGGCGGGGGTGAGGAGAACCCCTATGTATTGTCGTACCTTGTACCGGGTCGCCTTTTACAGCCCGGCCACGATACGATCACTCACCGGTATGAAGATTCGCCGCTTTGCATTATTGCTTTTGTACCTGTCTGCCGTAAAATTGCAGGTCCAGGTATGCACTTATTGCGGGCAAACCACCGTGCCGCTGATACGGCCACCCGGGTGGTACGGGTACTGTCGCATTGCAATATTGGGATTCCCTCGGCATTTACTCCCAATGGTGATGGTAAAAACGATTACCTCTATCCGCTGAATGCACTGAAAGCTGAAAACCTGCAATTCAAAGTGTATAACCGGATGGGGCAATTGGTGTTTGCCACCAGTTACTGGACGAAGAAATGGGATGGCCGGGTAAACGGAGTACTGCAGGAAACAGGATTGTATGTTTGGATGCTTACTTATACCCACCGGGTACAAAACAACCCGTCTTTTTGAAAGGCACTACTTTATTATTCAGGTAGCAGGAGTGTGATGCAGTATGCAGCTATTGGGCTGCTTCTATGGTAATGGTCTGCACCATTTTTTTGGCCACGGGTTTATCATGCAGCAAAGCCGGTTTCCAGGTGCCCATGTTTTCCATGCGTTGTATAAGCTGATCATGGAGTTCGTCAGCATCCTTCAGGCCTTTCAGGATTTTAAAGTTGACAGGCACCCCGTCTGCATCAATGATGAACTCAACCTGTACGTAAACTTTCTTTATGGATTCGGGCAGGTAAGCGGCCAGTTCATGTCCCAGCTTTTCCAGGTATTTCATAAACGCCTCACCGCCGCCGGGAAACTGGGGCCACTGGTGCACCGCTTCAGCCAGTGATGCGATGGTACGGGTACGATGCTGCATGGCGGGTTTCTTTGGCTTTTTTTCCTCAGTTGCACCTTTTATTTTTTTAGGCAGTACATCATTAATGATATATTCCCCTGTTTCGCCGGTCATCACCACCGGAAGCTGCTTGTATTTTTCAAAATAGTTGTATGCATCTTCCATGGTGGCAGCAAACTTCTTCAGCATAGGGTCATCTTTGGTAAGTCCTTCGAGGTACCTTACACTCTTTTCCACATTAAACCGTACGGGTAAGATATGCACCGGTATAAAATCCTGTCCCTGGTCTTTGGCATGTGCAGCAATGATGTACACTTCATCAATCTGCTCATCCCGGATGGGTATACAGCCAACCGTTACGCAACTGCCATGTATGTATATGTCACCACCGGGGTTGATGGAATCGCTTAAAATTTTATCGGATGCATTGGGATAATTAATGCCCAATGACAGGTAATAATTGCTTTGGGGATTGAATACATTCACATAATAAAACCCTTCCGGCACCTGGTAATCGCCCTGCATCCGTTTGGGGCCCAGGGTGCCGGCCAGTGCGCAAACCCGGTAGGTTTTAAACAGCTTAAACGGTTCCTGTATTTCATTTTTTACCCATACCTCCAGCTGGCTGTCATATTTAAAAGAACGGATATAAATATATTTAGCCGGCCACTTCAGCTTTTTTGCCTCAAATTGTTTTTGCAAAGTGTCTTCTTTTCTTTCCAGTGCCTCGCTGGGCCGGGGAAAGCCCTTCTGGTAATCAATAAAGGAAAAAGAATTACTGCCGCCTTTGTAAGGCGAAGGCTGGGCATATCCTGCAAGCGCAGCGGTAATACAGATAATGGATATCAGGTATTGCTTCATCTTAACCAGGTTTAGGATGAACGGCGGGTGGCGGATAATATTATCGAAATGTTGATAAACTATTGGTAAAGATAGCTAATGTCGGGAATTGGGTATTGGTTTATTGGGAAATGGGCTTCTAATGGAAGATGCTTCCCTTTAATTCCTAATACCCAATACCTGATTAACCAATTGACCACTACAAATTCCCCCTTTCTGCCTGTTCTCTTTCAATGGCTTCGAACAGGGCTTTAAAATTCCCCTTCCCAAAGCTTTTGGCGCCTTTACGTTGTATGATTTCGAAAAATAAAGTGGGCCTGTCCTCAACCGGTTTGGTAAACAACTGAAGTAAATATCCTTCATCATCCCGGTCAACGAGGATGCCGAGTTCCTTTAGTGGCGCCAGGTCTTCCTCTATATGTCCCACCCTGTCAAGCAGATCATCGTAATAGGTTGATGGCACCTGCAGGAACTCCACTCCCCGGTTTCTCAGTTCTGTTACGGTGTGTACAATGTTATGGGTGGCCATGGCCACATGCTGGCAGCCTTCGCCGTTGTAAAATTCAAGATACTCCTCCACTTGGCTTTTCTTTTTTCCTTCTGCCGGCTCGTTGATAGGGAATTTTACATACCCGTTGCCATTACTCATCACCTTACTCATCAGCGCCGAGTATTCGGTGGAAATATCCTTATCATCAAAGGAAAGAATATTGCGGAAACCCATCACCTCTTCATAAAATTGCACCCGGGGATTCATCTGGTTCCAGCCCACATTGCCCACGCAGTGATCCACATATAACAAGCCAGTTTCTGCCGGTTTAAAATAAGGATTGTTCCATGCCCGGTAACCCGGTATAAAAGGCCCGCTGTAATTTTCCCTTTCTACAAAAATGTGCACCGTATCCCCATAGGTATGAATGCCGCTGAGTACCACTTCGCCGTCTTTGTCGGTCAGGCGCTGCGGTTCCATATATGATTTACCGCCCCGCTTTGTTGTTTCCTGCCAGGCGCTGGTGGCATCATCCACTTTTAATGCAAGCACTTTAACCCCGTCGCCATGTTTGTAAATATGATCGGCCATTTCGTTATTCGGGCGGATGGGGGTAGTAAGTACAAGGGTCAGTTTATTTTGCCTTACGGCATAGCTGGCTCTGTCCTTTACACCGGTTTCGGGCCCGGCATAGGCCAGGGCCTGAAAACCGAAGGCGCTCATATAATAATGAGCGGCCTGTTTGGCATTGCCCACATAGAATTCCACATAATCGGTTCCCTGCAAGGGGAGAAAATCGGTTTGAGTATCCTGAAGTTTTTTCTGAAGTGTTTCTGTCGTCATGATTTTGAAATTTTAGAAATGAAAATTCACCAATTCTTAAAGTTTTCATTCAAAATCAAATATGGTCCATGGCCAGCGTTTCCATCAGCAGGCTGAAACCGCAGCGTTCATCGGTAAAAAGTTTATG
This sequence comes from Bacteroidota bacterium, assembly GCA_016868455.1. Taxonomy (GTDB): domain Bacteria; phylum Bacteroidota; class Bacteroidia; order Chitinophagales; family Chitinophagaceae; genus JJ008. The sequence goes on from VGGV01000020.1 coordinate 17,255, forward strand.
TGGGTAATCAGGCAACATGCATACAAAGGTAGAAAATCATTGCCAACATTAATATACTCTCTGATGTATGTTATTTACTTTTGCGCCATGTTAAATTCCCCGGCTCAGCTCAGGGCGGGCATCCTCGGCGGGGGTCAGCTCGGCAGAATGCTCTTACAGGCAGCAGCCAACTATCCCGTAATAACCTATGTGATGGAAAATGACAATGAATGCCCGGCTGCCCACCTCTGCCATCATTTTACCAAAGGCGATATAAAAAATTTTGAGGCTGTTTACAATTTTGGGAAAGGACTGGATGCTGTTACCATCGAAATTGAAAATGTGAATGCGGATGCCCTGGAAAAATTAGAAGCCGAAGGGGTGAAAGTATACCCAAAACCTGCAGTATTAAAGACTATAAAAAATAAAATTTTTCAAAAGCAGTATTACCACAAGCATCTGATACCTACTGCAGAATTCATTGTTACGCATGACCAGGCCGAATTGCTGCGGCAGGAAAAATTTTTGCCGGCTGTTCATAAACTCGGGGAAGGCGGCTACGATGGCCGCGGGGTGGAGATCATTCAATCAATCGAGGATGTGGAAAAGGGATTTAACGCACCCGCAGTACTGGAAAAACTGATCCCTATTAAAAAAGAAATAGCCCAGATGGTGGCGGTCAATGCGGCAGGTGAAACCGTCCTTTACCCGCCGGTGGAAATGCTGTTTGATCCGTTGCTTAACTTACTGGATTACCAGCTTTGCCCCGCAGAGCTTAATACGCAAACCCTGTACAAGGTTGAAGCTATTGCATTGGCAGTTGTAAAAAACTTTCAATCACCGGGCATTTTTGCCGTTGAAATGTTTGTGAACAAGAACGATGACGTGTTTGTAAACGAAACGGCGCCCCGGGTGCACAACAGCGGACACCACACCATTGAAGCACATTACAGCTCTCAGTTTGATATGCTCTGGAGAATCCTGCTGGGTTACCCATTGGGCAATGCGGATGCTATTCTGCCTTCCATTATGGTCAATATCATCGGCGCTGAAGGCTGCAGCGGGCCGGTGAAATATGAAGGCCTTGATGAAGTGCTGAAAATGGATAATGCATTCGTACATCTTTACGGTAAAAAAGAAACAAGACCCGGCCGGAAAATGGGCCATGTCACCATAATCAGTTCCGAAAAACTGGATTTATTGCATAAGTCCAACCGGGTAAAACATACACTCATCCCCAAATCCTGACCAGTGCTGTAAAAGCTGCCTGAAGTCAACAGCACTACGCCAAAAAGGCTTTATTTTAGCGCATTAAACAGGCATATACCGTGAAGTTTTATTTAAAGTTTCTCGTTACAGGTTTTATTGTTTTTTTATCTTCCTGCGGTGGCAATGATAAAAAAAGCAACGGACAGCCTGCACCGGGCGGCCTTCAAAAACAGCCTCCGCTGGCTGTAGAGGCCATGATCGTTTCTTCCAAAGTATTAAATACTGACATTGAAGTACCGGGCTCTTTGCTGGCCAATGAATCCACAGAGATACATCCCGAAGTTTCCGGCCGGCTGGTTTTGCTGAATGTACGGGAAGGCGCTATGGTAGGTAAAGGAACTTTGCTTGCCAAATTATACGATGGCGATTTACAGGCACAGCTTCAGAAACTGGAAGTACAACTTAAAAAATCTGAAATACAGCTTAAGATTGCTGAACAAAATGAGCAAAGGTCATCAAAGCTTTTGCAAATACAAGGCATCAGCCAGCAGGATTATGATATGAGTGTGCTGCAGGTAAATAATATCAGGGCAGATATAGGGATCATAAATGCTGAGATGGGAGCCATAAGGGCCAATAGGACCAAATTAAATATTTATGCCCCCTACAGCGGAAAACTGGGATTAAAAAATGTGAGTCCCGGCGCTTTTGTTACACCCAGCACCATCATCACTACCATCAGCCAGGTAAACCAGCTCAAATTGCAATTCAATGTACCTGAAAAATATGGTGCCCTGGTGCAGAAAGGACAGACGGTTGACTTTACCGTGGACGGAAGTAATAAAAATTTTACTGCATCGGTTTTGGCAACAGAAGATGCCGTGGAAGAAACCACCCGGAGCCTTGCTGTGAGAGCCCTGGTAAAGGAAAATGACCCTGTACTGATACCCGGTGCATTTGCCAGAATTAAAATTGTGCTCGGCAAAAATGAAGAAGCGCTGATGATACCCAATAATTCCATTGTACCACAGGGAAGAAAAAAACTTGTATATCTGTATAAAAACAATAAAGCCGTATCTGCAGAAGTTACAACCGGCGTAAGGGACTCAAGTAATATCCAGGTTTTAACCGGGTTGAATAAAGGGGATACAGTGATTACTACAGGTTTGTTGTTTCTGAAACCGGATAGTGAGGTGAAACTGACGAAAGTGAATCCCCAAACCCCATAAAGCATTTTGGGAATCATAAAAACAGAAGCGATAAAGAAATAAATGTTGAACAGATGAACAAAGAATGTTGAACCTGCCTGCCTACCTCCGGTAGGTAAACCGGCAGGCAGGTGATTAAGTATAATACTACGGCGTTTATCATTCCATGTTCAGTATTCGATATTCAAAATGAATCTATCGGAGTTAAGTTTAAAACGTCCCGTCTTTGCAATGGTTTGCTCCATTGTGATTATCATCTTTGGGGCTATCGGTTATAAATTTTTAGGGGTAAGGGAATACCCTGCCATTGACCCTGCCGTTATCAATGTCCGCACTTCGTATGTGGGAGCCAGCGCTGAAATCATCGAACAGCAGATTACCGAGCCGCTGGAAAAAGCCATTAATGGTGTGCAGGGAGTAAAAAACATCACCTCCAACAGTTCACAGGGTTCCAGCAGTATTACCGTGGAATTTGAACTGAACGTTGACCTCGAAAAAGCCGCCAATGATGTACGGGATAAAGTGTCGCAGGCCATTGGTAACCTGCCGCAGGATATTGATGCCCTTCCAATCGTAACCAAGGCCGATTCTGATTCGGATCCTATCATATTTCTGCAGATTCAAAGCCAGCGGAAAGGGCTGATGGAGCTTACTGATTTTGCTGAAAATGTGGTGCAGGAACGATTACAGACCATTTCCGGCGTAAGTTCCGTCAATGTTTTTGGGCGGCGTTACTCCATGCGGCTGTGGATTGATCCTGCCAAACTCGGCGCTTATAAACTTACCATCAACGACATCCGGGCCGCATTGGACAGGGAAAACATAGAACTGCCCGGAGGAAAAATCCGGGGCAACACTACACAGCTGATTGTAAAAACCTATGGAAAGCTTACTACTGAAGACGATTTCAATAATCTGATAATCTGGGAAAGCGGAGAAGGGATTGTAAGGTTCAGGGATGTTGGCGAAGCCATGCTGGGACCGGATAATGAAGAAAGCGCCTCCAGGAAAAATAATGTCCCGTCGGTCAGCATGGGCTTAATCGCCCAGCCGGGCTCCAACCAGATCGATATTGCCGATGAAGTTTACAACAGGATAGAACAGATCAAAAAAGACATGCCCCCGGATATCATCCTTGAAGTGGGATACGACCGGACACAGTTTGTAAAAAAAGCCATCAGCGAGGTAAAAGAAACACTGGCAATCGCCGTGGGCCTGGTAGTGCTTATCATTTTCCTGTTTTTCAGGGAATGGAGCATTGCTTTGCGTCCGCTGATTGATATCCCTGTTTCCCTCATTGGCGCATTTTTTATCATGTACCTGATGGGATTTTCCATCAATGTACTTACGCTGCTCGCCATTGTTCTTGCCACCGGCCTTGTAGTGGATGACGGCATTGTGGTAACAGAAAACATTTTCAAGAAAATGGAACAGGGCATGAACAAGCATAAAGCTGCCCTTGAAGGTTCCAAAGAAATTTATTTTGCCGTAATCGCCACTTCACTCACACTGGCCATTGTTTTTTTGCCCATTATATTCCTGCAGGGCTTTGTGGGCCGGCTGTTCAGGGAGTTTGGTATCGTTCTCGCCGGTGCTGTTCTTATTTCGGCATTTGTTTCTCTTTCACTCACACCGGTGCTGAATATTTTTCTTACAAAAAAAGATCCGCATAAACATTCCTGGTTTTACCGGGTAACGGAACCTTGCTTTACCTGGCTTGAAAATTTTTACCGGCGGAGTTTGCAGGGTTTTATGGCTATAAGAATGACGGCGACTCCGGTAATTATCACCGCCTGCCTCGCTGCCATTTATTTTATCGGCAAAAAACTTCCTTCCGAACTGGCGCCGATGGAAGACCGCAACCGTGTCCGCACCAGCATTACCGGACCTGAAGGCTCTGATTTTGATTTTACCGACCGGGTGAATTATGAAATCGCCCAGCAGTTGATTGACTCCATTCCTGAAAAATATGTAGTGCTTGCTTTTGCGCCTGGGTTCGGTGGTGGCGGCCCCAATGCTTCTTTCATCAGTATGGGCCTGGTGGATGCCGGTGAAAGAAAGCGTTCGCAGGACCAGGTGTCCCAGCAAATGAGCCGCATGTTCAGGAGGTATACCAATGTAAGAGTGTTTGCCATACAGGAGCAAACCATCTCAGTGGGTTTGGGCGGCAGGGGTTCTTTCCCCGTTCAGTTCGTGTTGCAGAACCTGAATTTCGACAAACTGAAACAGGTGGTGCCGAAATTTATGGAAGAGGTTTCCAAAAGCCCCGTCTTCCAGGGGTTTGATGTGAACCTGAAGTTCAACCAGCCTGAATTACAGATAATAATTGATCGCTTAAAGGCCAACCAACTTGGTGTTTCTGTATTGGATATCAGCAATACACTGCAACTTGCATTAAGCGGCCGCCGTTTTGGATATTTCATAAAAGACGGAAAACAATATCCCGTTATCGGGCAGGTGGGCCGCAATGACCGGGACGATCCGCTTGACCTGAAATCTTTTTATGTAAGAAACAACCGGGGTGAACTGATACAGCTCGACAATGTGGTGAATATGGAAGAAAGCGCCAGCCCGCCCACCATCTTTCACTTTAACCGTTTCAAAAGCGCTACCATCCAGGCTGGCCTTGTCCCGGGCAAAACCATCGGCGATGGAATTGATGAAATGAACCGCATTGCAAAAAACCTGTTAGATGAATCTTTTTCCACTTCGCTGAGCGGCGCATCCCGTGACTATGCAGAAAGTTCTTCCAACACTTCCTTTGCTTTCCTGCTGGCGCTGGTGCTGATATTTCTGGTGCTGGCTGCACAGTTTGAAAGTTTTATTGACCCGTTGATTATTATGGTTACCGTGCCGCTGGCATTGGCGGGGGCCGTACTGACATTAAAATTATTTGGCCAGACGCTGAATATTTTTTCACAGATCGGTATCATCATGCTGATTGGTCTTGTAACCAAAAACGGGATTCTGATTGTTGAATTTGCCAACCAGAAAAGAAGAAGGGGCGAAATGAAAATACCAGCCGCAATTGACGCAGCCGTGGCAAGGCTCCGGCCCATTTTAATGACAACACTGGCAACCACTTTAGGTGCATTGCCCATTGCACTGGCAATCGGTTCAGCCGGCAAAAGCCGGATACCGCTGGGTGTGGTGATCATCGGAGGTATGTTGTTTGCCCTAGTACTTACCTTGTACATTGTGCCGGCCATGTATTCGTTCATGTCATCCAAAAAAAGAGCAACGACAGATGAAGCCGCTTAGTTTATTTATCATATTATTTCCCTTGTTAACAAACGGGCAGAATAAAATACTGACGCTGGAAGAAGCCATTGCCACTGCTTTGCAAAATAATTTTGACATCAGACTGTCAAAGAATGATTCCATGGTGGCTGCTCTTGATTATTCATTCCGCAATGCAGCATTTCTTCCCCGGCTGAATGCAAATGCTGCCGGTGTTTGGAACAACAATGCCCAAAAACAGCGGTTCAATGACGGCACTCAACGGGAACTGAACGATATCCAGTCCAACACATATAATTTGGGTGTGCAGCTGAACTGGACTTTATTTGACGGAATGAAGATGTTTGCCACAAGGGATAAAGCGAAGGAACTGGTTTCACTCGGCGAACTGGCAATTAAAAACCAAATCATCAACACGGTGGCGGCTGTAATTACCAATTATTACAATATCGTTCGGCAAAAGCAGCAATTAAAAGCAGTGGAAGAGCAAATAGGATTAACCGGGGAACGGGCCAAACTGGCTCAATACAGGTTGGACATCGGAGTTGGCACAAAACCAGAAGTGTTGCAGAGCAAAGTAGACCTTAATGCCCAGAAGTCTGCACAATGGCAGCAGCAAACCCTGATTGCCCAACTGAAAGAACAACTTAACCAGGTTATGAATGTAACACAGGTTTCCCCGTATGATGTAAGCGATTCCATTCCGCTTAACATGAATGTTTTATTGATAGATATAATGGGAGGTATTGAAAATGGCAATCCTGCACTCCAGATCGCCCGGAAGAATATCACCATTGCCGGCCTTACATTGAAGGAGAGAAAGGCAGAGCGTTTCCCGGTTATCAATTTTAACTCAGGCTACAGTTATGGCAGAAATAATAATAAAGCAACCGTCAACCCCTTTCAGCCGCTCTTCAGCCGTAATATTGGCCGTAATATCGGGATTACTGCTACCATCCCGATATTGAACAACTTTACGGTAAAACGCAACATCCGGCAGGCAGAACTTGATATACAATATCAGCAACTGTTGTATGACAATCAGAAGTCCCTTCTTCAACTGAGTGTGCTTAATGCCTACTATGCATATGAACAGCAAAAGAAAACACTGGCACTGGAAGAAGAAAATATTTTGCTGGCCAAAGAAAATGTGGACATCATTTTCCAGGTGTATAAACTCGGCGCTACCCCTTATATCCAGCTCCGCGAAGCGCAAAAAAGCCTCGAAGACGCTTACAACCGCTTAATCGCCGCAAGGTACAATACCAAACTGGCGGAAACAGAATTATTAAGGTTAAAAGGAGATTTGGTGAAGTAGATTCTTGCTGCATGTTGCTGGTTTCTCGTTACTTTTGAATATAATTTCTCCAATGAACCCACTTGTTGGCATCATCATGGGCAGCGACAGCGACCTGCATGTTATGCAGGCGGCTGCAGATATTCTCAGACAGTTTGACATACCGCATGAGGTAACCGTTGTGTCGGCCCACCGCTCCCCGCACCGCATGATTGAGTATGCCCAAAAAGCAAAAGAAAGAGGCCTCAAAGTAATTATTGCCGGTGCCGGCGGCGCCGCACACCTTCCCGGCATGGTGGCATCTGTAACTACACTGCCGGTAATAGGCGTTCCCATCAAATCATCCAACTCCATTGACGGCTGGGACTCTGTTCTATCCATTCTTCAAATGCCCAACGGGGTACCGGTAGCCACTGTCGCATTGAATGCAGCAAAAAATGCAGGTATCCTGGCTGCTGAAATTCTCGGCACGGCCGATGAAAAAATATCCCTTACCGTCTCTCATTACAAAAAATCACTGAACAATGAAGTGATTGAAAAGGTGGAAAAGCTGAAGAAAGAAGGATGGGAGAATAAGTTTGACTGATTTTGTAAATAATATAAAAATTTGTTTGAACCACATAGGCACAATAGAAACATAGGTTAACACATAGAATATATGAGATTAACAAAAAGGTATTTAGATGAGTTAACTTATAAAGTTATTGGATGTGCCATTGAAGTGCATAAACATCTTGGTCCCGGCCTAATAGAAAGTGTTTATGAGAAATGCTTTCTAAAAGAGCTGACCCTTAGAGGCATTGCATTCAAAAACCAATTCTGGGTTCCGGTACGATATAAAGAACTTGAATTAGACGCCGAATAACGGCTGAATGTTTTAGTGGAAGACATTTTATGTGTCGAACTTAAGGCACTAGAAGGACTCTTGCCGGTACATGAAGCAATTTTGCTTTCTTATATGCAAATGCTTGGGAAACCAAAGGGAATAATAATAAATTTCCATTGTACCAATATTTTCAAAGAAGGTCAAAGAACCCTTGTTAATAATTTATTTTCAATGCTGCCTGCCGAATAAGAAAATCTATGTGACAGCCTATGTACCTATCTTCCTATGTGGTTCACCCCTTTTTAAGGGCATTTTGTTTGATATGTTGCTTTTTCTTTCTATCCTGCCGTAACATCCAAATACTTCAGGAAGTAAAACCGCTTCCCCACTATCCTTCCGCCTCCGGCATTGAAATTCTGAACAACAGAATATATATCATAGGCGATGATGCCAATAACCTGCTGGTGCTTGACAGTAATTTAAATGCCATTGATTCCATCTCACTGTATTCATTCCCCGAAAAAAGAATACCCAAAGCGGTAAAACCCGACCTGGAAGCGATCGCCGTTTTACCCGGCGGTAAATTATTTCTCGCCGGGTCCGGCTCACTGACCCCCTGCCGCAATACCGCCCTGATCATAGATCCTGTCACACGGCAAATAGACAGCATCCGGCTTGATACTTTTTATCAGCGCCTTACTTCCAATAGCATTGAGGAATTAAATATAGAAGGCATGACTGTAATATCAGCTGGAATAATCCTCTCCTGCCGCGGCAGTAAAGGTTACCCGGTAAATCATTTGATATTTACCCGGCATAATTTCTGGCTGAATCAATCAAAAACAGAAATAAATGTTACCGTGACCGGCGCAAACACTGACAGCACATCCTTCAGCGGTATTTCAGGTCTTGGTTATTCGCAAGAAAGCGATATCTTAATCATGACTCTATCCACCGAAGATACCCGTAACAGATTTGATGACGGCACTATCGGTAAAAGTTACCTGTGGATAGTGAAGAACATTTCTTCAAAAAGAATGCACAAGACCATTCTTCCCGATAAAATCATAGATCTGGATGCAATGGACAGTCGTTTTAAAGGACAAAAGATTGAATCCGTATGCATCATGAAAGAAACCAAAAAACAGTTTCATCTATTACTTGCAGCAGATAATGATAACGGAAGCAGCACCCTGTTCAGGCTTACCGTGGGTAAAGAATAAAGCTGATATTGTGGAAATTCACTATTTTTCTGATGTCTTTTACCGCACTTTAAACCGGAAATATGAAAAAGCTGCTCCTGCCGGTCGCTGTTTTTCTTTCAATTGCCTGTTACCAAATTGCTGCACAAGCCCCGCTGAAGTTCAGGGATACCCCCATCAAGGGCCCTCAATCATTTGCCATTATAGTAGGCATTCCCAAATACAAATATGTGCGGCCGCTGAGCTATGCTGATAAAGACGCTGTACTTTTCAGGGATTTTCTGAAATCACCCGGCGGCGGAGCGCTGAAGGATGATAATATTTATATGCTGCTGAACGAAGAAGCCCTTGCCTCCGCTTTCTGGACTAAAGGGTTTCAGTGGCTGCGGGCCAAACAACTGCAAAAAGGCGACAGGCTTTTTATTTACCTCGCCGGGCATGGCGATGCCATTGATGAAGACCAGTATTTCTTTTTAAGCCACGACTGCAACCCCGCAGGCGATAAAAACAATTACCTAGTGGGCGGGGCCATTCAGCTGTATAACCTGAAAAAGAAAATTGCCAATGAAACCACCAAAGGTGTGGAAGTTGTTTTTGTGATGGATGCCTGCCGTTCCAATGAACTGCCGGGCGGGCAACAGGGACTTGATTATCTAAACACGGTCATCTCAGAAAAAAAAGTTGGCGAGCTCATGATGCTGGCCACTGCAGCCGGCCAGGAATCGCTGGAAGACGCAACTATCGGTAATGGCCACGGCCTTTTTACCTGGTACCTGGTTGACGGGCTCAGCGGCGTGGCCGACACGGAAGGCGGCCGTGCAGACAGTAAAGTGACATTCGGGAAAATCAAAACTTATGTTGACAAGAATGCCCCATCAGTGGCACAGGAACGGTTTAAAAGAAAACAGGACCCTTTCTTCTGCTGCACCGAGTTTAATGACAGGATTGTGAGCCGTGTGGACGCAGCTTATTTGCAAAAATGGCTTAAAGAAAAAATCGCCGTGGCGGCAACTCATTTGACGGTTTTACACCAACCGGTTATGAAAGATATGCAGCAGATACCAATCTGATTGAAACCTACAACCGGTTTAACAGGGCCATCAGATCAAATAACCTTACCGGGAGTGCATCAGCAGAAGATTATTACCGGCAGTTAGAAAAAAGGGTTCCCGGAAATCCCCATACACTGGATGCCAAAACAACTTTGGCAGAAGAACTGATCAATGAAGCGGGCTTACCGATATAAAAGATAATGCCGCCACCACACCTTATGCTGTGGCGCTGTCTTCGCTGAAAAAGAATTTGTTTTCGCTGAATATTTACCTGAGAAAAGGAAGGTGATCATTTTAGCTTTGCCAGCGCTTTCCCGATGCGCTTCCAGCCTTCTTCAATATTTTTCATGCTGTTGGCAAAGGAAAAACGTACACAGCGGGGTTCCCCGAAAGCATCGCCCATAACGGAGGATACATGAGCCGTGTTAAGCAGGTACATGGAAAAGTCCGCTGCATTCTGAATGATGTTTTCACCGTCTGTTTTCCCGAAGAAGCGGCTTACATCCGGAAATACATAAAATGCACCTTCCGGTTCGGGGCATTGCAGTCCCGGAATATCTTTTACAAGTTCCTGCACTCTTTTTCTGCGCCGGGCAAATTCTTCCTTCATTTCCATAGTTGGGCGCAGGTCTGATGTGAGGGCTGTAACGGCAGCTTTTTGTGCAATGGTATTGGCGCCGCTGGTAAACTGTCCCTGCACTTTTTCACAGGCTTTGGCAATGTCAGGATGCGCTGCTAAATATCCCAGCCTCCAGCCTGTCATCGCAAATCCCTTGCTCAGCCCGTTTACTACCACCACCCGGTCCTGCAACGATTCAAACTGAGCCATGCTGTGATGTCTGCCTGTAAAATTGATGTATTCATAAATCTCATCCGAAAGGATGAAGATGCCGGAATATTTTACAAACACTGCAGCCAGTGCAGCCAGTTCATCCCGGCAGTACACTGCCCCGCTGGGATTGCAGGGTGAAGAAAAAAGAAAAAGTTTGGTACGGGAAGTAATGGCAGCTTCCAGTTGTGCAGCTGAGATTTTAAAACCCTGGGCAGGAGTAGTATGAATTTCCACCACTTTTCCTCTTGCAATCTTCACCAGCTCACTGTACGTAACCCAAAACGGAGTGGGAATGATGACCTCATCATCTTCATCCACCAGGGCAAGAATGGCATTGGCAAGGCTTTGTTTGGCGCCGGTGGATACAACGATGTGCTCAGGTTTATATTCAAGCTGATTGTCTCTTTTGAATTTTTGACAAATAGCTTCCCGCAGATCCGGAAAACCTGCCACAGGGGGATAGTGGCTCCAGTTGTCATTAATCGCTTTGATCCCAGCCTCTTTAATGTGCTGCGGCGTGTCAAAATCAGGTTCGCCCAGACTGAGGTCTATAACATCAACACCTTTTGCCCGAAGCTCCCGCCCCAGTTTGGCCATTCTCAGTGTTTCGGGTTCATTAAACCGCTGCAATAAAGATGATAGCTGCATTATAACTGATTTGAAAATGGATTACACCGAAAATAATCCCCTGCTGCAAATGTAACTTGCCGGAGATAAAGTTTATCGGTTTCAGTCAGCATAGTTAAATAAAAAAGAACGAAGAGGCGGTTTCACTTTCCGGCTCCGCTTCAGCTCATAGTCAGCAATCAGCCGGCCGAGGTTTTTCATAAACGGAAAACCAACGCTGTCATAATCATACCGGTTGTCATTATAAATACCGTCGCTGTTACAATGGATAACAGCGCTCAGTATAAACTCAGTATTGTTTTTTAAGTCGGTGAAATACGCTGCATCTATCAAAAATCCGTAAGCATCCCCAACTTTGTTGAAAATGCGGATATGCGGCTCATGCATACCTTTCTCTGCTCCATAATAAAGAAATTTTACGTAGGTATCCCATGCTTCAGCCGTATCATATTTTGGCCATTTTGATTCCTGCGGCAGCATGGACATATAGCGGCGGAGAAAAACATAATCTTCTGCAGTCAGGTTAAACAGTTTTTCTTTTTCCACCCATTCAGGAAACATGATACTTTTTAACATGGAGTGAAGGCTGGGTAAAAACAGCCGGTTCTTTTTTGAAAAATCAAATGGTCCATTTACCAGTTGGCCGCCCCGCATAAAGCCCTTCCCCATCCGGGTGTTTCGTTCGGCATATGGCAACCTGCTTTTTCCCGCAGGTTTATGATAAAGCAGTTTTCCGCTGCTGTCAAAAAAACTAACGGGGTTGGTATGCCGGTTTTCTTCTTCTGAAAGGCTTATTTCCAGCCGGTGAATGATCTGCACATCCGTATACCCCATACCATGCAGGGTATTGCTGATATACTCCTGCCCCAAAAATTCATAGAGGCGGTTGAATGCATCATTATCGCTTACCAGCAATATTTTTTTAATATAATGGGCAATCGTGGGCCTCCCGTCAGGCGCAGTGGGGTCGTTACACACTTCAGTTTGCCTGTCTCCTGCCTCACCGGTGATCATGGTACTGTGCATATTCAGCCCGGGCACATTCAGCTCATTCAGTTTCTGCAGGGCCAGAACAGCCACCGGAAATTTTACCGTGGAGGCCGGGTAAAAATATTTTTCATTGTCCACATTGAAATAGTGATCGGTGAATTTTATTTTTCCTTTCCGGGTCCTGTTAATCTGTGTATAAATAATCTGTACGTTCAAATCATTTGTTGCGGCCAGCACCTGCCCGAATTGATCCAGGTGGCGCCCCATCAGCCCTGCAAGCAGTGTGTCTTTGGTATTGGGTTGAGTGATGGCAGGCGCTGCAGCTGTCATAAGCATGGTTATTGTGAAAATGCCCCGGGAAATTATACGGCAAAACGCTTTCATAAACGGTAAATTAGTTCTAAAATTAGAACTGGGAATGGATTAATACCTGAAATTAACAGGCCCTGGTGCAACAGCTATGGCCTTAATGCTTAAAAGCAAACCTATCCCGGCCCGGCTTGTGATAACAAGCATATTATTGCGGAAGGCGGACAAAGCAAAAACTTACTTACCGGTTATTTATGCAGGCATTGCCTTCCTACTTTTTGCAGGGCTTACTTACTTCATATTTAAAACGCTGAAAACCACCTGAAAAAGGTTTTCTGGCCGGCAAAAATTAGCCCTCTCTGCCTGCACCAGTTTACGCCCTGAATCCCTATCTTTGCCGTCCTTAAAAATCGTATAAACCCCTTGTACTGTTCAGGATAGAACGCAGGGGCTAATCTGTAAATCACCCATTGTATGCAACTGAAAGGCCTGGTTCGTTTTTTTACAGTTCTGCTTATTATTTACTCCCTGTATCAGCTTTCCTATACCTGGTTTGTGCGCCAGCATGAAAAGAAAATGGAGACCCGTGCCAGGGCATATGTAAAAAAGAATTTTCCATCCGCCCTTGAAAAATTTCCGAACAACAAAGAATTACAAATCAGATACCAGGATAGCCTGGACAAGATGTACCAGCAGCGTCTTGATAAACTGCTCGACAGTACCAAGGATAAGATCATTACCTACGGCATCAACGGCGCTGTGAGTTACAAAAAAGCCAAGGCGGAAGAACTGAACCTGGGGCTTGACCTGCAGGGCGGTATGAGTGTAACGCTGGAGGTGGAAATGACCGGTTTGCTCCGCTCCCTTGCCAATGATTCCAAAGACCCCAATTTCCTGGCAGCCCTGCAAAATGCCAATAACCGCAAGGCCAACAGCGGCGCTGATTTTGTTACTCTGTTTGTAGAAGAATACGGAAAGCCGGAAAGGGTTCGTCCGCTTGCATCCCTGTTTGCCGGCGGCGCTTCCGGTCAGATTGATATCAATTCTTCTGACAGTAAAGTAGAAAGCTATAGACAGCAGGCCAACGAAGCTTTTGACAGAACGTATAATAAACTTACCAAACGTATTGACCAGTTTGGTGTGGCGCAACCATCCATTAACCCCATTAAAGAAAGAAGCCTGATCAATGTGGAGCTGCCCGGCGTAAAAGACAAAGAAAGGGTGAGAAAACTGCTGCAGAGCACCGCCAACCTTCAGTTCTGGGAAACTTATAAGCTTACCGACCTGGGACAGGCGTTTGTGAATTTTGATAACGAATTTGATGCTTACCTGAAAGGGACTTTAACAGATTCCGTTCCCGCTGCTCCCGATACAACACCAGGAACAAATCCTGATACAACAAAGAATCAGACACCCGATACAACTAAACATATTCTGTCAAAAAATATTGACACTGCTGAAAAAACCAATGAAGTAACAGCGCAGAAAAGAAGTATCCAGGAGTTTATTCAGCTTGGCGCCGGCGAAGGCATTGGCCTGGTAAACCTGAAAGATACTTCGGCAGTGATGGAGTATCTCACATCAGACCCGTTACGCCGCCATTTTCCGCCTGATGCTGTTTTTGCCTGGGGGGAAGCAAGCAGGGTTAGCACCAAACAATATCCCCTTTATGTGCTGCGCACCTATAACCGTGAAAAAGCGCCACTGGAAGGCGATGCCATCACAAAAGCTGAACCTCAATACGACAATACCGGCAAGCCCATTGTTTCCATTGAAATGAACAATGCAGGTGCTATTGAATGGGGTAAGATCACTGAAAAAAGTTTCAGGGATAAAATTCCTATTGCTATCGTACTGGATGGCGTGGTGTATTCAGCCCCTATAGCCGAAGGTAAACTGGGCAACCGTTCCCAGATCACCGGTAACTTTTCCATTGAGCAGGCTACCGATCTTGCCAATATCCTTAAAATCGGTAAACTGGATGCCCCGGCCAAGATTGTGCAGGACCAGCAGGTGGGGCCCACGCTGGGTAAAAAAGCAATTTTAGGCGGATCAAAGGCTTTCATCATTTCGTTTGTTGTAATCTTCCTGCTGATGCTGGTATATTATAACACCAGCGGATGGGTGGCCAATATTGCCCTAATACTGAACCTGCTGTTTACCGTGGGTATCCTGGCTGGTTTGGGCGCCACACTTACGGCTCCCGGTATAGCCGGTCTGGTACTTACCATCGGCATGGCAGTTGACACCAACGTAATCATTTATGAACGCATCAAGGAAGAATTGACCAGGGGAAAGGGTTATATACCTGCCATCAATGACGGGTACCGCCGCTCACTGCCGCCGGTGCTTGATGCCCATGTTACCACCCTCCTTACAGCCATTATCCTGTTCTATTTCGGTTTGGGCCCGGTGAAAGGATTTGCAACAACACAGATAATCGGTATCCTGCTTTCTCTTTTCTGCGGTATCCTTGTAAGCCGCTGGATAACCGATATTTTCACTAACAAGAAAAAACACCTGCAATATTTTACCGGCATCTCCCGCCGTATTTTCCAGCATGCCAAATTCAAATTCATTGAATACAGAAAGTACACCTATGTTATTTCAGTAATTGTGCTGGCGCTGGGTATTGCTTCGTACTTCAATGGCTTTCACTATGGGGTGGAGTTTAACGGAGGCCGCAGTTTCCAGGTAAAATTTGACAAACCGGTTGATGTTGAAAAGGCGAGAACCGATCTCCGGGTTGCTTTTGGAGGTGAAAACCCCATTATCAAAACAGTGGGTGATAATTCCACTCTTGACATTACCACTTCCTACCAGATCGATAACCCAAGTATCACTGCTGATTCCATTGTGGAAAGCAAACTGATGGAAGGTTTGATAAATCACCTGCCGCAGGGCATTACGTACGAAAAATTTGATACGCAGTACAAACTGGGTTCCAATAAAGTGCTTCCTACCATATCCGATGACCTGAAAAGCGGCGCCGTAAAGGCCACTGTCTTTGCCCTGGTAATTATCTTCCTTTACATATTTGTACGTTTCCGTGACTGGAGGTATTCACTCGGCACCATTGTGGCATTGCTGCACGACGTATTTGTTACTTTGGCTGTTTTTTCCTTTGCCCGCAATATTGTTCCCTTCCCGCTGGAGATTGACCAGCATTTTATTGCCGCGGTGCTCACCGTAATCGGTTTCTCTATGAACGATACGGTAATTGTATTTGACCGTATCCGGGAAGACAGCAGCCTGATGCCCAATGCGCCCCGTACCGAAGTCATCAACCGGGCCATCAACGAAACTTTGAGCCGTACCATCATGACCTCGCTAACGGTATTCCTCACCATTCTTATTCTCTTCCTGGTGGGTGGTGAAGTAACGAAAGGATTTGCCTTTGCTATGCTGATTGGTGTGGTAACGGGTACTTATTCTTCCATTTTTGTTGCAGCGCCGATACTGGTTGACCTCGGTGGCCGCCGGGCGCTGGGCAAAAAGACAATGGAAGCAGCTCCCAAACCTGAACCTGCTGTTGTAAAGAGTTAAATAAATTCATTGAGCGCAACTAAAATAAAAACCTCCCGATGGGAGGTTTTTTAATTCAATGAGGTATAATATCAGACCGCAAAACTCGTCCCGCAGCCGCAGGTGCTGCTGGCATTGGGGTTTTTAAAGGTAAAGCCGCGGTTATTCAGCCCGTCCTGCCAGTCCACCTGCATGCCGTACAAATACAGCTCATGTGCCTTGTCCATAATGCAGGGTATGCCATCAATTTCAAATCTGTGGTCATTTTCTTTGGGGTGGTTAAAACCCAGCACATAGGTCATGCCCGAACATCCGCCGCCCTTTACACCCACCCGCAGCCGCTGTGTAGGGTCAAAGCCTTCTGCCACCATGAGTTTTTTTATTTCAGCCAGGGCGCTATCGGTAAGGGTAACCGGTATTGTTTGTAGAGTCTCCATACTACAAAAATAAAAACTCTTTTGTTGCGATACCAGATCATCGCTTCCGGAAAAAGGAATTTTCCTGTCATTGCCAGGTTAACTTATTTACCAATTAACTAATCACCTGATTAACCCCCTCCCTTCCCTATTTTTGCTGTGCTATACAATGCTTTATTATGGATAATGCTACCGTCAGCCTGATTGTTTCCGTTCTTGCCTTTTTACTGGCCATCGCCGCCTTTTTAAAAAAACCGGCAAAGCCTGATGCGGTTTCTCCAAACGGAATATCCAATACAGGGCAACTAAAGCTGCAGGCCTATGAGCGGCTTGTATTGCTTACGGAGAGGATTGCATTGCCCAACCTCATCTGCCGGTTAAGCCAGCCCGGCATCTCGGCCTATGAAATGAAGATCATACTGACTGAAAACATTAAGGCCGAATTTGAATATAACAGCACCCAGCAATTATATGTAAGCCCCGTAAGCTGGGATGCCGTGCGCAACCTGAAGGAGCAGAATATCATGATCGTTACTAAAGTAGCTGCCCTGCTGCCGCCTGAAGCATCAGCCGCCGACCTGAATAAGAAAATTCTGGAGCTCATTATGTCGCAGCCCAACGGCCCCATACATGAACTGGTATTGCAGGCACTGAACTTTGAAGCAAAAAAACTGATGACATGAAGAAGGCCCCCCTGATATTGTCGCTGCTTGTGAGTTCAGTAATGATGGGGCAGCAAAACAGGATTAAGTTTGGTTTTATAGGATTTCCCTCTCAAAGCGGTTTTGGCATTGGTAATATCGGTTATGAACGGTTGGACCAATCACAGAAAAAATCCTGGCAAATACTTTACTCCATGTCAGGCGGTTCCGTGGCAGTAGATGCCGAATCGTACCAGCGGAAATGGCTTACGGTTGAACGCCTTTTCTATTTTACTGCCATCAGTAAAAAACTGACCTATTTTTATTCGCTTTTTCTTGAAACAGGTGAGAGAACTTCGGAACCGGGGCATATTGCCATTTATGATACTTCCCGGTATGAGGGGTTCAGGGCTTTTGAACTAAGCCCCGGTGCAGCGCTGGGCCTGAAATTCAATTTCTCAAAAAGGTTGGCGCTGGAAACTGGCGCCGGACCAAAACTTATATGGCTGAAAGGGAAAAAGGAATATTATAACCGCAGGGATAATATTCATTTCAATACACCCTATCAAGAAACAAGACCGGGCTTCCGGTTCTTGTTCAGTTGCTCCTGGCAGTTCTGAACTTATTTTTAAAAAAACTCATGCAATGAGTGAGCCAAAAAAATATACGGACAGCGGTATGGAGATCAAACCCGTTTACGGCAAAGAAGATACGCAGGGGCTGCAGGATGAAAAACCCGGCCAGTTTCCCTTTACCCGGGGTGTACAGCCCAATATGTACCGGGGAAAACTCTGGACCATGCGCCAGTATGCAGGCTTTTCAACGGCTGAAGAAAGTAATAAGCGTTATCACTATTTACTCTCACAAGGTGTAAGCGGTTTAAGTGTGGCTTTCGATTTACCCACACAGATTGGTTATGACAGCGACCATCCGCTAGCGGAAGGAGAAGTGGGGAAAACCGGCGTGGCCATTGACAGCCTTGAAGACATGCAGGTTCTTTTCAGCGGCATAAAACTGGAAGATGTCAGCACTTCCATGACCATCAATGCTACCGGCTTTATATTGCTGGCGCTGTATGCTGCGCTGGCCCGGCAGCAGGGGGCTGATCTGAAAAAACTTAACGGAACGATACAGAATGATATCCTGAAAGAGTATGCTGCACGGGGCACTTATATCTACCCCCCCAAGCCATCTATGCGCATCATCACCGACATTTATGAATGGTGCAGCCGGGAGATGCCTAAGTGGAATACCATTTCCATTTCAGGCTATCATATCCGTGAGGCAGGCAGCACCGCAGCGCAGGAAATTGCTTTTACCCTGAGCAATGGCAAGGCTTATGTACAAGCCGCACTTAAAAGGGGGCTTGATATAAATGTATTCGGCAGGCGGCTTTCTTTCTTCTTCAATGCCCACAATAATTTATTTGAAGAAGTGGCTAAATTCAGGGCCGCCCGTAAAATGTGGGCGCAGATAATGAAAGGCCTCGGCGCCACCGATCCTAAAGCCATGATGCTGCGTTTTCATACGCAAACCGGCGGCAGTACGCTTACGGCGCAGCAACCGCAGAATAATATTGCAAGGGTAACCATACAAACACTGGCTGCCGTGCTGGGCGGAACACAATCGCTCCACACCAATGGTTTTGATGAAGCACTGAGCCTGCCTACTGAAGAAGCTGCAAGAATTGCCCTGCGCACACAGCAGATAGTGGCTTTTGAAAGCGGTGTGGCCGATACGGCAGACCCCCTGGCAGGATCCTACTATACCGAAAACCTTACCCATGAAATGGAAAAAGCCGCCACTCTCCTTATGGAAAAAATTGATGCCATGGGCGGAAGTGTTGCCGCCATTGAACAGGGTTTTATCCAGAATGAAATAGCCAAAAGCGCATACGAATACCAGCGTAAGATTGAAAACGGTGAAAAGATAATTGTAGGAATGAACCGCTTCCAGCTGGAGGAGGAAGAAACCCTTCCGCTGCTGAAAATAAACGACCAGGTACGCCAGGCACAGGCCGAAAGACTGGCCCGGTTCCGCAACAGCCGGGACAAAGCCAAATGCGATCAGCTGCTTCAGCTGCTGAGCGATAAAGCTTCTTCCGCGGAAAATATAATGCCCGTTGTGCTGGAAGCGGTAGAAAACAAATGCACCCTTGGTGAAATAGCCGACACTTTAAGAGAAATATTCGGTGAGTATAAATAAGCGTTTCCCTGCCGAATTATTTGTTCTGAACATATTACCGTAAAACAAAGTTTACAGCAACCGGGTTTGCCATTTAAAATATTAAAGCCCCGTCAATATCTCCGGGTTTCTATTTTCTGTAATTTCATCGCTAAATACAAAATGTGTATGCAAAGTGCTTTTGTTATCAATAAGTATTTCAGAAAGCTTTTAACAGCCTGTTTCTTCCTGTTTTGCTGCCGGGCGGCAGATGCACAAAACATATCCACCTTTACTTCACCGGACACCACAAAAGTGGTTACAACAAAAAGGGCAGAAAACCACAAAAAGTATGAAGAGGAGCGGATTCAAGCCGAGGCTGAACAAAAAAAACAGGTAGAGGATTTAAAACGGGAAACTAAAAGCGGGGTAATATCTGAGTCAATGGCGGTCCGTGAATTTCCTCCAGGCACCCCTTCCTTTGTTACCGACAGCCTTAACGCTTATATAAAACGGGGGATGCAACAATGGCAAATACCCAGCCTTGCCATTTCCATCATTAAAGACGGGAAAGTGATTTTCAGCTCCGGTTATGGTATCATTGATAAAAACCAAACGAGTAAGGTGAATGAAACCACCCTTTTTATCATTGCCTCCAATACCAAACTTTTTACAGGAACCGCCGTGTCCAAGTTAGATCATGAAAAAAAATTATCGCTTAATGATAAAGTCAACAAATACCTGCCCTGGTTTCGTTTATACGACAGCACGGCTACCCGGCTGGCCACTATCCGCGACATGCTTTGCCACCGGATCGGGCTGAAGACATTCCAGGGCGATTTTACATTCTGGGATTCTAATCTTGCCAAAGACTCCATTATCTGGAAAATGCGTTACCTGAAACCCTCCGGTGAATTTCGCCAGGATTATGGCTATTGTAATTCCGCTTTCCTCGTAGCCGGCCGTGTTCTGGAAAAAGTAACAGGGGGAACCTGGGAAAAATATGTGCAGGACAATATCCTTACCCCCTTAGGGATGACGGAAACCCATATGAATACTGCTGGTCTGGCACTGCATGACAATGTGGCCCTGCCTTATAATAATCTTTACGGCCCGCTCAGCATTCTGCCTTATGATAATGTTGATAACCTGGGCCCCGCCACCAGCATGGTAAGCTGTGTGAAAGACCTGGGTAAATGGCTCATCATGCAATTAGACAGCGGCCGGTATGAAGGAAGGCAGGTGCTGCCCTGGCGGGTTATTCAAAAAACCCGTGACATCAATATACTCACCGGAAGCCGCAAATCGCCGTATTATCCCACTCATTTCGAGGGCTATGGCCTCGGCGTTTATTCTGCCGATTACAGCGGAAGACAGGTATATTGGCACACCGGCGGCGCATTCGGGCATGTAACCAATGTATGTTTTGTGCCCGAGGAAAAATTAGGCATTACCATCCTGACCAATAACGATAATCAAAGCTTTTTCGAGGCCCTCCGCTATCAGTTGCTCGATGCTTACCTCGGTGTGGCCTATACCGACAGGAGCAAATTTCTATGGGATTTTTATGTGCCGGCTAAAAAAGCGGTTGACGACTCCCTGGCTGCCATGCAGGCAAGGGTGGATAAAAAAGATGTGCCCCCTTTTAAACTGGAGGATTACACAGGCACTTATTATAATACAGTGTACGGTAAAATTACTATCACCAAAAACAACGATGGTTTGATCTGCCGTTTCCAGCGCCACCCCGAACTGATTGGGAATATGGATTACATGGACAACAATGAATTCAGGCTGACTTACTCCAATATCGGGTACGGAATATTCCCGGCTAAGTTTTCACTGAAGAACAGTAAACCATTTTCTGTACAGATCCAGATGAATGATTTTGTTGAAAGCGACGCTTATCTTTTTGTAAAAGACCCTAAAGGCATAGTAGTAAAGTAAAGTTGCTGAAGAATTAAACAAGAGTCCCGGCCATTCAGATGCCGGGTCTTTTTTTTATTACCCGCAGAACACAGGACTGACCGGCATTATTCAGGTAATTATCAGCTGGATCATAAAACTTTAGAAATGGATCATTAAAAGTCCGCAATACCATCGGGATTTTTACCGGGGCACATTAACAACTATGCGCCGGAAGGAAATCTCCGTCAGCATCAAAAAACCAGCCATTACAGAGTATTTGCTTGCCCTATGGTTAATTTGAAATCCATGTATTTATTCAATGGGTAAGCGAACCTCCGGATGTATTGACGGCAGCCAGCCAAAAAAAATAAATACTTATTTCAAGGGACCAGCCGGAAGGATAATAAGAATCAAATTGCATTGGAACAGTTTGCCGAAACGCCTTATCATGAAATTTAAGGAATCCCTGAACCCCGATTAAGATTTTTACATGCCCTGCGAAAAAGAAGATACCGCCAATTGCCTTAAACCACGGAATACAAACATTAAAAAAGCCCCGGCGCTTTACGCCGGGGCTTTGTATCAGAAGCCCTTTCACTGTTTTAAATTCATTTCTTCACTACGATCTTCCTCGCACCCACCCTCTTTCCGGCAGCGTTGAGCAATTCAACTACATAGATGCCGTCCGGTATGGCAGGTCCAAGATTAACATCAATCCTTGTGTAAGCCGTAGTGGT